>NZ_SRUS01000003.1:0-759130 GCF_004794715.1 Mesorhizobium sp. M8A.F.Ca.ET.207.01.1.1 | reverse complement strand
GCATGGCGCTGGCGCGAAAACTCCTCGTCATTCTCAATGCAAAAGCACGCGATGCGCGCATCGAGTTCGCCAATGCAACTTGACACCACAGATAGTCGCTCATTGCCCTGCCGGGCATTTCTCCCCGTAGAACGGGGAGAAAGAGGCTGAGCGGGCTACGGCGCTTTTTCTCCCCGTCACTATACGGGGAGAAATGTCCGGCAGGACAATGAGGGGCGGCGCGAACCTGTCAGGACGAAGTCATCCGCCCAGCGGCCCAACTTCCGCCTCTTGATCCCGTCCGCCCCTTCGTTCATAAGCGCGCCGTCGAAAGACTTTCGCCGCGTGCGAAACGGCCCTCCACAAGCCACGGGGAAAATCCATGTCCGCCTTCAAGCCACTCGTCTTCTCCGGCGTCCAGCCGACCGGCAATCTGCATCTCGGCAACTATCTCGGCGCCATCAAGAAATTCGTCGCCCTGCAGGATACGTCCGACTGCATCTACTGCGTCGTCGACCTGCATTCGCTGACCGCCCAGCTCGTCCATGACGACCTTGCCGACCAGACGCGGTCAATCACCGCGGCGTTCCTCGCCTCCGGCATCGACCCGAAGAAGCACATCGTCTTCAACCAGTCGCGGGTGATGCAGCATGCAGAGCTCGCCTGGATCTTCAATTGCGTCGCGCGCATCGGCTGGATGAACAAGATGACGCAGTTCAAGGACAAGGCCGGCAAGGACCGCGAGAACGCCTCGCTGGGCCTGCTCGCCTATCCCTCGCTGATGGCGGCCGACATCCTGCTTTATCGCGCCACCCATGTGCCGGTGGGCGAGGACCAGAAGCAGCATCTGGAATTGACCCGCGACATCGCCCAGAAATTCAACAACGATTTCTCCAACCGCATCGCCGGTCTTGGCGTCGGCGTCGAGATGCAGGTCGGCGAGGAGACGGTGAACGGCTTCTTCCCGATCACCGAACCGGTCATCGGCGGCCCGGCGGCGCGCATCATGAGCCTGCGCGACGGGTCGAAGAAAATGTCGAAGTCGGACCCATCGGATCTGTCGCGCATCAACCTGACCGACGATGCCGACACCATCTCGAAGAAGATCCGCAAGGCCAAGACCGACCCGGAGGCCTTGCCGAGCGAGGTCGACGGACTGGAAAGCCGGCCCGAGGCGGAGAACCTGGTCGGCATCTATGCTGGCCTCGCGGAAATGTCGAAGGCCGATGTGCTGAAGCAATTCGGCGGCCAGCAATTCTCCGTGTTCAAGCCGGCGCTGGCCGATCTCGCGGTGGAGAAACTGGCGCCGATCGCCAGCGAGATGCGCCGCATCCAGGGCGACCGCGCCTATGTCGACGCGGTGCTCCGGGATGGCGGCGAACGCGCCGGCGTGCTCGCCGAGACGACTATGAAGACGGTGCGCGACATTATCGGGCTGCTGCAGGGCTGAGCCCGATCGTCAATGCGCCGCCTCGTACCGGCCCAAGACATACTGGCCTATGGCCGGCGGCTTGCCGCCGGCCTGCCGCGGTGGCAGATTGCGGCCGAAAAGATACCGAGTAGATAGACATGGTCTCCAAACGCCTCAGCCGCGAAGCCGGTCATCGCAGGAAATTCCTGACGATCATCGATGACACGCCGGAATGCGAACGCGCCGTCGCCTACGCTTCGAAGCGGGCGCAGAGCACCAGCGGCACGCTGGTGCTGCTCTATGTCATCGTGCCGGACGACTTCCAGCACTGGCTGGGCGTCGAGAAGATCATGCGCGAGGAGGCGAACGCCACGGCGCGCGCGGCGCTGGACGGCTACGCCAACAAGGTGCGCCAGAAGCTCGGCATCGAACCGGAGATTGTCGTGCGCGAAGGCAAGCCGACCGAAGAGATCCACAAGCTGATCGAGGAAGACCAGGACATCGCCATTCTCGTGCTGGCGGCCGGCGCCGGCAAGGAAGGGCCGGGCCCGCTGGTCGGTGCCGTGGCCGGCAAGGGTGCCGCTTTCCCCATTCCGGTCACCGTTGTACCGCAGAATCTGTCGGATGAGGAAATCGACAGCCTCGCCTGAGGCCCGCCCGGGATTCAGCTCCCCAGCCAGCAAAAACATTCCGCCGGCCGGCCGTTCCGGCGATGCGTTTCGCTTGAATGTCCCGCCGATAGAGCCTATTTAGAACTATTCCAAACTAGTTGCCCAAAACGGGCATGGAGACGGCCATGTTCATTCAGACCGAGTCGACGCCCAATCCCGCAACGTTGAAGTTCCTGCCTGGCAAGGAAGTGCTGCTCGAAGGCACCGCCGATTTCCGTGATGCCGACAGTGCGGCGATGGCCTCGCCGCTGGCTGGGCGGCTGTTCGAAATCCCTGGCGTCACCGGCGTGTTCTTCGGCTATGATTTCATCACCGTGTCGAAGGACGGTCCGGACTGGCAGCACCTGAAGCCGGCGATCCTCGGCGCCATCATGGAGCATTTCATGTCCGGCGCGCCTGTCATGGCCAAGGCCGGCCCCGCCGCCGAGACCAGCCAGACGGGCGAATTCTACGACAAGGCCGACGAGGAGCTCGTCATCACCATCAAGGAGTTGCTCGACACGCGCGTGCGCCCGGCGGTCGCCCAGGACGGCGGCGACATCACCTTCCGCGGCTTCGAGAACGGCACCGTGTTCCTGCACATGAAAGGTGCCTGCGCCGGTTGCCCGTCGTCGACGGCGACGTTGAAGCACGGCATCCAGAACCTGCTTCGCCATTTCGTGCCGGAAGTGCAGCAGGTCGAGCAGGTTTCCTGATTCTTCTTCCGCGCCGCCGTCGATCTGCGAGCGCGGCCTGAAACATCCTATCCGCGAACAACAAAAAACCGGGCCGAATTGCCCGGTTTTCTGTTTGGGACGTCCGTTGTTGCCTAGACGGTCCGCGTATGAAAGGTGACTTCCAATTTAACCACGATATGCCGAAAAAGCGGACAGGCTTCCCGGCATCATGGCCTAAAGAACGATGACCTTGGCGCCGACCTCGGCGCGATCATAGAGGTCGATGACATCCTGGTTCATCAGCCGGATGCAGCCCGACGACATCGCCTTGCCGATCGAGTTCCATTCCGGGCTGCCGTGCAGGCGGTAGCCCATGTCGCCGCCCTTGTTGAACAGGTACATGGCGCGCGCGCCGAGCGGGTTCTTCAGGCCAGGATCCATGCCGCCGGCGAACTTGGCGAGCTCGGGCTGGCGCTTGATCATCTGTGAGGGCGGCGTCCAGGTCGGCCATTCGCGCTTGATGGCGATATGGGCGGTGCCGTGCCATTCGAAGCCCTCGCGGCCGACGCCGATGCCGTAGCGGATGGCCCGGCCGTCACCCTCGACGAAGTACAGAAACTTGTTCTGCGTATCGACGATGATGGTGCCCGGCTTTTCCTTGGTGTCGTAGCTGACTTCCTGGCGATGGTACTTCGAGGGAACCTTCTCGATCGGGATGCGCGGCAGCTGGTAACCGGCATCGGTCACCGCGCCATAGTCGTTGGAAAAGATCTGCCCGCCGATGGTGCTGCAACCGGCAATAGCGGTGGACAGCGCCAATGCGGCAATTATTGCAAGCGACTTCATGCGCATGTGGTGATCCGGTGCCCTGCCCAAACTAGAGCGGCACGAGTCGGCCGCTTTCTCGCCATCATTCATGCTGGCATTTGCTTTGCTTGCCAAGCACACGATGCCTATATGCGGGGACTTACGTGCTGGTATGCGTATCACTATGGCATTTCGGCAACATACTTCACCGGATTGTGAAGGAAATTCAATGGGGCCTGAATCACGGGCCTCGCAAAATCGAGGACCCGCCATGAATGTCGGCGACGCCGCCCACCGCTCAGGCCTGCCGGCCAAGACCATCCGTTACTACGAGGAGATCGGCCTGATCGCGCCCGCGCGCGCCGCTAACGGCTACCGCGATTATTCGGGCGACGACATCCACCGGCTGGCCTTCCTGCGCCGCGCGCGCAATCTCGGCTTTTCCATAGATGATTGCCGCCAGTTGATGGCGCTCTACAAGGATCGCGGCCGCGCCAGCCACGATGTGCGCGCAATCGCCGCCGCCCATGTCATGGCGATCGAGGAGAAGGTGCGCGAATTGCAATCGATGCGCTCGACACTGCAGAAGCTCGTCCACGCCTGCCATGGCGACGAGCGGCCGGACTGCCCGATCCTGGATGATATGGCGGGGGCGGCGTTAGCCAGCGACAGACCCCACCGCAGGATCGATGGACAGCGTGTTAAAGACGGTGGTCAAGGCGAAGGCACCGAAGGGCGGCAAGCCGGATAGGCCGAGATCCTCAAAGCCCGGTCCCGCCCCATGACCGATCGTCTGGATTCCGCGGTGGTCGTTGGCTGCTAGCCGCCCTGCTACGCCTCCGGGAAGGCCGCCAGTTGGTTCGTGTCGTATATTGCACGCTCTAATATGAGCGTAGAGTATAAGCACTGCCGATGTTCCCACTGACCGGTGACCCAGTGATCGGAGAGACCGCATGACCCGCGACCAGATGCTCGCCCACCTTCGCGCCGCCGATGCGGTCGCTCGCGAGGCTGCCGCGCACGGCCACCATCCGTTCGGTGCGGTGCTGGTTGGGCCCGATGGCGCGATCCTCATGCGCCAAGGCAATATCGACACCGTGCATCACGCCGAAACCGAACTTGCGCGGCGCGCGGCGGCGGCCTATTCGCCGGAATTTCTCTGGACATGCACGCTGGTCTCGACCGGCGAGCCCTGTGCGATGTGCACCGGCACGCTCTACTGGGCAAATATCGGCCGGCTGGTCTACGGCTTCGAGGAAACCGAACTCCTCGCGCTGACTGGCGACCATCCCGAAAACCCGACGATGAGCCTGTCCTCGCGCGTTGTGCTCGGCTCTGGACAGAAGAAGATCGAGGTTCACGGCCCCTTCCCCGAAATTGCGGACGAACTTGTCTCGGTGCACCGTGGCTTCTGGCAGCGGTAGTGGTTCTTCGCGCCCGCAAAGGGCGGATAGAGCGAACGGAATACACGCGCAATGTTGACCACTCCCTATACTGGAGCGGAAACGCCCGCCCGCCCTGCGTTCGAATGACGCCACTCCGCCGACGCTGCGCTATTCTGGTCAAAGCTGACGGCGAACTCCCAAATCCCCAAATTTGCCGCCGCCAGTCAGGCTCGGCGGTCGTGCCCTTATTATTGTCCCTCAAACCGCCGAGCCGCCCCCGGTCAGCCGGTCAATTTCCTCCGCCTGAAGCGGGTTTGCCAGGTTGCCGGCCTGTCCTGAGCGTATTCCAATCTCGCTTTGGGTTTGACAACCGGATAACCTCCGTTTGTGAACCAGCTAATCGCCGGCGATTAGGCGATTATCTGAAGATGACCCAGGAACAGATAAAGGAATTGGTGCGCCGTAAGCGCGAAGCCGGAAAAGGCTAGTTTGCGCCAACTCCTGTAGCCATTCCCCTACGGCCAGGTAGCGCCGCCTTCATCCGCTGGTTTGGGGCTTGGTCGCGCTAGAAGCCCCTATCTTTCAGCCATTTCCTAGTTGCCTAGCGCGAGCTTTCGGATCGGTAGCTTTGCGGGTTAGCGGGGTGCACACGACCGCTATATTGCCCGTACGACGGTCAAGATACTGGAGACAGGATTTCTGGGATGTGTCTGGGATACACTCTTTAATGTTCATTGGCACAAGCTGCCCGCCGGGAAGTTCACCGTATCCGGTATGGTTTGTGCACGTTACCTTGCTCGAATAAGGAACATTCGCTTGGCTAGTGCACGCCGATGAGCTGCCAGCAATGGCTATTACGATTGCTATACGGATCATGTTCCCCCCGGCCCCACTCGCACAAGCCGAAAGATAAAGCCGCAAAGCGGCAGCGCTAATCCTGAGTGATCCAAAATCGACGCGTAGGACCACTGCGATTCCAGTGCGGCTTGCCGCCGTACATTTTCGCGATTCCTGTCGTGTCGTTGATGTAGCTCCAAGCCTTCCAACCTAGTGCACGGTTGAGTTCCTCAAGCGACGCGCCTTGCGGTCTAGTACGGTGAAGTAGGTCGTACATCTTCCTGCGCTTGGTGCCAGCGCGCGGCGTACCTGCCTTAACCAAAGCTCATTTCTCCCGACTTGAAGGGCGAACTCACTATGCACGCCTTTGTGAACGTTCCCAATGAAACCGTTACGATCGTTCCCTTACGATCGCCTTCACCCTCTTGGTGGTCTCGGCAAACGTGTCGGCGAGCGCTTTCCTGGCTTCGTTCATTACGCGCTCCTCATATGCAGTCGCCGGATGGCCAGTGTCCGCCAACATGGCCCCTTTGATCTTCTGAAGTTCGCCGACCGGATCGGCATCCTTCAGGACTATGCTGGCTAGTTGCGACCGCACGAAAAGCTCCAGAGCGATAATTCGCCCTTGCAGGTTTTCTTCCAATGTCATTGCCCGTGCCCTCCCGATTTCAATGGAGAAGAGGAAATGCTGAGAATAAAGATGCTGGCTTCGTGGCCAAATTGCTAGGCGTTGACTATCCCGCCTGTAATTTCAAAGTGGCTACACGAAATGAGATTTCACCACGAGACGCCACCTAACCGTACCCTGCTGAGCAGTGTGCTGGTGGTGGTTCTGCGGCGGCATGTTGTGACCTTTGACGAAAGTGGCGCTCTTCCCGCAGCCTTCGCACCGGTATATGCCAGACAAAGGAGTCTGTGTATTTGGCAGGTGGATTGTATCGAACTCCGCTCCCGTTTCCTGAGCGAGGTACTGCGAGTACTTGTAATATGCCATTAGAAACCCCTCCCGTTTGGCTATTTACAGGGGCCAATCTATATCGGCATGGTCATATTCGTAAAGTACACAATCGCCTAATCGCGGCGGGTTCAAACCGTGAACAACATCTGGCATGGTGCCTGGCATGCCAATCATCTCCCCGATTCCCCTGAATCCTCTGATCGACGGCCGCCAGTCCGAGCGCGCCATGCTGGTGCGGCGCGGCGTGCAGCGGTTGCTGATGCAAATGGGCGCGCATGTGCTGCCTGAACTGTCACTGGCCACCGGCCGCCGAGCCGACCTCGTGGCGCTGACGCGGCAGGGCGACATCTGGATCATCGAGATCAAATCCTCGATCGAGGATTTCCGCGTCGACCGCAAATGGCCGGACTATCGGCTGCATTCCGACCGTTTTTTCTTTGCCACCCATCCCGGTGTGCCGGCGGAGATTTTTCCGGAAGAGTGCGGGTTCATCCTCTCCGACGGCTATGGCGCTGAAATCCTGCGTGACGCACCCGAACACCGCATGGCGGCTGCGACGCGCAAGGCGCTGATGCTGCGCATCGCCCGCGCCGGCGCGGCGCGGCTGCTCGCGGCGGAGCTTGCGGGTGTCGCGGTGCCGGCGCTCGAGGGGGAGAGCGAGTAGCGGCTGGCAGTTGCGCCAAGTGTCAACGGCAGCTTCACAGAACCAAGGCCTGCAAAACCCGCTCTACTCCCCCACGTCCTCCCCACCCGCCGGCGCCATCAGCAATACGGCGGCGCCAAGCAGCGCGGCAACGAAGGAACCCGCGAGAATGCCAACCTTGACCGCGTCCTGCAGCGCCACGTCGCTGGCGAAGGCGAGCAGGCCGATGAACAGGCTCATGGTGAAGCCGATGCCGCACAGCAGCGAGATGCCTAGCATGTGCATCCAGCCTGCATGGGCCGGCAGGTCCGCAAGGCCGAAGCGGATGGCGAGCGCGGAGGAGCCGAACACGCCGACCAGCTTGCCGACGACGAGACCGGCCGCGACGCCCAGCGTCAACGGCTCGATCAGGGCGCCGAAACTCAGGCCGGCGAGCGAAACGCCGGCATTGGCAAAGCCGAAGATCGGGATGACGATGAACGCCACCAGCTTATGCAGGCCATGCTCGAGCCGGTGCAGCGGCGAATGGTCGAGATCGTGGCCGATCCCGGCGGAGCGTTCGAGCGGAATGGTGAGCGCAAGCGCCACGCCGGCCAGCGTGGCATGGACGCCCGACTTCAGCACCAGCACCCACAGGATGGCGCCAAGCACGAGATAGGGCACCAGGTTCATCACCCGCATGCGGTTGAGCACGACGAGCACGGCGATGACGGCGAAGGCCGCGCCGAGATAGGCCAGCGACAGGCCGCTGGTGTAGAATATGGCGATGATGATGACCGCGCCGAGGTCGTCTATGATGGCAAGCGCGGTCAGGAAGACCTTCAGCGAAGCCGGCACGCGGCTGCCGAGCAGCGACAGCACGCCGAGCGCGAAGGCGATATCGGTGGCGGTCGGGATCGCCCAGCCGGACAGTGCGGCCGGATTGTTGCTGTTGACGGCGACATAGACCAGCGCCGGCACCACCATGCCGCCTGCCGCGGCGATGCCGGGCAGCACCCTGCGCGGCCAGGTCGAGAGCTGGCCATCCAGCATCTCGCGCTTGATCTCCAGCCCGACAAGCAGGAAGAACACCGCCATCAGCCCATCATTGACCCAGTGCGAGACGCTGAGAGGGCCGAGATAGGCGTGGAGAACGGCGAAATAGGTTTCGGCAAGCGGCGAATTGGCGACGATCAGGGCAAGGGCGGCCGCTGCCATCAGGATGATGCCGCCGGCCGCCTCGCTGTCGAGGAATTCGCGGAAGACGGAAACCGGCCGCTGCTTCTGATCCTGCATGTCGCCTCCGTCATGCCGCCTGCTCGGCGGAGTTTCATTGTCCAAGCGTCGGCGCTGCCCCTCACCTGCCTGCCGGCATCCTCTCCCCGTATAGTGACGGGGAGAGGGGCGCTGTTATCGCCGATTTCGCCAACCGCCGATGTCGCAACATGGCGCCGCATTGCGGCGGGCCGCTTTCTCCCCGTACGGGGAGAAATGCCCGGCAGGGCAATGAGGGGCGGCACTGACCTGTCTAATAGGCGGTCTCCGCTGCGCGTTGTAAACTGGTATTGGTCTGATGCTCCGCGTGGTTGACGCGCCTCAGCGCGGCGCGCGCTTGGCCAGGATCCGCTGCAGCGTGCGGCGATGCATGTTGAGCCGACGCGCGGTCTCGGAGACGTTGCGTTCGCACATCTCGTAGACACGCTGGATATGCTCCCAGCGCACACGGTCGGCCGACATCGGGTTTTCCGGGGGCGCGGCGCGCTCGCCGGTGGTGCGGGTCAGTGCGGCAAAGACATCGTCGGCATCGGCGGGCTTCGACAGATAGTCGACGGCGCCGAGCTTCACCGCGGTCACCGCGGTGGCGATGTTGCCGTAACCGGTCAGGATGATGGTGCGGGAATCCTCGCGCTTCTCGCGGATGGCGGCGACCACGTCGAGGCCGTTACCGTCGCCCAGCCGCATGTCGACCACGGCATAGGCGGGCGGATTGGCGCGGGCTTTGCCCACGGCCTCCTCGACGCTCTCCGCCGTCTCGACCACGAAGCCCCTGGTTTCCATGGCACGGGCCAGACGGGTCAGGAACGGCTTGTCGTCGTCGACGATCAGAAGCGAGGTGTCCTCGCCTTCAACCATAGGCCCACTGTTTTCATCGCCTGTCATCGTCTTAAAAAATTCCTGCTGCCTTATTTTTACGCAGATATAGTTTTGCGCGGCTATTGTCCAATTTACGCAGTGTCAAACATGGTCGCCGGGGACGATTGCGGGTTCAGGAAGACATTTCTCGGCCACGAAATCCGGACCACCGCCCCTTCGCCGAGGCCGCTCGAATTGCGAAAATCGAGCGTGGCGCCAGACCGTTCGAGCAAAGTCTTGGCGATGAACAGGCCGAGCCCGAGGCCGCCGCCAGCTTCCGTACCCTGGCGTGTCGACATATAGGGCTCGCCAATGCGGTCGATGATCTCGGGCGGAAAACCCGGGCCGTCATCGGTGATCGAGAAGGAGACCATCGCCTCGTCCCAGCTCCAGCGCACGGTGACGCTGTTGCGGGCGAAATCGACGGCATTCTCGACCAGGTTGCCGAGGCCGTAGATGACACCCGGATTGCGCCGCCCGACAGGCTCCGGCCCAGTCCGGTCACCGGGGCGGAGCTTGATCGAAATGCCGAAGTCGCGATGCGGCGCGGTGACCTCCTCGACCAGCGAGGTCAGCGGCAGGCGCGACAGATGCGCCTCGCCCTCCGACGACAGGCTGGTCAGGCGCTTGAGGATTTCGCGGCAGCGCTCGCTCTGCGAGCGCAGCAGCTTCACGTCTTCCCCGTATTTCGGATCGGTGCCGAGCGCCTTCTCCATTTCCTTGGCGACCAGCGTGATGGTGGCGAGCGGCGTGCCGAGTTCGTGCGCGGCGGCGGCGGCCAACCCGTCGAGCGCGGAAAGATGCTGCTCGCGCTGCAGCACCAGTTCGGTGGCGGCAAGCGCGTTGGCCAGAAGCCGGGCCTCGGCGGCCACCCGAAAGGCGTACATGGCGGTGAAGGCGATGGACGACAGCACCGCCATCCACATGCCTGCAACATACACGAAGGGCATGGCCAGCGGTGCGTCCTCATGCCAGGGCAGCGGCAGATGGCGGAAGACCAGCAAGGTCGCCGCTATCATCACCAGCCCACCAAGGATGGCGGTGAGCCGAAGGGGAAGCGACGTCGCCGAAATGACGACCGGCACGGTCATCAGCAGCGAGAACGGGTTGGTCAGGCCACCGGTCATGTAGAGCAGGCCGGCAAGCTGCAGGCTGTCGAAGATCAGGATGCCGAAGGCGGCGAACGGGGTGAGCCTATGCGCGGCCGGAAACCGGAAGGCCAGAAACAGGTTCATCCAGGCCGAACAGGCGATCAGCGCAAAACACAGGCTGACCGGCAGCGGGAATTTCAGGCCGTAGGCGACGACAAGAACCGTCAGGCTCTGGCCGACAATGGCAAGCCAGCGCAGCCGGATCAGCGTGTTGAGGCGCAGCCGCTGGCTTTGCTGGAAATCGGGCGTGTTCAGGATGTTGATCATGGCCATGGATTACAGCCGCGGGATGGACAGCGCTAGTAGCGGCGCAAAGGGACATTCGGGATTGGCCGAGGCCTCAAAACTTCGTCATCCCAGGGCGGAGCAGGAGCGTAGCTCCGTCGCGGAGACCCTGGGATCCATTCCGTGACCTTCGACCTGGTGCGGCTGGGCAGGATTCCGCGCCGACGTAGCCACCTTGAAGTCGCGGCATGGATCCTTGGGTCTGCGCCGCGTCGCTACGCTCCTTGCTTCGCCCGTGGATGACGAAGTGATTGATGCTTTCGCGAAATTTTCGAGGGAAGTCCCGCTGACCCAAGCGGCCCGCCAAAGCGCCCATGGCTAGGTCCCGCGCGGTTTGGCGCGGGCGGTCGCGACGGCGAACAGCGGATTCTCCGGCCAGACATGCTTGGGATAGCGGCCGCGCATGTCGGCGCGTACATCGGCCCAGGAGCCGCGCCAGAAGCCTGGGAGGTCGCGCGTCGTCTGGATCGGCCGATGCGCCGGCGACAACAGTTCGAGTGTCAACGGCACGGTGCCGTTGGCGATCGAAGGATGGCGGTCGAGGCCGAACAGTTCCTGGACGCGGACCGCCAGAACCGGCCATTCGCCGTCATAGCGGATCGGCACGTGACTGCCCGACGGGACGTCGAAATGGGTCGGCGCCAGCGCATCGACCTTGCGCTGCAGGTCATGCGGCACGAGCGACGACAGCCCGGCCGCGATCACACCAGCATCGATGGCAGCCAGGGACGCCGCACCGGACAGAAACGGCAGCAGCCAGTCATCGAGGCGCTCGATGAGCGTTTCATCCGACATGTCTGGCCAGGGCGCGCCTAAGCCCTTGTGAAGCCAGGACAGCCGCTGGCGCAGCGTCTGAGCCTCCTTGCTCCAGGTCAGGAGGGAAAGCCCATGCTCGCGCAAGGCCTCAAGAATAGCGCGGTCGGCATCGGCGCCGGCCGGCGGAGGCAGCATACGTTCGGCGAGTGTGATGGCGCCGAGGCGCACGGTTTCGCGCACCCGCACGGCGCGGCGCTCGCGATCGAAACTCGTCTGCCTGCGCGTTTCGATCTTGCCGCCAAGGGCTGACCGGATATCCTCCTCGCTGATTGCCGCCGCCGCCGTGATGCGGGCATTCTGCGCCTTGCCCTGGAGGTCGGCGACGACCAGAAAGGGTTCGCCCGCCAACGGATCGGCAGCGTCGAGCATGGCGCCGGAGCCATTGGCCAGCACGAAACGGCCGCGCTCGCCGCGCGCCTTGGCGACGCGGTCCGGCCAGGCATGGATGAGCAGGGTCCCGGCGTGAACAGCTCCGCTGGTCTTCGCATCGCCGACCTGCCTGGCCAGGCGCTCGGCAAGCTGGCGCGCCGACGTGGCACGTGGCGATTTCTCGCCGCGAAAGCGCATCAGCCTCCGTTCGAGATCGGCACCGTCGCCGCCAAGGCCGCGTTCGGTGAGCAACACCGCAAGCATGGCCGCCTCGCCGGCATGACCGCTGCCGGCCGCCTCGGCGACCATATGCGCCAGCCGCACCGGCAAGGCGAGCTTGCGGATCGAAGCGCCCGCTTCCGTCAAGCGCCCGGCCTCGTCGATGGCATCGAGCGCGCGCAGCAGCGCCCTTGCTTCATTGAGTGCCGGCGCCGGCGGCGGATCGAGGAAGGCAAGTCTGGTTGGATCGGCGACGCCGAAGGCGGCGCAGTCGAGCAGCAGGCCGGAAAGGTCCGCCTCGAGGATTTCCGGCGGCGTGAAGGCGGGCAGTGCCGCCGTCTGCTCGGCGCGCCACAGCCGGATCGCGACGCCGGCCTGCGTGCGACCGGCGCGGCCGGCGCGCTGGTCGGCGGAAGCCTTGCTGACGCGAACTGTCTCCAGCCGTGTCAGGCCGCTGGCCGGCTCATAGCGCGGCAGCCGCGACAGGCCAGAATCGATGACGACGCGCACGCCGTCGATGGTGATCGAGGTTTCGGCGATCGAGGTCGCCAGCACCACCTTGAAGCGGCCCGCCGGTGCCGGCTTGATCGCCGCGTCCTGCGCCTTCCCGTCGAGCTGGCCATAGAGCGGGACGATATCGGTGTCGGCGCCGACCTTGCCGGCCAGCCGCTCGGCGGTGCGCTCGATCTCGCGCTGGCCGGGCAGGAAGGCAAGCAGGCTACCGCTCTCGTCGGCAAGGGCGGAGCGGATCGCCCTGGCCATGGCGTCCTCGATTGCCGCGCCAGCCGGCCGTTCGTCGTACCTGACATCGACGGGGAAGGCGCGGCCCTGGCTTTCGATCACCGGCGCGCCCGACAGGAGTTTCGCGACCCGCGCGCCGTCGAGCGTAGCCGACATCACCAGCAGACGCAGATCCGGCCGCAGTGCGCCCTGGACGTCGAGGGCGAGAGCGAGACCGAAATCGCCGTCGAGCGAGCGCTCGTGGAATTCGTCGAAAATGACCGCCGAAACGCCGGGCAGTTCAGGGTCGTCAAGAATCATCCGCGACAGAACGCCTTCGGTGACGACCAGAATTTTGGTCCGTGCCGAGGTGCGGTTTTCCATCCGCATGGCGTAGCCCACCGTGGCGCCCGGTTCCTCGCCCAGCAATTCGGCCATGCGCCGCGCGGCGGCGCGGGCGGCGAGCCGGCGCGGTTCGAGCAACACGATCTTGCCCGTGCCCAGCCAGGGCGCGTCGAGCAGCGCCAACGGCACCAGCGTGGTCTTGCCGGCACCGGGTGGCGCCACCAGCACGGCGCTGTTGCCGGAGCCGAGCGCCTCGCTCAGCGCGGGCAGCACAGCGGATACTGGAAGCTCCGGCAAGGATTTGGTCGTCATTGGGCCCGCATATCAGCCGTCACGGGGGCGGTGCAACTTATCGGACCGCGGCAACTCAAAGCCGGGCGCGCGAAAACGGGTTCCAGCGCACCGTACCCAGCCGCACTTCTTCGCGCACCATGGTCAGCAGGCCGGAGCCGCCGACGACCGCGAGGCCGACAAGAGACAGCCAGCCCGGGTATTCCTGGAAGAACAGCGCGCCGAGGATCACCGCCCAGACGATCTGAGAATAATGCGTCGGCGCGACCCGGTTGGCGGGGGCGTATTTGGCGGCCAGCAATTGCAGCAATTGTCCGCCTGCGGTGAAGGCGCCCGCCATCACCAGCCAGACCAGCTGCTTTCCATCCGGAACGGTGAAGGAGGTCGCGGCGGCACCGATGCCGTTGAACAGCAGTCCGTACCCGATCAGTACGCCGAGAATGGTTGTGCGTTTTTCCCGCTGCGCCAGCGAACGCATCAGGATGACGTTGGTGGCGGCGAGGAAAGCGATGATGAAAGCGGCAAGGTGGCCTAGGTGCAACTCGCGAAAGCCCGGCCTGACCACCAGCATGACGCCGGCGAAGCCGGCGACCACCGCCAGCCAGCGCCAGGGGCCAACCTTCTCCTTGAGGATCACGGTGGAAAGAATGGTGACGCAGAGCGGCGCCAGAAAGATAAGCGCATAGGCCTCGGCCAGCGGAATGGTGGTGAAGGCATAGACGCTGAGCACGCCTGATGCGATGCCGGCCCAGGCCCGCGCCTGCACCGCCCAGGGACGTTTGGTGCGCCAGAAATCACGCCAGCGCTCGCTGGCCGGCCGGCTGAAGAAAAGGAAGCAGCCGGCGAACAATGTCGAGAAGAAGCCGATCTCGAACACCGTGAATTGGCCGCCCAGGCTCTTGATAACGGCATCGCTGCACGAATAGCTTGCATAGGCGATGAGGGCGAGCAGGATTCCGTTCGGCACGTTTTTTCATTTCCGGGAGAGAATAGTTGAAAATACTGGCGCTCGGTGCGCATCCGGACGACATCGAGATCTTCATGTTCGGTACGATGGCCGCCTATGCCGCGCAAGGCGCAGCACTCACTTTTGCCGTGGCCACCCATGGTGCCAGGGGCGGCAAGAGCGATCCCTCCGTTCTGGCTCGTGTCCGCCGCGAGGAAGCGATGGCCTCGGCCGCGCTGCTCGGGGCCGCGCCGCGCTTTCTCGACTTTCCCGATGGCGGCCTAGTGGCGGATGCCTGATCGATGCGCTGAAAACGCTGATCAGCGAAATCGGGCCGGACCTCGTGATCACGCACGCGCCCAACGACTACCACGCCGACCACCGCGCATTGTCGGACGGGGTGCGCATCGCGGCGTCGTTCGGCGTCCCCGTGCTGCATGCCGACACGATGGGCGGCACCGGATTCTCGCCGACGCACTATGTCGATGTTTCCGCCCATGCCGAGATCAAGGCCAGGGCAATCCGCATGCACCAGTCGCAGGACCCGGATCGCTTCGTAGATATCGCCCGGACGCAAAACCTTTTTCGCTCAGGCCAATGCAATGGCGCACCGGGGTCGCAGGCTGAAGCCTTTCGCTTCGAACCGATGTTTCCCTTCGGGGATATCCGCGCGCTGCTGCCGCCGGCGCCCCCGATCCGGACGGTGATGATGAGCACCAGGCGGGTCGACTGACCCCTCGGAGCACGTCCACACTCCGCGATCATCCGACCGGCGCTCGGCGCTTTTCCCAACGTTTTCAGATACCGGCGCAAACATGCTGCGGCGCAGCAACGAATTCGCTTGCGTTGTTTAGTAAAAAGAGCATCACTAAACAAATTACTAAACATCTGCGGCGCGACGATGCCGCCATGTTTGGGCCTCTGAGGAGAGAGGTTGAGAGTTCTTGAAACCGTCATCCGGACGTGTTTCACAAATGGGAGGAAGGCATGAAATCGAGCTTTAAACTGGCTTTGGGACTGACCTCTGCGATTGCAGCGTCGACAGCCGTCTCGAACGCCGCGCACGCTGAAGACCTGACGCTGTGCTGGGCCGCCTGGGACCCGGCCAACGCGCTTGTCGAACTGTCGAAGGATTTCACCAAGGAAACCGGCATCGGCATGAAATTCGAATTCGTGCCGTGGACCAACTATGCAGACCGTTTCCTCAATGAGCTGAACTCGCACGGCAAGCTCTGCGACCTGATCATCGGCGACAGCCAGTGGATCGGCGGCGCGGCCGAGAACGGCCACTACGTCAAGCTGAACGACTTCTTCGACAAGGAGAAGATCAGCATGGACGACTTCGTACCGGCGACCGTGGTGGGCTATTCCGAATGGCCGAAGAACACGCCGAATTACTGGGCGCTACCGGCCATGGGCGACGTCGTCGGCTGGACCTATCGCAAGGACTGGTTCTCCAAGCCCGAACTGCAGAAGGAGTTCAAGGAGAAGTATGGCTGGGATCTCGGCCCGCCTGCCACCTTCGACCAGTTGAAGCAGATCGCCGAATTCTTCCAGAAGCGGCAGATCGACGGCAAGACGGTCTACGGCGCCTCGATCTACACCGAGCGCGGTTCCGAAGGCATCACCATGGGCGCGATGGACGTGCTCTACAGCTATGGCTTCCAGTACGAAAACCCGAAGAAGCCCTACGAGATGGAAGGCTTCGTCAACTCCGAGAAATCGGTCAAGGGGCTGGAATTCTACAAGGCTCTCTATGACTGCTGCACCCCACCCGGCGCCTCGAACAGCTACATGGGTGAAGGCGTCGATGCCTTCAAATCCGGCCAGGTGGCGATGCACATGAACTTCGCCTTCACATGGCCGGGCCTGCAGAAGGACGAGAATGTCGGCGGCGACAAGATCGGCTATTTCGTCAACCCGAAGGGTCCTGACGGCGACCAGTTCGCCCAGCTCGGCGGCCAGGGCATTTCGGTGGTGTCCTATTCCGACAAGCAGGAAGCGGCGCTGAAATACATCAAGTGGTTCGCCAACAAGGACGTGCAGGCCAAGTGGTGGTCGCTCGGCGGCTATTCCTGCCTGAACGCGGTGGTGAAGGATCCGAAATTCCCCGCAAGCCAGCCCTATGCTCAGACCTTCCTCGACTCGATGGCCATCGTGAAGGACTTCTGGGCCGAGCCGAGCTACGCGCCGCTGCTGCAGGCCTCGCAGAAGCGCTTCCACGACTATGTCGTCGCCGGCCAGGGTTCGGCCAAGGATGCGCTCGACGGGCTGGTCAAGGACTGGACGCAAGTGTTCCAGGACGATGGCAAGATGTAACTGGGGCAAGATGTAACCGGCTCCTCCCGAGCCAGGCCCAAGCGTCCCGTGCCGCCCTTGGCACGGGACGCAGTTCAGATAAATTCCATGATAGAGACGACCCAAGTGACCGAAGCAGGACTTACCATGCTCAATCGGACCGCGGAGAACGTTGCCCGGGCGACCCCGGAACCGTTGGCGCGCAAGGTCCGGGGCATCAGCGACAAGGGCCTCGCCTGGCTGTTCATCTCGCCGACGATCCTGTTGCTGCTCGCCATCAATATCTTCCCGCTGTTCTGGGCGATCTATCTGTCGTTCACCAATTTTCGCGCCAACCGCCCGAACGAGGTGGTGAAGAACCTCGGTTTCGCCAATTACCAGCGCATCCTCGGCGACCAGGACATTTGGATCGCCATGCAAACGACAGCGCATTTCGTGTTCTGGACCATCCTGTTGCAGACGCTGATCGGCTTCACGCTGGCCTGGCTGATCGACAGGAAGTTCCGCGGCCACGCTTTCTGGACGACGCTGATCCTGGTGCCGATGATGCTGTCGCCCGCAGTGGTCGGCAATTTCTGGCGCTTCCTCTACGAACCCCAGATCGGCCTGTTTTCCTATGTCATCTCGTTCGTGTCGGGCATCCCGCCGACAAGCATCCAGATGCTCTCCAATGTCTCGCTGGCACCGTGGTCGATCATCATCGTCGACACCTGGATGTGGACGCCCTACGTGATGCTGATCTGCCTGGCGGGCCTGCGCTCGATCCCCGAATACATCTATGAGGCGGCCGAGGTCGACCGCGCCTCCAACTGGCGGCAGTTCTGGTCGATCACACTGCCGATGGCGCTGCCCTTCATCATGCTGGCGGTGCTGTTTCGCGGCATCGAGAACTTCAAGATGTTCGACATGGTCAATCTGCTGACCGGCGGCGGGCCGGGCTCGACCACCGAGGTGGCCTCGATCACGCTGAAACGGCAAGCCTTCGAAAGCTGGCGCACCGGCTATTCCTCGGCCTTCGCCATCATCCTGTTCGTCGCGGTGTTCGGTCTCGCCAACATCTACGTCAAGGCGCTCAACAAGGTGAAGCAGAGATGAGCCTGACCACAGCCCATTCGGTCGTCGCCCCCTCGGCAAGTTCGAAGCGCATCGCCGGCGCGATCATCATCGCCTATGCGCTGATCTCGATCGTGCCGCTCTTGTGGATATTCGCCACCAGCTTCAAGACGCCGCCGGATTCGATTGCCTATCCGCCCAAGATCGTGTTCCAGCCGAGCATCGAGGGCTATTGCAACCTGTTCACCACGCGCACGAGGCAGACGCCGGAATACATCAATTCGCTGGGGCCAGCGACTGGCTTCTGCGACGAGACGGTGCGCAAGCGCAACATGGTGATCGCCGGACCATCCAACTTCCTGCCGCGCTTCGTCAATTCGCTGGTCATCGCCTTCGGCTCGACCTTCTGCGCCGTCTTTCTCGGCACATTGTCGGCCTATGGCTTCTCGCGCTTCAAGGTGCCGCTCGCCGACGACCTTCTGTTCTTCATCCTGTCGACACGCTTCATGCCGCCTATCGCGGTCGCTATTCCCATCTACCTGATGTACCGCGAACTCGGCCTGTCCGACACCGCGCTCGGCATGATCCTGCTCTACACGGCGGTCAATGTGTCGCTGGCGGTATGGTTGCTCAAAGGCTTCATCGACGAGATCCCGCGAGAATACGAGGAAGCGGCGATGATCGACGGCTATACGCGGCTGCAGGCCTTCTGGCGCACCGTGCTGCCGCAGGCCACGACCGGCATCGCCGCGACCGCCATCTTCTGCCTGATCTTCGCCTGGAACGAGTATGCGTTCGCCGCGCTGCTGACCTCGGGCACGGCACAGACCGCGCCGCCCTTCATCCCGACCATCATCGGCGAAGGCGGCCAGGACTGGCCGGCGGTGGCGGCCGGCACGACGATCTTCCTGGTGCCGATCCTTGTCTTCACCATCCTGCTCCGCAAGCAATTGCTGCGCGGCATCACCTTCGGCGCGGTGCGCAAATGATGGACGTGGCACAAAGTCGCCCCCCACTCCGTCGAGCTTCGCTCGACACCTTGCCGGGGCGAGCCACGGGTCTCGCCCGTCCTTCGGACCCCCCGATCGACGGGGTAGAGGAAGGGCGCGAACTTCATTCAACCAGGCTCCCTTCCTCTCCCTCCGGAGGGGGGAGAGGTGGCACTGCGAAGCAGCGACGGAGTGGGGGAACCACCTGGCAACCATCTCTCCCCGTGAACGGGGAGAAGGAGGGGAGGAACGCATGAGCCGCTCGGTTATCTCCAAGCGCCCATCTTGGCCCCGCTGGGCCAGGCGCGGGCTGATGGAAAACATCGCGACCGCACTGATCGCCATCGGTTTCCTGATGCTGTTCCAGCCCTTCGCGCTGTCGCTCTACACCTATTCCTTCATCACCATGCTTGCCGGCACGGTGATGTTCATCATCGTCTCGAAATTCCCGGAATAATCATGGCCGAAATCCGCGTCCAGCATCTGAGAAAGGCCTTCGGCGATTTCGTCGCCGTGCAGGATTCCAACTTCGTCGTCGAGGATGGCGAGTTCTTCGTCATGCTCGGCCCATCGGGCTGCGGCAAGACGACGACACTGCGCATGATCGCCGGGCTTGAGCTGCCGACGGGCGGCCAGATCCTGCTCGGCGGCGACGACGTTACCATGCTCAGGGCGCGCGAGCGCGACATCGCCTTCGTCTTCCAGCTGTTCGCGCTCTACCCGCACATGAATGTACGCAAGAACATCGGCTTCCCGCTGCTGGCGCAAGGCATGCCCTCCGCCGAAATCCGCAGCCGCGTCGAGGAAACCGCGAAGCTTCTGCGCATCGACCATCTGCTCGACAAATCCGTCTCCGGCCTCGCCGGTGGCGACCGCCAGCGCGTCGCGCTCGGCCGCGCCATCGTGCGGCGGCCAAAATGCTTCCTGATGGACGAACCGCTGGGGACGCTCGACACCGAATTCCGCGATTTGATGGTCCATGAATTGCGCGAACTGCACAACCGCATCCACGCCACCACGGTCTATGTCACGCATGACCAGATGGAAGCGATGTCGATGGCCGACAAGATCGCCGTCATGAACCATGGCGTCATCGAGCAGTTCGGCACGCCACGCGAGATTTACGACCGCCCGGCGACCATGTTCGTCGCCGACTTCATCGGCTCGCCGCCGATGAACTTTCTGGGCTTCGGCGGCGGGCTCGCCAAGGGCGCGAAGGAGATCGTCGTGCAGGGCGCCAAAGTCACGGTGCCGGAGGTGCGCGAGGATGTGGCGCCGGCCGACATGGCGCTCGGCATCCGCCCCGAACACATCCGCTTCGACGACGCATCGAAACTGCGCGGCGCAATCTACGGCACCGAATATCTCGGCACCACGCAGATCGTCGCGGTGGAGACATCGGACGGCATCATCAAGGCGCGTGTGCCGGCCGAAATCCGGCTCAACGCCGGCGACCATGTCGGCCTGACGCTGAACAGCGCGCGGCTGTCGCTGTTCGAAAAAGGCTCAGGGCGCGCGGTGAAGACGGCGATCCACGATACCGCCTCTCAGGGGAGAGTGCAGCATGGCTGATGTGCGCATCAAAGGCGTGACCAAGAGTTTCGGCGAGCATGTCGCCGTCAACGGTCTCGACCTGCATATATCAGACGGCGAATTCGTCGTGCTGCTCGGGCCGACCGGCGCCGGCAAGACGACGACATTGCGCCTGATCGCCGGACTGGAGCGGCCGGATACCGGTACGATCGAGATCGGCGGCCACAATGCCACCAGCCTGTCACCGGCCGAGCGCGACACCGCTTTCGTTTTCCAGCAATATTCGCTCTATCCGCATCTGTCGGTGTTCGACAATCTCGCCTTTCCCCTGCGCTCGCCGGCACGAAAAATACCGGAAGACCAGATTCGCCGCCGGGTCGAGGAGGTGGCGAAGATGGTGCGCATCCATCACAAGCTCGCCAACCGTTCGACCAAATTGTCGGGCGGCGAAATGCAGCGCGTCGCCATCGGCCGCGCGCTGGTGCGCAAGCCGTCCATCTACCTGATGGACGAACCGCTGTCGTCGCTGGACGCCAAGCTGCGCGCGGATCTCAGGCTCGAGCTGAAACGCATCCAGTCCGAACTCGGCGCCACCATGCTCTACGTCACCCACGACCAGATCGAGGCCATGACCATGGCCGATCGCATCGGCATCCTGGCCGATGGCGTGCTGGTGCAGATCGGCACGCCGCGAACCATCTACTCCGAGCCGGCAAATCTGCACGTCGCGGCACGGCTCGGCCAGCCCGCCATCAATCTTCTACCGACGGGGCTGCTGCCGGATGGCAGCGCGCCGGCCGGCACCAAGACGATCGGCGCGCGGACCGAGCACCTGGCGATCGAGAAAGCCGTGAATGGCCATGCCGACGGCGTCGTCGACTGGGTCGAGCATCTCGGCGACCAGAACCATCTGCATGTGACGGTGGGGCCGAAGAAACTGGTGACGCTGACCGATCCCGACACGGATCTGGGGCAAGGCGACAAAGTGGTGATCCGCTATCGCTCGCCGCTCTATTTCGGCGCTGACGGACAACGACTGACGTGAATGGTTTTTCGGCGTCCCTCGCCAAGGTGATGCCGGCTTCTGATTGACGAAATACGGGACCAATTCGATGAAGCACTTTTTCAACCGCAGGGCAACGATCGTCACCGAGGCGCTGGACGGATTGTTGCGCACCATTGGCTCAGGCAACCTCGCGCGCCTCGACGGCTATCCCGAGATCAAGGTCGTGCTGCGCGCCGATTGGGACAAGTCCAAGGTCAGCGTCGTCTCCGGCGGCGGCGCCGGGCACGAGCCGTCGCATGCCGGCTTCGTCGGCAAGGGCATGCTGACAGCTGCCGTCTCGGGCGAGATCTTTGCCTCGCCGAGCGTCGAAGCGGTGCTGGCGGCCATTCGCGCGGTCACCGGACCGGCCGGCTGCCTGCTGATCGTCAAGAACTACACCGGTGACCGGCTCAATTTCGGCCTCGCTGCGGAAAAGGCGCGCGCCGAAGGCTTTCGAGTCGAGATGGTGATCGTCGCCGACGACATCGCGCTGCCTGACATCGCCCAGCCGCGCGGTGTCGCGGGCACCCTGTTCGTGCACAAGATTGCAGGCCATCTGTCGGAAGCCGGCCGGGATCTGGCCGAGATCGCGGCCGCGGCGCGGACGGCGGCGAAGGATATCATTTCGCTCGGCATATCGCTGTCGTCCTGTTCGATCCCGGGCCAGCCGCATGAAGACAGGTTTGGAGCCGATGATGGCGAACTCGGCCTTGGCATCCATGGCGAGCCTGGCGTCGAGCGCATCGCGGTGCAGAGCGTCGACCGGCTGGTGGCGATCATGGCGGAGCGCTTGGCAGTGCGGCTCGACCCGAAGGCCACCTATGCCTTGCTGATCAACAATCTCGGTTCGGTGCCACCGCTCGAAATGTCCTTGGTCGCCAATGCGGTACTTGCCTCGCCGCTCGCCAGGGCCGTCAAGTTGACGATCGGTCCCGGCCCGCTGATGACGGCGCTCAACATGAACGGGTTCTCGCTGTCGCTGATCCGGCTCGATGCGGCGCGCCAAGCGGCCCTGCTGGCGCCGGTCGGCCCGCACGCCTGGATGCCGGCAAAGCCGGTCGTGGAGCCTTATGTCGTGCCGCTGGTCAAACCAGCGCACGAAGGCGCGGCACGCAAGGCCAGCCACGACGCAGGCACAAGGCGCTTGATCGTGACGGTCTGTGAAAAGCTGATTTGGCTTGAAGCGACATTGAACGGCCTGGACGCCAAGGCAGGCGACGGTGACACCGGCTCGACGGCAGCGACCGGCGCACGCAGCATCCTCGAACGGCTCGATACGCTGCCGCTTGCCGACCCCGCAGCGACGCTTGGCGCCGTCGGCGACCTTCTGAGCGCCTCGATGGGCGGCTCCAGTGGGGTGTTGTTGTCGATCTTCTTCACAGCGGCGTCGCGGGCCCTCGATGGCGGCACTGATGTGCCCAAGGCCCTGCTTGCCGGGCTTGAACGAATGACCTTCTACGGCGGCGCAAAACCCGGCGATCGCACTATGGTCGACGCGCTGGAGCCGGCCCTGAGGGCGCTCGACGCCAAGGGCCTGGAGGAAGCCGCGATAGTGGCCGCGCGCGGCGCCGAAGCCACGGCCGCGATGGAGAGGGCGAAGGCCGGCCGGTCGGCTTATGTCGGCACCAAATTGCAAGGTGTGGTCGACCCCGGTGCTCATGCCGTGGCCGAAGTGTTCGCGGCCGCCGCCGCGCAGCATGCCACGGCCTGACGCATGCTCCAGTTGCCGAACGACCGTTCTTTCGCTACTGCCGGCAAGGTGCAAACCGGGAATTCGGGCGACATGACGGCGCTGAATCTTTCGAAGCTGATCACGGCCGCCGCGGATACGATTGCCGAGCACGCCGAGGAATTGACGGCGCTCGACCAGGCGATCGGCGACGGCGACCATGGACTGAACATGAAGCGCGGCTTCGAGGCCGTGCGCGCCGAGGCGGATGTGTTCGCGGCAAAGCCGCTGCCAGACACACTGAAGGCGATCGGCACCAAGCTGGTGATGACGGTGGGCGGTGCGTCCGGCCCACTCTTCGGCACGTTGTTCATGGCGCTCGGCAAGGAGATTTCGGCGGAACCTGATCGCGCCAACCTGACGACTGCCTTCGGCAAGGCGATCGAAGCGGTGGCCGCGCGCGGCAAGTCACAGGTTGGCCAGAAAACCATGCTCGATGTGCTGCAACCGGTGCATGACGCGTTAGCCGGGGGAAAGACGGTAGCTGAAATAGTCGACATCGCCGACGCCGCCGCCGAAGCGACCGTGCCGATGAAGGCGCTGCGTGGGCGTGCCTCGTTCCTCGGCGACCGCTCGATCGGCCATATGGATGCCGGCGCGCGCTCGACCGCGCTGCTGGTGCGCACGGTGGGACAGGCGATCGGGGAAAGCGCATGAGCAATGTCGGGATCGTGATCGTCTCGCATTCGCCGCTGGTCGCGGAGGGCACAGCCGACATGGTACGCCAGATGGTGGGCGACGAAGTGCCGCTTGCATGGTGCGGCGGAAACGGCCATGGCGGGCTCGGCACCAGTGTCGAGGCGATCATGGGCGCCATCGACAAGGCCTGGTCGGAAGCCGGTGTCGCCATCCTTGTCGATCTCGGCGGCGCCGAGACCAATTCGGAGATGGCGGTGGAGATGATCGGCGAACCGCGCGCGCAGAAGATCATCGTCTGCAACGCGCCGATCGTCGAGGGCGCGGTAATGGCGGCGACCGAGGCCTCCGGCGGCGCCTCGCTCCGGGAAGTGGTGGCGACGGCGCACGAATTGTCGCCGTCGTGAGTGAACGGGGTTTTTGAAGACATGTCCGCAACCGCAGAAGCGACCGTCCTGATCACCCACGATGTGGGCCTGCATGCGCGTCCTTCGGTGAAGTTCACCAAGCTGGCCAAGAGCTTTGCCGCCGATGTGGAAATTGCACTCGCCGCCAACGGCCCGTGGTTCGACGCAAAAAGCATCGTCAAGGTGATGGCAGCCAAGGCGCCGAAGGGCACGGTGCTGCATATCAGGGCCAAAGGCGATGGCGCCGATGATGCGATCCGCGCGCTGATCGAACTGGTGCAGCGCGATTTCGACGAGGACGCCGGCCATGTCCGCTCGGCTTGAGGCCGTTGCATGCCTTGGCCGGCCCGCAGGGAATGCGGGCCATGCGCATTGAAGGTGTTCCGGCCTCGGCCGGCTATGCCGAGGGGCCCCTGTTCGAACTGGACCGGCCTGCCGGCGTCTATGCAAGCAAGGCAAGCTCCGCCGAGGAGACGTTGTCGCTGGAAGCCGCGATCGGCAAGGCGGTGAGCCGGCTCGTGGCCATGGTCGGGACCGCCGACAGCGATGCCGCCGGCATACTCGAATTCCACATCGCCATGCTGGAAGACGATGCGCTGAGCGGGCCGGCCTTCGCATCGATCGCTTCCGGAAAAACCGCCGACGCGGCCTGGCGGCAGGCACTCGATGCCGAGATCGCCGGCTACGACGCCTCGGACCAGGATTATTTCCGCGCCCGCGCCGCGGACCTGCGCGATATCAGGGACCAGGTGCTGCGCGCGCTCACCGAGGACGGTGACAGCACGGCACCGGCCGGCGCCATTCTCTGCGGCGAGGATATCGCGCCGACGCGGTTTCTCGAAACCGACTGGAGCCATGGCGGCGGCATCGCGCTGAAGGCAGGCAGCACTGCCAGCCACGTCGCCATGCTGGCGCGCTCGCGTGGCGTGCCGATGGTCGTGGGTCTGCGCGAGCCGCTCACCGCTGGTTCCGGCATGGCGCTGCTCGACGCCGAGCACGGGACTATCGTTCTGGCGCCCTCGCTCACGGAGATCGGCTCGTTCCGACAGGCGTCGTCTTCCTTCGCGGCTCGACAGGGCAAGGCACAGACATTTCTGGCGCGGCCGGCGGCGACGAAGCGCGGCACCGCGGTGCGCGTGCAGGTCAACATCGCCGACCCCCGCGATGTCGATGCCATCGACATCGCGACCTGCGATGGTGTCGGCCTGATGCGTACGGAATTCCTGTTCGGCAAGACGCTGCCGGATGAAGAGACGCAGTATCGCGCCTATCGCAAGGTGCTGGAATGGGCCGGCGAAAAACCGGTGACGATCCGCACCGTCGATGCCGGAGGCGACAAGCCGGTGCCGGGCTTCACCGTCGAGGAAGGAAATCCGTTCCTCGGCCTGCGCGGCATCAGGCTGTCGCTGGCCAGGCTGGATATATTCCGTGTTCAAATCAGGGCATTGCTGCGCGCCGCACCACACGGCAATCTCAAAGTCATGTTTCCGATGATCGCCACATCAGAAGAGTATGAACGCGCCGCCGCCCTGTTCGCCGAGGAGCGGGCGGCGCTCGCCGCGCGCGGCGTCGCGCACAAAATGCCGCCGCTCGGCATCATGGTCGAGGTGCCCTCGGTGGCCATCGCGCCGGAGGCGTTCGCCGGCGTCGCCTTCTTCTCGATCGGCTCCAACGACCTCACGCAATATGTGATGGCGGCTGCCCGCGACAATGCCGCGGTCGCGCATCTCAACTCCGTCCGCCATCCGGCCGTACTGCGGTTGGTCGGTTCGGTCGCGGCCTTCGGACAGGAGAACGGTATCCCCGTCAGCCTGTGCGGCGACGCCGGCGGTGATCCTGCTTCGATCCCATCGTTGCTCGAGGCCGGCCTGCGCGATCTCTCGGTCGCGCCGGCGCAACTCGCCATGGCCAAGGCGGCCATCGCGGACGTCCCGGTCTAGGCGGCTGGCATGATCGACAACGCATACCAACCCGGCTCCGAGGAGGCGATCCGCGCCTACAAGACGATCCTGTCGCAGGTCATCGACCAGCGCCCGTCGGGCATGCGCCAGCGCCTCGCCGACGCGCTCGGCAAGCACCGCAGCTTCGTCACGCAGATTTCGAGCCCCGCCTATTCGATCCCGATCCCGTCAAAACATCTGCCCGCCATCTTTTCCGTCTGCCATTTCAGCCCAGCCGAGCGCGACCAGTTTCTCGCCGCCTATCACCAGGCACATCCCGGGAAGATCTCGGTCGCCGCGGGCGCACGCAAGACAAGGCACGTTTCGCTCATCGTGCCGGATTTCGGCGATGACAAGCAGAATGCAGCGCTCGACCGCGCGATCAACGAATTCATCCAGAAGGTCACCAGCATCACCGGCAAGAGTGGCTGATCGACCCTTGATGCCAGGCTATTTCGGGAGGAGACGGCCGTGAAGAAATTCATGAACTCGGTGGACACGGTGCTGACCGAGAGCCTCGACGGTTTCGTGGCCGCCCATGCCGACATCCTCGTG
Organism: Mesorhizobium sp. M8A.F.Ca.ET.207.01.1.1; assembly: GCF_004794715.1. Taxonomy (NCBI): domain Bacteria; kingdom Pseudomonadati; phylum Pseudomonadota; class Alphaproteobacteria; order Hyphomicrobiales; family Phyllobacteriaceae; genus Mesorhizobium; species Mesorhizobium sp. M8A.F.Ca.ET.207.01.1.1. Next base: position 732,344 of record NZ_SRUS01000003.1, on the reverse strand, counting down.
CTTGGCGAGGAGCACAAATTCATCCGCCGCAAGGCCCTCGAGCCGGGCAAGGTGGCGCTGATCTCCGGCGGCGGCTCCGGCCACGAGCCGCTGCATGGCGGCTTTGTCGGCCATGGCATGCTGGACGCCGCCTGTCCCGGCCAGGTGTTCACCTCGCCGACGCCGGACCAGATGCTGGCAGCCGCGCAAGCTGTCGACACTGGCGCCGGCTGCCTGTTCATCGTCAAGAACTATGAGGGCGACGTGATGAATTTCGACATGGCGGCGGAGATGTCGGAAGGCGTCCTGCAGGTGGTGACCAATGACGACGTCGCCGTCGAGAATTCGTCCTATACGACCGGACGGCGCGGCGTCGCCGGCACATTGGTGGTGGAAAAGATCGTCGGCGCTGCCGCCGAGCACGGCCTGGCGTTGCCGGCGTTGAAGGCGCTGGGCGACCGCGTCAACGAGGCGACCCGCTCGATGGGCGTGGCGCTGACCAGCGGCACCGTGCCGGCGGCCGGCAAACCGACCTTCGACATCGGCGATGGCGAGATGGAATTCGGCGTCGGCATCCATGGCGAGCCCGGCCGCCGCCGCGACACCTTGAGGAGCGCCGATGCGATCGCGCACGAGATCTGCGCCGCGATCCTGGGCGATCTCGGCGACAGGGCGAACGGCCCGGCGCTGCTGTTCGTCAACGGCTTCGGCGGCACGCCGCTGATGGAGCTCTATTTGATGTACAACAGCGCCCGCCGGATTTTCGAGCAGCATGGCGTGACGATTGCCCGCTCGCTGGTTGGCACCTATGTCACCTCGCTCGACATGGCCGGCTGCTCGGTCACGCTGACCCTGCTTGACGACGAATTGACGGGCTGGTGGGACGCACCTGTCCACACGGCGGCGCTGCGCTGGGGCATGTAACGCTGGCTTCCCCTTGGCTTTTCTGCGACCATCCGGGCGATCCCGCTATCGGTAACACCTGTCCGGATTGATGCTGCCATCCCTTACGCCCGCCGAGGAAAAGTTGCTGCTGCGCTTCGCCGACCCGGAGGCCGCCGCGGTCGAGGACAATTTGTCGGCAAAGGCGCTGTCGGCTCTGCTCGACAATGCCGAATTCCACGGCGTCCTGCCGATCATGCTGCGCAAGCTCAGGGAGCGCGGCGACGCGCACCTTCCGTCGAACGCTGGCTTGCAGGACAAACTCGACGATCTGCGCCAGAAGGCGACGATCGCTACCGGCCAGTCGATGCTGCTGCAGTATCATGGCGACCGCATCATGAAGGGGATGGCGGCGGAAGGCATTCCAGCGCGGATCGTCAAGGGGCCGGTGTTCGCGCGAAAACTCTACCGTAACGCATCCGACCGGCCGTTCACCGACATCGACATCCTCGTCGAGCCCGCCAACCTTGCACGGGCAAACCAGGTGATCGCGGCGTCAGGCTTCGAGCTTGGCAGCAACGAGGCGGAATCCTACCAGCTGCAGGAATTCAAATGGCTGGAAAAGGAGAATTCCAGCCTGCTGGTCGAGCTGCATGGCGACCTTGTGCACGACACCGGCATGCGTCGCCGCCTGTCGCTGGGGTTTCGCGAGCTGGGCATCATCGACGGCGAGGCTATGGACACGCCGGCAGCCCTTTTGACAATCGCCATCGTGCATGCCGCCGGCGGGCATAAATTCCACCGGCTGCAGCTTTGTGTCGACGTGCTGCAAGGCGTACGCGCGCTGCGATCACCCGAATCGGAAGCCCGCCTGCTCGACGCCGCCCGCATGACCGGCATCGAACTCGAACTGGCGATCGTGCTCAACGTGACCGGCCGCCTGTTCGGCGAACCGCATGCGCTCGAACTTGCCGGGCGGATCAAACCCGACCTGTCGATACGGTTGGCCAAGAAGCTGATCACGACGAACACGCTGCTCAGAGTCAATTCCAGGGAGAAGATCGGCTCGCGCCTGCGCCGCGATGCCTTTCGCTGGATCCAGCGCCTGGCCAAGGCCAGGCCATACGCCGCTTGAAGTGGCCGTCAGTCCCGTGATGTCAACGTGGCGCTTATCAGCGCCGCCGCATCGGCCGGGCGCGCGCCTACTTCCAGCGTGAAGGTCGGCACCGACGAGACCAGTCTGCCGATCGTCGCCAGCCGGCGCTTCTGCAGCGGCAGCAGGCCGGTCGCGCCGGTTCGGACGTTGTCCATCGCCAGCGCCACCATGGCGTCGGTCCTGGCCATCGGCACGAGCCGGGTCTCTTCGTCGGCGGATCGCGCGAGGTGCAGGAGCGCGGCCACCGGACGGGCGGTCGGGGTTTCGATTTTCACGATCCCGCCCAGCTTTTCCAGCGAAACAGCCTGTTCGCCATTGCGGTCCCAGGATGGCCCGAGGCATGGCGCCACCTGCGGGATCATTCGCGCGGTCTTCTCATGGATCTTGACGTGGCGTGGCAAACCCCAGGCAACCGGCGTGGCGCCAGCGACATTCAGGATCATGGCGTCGTCGGAGCACAGGCCGAAACCATGCGTTGCCAGGGCCAGCGAGGTCGTGGTCTTGCCGGTACCGCTCGGGGCATGGATCAGCACGACGGCATCCCGGCCCGGCAGCGTCAGGCCCGCGGTATGCAGCATATGCTGGCCGCCGGCATCGAGCGCGGCGTCCAGCATCAGCATCGACGGCGTCCAGGCGGCCTTGCTGTCGGGCACGATGCAAAGCCGAGCCCAGCCCTTCTCGCTGATCTCGACGGTCTGGCGTCCTGGCAAGACCAGATGGACGCTGGCGCCGTGGGTGATCATCCGGCAGTAGCCGTCGTCCGGTATCTCGCCCTCGAAAACCAGGGATCCGGCGGGTGTCTCGTCCAATGCTTCCGCGTCGGCGATGTCGAAACGAAAATCCGCTTCGGTCGAACCTTCGACGCGCAGGCCGGCGAGCATCCTGTCGAAGTCTAGCCATAGTTCGGCCCGTTCGGCTGAAATGCCGAGCACCTGGCCGTTGAGATCATAGTAGACGCAAGGTCTGGTCAAGCGGGGCGCACCTTCGTGGCGCGGTCATGGTGGCGATAGATTTCGACCATGCCGGGAAGGCTGTGGCTGACCACCGGCCTGCCGTCGAGGCAGACCCAGCAATGCGCCGACAGCCGGGACGCTTGCAGCGACTTCGGATCGACGCCGAAACGCAACTCCGGATCGAAGCCGGCGAGGCGCAGGAAACGGTGGCCGAGCAGCCCTTCCCGCAGGCATCTGCGGTCACGCATCAGCCAGGGATGGCGGACAATGCGGTTGACGCGAGCGACAATGTAGGCGGCTGGCAAGCCACGATAGGGCGTCGGCGAGGCAAGCGGCGCCCATTTCAGCACCTCCTCGAAGCTGCGGTTGGCAATGAGGACCGGCATCAGCCGCGCGCTTGCCCAGAGATGGCAGCGGAACAAGGCGCGCAGGAGAGGACTGTCCGCCATCAAGCAATACTTTCAGCTATCAAGTCCCGGAGCGGCCAGAATGCCTTCCGAGACCAGATCGGCGGCCAGTGCCGCCATGTCCTCGTCAAGCGTGCCCTTGTCGACTTCGAACTCCTCGCAAAGCAGGCCGACGATCTGGCCGAGGCTGCGCGCGCCATCCACCTTGTCGAGAAAGGCTTCGGTCGTGCCGTTGCAGGTATAGAGCTGGCCGCTCCGGGCCAAAAGCACGACCGCGCCGTCGCCGACATGCTGGACCGAGGCATCTTCCGCCAATCTCAGAACCGTTCCAGAGGCAATTTCCATCACGAACCCCAAAAGCCATGCGAAACCCCGGAATGAGATAGCGCGGTGGTGGGGCTCTGTCTATCGACCGGCTGGGGGATGGCCCGCGCAGCTCTGTGTGAGCGACAGATCCTTGTCAGTCGCAACATCCATCCACAGCTGAAATCCTCCCAGAAATAGCCGCCGGAATGACACGCGAGGCAAGCGCGTGGACCGGCAGGACCGTTGCTTTTCTTCCCTTAGGTAAGGTAAGAACTCCCCGTATCTTGGGGAGATAGGGTATGCGTTACAATTGGGAGCGGGCTCCGACGACTTTCGAACGTCATCGAAAAGCGCTTGCGACAGCCATTTTGATCTTCGGCGGCGTCGGCCTCATGCTGGTGGCCTTGCCGATCTAGCGTGATCGACTTTTGTCCAGCAAATCCGGTTCTTTAGACGGCTATCGACGGGTTGCTCAGCGGGGTTGTCCGGTCACCGCGATGAAGCGGCGATCGCGCCCCTCAAAGCCCTGGCTGAAGCGCTGCACCAGCACAACGATCACCGCCGACTTGCCGGCCGGTTTTTTTTCATAGGATTCCGACAGGCTGTAGCCCGGCACGGCCTTGTCCTCATGCAGGGTCTTGAACCAGCACAATCGCGGGCCCTGGCGCGATACGCCACCGATGGTGCATTCGTTCACCCCTCGATGGCGCGCTTCACGACACCGCGCCTATCAGGTCAAGACGCGGCCAACTGAGACGAAAATGCAGGGAGACAACGCCCGAAGAAACAACATAGGCTACTGGCGAGGACGGCAGATGGTTCCTGGGGAGGATATGGATGGCTTCACGCTATCACGAGGTCTATGACGGCTGGAAACGCGACCCGGAAAAATTCTGGGCCGACGCGGCCGAGGCCATCGACTGGTATTCGCCCTGGGACAAGGTGTTCGATGCAGCAGCCGGCGTCTATGGCCGCTGGTTCACCGGCGCGACCTGCAACACCTGCTACAACGCCCTAGACAGGCATGTCGCCGGCGGGCGGGCCGACCAGATCGCACTGATCCATGACAGCGCCATCACCGGAACGGTGAAGAAGTTCACCTATGCCGAACTCAAACGCGAAGTGGTGGCGCTGACCTCGGTGCTGAAGAACCGCGGTATCGGCAAGGGCGACCGCGTCATCATCTACATGCCGATGGTGGCGGAAGCGGCCATCGCCATGCTCGCCTGCGCCCGCATCGGCGCCGTGCATTCCGTCGTGTTCGGTGGCTTTGCCTCGCATGAGCTTGCCACCCGCATCGACGACGCGAAGCCGAAACTGATAATCTCGGCCTCCTGCGGCCTGGAGCCGGGCCGGGTCGTCGCCTACAAGCCGCTGCTCGACAAGGCGATCGAGATATCTCGCCATAAGCCGGACGCCTGCCTGATCCTGCAGCGCGACCAGTTGCGCTGCGATTTGAAGGACCATTTCGACATCGACTATGCCGACGCGGTCGCCCGCGAACGGGCGGCCGGCGCCAATGTCGACTGCGTGCCGGTGCTGGCCACCGACCCGCTCTACATTATCTACACCTCGGGCACGACCGGCCAGCCCAAGGGCATCGTGCGCGACAATGGCGGCCACATGGTCGCGCTGAAATGGACGATGGACAACGAGTTCGGCGTCAAGCCGGGAGAAGTATTCTGGGCAGCGTCCGATGTCGGCTGGGTGGTCGGGCATTCCTACATCGTCTACGGACCGCTGCTGCATGGCTGCACCAGCGTGCTCTTCGAAGGCAAGCCGATCGGCACGCCAGATGCCGGCACCTACTGGCGGGTGATCTCGGAGCACGGCGTGGTCGCGCTGTTCACCGCGCCGACCGCCTTCCGCGCCATCAAGGGACAGGACCCCAAGGGCGAGTTCGTGCCGAAATACGATCTGTCGAAATTCCGCACGCTGTTCCTCGCCGGCGAACGCGCCGACCCCGAAACCATCAAATGGGCGGAGCAAAAGCTCAACGTGCCGGTGGTCGACCATTGGTGGCAGACCGAGACCGGCTCGCCGATGACGATCAACCCCGCCGGGCTCGGCCTCTTGCCGGTAAAATACGGCTCGCCCGGGGTGCCGATGCCGGGCTACGACATCCGCGTGCTCGACGATGCCGGCCATGAAGTGCCCCGCGGGACTCTGGGCAATGTCGTGGTCAAGCTGCCGCTGCCGGCCGGCTGCCTGCCAACGCTGTGGAATGCCGGCGACCGCTTCCGCCAAGCCTATCTCGATGAGTTCCCCGGCTTCTACAAGACGGCCGATGCCGGCATGGTCGACGAGGACGGCTATCTCTACGTGATGGCCCGTACCGACGACATCATCAACGTCGCCGGCCACCGGCTGTCGACCGGCGCGATGGAAGAGGTGCTGGCCGCCCATCCCGATGTCGCCGAATGCGCCGTCGTCGGCATCGCCGATGCGATGAAGGGGCAAATTCCGCTCGGTTTCGTGGTGCTGAACGCCGGTGTCGCGCGCGACGGCGGCGCCATCGAAAAGGAGGTCGTCGCGCTGGTGCGCGAGCGCATCGGCCCGGTCGCTGCCTTCAAGACGGTGATAACGATCAAGCGGCTGCCCAAGACACGGTCGGGCAAGATCCTGCGCGGCACCATGCAGAAGATCGCCGACAAGGAAGCGTGGACGATGCCGGCGACCATCGACGACCCCGCCATCCTCGAGGAAATCACGGCGGCTCTGAAGGCGCGCGGTATCGGCGTCTGAGGAGCACTGCCGGCAGATGAGTGGAGCTTCAGTTCCGCGATGTTGCGGCGCGGCGAACTTTGTGATGGACGCATCGCACAATCGTTGATTGTGCAATGCAACATTCCGCCTTACAGTTCGCGTGGGGGGCCATTCGATGGGATCGCATGGCTCAGCAAAAAACAACGTTCGGCGGCATCGACATCCTGCGGTTTCTCGCCGCCGTGCTGGTCATGGTCTACCACTACGGCTTCTGGGTGTGGGCCTATCCCGACGGCATCTCGGCGCAAGCGACCGGCGGCGTTCCCGCACAGCCCGGTATCGGCGCCTGGGTCGAATCCGGCTGGGTCGGCGTCGAGATCTTCTTCGTCATCAGCGGTTTCGTCATTGCCTTCAGCGCCGAGAATTCGACGCCGCTGCGGTTCTTCGAGGCAAGGGTCAAAAGGCTGGCGCCGGCGGTGTGGATCTGTGCGCCGATCACCGCGGCGCTGTTGCTGCTGATTGGCTCGAGCTGGCCGACCGATGCGGTGGTAAGGCTCGCCCGGACGGCCCTGTTCGCGCCCTATGGTCCGTGGGTTGACAGCGTCTACTGGACGCTCGGCATCGAGATCGCCTTCTATGCCATCGTCTGGGTGCTGCTGCGGCTCGGCCGCTTCCATCTGATGGAAGTGGTTGCCATCGTCATCGGCCTGGTCAGCACGCTGTTCTGGTGCCTCTATTATCCGCTCGGCTGGTCGGACTTCGCCGAGACGCGCTGGCTGCAGCTCATCCTGGTGCATCATGGCTGCTTCTTCGCGGTCGGCGTGCTCATCTGGCTGATGCGGTTCAAGGCGGTGACGCCTTCCCGCCTTGGCTTCTGCCTGCTGTTCCTCGGCGGCGGCGTGCTGCAGATCGCGAGTTCCGTCGACGTCCACAGCATCAAGGTCGGAGCCGTGATGCTCTACGCACCGCCAATCCTGATCTTCCTCGTGGCCATCGCACTGATGGCGTGGTCGCTCAGGCTCAACCTCAGCTGGAGCGGCTGGCGCCGGATCGGCCTGATGACCTATCCGCTTTATTTGATCCACGACGTCATCGGCGCGGCGATGCTCGGCGCCATGGTCCGCGCCGGGCTGCCATATCTCTTCTCGATGGCGATGGTCGCCGCGACCATGATCGCGGCAAGCTGGCTGGTGGCAACCGAAGCCGAGCCGCGCATCCGGCTACTGCTCGACCACACGGTTTTCCGCTACCGGCTTAAGGCAGCGTAGCCGTCCAGCTTCGCCGCCGCGCTTCTTGTCCAGCCGCATAAAGGCGGCGGCAGACGGAACTTTGCGTAGTCTCGAAACAAGAAGCGCAGCGCGCTCTCAGGAGATGGTAGGCAACGGCCTATCTCAGACCGCTGTCTTCGACCGCACTTCCGACTTGTCGAGATAGTAGCTCGAGTACTTGTCGAAGAATTTCTCCGATGCGCCGAACGATCCGTATTTGGCCAGCTTCTTCAGGTCGACCTTGTTCAGCACCGCGCCGACGATCTTGTTGGCGACATAGGGTTCGGATTCCAGCATCGAGCGCACCATGGCGCGCGGCGTGCGGCCCCATTCGGTGACCAGCACGAAGCCGTCGACGAGCGGCGCGAAGGCCTTCGCGTCGACCACCGGCCCGAGCGGCGGCAGATCGACGACGATGTATTCGAACGTCTCCTTGGCGTTCTCGATGAAGCGCCGCATGCCGGCCGAGGAGAGAAGCTCGCTGGTGTGCGAGAAATGCCCACGCGACACGGCCGGGATGATGGCCAGCTTGGTCTGCCTGTCGATCTTGCCAACGGACTGCCATGTCTGGCCGCTCACCACCGCTTCCATCAACCCTTGCTCGGCTTCCATGCCGAGGCTGCGGCTGAGGCCCGGATTGCGCAGGTCGCCGTCGATGAGCAGCGTCCTGGCGCCATTGGCGGCGAGCAACCCGGCGAGATTGGCCGCGACCGTCGACTTGCCTTCGCCGGGCAGGACCGAGATCACGCCGATGACGCGGCTGCCTTGCCCTTCCATGACGACATCGAAGGCGATCTTGGCACTGCGCAGCGTTTCGGAGAACATCGATGCCGGAGCGTCGATACTCACCCGCATTCGCGCCCGCCTTTCGATGGCGGCCGGCGATCTGGCGACCTTGAGATCGGGCTCGGCCGGCTTGTCTTCCTTCGTCGGTTTGCTACCGATGGTGGGCAGGTAACCGAGGAATTTGAGGCCGACGCGGTCGCGCACCTCCTCGCCGGTCCTGAAGAACCGTTCGTTGAACTCGTTGAGGCCGCCGAAGCCCGCGCCCATCAGAACGCCGAGCACCAGCGAAAGACCGAGCACGATGATGGTGCGCGGGCTCGAGGCGGCAAGCGGGGTCGACGCATCCGAGATGATGCGGATCTTGCCGACCGGGAAGGACTGCTGCTGGGCGGCTTCCTCGTAGCGGCCGAGGAACGTCTGGTAGAGCGTGGTCAGCGCCGTCGCCTTCTGGTCGAGATCACGCAACTGGACCTGCGACTGGTTGTCGATGGAGCTCTTGCCCTGCGCGGCGGCGACATTGGCCCTGAGCGCGGTTTCGCGCGCCAGCGCCACCTCATACTCGTTGCGGTAGCTTTCGGTCAGCTGCTTCAGTTCGCCGAAGATCTGCGCCGATATGTCGGCCTTCTCCTTGGCGAGCGCCACCGCTTGCGGATGCTGCGGGCCGAAATTCGCCTCGACATCCTGCTGCCGTTTGGCGACGGTGAGGTAGCGTGTCTTCAGCGCCGCGATGACGGAGCTGCTTGGCTGGTCGCTGGATATTGCGGCGTCCTTGAAAGCGTTCTCCGAACCGCTGTCGACGATCGACTTGTATTGCTGGTAACGGGCGCTGGCACGCGCGGTGTCGGCCTGCGCCACGATGAGCTGGGCATTCAGGTCGGCGAGTTGCTTGGCGCTCATCAGCTGGCCGTCGCTGCTGGCGGACAGGCCATGTTCGGCCCTGAATTTCTCGACCGCCAGCGATGCCTGCTGCGAGCTTTCGCGCAGTTCGGTCAGCCGGCCCTGCAGCCAGACCGCCGCGCGCTCGGTGGCGTCGAAGCTGGCATCGAGCTGGTCGGCGAGATAGGCGTCGGCATAGGCCTTCGTGATGGCCTTCGCCAGCGCCGGATCCGTCGCCTGGTAGCCAAGCGCGATGACGTAGCTTCGTCCGACGCGATCCGCCTGGATCTCGTTCTGCAGCTTGAGGATGGCGTAGTCACGGCCGGATGCGGCAATCAACGCGTCGCGCGCGGCGGGGTCGAGCTTGCTGATATCGCCGACGCCCGGCATGACCGGGCTTGGCCGGACATATTGGATCAGTCCGCGGATCAAGCCGATGCCCTGGGCAAGCGCCGATTGCGGCGGGTTCATGAACGCTTCGTTCTGATCGAGCTTGAGCTTGTCGACGACCACGGCGGCGAGCCGCGTCGAGGTCAGGATCTCGATCTGGCTGAGAATGGCCGAATCGGTCTGCATGGTCGTCGACGCCGCCGAAATGTCGTCGACGATCTTGTTCAGCCCCTCATCGATCAGCACGCTGGAGACCGACACGAATTTTGGCGGCGTGGTCTGCAGATAGAGCATGCCCAGGAAAAGGCCGATGACGGCGCACACGCCAACCACCTTGGCCTGCCGTGCGGCCATGCCAAGCAGCCGCTCGATATCGATGAAGTCGTCGCCGTCTCCTGCGTCCGAATTCGGCAATGGCATCCTCTTGTCGAGAGGAAAGTTGGCATAATTCATCTTCGGTCCAATTCTGGCTTGTCTCGCTCGCAGGCCCCAGAAAGATCGGGAGCATCGGCGGACGCGACACACGCTTGGTGCCGGACAGCGCGGAGCCGGCCGGCCCTTCCGCCGTCAGCCACCCGACAATACTCCCGAAAGATGGGCATTATGCGGCTTCTTCCTGGCGTTCATGCGTCCGGACGAACTCCCGGAGCATCTCGAAAACCGGGCCCTTCATGTCGTCGCGCGCCAGCGCGAAGGCGATATTGGCCTGGATGAACCCTTCCTTGGAACCGCAGTCGAACATGCGGCCCTTGAAAGGCTGGGCAAAGAATGGCTGCTCCTGCGACAGGCGGACCATGGCGTCGGTCAGCTGGATCTCATTGCCGGCGCCGCGTTGCTGGTTGCCCAGAAGCTGGAAAATCTCGGGCTGCAGGATGTAGCGGCCGTTGATGTAGAAGTTCGACGGCGCGTTGGCCGGCGCGGGCTTTTCGACCATGGCCGTCACCTCGAAGCCGCCGCCAATGTCGGCGCCACGGCCGACGATGCCATATTTGTTGGTCTCGGTGGGATCGCAGCGCTCGACGGCGATGACGTTGCCGCCGGTCTCGGCATAGAGGTCGGTGATCTCGGCCAGGCATCCGCGACCGCCGAAGGAGACCATGTCAGGCAAAAGCAAGGCGAAGGGCTCGTTGCCGATGACCTCGCGCGCGCACCAGACGGCATGGCCGAGGCCTTGCGGCGATTGCTGCCGGATGAAAGAGGTGGCGCCGGCCACCGGCAGCATGCTTTCGAGCGCTTCCAGCTGTGTCTTCTTGCCGGTCTGCTCCAGGGTTCCGATCAGTTCCGGATGAAGGTCGAAATAATCCTCGATGACCGCCTTGTTGCGGCCGGTGACGAAGACGATGTGCTCGATCCCGGCCTCGAAGGCCTCGTCCACCGCATATTGCACGACGGGCCTGTCGACCACCGGAAGCATTTCCTTCGGCATCGACTTGGTCGCCGGCAGAAACCTTGTTCCAAGCCCCGCCACCGGTATCACGGCCTTCCTGATTTTCTTCATCGCAAATTCCTTCTGAGGAGATCGACTACAGTCCATTCACAGGCCACGAAAAATCCCTCCATGTGCCTGCATCTTCACCTCCCCACCCCCACGGCAAACTGTGCCGCTACTCGTCGCAACCGCACGGCGATCGGCATGCCCATGTGCCTGACCGCCGCCGGGTCGCTGAGCGCCGTCCGGATCGCCTTGAGCGGGGACCGCGCCTTGATGTGCTGGACCATCGCCAGGAACGAGGCCGCCTTGCGCAAGCTGCGGCCGCGCCGGGCGAAGGCTGCCTGGGCCTCCTCGTCCATCCGATGGGTTTGCGCGAATTCGGCATCCGCCTTGCGCATCGCCTCGACATGATGAGGCTCGAGCACGCGCGAGATCGAACCGCTGCGGATATGATAGGCATAGCCGATATCAGGCTCGACCACGCATCTGCCGCCCATGGCCAGGGCTTCGGCAAAAAGGATGTAGTCTTCGCCGATCCTCAGTTCCTCGTCATAACGCAGCCGGTTTTCGTCGAGGAAACTGCGCAGGAAGATCGGCTTGAGGTAGCCGAGATTGAATTTCGATTCGAAGACGACATTGCCGGCGATGTAGGTGGCCAACGAAATCTCGCCCAGGCCTTCCAGATACTGGCGCGGGAACATCGCGTCCTCGACCACGCCGTCCTCACGGACGACCTGGAGATTGTCGACGGCGATCTCGGCGTTCGCCCTTTCGGCGCGGCCGATCATGGCGGCGATGCGGCCGGGAAAGACGGCGTCGTCGGAATCGAGAACCGCGATCCACCTGCCCCGGGCGGCGGCGAGCCCGGCATTCCTGGCCCCGCCGGGGCCCCTGTTCTTGTCCAGCGCCAGGACGCGCACGATGTGCTCCGGATAGGCCCGCGCCACATCGAGGGTGCCGTCACGGGACTTGTCGTCGACGACGATGATCTCGAAGCTGACACCCTTCTGGGCGATGGCGCTGGCGATCGCCCGATCGAGGGTTGCCTCGGCGTTGTAGGCAGCAATCACAAAAGAAACATCGGGAACGGAGGAAATGTCAGGCCGCACGCTTGCCTCCTTCCCCTGGTGAAGGCTGGCCGTAGAGGCGCAGTTCGCGAACGCCGACAAGGCCGCTGACGACGCCGACATGCATGATGCCGCGCAGCACGCTGCGGTTCCTGCGTATCGGGCTGGCGACAACCGGAAGGGCGGCGGCAAAGCAATAAGCGGCCTTTGCCGCGGCAAGGGCGGCCTGCTTCACCCGTGCAATGCCGCCGGCGTCGCGGCCCAGGAGATGGCCGTGCGTCTGGCCGACCCGGAAACGGCGGCGGCTGAGCCAGTCGAATGCCGCCCTGGCCTGTGGCACGGCCTCATCCACCCATGCCTCCGGCGCAAACGCGATCCGGCCGCCTGCCTTGTGCATCTGGTCGAAGAATTCGGTGTCCTCGCCGCCGGTCTGACCGCGCGCCAGGCTGAAGCGGCGGCCGCGCAGGCTGTCCGACCCCATGCGCAGCAGGACGTTGCAGGTGTAGCCGGTGCGGATTTCGCCGCGCACTCGTACCGGCAAGGTGGAATGGAAATCGCCGCGGCGCATCCAGTCCGGCGCATCCGGACGGTAAAGCGCGCGCACCGGGCCGAGCACGGCTGTTGCACCGCTTTCCTCAGCTGTCGCGACCAGCTCGGCCAGCCAGCGGGCGGTGGCGGTTTCGTCGTCGTCGATGAAGGCCAGGAAATCCGCTTCGCTGGCATCGAGGCAAGCGTTGCGGGCAATCGAGATGTTGCGCGCCGGGCAATGCCGGTAGCGGACCGTCAGCTTCAAGTCCCGTGACAGCGTCGCCACCAACTCCCTGGCGCTTGGCGTGTCGTCATTGTCGGCGACGATGACGCCGACCTCGAAGCCGTCAGGCATGGCAAGCGCGGCAAGCGAGCGCAGCGTCTCGGCCAGTTCCGGCCGCCGGAACGTGCACACGCCGATGTCGATGCGGCGGTTCCTGGTCTCAACCGCCATCACACCGCCCTCCGCCGTGCGCCGAGGCCGAGAAGCTGCAGCCAGAAGCCGACGGACCAGCCGAAATGCATGACCATCGCCGAGACGCCGGCAAGCGCGATATCGGCATTGCGCTGGCCGATGGCCGTCACCAGGCCGTAGCCCAGGCACACCGCCACCCACAGCAGCAGCGGCAGCGCCGCAATCCAGTGCACGAACGAGAAGGCCGCGAGAAGGACCACCGGGAAGACCGCCAGCGGCACCATCTGCCTGACCTTCGGGATCACCCGATGTTTCAGCACGTTCTTGGCCCGACCGCGGCCATAGCCGAGATACTGGAAATAGAGGCCGCGCAGCGAGGTGCGCGGATAATAGACCATCTGCGTCCTGCCGCTCATCCAGATCCTGTAGCCGGCCTGCCTCAGCCGATAGTCGAGTTCCGCATCCTCGTTGTGGCTGAACGTCTCGTCATAGCCGCCGACGGCCTGGAAGGCCGATATCCGCATCAGCGCGTGATGGCCGTGGTCGACCCATTCTCCGGCGGAGAGGTGGCGGTGCTTCGAGCCACCGGTGCCGAGCTTGGAATTCTGCGCCGCCGCCGCCGCTTTCTGCACGGTGCCGCTGCCGCTGGTCAGCATCGAAACCACGACCGAATCGGCACCGGTGGCCTGCGCCTCCTCGACCAGCCGGTCGCAATAGTCTTCCGGATAGCCGCCATGGGCATCGATGCGGATCAGATAGTGCGCGCCCTCGCCAAATCTGGCCACCGCCAGGTTGATCGCCGCGCTCTGGATGCGCTTTTCATTGTGAAGCAGCACGATGCGCGGATCGTTCTTCTGGCGCTCGCCGACAATGGCGAGCGTGCCGTCGGTGCTGCCGCCATCGGCAACGACGATCCGCGCGCCAAGCCGTTCCGCCGCCGGGCAGAGCTGGTCGAGCAGCGCACCGATATGGGTTGCCTCGTTGAGACATGGGATCACGATCAGGCTGGGGGCAAGCGCTTGCGTCATCGGGCGATGTCCATCCTATGCCAAGGCTTCGGCTGCGAGGGGCTCGCGCATGGTGGTCAGGCGGCGCAGTTTTTCGACCAGGGCGCTGCAGTCGCCGCGATCGTAGCTCCACATCCTCGGATTGTGGGCCAGCACGCGCGTCTTCAGCCTGCCGAAACGGTGCTGCTCCATCCCGCCAAGCGCGGTTTCCAACGCCTCGGGCGTGGCCTGCGGCAACAAAACGCCGATATCGCGCTGCCGCAGGAACCGTCCGGTCTCGGTGTTGTCCATCGAGATCGGCACCGCGCCGAAGCGGCAGCCTTCATAAAGGCGGTTGGGCAGCAGCCATTCGGAGTTCTGTCCCTCCTCGAAGAAATCGATCGCCCAGGAGAAATGGACGTCCTGATAGATCGCCGCCATGTCCTCCGGATTGCGATACGGCCCGCCAAACGACAGGTAAGGTTCGGCCTCAACGAAGGCATGGAAATCCGGGAATTCGGAAAGTGCCGGACGGCCGCGCAGCACGATCTCGAACCGGCCCTCCATGCGGCGCGTGAACCCGGCAAGCAGTTCGAGCGAGCGGCGGCAGCGCAGCGCCCCGAACCAGCCGATCCGCCATGGCGGGGCTACGGGTCCTTCGACCGCCTCAGGCTCGCCAGGCAGAACAGCCGCTGCCTCGAAATATTTGTTCTCGACCAGTTCCACCGGTGCCGCGACCTGGCGGAAGGGCCTGAAATAATTGGCGATGAAGGCGGGCGAACTGGTCACCAGCAGCTTCACGTCGCGCGCCAGATGGCGCTCGGTGGCGCGCAGCGCCTTGCCCAGAGCATCATCGCGGAGCACCAGGCGGTGAATGTCGAGGCATTCATAGACGATCGGGACCGCGGCGCCGAAAGCCGACCTTGCCCGGCGCGCCAGCGCCAGCATTTCCAGATTGCGCGCGATGATGAGATCCGGCTTCGGCATGCGCTTGAGCTTCGAACCTATCGATACCGCTGCTTTCGCCACCGCCGTCAGGCGCTGCGCGAATCGGCCATCACGCGTCGCGCCAAGGTCGATGGGCCGCAATCCTTCGATATCGGCGACAGGGGCGGCGGTACGGCGGAAGCCCGCCAGGGTGACCCGGGCGCCACCTGTCCGGAGCATCGTGATCCGTCGGCGAACCGCCGGGTCGGAAATATCGTGCACCAGGTACAAGACATGCAGCATGAAAACTCGACCGCTGTTTGACCCACCCAGGGAAAGCCTAGTACAGCTCTTGCTGCATCGCAACATTTTTGGCACGGCGATCCACGTTTTCTGTTGCACTGCAAAATTATTGCCGTAGTTTGTGGTCGGCGGCGGTTGTGGATTTCGGGCCCCGGAATCCGCGCAAAGATCAGGAATCCTGAATTTGGAAGCCAATCCATTCGATCCGCCGGAAGGCTCTCTGCGCAAATCGGTCGGCCGCGGCGCCGTCGTGACCGCCATGGCGCAGTCGGTGCGGGTCGCCACGCAGATCATATCCGTCATCGTGCTGTCGCGGCTCTTGTCGCCGCAGGATTTCGGTGTCGTGGCCATGTGTGCGCCGGTGCTCGCCTTCATCGCCCTGTTCCAGGATTTCGGCCTGACCCAGGCGACGATCCAGAAGACAGGCATCCGGCACGAGGAGGTGAACTACCTCTTCTGGATCAACGTCGCCGTCAGCGCCATCCTGGCCTGCGTGCTCGCGGGCGCGGCACCCCTGGTCGCTGCCTTCTACGGCGAGCCGCGTGTCGCTGGCCTGGTGGCGGCATTGGGGCTGCAGATCCTGGCTTACGGCCTGGGCGCACAGCATCTGGCGCTGCTGACGCGCCGCATGCAGTTCGGCCGCCTGGCGATCATCGACGTCGCCGGGGCCGTGGCGGGTCTGGCGGTATCGATTGCCTGGACCTTCATCGACCGCTCCTACTGGGCGCTGTTTGCCGGCACGCTGACCGGGGCGGTGCTTCCGACGCTCTGTTACTGGGCAAGCTCGCGCTGGCGCCCGGGCATGCCGCGCAAGGTCGCGGGCATCAGCGAGCTGATCAATTTCGGCGCCGGCATCACCGGTTTCAATTTCGCCAATTTCTTTGCCCGCAATCTCGACAACGTGCTGATCGGCAAATACTGGGGCGAGGCCCAGCTCGGCCTTTACGACCGTGCCTACAAGCTGCTCCTGTTCCCGCTCAGCCAGATCACCAATCCGCTGTCGAAGGTGATGGTGCCGGCGCTGTCGCGGCTGAAGGACGAGCCGGACCGCTATCGCAGCGCCTATCTGCGCGTCATGCCGCTGATCCTTTTGGTGGCGCTGCCCGGCGTCGCTTTCGCCACCGCCATGTCCGATGTGCTGATTCCCTTCGTGCTCGGCGAGCAGTGGCGCGCCAGCGCCTCGATCTTCCTGGCGCTCGGCTTTGCCGGCCTGCTGCAGCCGCTCAACAATCCGGCGGGCTGGCTTTTCGTCAGCCAGGGCCGCTCCGGAGACTTCATGCGCTGGGGCATCATCACGGCGGTGACCTCGGTGCTTGCCTTCGCGCTCGGCCTACCCTACGGCGCGCTCGGCGTGGCGGTCGCCTATGCGGTCAGCGAGTATCTGCGCACGCCCTTCCTGTGGCTCTATGTCGGCAGGAGCGGACCGCTGCAAGCCGGCCATGTGCTGCGCGCGGCAACGCCGTTCGTGCTTGGCGCGCATCTGGCGCTGGGCGCGGTCTGGCTGGTCAAGCCGATGCTGCCGCAGCAGCATGTCGTTGCCCTGGCCAGCGGCGCCATCCTGGCCTACGCGATCACCATCGTCGTCGCGCTGGCATTCGCGGCCGGCCGCGAAGCCTTGCGGGAGGCCTTGAAGATGCTGCCTGCAAGAACGCCGGCGGCGACGCCGCGTGAGGCGCAATAATTTCGGCGCCTTTGTCGTCTAACCCTATCCCACCCGAGCATCAGGCCTGATCCATGCACTACCGATCGATCTCCGACATGAACGACGCGATCGTGAGCAACCTTCACCGGCTGCCGCGCGACATCGACCTGGTGGTCGGCGTCCCCAGAAGCGGCGTGCTGGCCGCGACGCTGGTCAGCCTTGCGGCGAACATTCCGATGACCGACCTGGATAGCTTCCTGGAAGGCCGGGTCTACACGTCAGGCATCACCAAGCGCAGGGCCGCACTCGACCGCAAAATCTCGGACATGCGCAAGGTGCTGGTGATCGACGACAGCGTTTCCGGCGGCAATGCCATGCGCGACGCCCGTGCCCGCATCAAGGGCGCCGGCATCGAGGCCGACTACACCTTTGCCGCCGTCTTCGGTCTGGAGCCCGAGCATCAGGAGACCGATCTGGTGTTCGAGGTCGTTCCGCATCCGCGCATGTTCCAGTGGAACTTCATGCATCACAAATTCCTGGCGCAATGCTGCGTCGACATAGACGGGGTGCTGTGTCTCGATCCGACCGAGGCCGAGAACGACGACGGGCCGGCCTATGAAAAATTCCTGAGCGAGGCGCGGCCGCTTCATGCCGTGACCCAAAAGATCGGCTGGTTGGTCACCAGCCGGCTCGAGAAATACCGTGCGTTGACCGAGGCGTGGTTGGCCAAGCACGAGATCCAGTACGACAAGCTCATCATGCTCGATCTGCCGAGCAAGGCGGAGCGCCAGCGGCTTGGCGCGCATGGCAGTTTCAAGGCCGATTTCTATCGCAAATCCGATGCCATCCTGTTCATCGAAAGCGAGCATGCCCAGGCGCTGAGGATCACGGAACTGTCGGGCAAACCGGTCCTGTGTGTCGAAACGCACATGGTCAGTTTTCCCGATGCGCTGTCGCTTCCGGCCCTGGGCCAAGCCGCGCGGAACCTGCCGGCAAGGCTGCGTCAGGTCAACTCGCAAGAAGGCCGCAAGAGCGCCGCCAAGACCATCGCCCGCGCCCTGCTTGGCGCGCGCGGCTATGAAACGCTGAAGAACCGGGTCAAGCGCCCAGCCTGACGCGGCGCGATCGGGTCGCTGTTTGACTAAGCGGCCTGGCGCGCGCTCTGCTGTGCCGCCCTGTCCAATATCGAGAAGAAGGTGACGAACTGACGGTCGGGGTCGAGCTCCGGCCGCCCGGCGAAGCTGCGCGCGAGGGCCGAGACCCGCTCATATTCCTTGTTGTCATTCCACAAAAGCCTGACGGCGGCGACCCAGTCGGCGAGCGGAGCATCATAGTCGAGCACCGCGCCGCCAGGGCCGATCGCTTCGGGCAGGCCGCCGCGGCGGGAGCCGACGACGGGAATGCCGCTGCAATGGGCCTCCGAGGCCACCCGCCCCCAGGCCTCTTCCCATTTGCTGGGCGCCAGCAGGATCCGGGTGCGGCCATAGACCGTCTTCATGTCGCTGGTGCGGCTTTCCAGCGTGACATTGCCGAGCGGCGCGATCGTCTGCTCGATGCGTGCCCGGTGATCGTCCGCCAGTTTCCAGCTTTCGACGAACAGGAAAGGGATTTCGGGGCACGCGCCGGCGATGCGCACCGCAAGCTCGAAGCCCTTTTCCTCATATGGGTTGATCAGGGTGACGAACTGGCCCGACGTCGGCGTGCTGTAGTGCGTCGGATTGATGGTCGGCGGGATTACGGTTGTCTCGATGCCGAACTCCCTGGCGTAGGTGCGCGCGGTGAACTCGGAATTGGCGATATAGAGCGCCGAGCCCAATTCGCGCAGGTCGCCTCCCAGTTCGTGAAACTCGACATTGCGGAGATAGACGACCAGCGGCACGCCCTTGGCCTGCAACGCCTTGCCGAGCGGAACCGATTTGTGACACTGGACCACCGCGACATCCGGCTTCACCCTGTTGACGGCGAAGGCCGCCGCCTCCCAGGGGAACCATGCCCGGATCACCGGGTAGCCGGGAAAACTGTCGACGACCGCGGGCTGGCGCAACAGCTTCATCTTTGCACGCGCCTTGAAGCCGAAGACACCATCGCCAAACAGGGCGGCGAGCACCGCGGCCTCATGCCCATGCTCGATCAACTGCTCTGCCAGATGGTGAGTGCTCGACTGGACGCCGCCGCTGAACTCCGGTGGGTAGCCATTGCCGCCTGCAAAGAGAACTTTCATGATCCCGGCTCCTCGTCTATCCATTTCAATGCCTCGGCCCATGAAGGCCCGCGTCCAAGGCCGCTTCAGGCAGTCTTTGGCGGATCAAGCGTCGCGAACGGATTTGTGCATGACTGCCATCCGGTGAACCGGATGGGATCATTGGGCGAACCGCGCCAGGCGTAGTCCGTCAGCATGTGGAATTCGGCAACAACCCAGCGGTCGAAATGCCCGAGGTCGCGCTGCTTCTGTTTTGGCAACAACTGGCGTGCCTGACCGAGCTTCGCCTTCTCGAGCAAGGTGACGGCATCGCTCAGTTTTTCGCTGGGAAACATTCCCGGATTGCGGTTGCGGAACTCGAGCACGAACTGCTGCAGGTGCTCGATGCGCATGTTCAGCCTGCCGAGGTATTTTTCGAGCGTGACGCGAACCAGGTCCTCGTCCGAGAACGAGGACACGGCCGCGTAGGCCACGCCCGTCGATGCAACTCCGCCTGCCATGATGGCCAGTGCCGAACGCCGCGTGATTTCGATCATCGCATACCTCCCCTCACGCCATCCGGCTCGCTGCCCGCAAGGACAGAGCTGCCGCGGTCAGGCTCGGATTGGCGCAGGAACAGCTGGGATAGGTACTGGTGCCGACGACAACCAGGTTTCTCAACCGGTGATGGATCATGTTGCTGTCGATTACCGAATCGGCCGGGCCGGTGCCCATCCGCAACGTGCCCTGGACATGCGATTCCGTTGGCCGGATCCCGCGGTCGAACAACCGCTCCACCGGTAGCGGGGCAAGCAGTCCAGGCAATTTCTCAAGCGCCCGGGCCATGCCTTTGACCGCGTAGTCCGACGGTGCCTTGAAGCTGACGAAAGCATTGTCGTCCTCGTCGAGAGTGACGAAATTCTCGTGGTCGAGCAGGTTTTCGGTGACCACGACCAGCGGCAGCGCCTGGCGCAGCCGCCCCTTCTCGGCGCGCATCCCGTGCTGCCAGCGGTTCTCGAAATAGACCAGGGCCGCCGCATGCTCGGACCGGTGCGGACCGTCATAGAGGCTGAAATTCAGGCCGGTGGTGATGGTGCTGCCGTCGAAATTGTCGACGCCGTCGAGATAGACCTCGAAATTCCAGCCATAGGATTCATGCAGGCCGCGCCCGACGAATTCATCTCCGAGGCCGGAGCGCAGCATGATCGCCGCGCTCTGGATGGCATTGGCGCCGAGAACGAAGAGGTCGCCGCTGGCCTGATATTCCTTGCCCTCATGGACGAAGGCGACCGAACGCACCGTGCCGCCGACATGGTCGAGCCGCCGCACCTCGGAGCCGAGGCAGACCGATACGTCGGGATGCTCGAAGACATGCATCAGGCCATTATTGGCGGTGAACTTGGCATCGGCCGGGCACAGCCAGCAACGCAGATTGGCGCAGCAGGAGCTGCGTTGCGCGGTCGGCACGCGGGCCCGCGCGGTCGGCATGACGAAATGCTGGTCGGGCTGGGCCGCCTTCATCATCCTGTCCGGCGTCGACATGCGATGCGGCGGCTGCGGAAACGGCCTTGAGCGCGGCAGCATCGCCGCCATGTCCGGATCGCCCGAGATCGACATGATGTCTTCGGCGTCGCAATAGAACGGCTCGACATCGTCGTAGCTGATCGGCCAGTCATTGCCGATGCCGTAGGTGCTTTTCAGCCTGAAGTCGTTGGGATGGAAGCGTGGCGTCTGCGCGAACCAGCAATTGGTCCCGCCGCCCAGCCCGATCGTGTAATTCCACGGCTTGTCGGAATTGGTCTTGTAGGTCGTCTCGTCGTCGATGTCGGTGTTGACGTTCTGGTCGAGCTGCCATTGATGCGTGTTGTGACGGCCCCATTCGAGGACGAGTATGCGCGCCTTACGCCCCCTGGCGAATTCATGCAGGAAGAAAGCCGAACCGAAGCCGGAACCGATCGCGACAACATCGAAATGATCCTTGGTGACTTGCTCGGGCTTGACGTCCAGCACCATCAGTCGCAACTCCTTTCCGCGCCGGGCGCAGCCGTAGGGTCGAGCGGTCTCATGCCGCCATTCTGCCGATCGAGTGATATTCGATGCCGTGGCGCGCCACGACCTTGGGATCGTAGAGGTTGCGGCCGTCGAAGATGACCGGCGTGGTCAGTGCATCCTTCAGCGCATCGAAGGACGGTGCGCGAAAACTCTTCCATTCGGTGGCGATCAACAGCGCATCGGCGCCGCGCAGGGCCGCTTCCTTGGTACCGCACAGCATCAGGTCGTCGCGCAGCCCGTAGATGGCCTGGCATTCCTGCATGGCCTCGGGGTCATAGGCCTGCACGTTCGCGCCGGCCTTCCAGAGCGCTTCCATCAGCACACGCGCTGGCGCCTCGCGCATGTCATCGGTGTTGGGCTTGAAGGCCAGGCCCCACAGCGCGAAGGTCTTGCCCTTGAGGCTACCCTTGAAATAGCGATGCACCTTGTCGAACAGGATGGATTTCTGGTCGTTGTTGCGCTCCTCGACGGCGCGCAGCAGCTTGGCGTCGAACTTGACGCCCTCGGCGGTCTTGATCAGGGCGCGTACGTCCTTGGGGAAACACGAGCCGCCATAGCCGAGACCCGGATAGATGAAGTGATAGCCGATGCGCGGATCGCTGCCGATGCCCTTGCGCACCTCCTCGATGTCGGCGCCGAGCTGTTCGGCGAGGTTGGCCATCTCGTTCATGAAGCTGATCTTGGTCGCCAGCATGCAGTTGGCGGCGTACTTCGTGAATTCGGCGCTGCGCACGTCCATCACGATCATCTTCTCGTGGTTGCGGTTGAAGGGCGCGTAGAGTTCGCGCATCACCGCCTCGGTTTCCTCGCTGTCGGTGCCGACGATAATGCGATCCGGCCTCATGCAGTCGGCGACGGCAGAGCCCTCCTTGAGGAATTCAGGATTCGAGGCGACGTCGAAGCTCAAATCGTCGCGGCCTCTTTTCTTCAGCGTCTCGGCGATCCTGGCCTTCACCTTTTCACAGGTCCCGACCGGTACGGTCGACTTGCCAACGACGATCTTGGCGGCATCCATCTCGCGGCCGATGGTCTCGGCGACCGCCAGCACATATTTGAGGTCGGCCGAACCGTCCTCGCCGGGCGGCGTACCGACCGCGATCATCTGGATTTCGCCGTGCCTGACGGCAGCCGCCGCATCGGTGGTGAACTTGATGCGGCCAGCGGCATGGTTCTCCCTGACGATGCTTTCAAGGCCTGGCTCGAAGATCGGGACGAAGCCCTGGTTGAGCCGCTCCACCTTGCTAGCGTCAATGTCGACGCAGACAACCTGGTGACCAACCTCGGCAAGCACCGCCGCCTGTACGAGGCCGACATAGCCAATTCCAAACACCGTCAAGTTCATTCGGTTTCATTCCCATCCAGGGCCTGGAGCCGTTTTCGGTCCGGCCGGTTCAATTCGTCTTTCCCAACTCTTTTAGGCTGCAGACCAGCGATTCCGGAAACTGGCAGGGCTGGCCGAGCGCGGTGAAGGCAACGCGCTCTACCTGCAGCGAAAGCTTGCGGCCCGGATCGGCGAACGCTCCCATCCAGCCCTTCATCGTCTCGCTGCCCCAAAGGCTGAAGAAAATCTTCTGCGCATGGCTGGGCAGCTTGGCGGGATCGGTGATGGTGTTCACCAACTGACCGTTGAGGTACCAGCGCAGACTATCCTTCTCCCATACGAAGGCATAGTCGTTGAAGGCACTGTCGGTGCCGCCGGCCACGTCGACCAGTTTTTCGTTCTTGCCCTTGCCGTTGATGTAGGCGTTGACCTGCACCTTGGACGTGTCCTTGGTCAGGATCTCGAAATCGATCTCGTCCCAGGGCTGCTTGTCGGACGGGCCGATATAGGAGAAGAAAGCCGCGTTGAGGCCGGGGCCCGTATCGGTTTTCATCCGTGCCTCATAGGTACCATAGCCGAAGCGCTGCTTGGTCTGGATCTCGCCGCAAGCGAACTCGCGATCCTTGGTCTTCTGCTTCGCGAAACCGAGCGAAAGAACGCCGTCGGAAAGCTCGACCAAGCCTTTCGACCAGGTGCAATTTTGATGGCTGCCGTTTGTCCAGCCGTCTGAAACGTACCAGCGCTCACGGTCGAAACTTTTGAAATCGTCGACGAAAGAGGGCGCGGACTGGATATCCTGCGCATGAGACGGGGTTGCCGGCAGGCTGCCAAGAGCGGCGAGCAGCAAAGCGGCCGCCAGACCGGACCGGCAGCCGAAATGCTGGATTGAAGGGGCGTCGATTGCTGTCGTGGACATGGTTTTTGGTTCCGAACTCATGACAAACTCACCTTTGCGCTGTGTCCCCAACCCAAAGTCGACGTTTGAACCGCTTCCAAACGGGCCAACCTTGACCTCTTCAATCACCCTCCCGACTGCCAACCTTGCATCACCTCCGTCGTAACGGTCCCGCGCCGCCACCTTCACCCTCGGCCGGCTCCCGTCTGCCTGGCCGATTCGACCGCAGCCGGCGAATCGGCGTCCGCATTCTCGTCGAAGACCGCATCCAGCGAATGACGGAGCTCGCGCATCATGCCGCCCTGGCGCGCCAATGCCGCGATGCGGCGCTCGCTGTTCAAGATCGACTGCGTCAACGCGCTGACCTCGGACGAGCGGCGGTCGGAGGCGGAACCATTTTCCATGGCTTCAACGAGGAAAGCCGCGTTGGTCGCCTCCTTCTGATAGCGGCTCTCCAGGCCGGTTTTCTCGGCATCGATTTCGGCCGCGATCTGCTCGAACAGCTTCGCCAGCCGGTCGAGACGTGCAACATCGGTCTGCCTGTCGCGGGCCGGATCCCTTGATCTGAAGCCGAATATCGAGGCCATGAACTTAAATTCCCGTCATCGCTGGCTTTTTGGGCCGGCTTTCTGGCCGGGCCACTGGCCAATCCCCGCAACCGGGGCTGAAAACTCGTACCGCGTCGTCCACTCCTCCGCCGAAGAGAGACTTCGGACCAGTCCGATCGGGGGCCAGTTCGGCTGGTCGTTCAGTTTGCTGCACCGCAACATAGACTGCCATCCCCGGAGCCGCGAGGCAACCACCCAATTCGTAAACTCATAAATCCGATCGAAATGGTTGCGTGGTGGGCGGGCGGCGGGCCGGCAAGAGCCAACGCTCCCGCGCCTTACCGTGCCTTGCCCGTGCTGGTTCCGGCCATCAGGAAACGCAGCGGCGGCACGTGTTTGTTCCTGGACACGAGGCCAACGCTGCGAAACAGCGCCTCGAGTTTGTCGGACGCCACGCCCTGGACGATGGGAAAGAAGTTGGATTGGCTTGCGAACGCATAGGCCGCGGCCGAAGCCAGGCCCCGCTCGGCCTTCACGTCGAGGAAATTGCGCAGCCGATATTTGTCGCGCACATGCCTCTCGTGCCGCCGCAATACCGCCTTGGACCCTTCCGGCAGGCTGTCGATGGCCAGCAGCGCCAGATCGGCATCGGCCAGTCGCTTCAGATCCTGCGTCTTGTGGCGGCCGCTGAGCGAATCGGCTCGCACGATAGCGCCGTAGCCACAGGAACGGATGACCTTGAACCGGGCCCCGTGGGCGACCGCCCGCGCGTAAAGCTCATAGTCCTCACCCAGTCGCAGGCTTTCGTCGTAGCGCAATCCGTGGCGGTCGAGGAAGGCACGGCTGATCACGGGCTTCAAGAAACCGAGTTCGCCTCTTTGCACGCGGCGCCTGGAGATGTTGCCTTCCACGAACCGTTCGAGATTGAGGAATTCGGGATCGGCGGCAAAATCCGGGGCGACGATCTTGGTCGCGTCGCCGGTCGCGTCATCCCTGATGAGCATGATGTTGTCGGCGGCGAAATCCCAATCGGCGCTGGCAAACAGGTTGCGAAACCGGCCATTGAGGAAGAAATCGTCGGCGTCCAGAATGCTGACGAACGGCGCTCGTGAGCGGGTGATCGCGGCGTTGCGGGCAAAGGATGGACCGCGATTGACGTCGAGGCGCATCACCGAGAGCCGGCCGCTGCCGTCGTCGGCCGAGCGGGCGACCTCGGCGGTATTGTCGGTAGAGCCATCGTCGACGACGACGACCTCCGCCACTTCCGGTTCGCGCAGCGCGGATGCGATGGCAACCGCGATCGTGCGCGCCGCGTTTTTGGCCGCGATGATCACGCAAACCTCGGATTTCGTCATCGACATGGAATTTGCCTCTTGCACAGGTTTCGTTCTGCCCTCGCCCTGTACACGTTCGATATCTGCCCTCGTGGACTGGCCGGCCGTTCGAAGATGCGGCGGCTGATGTCCGCCGACGCGGCCCAGCCAGCCTCGGCCAGGTAGCGGACGGGAGCCCGGCCGCACAATTCCCACAACACAGTCCGCCGCTGCGGCCAGCGCAGCGACGACAGCCATGGCGCGATGACCATGTTGAGCAGGTCCTCATTGCCGATGCGCGACAGGATCGGCTTGGCCCGCTCCGATAGAAGCGTGCCGGTGCCGCCTAGCAGCACGTCGGCGGCGCGCAGGCCGAGCAGCAAGGTGTCGTCCAGTCCCTGGCCTATCGCGGCATCGAGCACACGCTGCTGATCGGCCTCGCCGAGGCGAGCGGCGCTGGCCCTGATATCGCAGACATAGCCGGCGCAGGGCTCGCGGTTGAACAGGGCCTTGGCGACGCTGATGCACGACAGCATCAGTGTGTCGGCGGCCGAAGTGAAAGGGACCTCGACGCCGGTGATCTCGACCAACCGTTTCCGCCGCAGGAACCCGTCGGCATCGCGCGGGCTGGGCGAGCCGGGCTGCTGGAGCCGGTAATGAAGATCGACCGTGGATGATCTCGGCCCGCTGCCGCGAACCATGTGCTGTTCGCCGAGGAAGCGGATCCACCAGACCGAACGCGACTTGCCCGACACCTCGTAGCCGATCAAGCGCAACGCTTCGCGCGTCTTCAGGAACCCGGCCGGCGCAACCAGGATGTCGACATCGCCCGCAGGCTTCATGAAGTGATCGTCGTAAAGCAGATGCTGCTGGAACGGCCCCTTCAGGAAGACGAAATTGATCCGCCGGTCGGCCAGCGCCTCGTTGATGGCCATCGAATCCATCAGGCAGGCGGCGTTCATCGAAACCGTCCTTCTGCGATAGGTTTCGAGCCACTGGAAGAGCTCGCCCGGCCTCTCATGCGCCGGCGCACGCGCCAGCGCCTTCAGAACGAAGACACCGACCTTGTTCAGCCTGGCGATATCGGTGACGGCCTCGACCGAAAGGTCCGAGGGCAACGCCTCGGCGGCCGGGGCGGCGGGCGCCGCGAAATACAAACGTAAGCAGGCCCGCACATAGGCGATCTCGTCGGCGCAGTCGGTTGCGCGCAGTCGTTCATAAGAGCTTTCCGGCAAGGCCATTGAGCGCACAGTCTCCAAAAAACGGTTTGCGCGTCGCGTATGCTGCAAGTGCGAAACAAAGCATCCTTAAAAACCGCGGCGCCGTAAAGCCTTTCCTTTCGCGGTGCAAGATTTTGCAACCATAGCGTTTGCCGGCTTCCTCCGAAGGTGACGAGGTGATGGACGGAACACCCCGTCGCGGTGCCATCGGCGGTGGCCAGATGAAAGAGGGATATAGTTTAGCGCTATCTAAAATCAATCGCTTGCGTGAATTTCCCTTCAGGAATTCCCCTTAAAAATGACCAAATCAATGATTTAAAGTGTTGTCACTAGCAAACGCCGAAGTGAAGCAGCTTCCCTTCCTAAATGGCGGATTTCTCACATGGGGAGTGACGTTCGCAACCCATAATTGATTAACGGCGGGTAAATGAGACTTGACTCATAAATGCTGCTATGCAGCTATTGCGCCGCAGCATGAAAGTGCTGACGGTAATCGACAGGCCGTTTCCAGTCCTTGATAGGAGAGTACAATGGAACAGAATGTTGAAAAGCAAGAGTACGAAACGCCAAACCTGACCGTGCATGGTTCGATCGAGACCATCACCCAGGGCGGCGGCGGCAGCACGGCGATCGATGCGTCGTTCCCCGCACATACGCCAATTGGCGACCTCACGTTCTCTTGAGACTATCCTGATCCCGGAGGATGACGTTGGAACCTCCAGTATCCAAAAATCATAAGAAGGAGCCGGGGGTGAAAATCCCCGACTCCTCCAGCCTGTCGATGCGGGGCAACGTGTTGCGAAAGAGGTTTTAGGATGAACTGGAACCCATCCGACCGCGATTGCGTAAGCGCGACCAAGGATGCCGTGGCCTGCGAATTCGGCGAAGGCCTCGCGCTTCTCAACCTGAAATCCAATATCTACTACAGCCTCAACGGTGTCGGCGCTTTCATCTGGGACCTGATCCAGGAGCCCAAGCCGGTCGCCGATATCCGCAGCGCCGTCCTCGCTCGCTACAATGTCGACGCCGAGCGCTGCAAGGGCGACGTCGACGCATTGCTGAAAGGCCTGGCGGAAAACGGGCTTGCGAGGCTTGAGCATGAGGCCGTCGTCTAGGCAGGTGTCGCAGAAGGCCATGGTTGCGCGGCAAAGACCTGTGACGCAGAGACCCCCCGTGCCGATGAAGCGGCCTGGCAGGCGGAGCCTGGCCAGGATTTTGGCCTTGAGCGGTTCGGAAGCGTTTTTCCTGGCCCGCTGCCTGCTGGTGGTCGCGACCGTGCGGCTCGGGCTGACAGTGTTCTCCTACAACCGCGTCCGCAGGATGGTGACACGGCTCAACGCGCGCCAATGTGCCAGCATGGGCGAGTTGCGGCTTGTCGCCTGGGGGGTCGCAGCGGCCGCGCGGTTCGTGCCGGGCGCCACATGCCTGACCCAGGCGCTTTCGGGCCAGTATCTCCTCGCGCGCAAGGGCAATGCGTCGAATATCCGCATCGGCATCGAGCGCGGCACGGGCGAGCAATTGAAGGCGCATGCCTGGCTGGTCAGCGACAACCACATCGTGCTCGGCGGATCCATCGATGGTTTCGCACATCTGGTCGACCACGGCAGCCGATGAGCGGCGTGGCCGGAATCCTGTTGCGGCAGGGCCACGCAGTAGCGGTCCGAGGCCCCGCGCCGGCTGAAGCGGCGAGCGGCATCCAGCAGATGTTGGCGCGCATGCGACATCGTGGTCCCGACGGAAGCTCATGGTGGCTGGACAGCGGCATCGCGCTTGGCCACGCCTGGCTGAACACGACCGACGAAGCCGGCCCCGGCCCGCTGACCATGGCCGGCGGCAAGCTCGCCATCACCGCCGACTGCCGGCTCGACAACCGCGACGAGCTGCTCGCCAGGCTCGGCATCAGGGACAGCTCAGTCGCCGATGCTGCATTGCTGATGCGGGCCTATCTGCGTTGGGGTGAAGCCTGCCCCGTGCATCTGCAAGGCGATTTTGCCTTTGCCGTCTGGGATGCCGAGCGGCAGCTTCTGTTCTGCGCGCGAGACCATTTCGGGGTCAAGCCATTCTATTACCACGCGGCGGAACGACGCTTTGCCTTTGCCTCCGAGATCGGACCAATGCTCGGCCTCGACGGGGTTGGTGCGCACCTCAGCGAGCACCGGATTTCGGGCTTCCTGGCCGGGTTGCCCGACGACCCGCAGTCCACGCCCTACCGCGACATCTTCGCCCTGCCGGCGCGTCACAGCCTTACCGTCACCGCGCAACGCCTGGTGCTGCGCCGGTATTGGCAGATCGAGCCATCACAGCGAGTGCCACGGTCGGATGCCGCGGAGGAATTCGCCCATCTTTTCTCGCAATCGGTTCGCAATCGCATGCGGGGAAGTCCATCGGTCGGCGCGATGCTGAGCGGCGGCCTCGATTCCTCCTCGATCGCCTGCGTGGCCGGGCTGCAAAATGCGGCCGGGCGCAAACCGAAGCTGCCGACCTTCTCCCTAGTTTTCGAGAAGGGTTCGTCGATGGACGAGCGCTCCTTCATCGATGCCGTGCTGGATCAGCAGAAGACCGACCCGACCTTGATCCCTGTCGGCAATTATGCGCCTTTCGCCGAATTCGAACGGGTGCTGGAGGAACAGGAAGGCACCTTCCTGGCGCCGGGCCTGACGCTGACACGCGGTATCTACCGGACGGCGGGCGCCAAGGGCATCAAGGTGCTGCTCGACGGCCATGGCGGCGACGAGGTCGTTTCGCAGGGACATGGCCATCTGCACGAGCTTGCCAATGGCGGCAGATGGCTGGACCTCTGGCGCGAGGTTCGCAGCGCCTCCAACACCTATGGCGACAGCACGCTCGGCCTCTATTTTCAGTTCCTCACTATTTACGGGCCGGCCTGGCGCATCGCCAGGCTGCGGCAGTTGGGGAACCGAGCCCTGAACAAAATACGCAAACCTGCCCAATCGCGGCGTGGCCGGAGCTGGCGCGACCTGATCAATCCGGACCTTGCCAGGCGAACCGAGCTCATCGACCGGTTCCACCGAGCCGGCTATATGCCACCCGGCGTCCAGGCCAGCGATGCTCTCAGTCACCGCTGGATCCTGTCCAACGGTTATGTCCCGCACTCTTTCGAGGTTCTGGACAAGGCCGCCGCCAATTTCGGCGTCGAGCCGCGTTATCCGTTCTGGGACAAGCCGCTGGTCGAATTCTGCCTGGGGCTGCCGGGCGAGCAGAAGCTCAGTCACGGCTTTGGCCGCTACGTGTTGCGCCGGGCCATGGAGGGCATCCTGCCGGCGGCGGTCCAGTGGCGGCGCGACAAGATCGATTTCACCGCCAATCTCGTCAACGGCATGGTGCGCAACCATCGCGGCCTGCTGGACCAGTTGCTGGTTTGCGACGCGGGTCGCATCGCGCCCTATGTCAACCTGCCGGAAGTAACCGCTGCCTATGCGCGGCTGTTGCGCCAGCCGGACCAGGTGGCGCCGCTCGATGTCCAGTATGTCTGGCGCTCGGCGTCATTGTCGCTGTGGCTGCGGCAGGTCCAGCATGGCGGGAGCCCGGCATGATGTCCCGCCGAGAGCCGTTCGCCGGCGATCTCGACCATCTTCCCCGGCGCGGCGGGATCGCGGGAGAACGACGTTACTACCGCGCCTACGGCCTGATCATCGCATCCGGCGTGTCCCTGCCCGAACTGGAGCCGGCGGACCCGGCGTCGGCCGACATCGAGATCGCCATCGGCCCGATCGATATGCCCAAGCCTTCGGCGGAGGCCGCGACCGTCTTCCGCTTCGAGCCCGGCCGGCAGTATTTGGCCTGGGAGGCCGTCGGCGCATTCCTGATCAGCGACGCCCGCCGCATCGATGTCCAGCCGGCGCCCGGCGTCGACGACGCCTTGCTTGCCTTTCCGTTGCTGGGGCCGGTGCTGGCGCTGCTTCTGCACCAGCGCGGCCTGCTGGTTCTTCATGCCAGCGCCATTGCGGTAACCGGCAGGGGCGCCATCTTCATGGGCGACAAGGGCGCCGGCAAATCGACGACGGCAAGCGCGCTGATCCGGGCCGGACACGATCTGCTTACCGACGATGTCGTCGCGCTCGACCTGGCAAACCCGAACCAGCCGA
The DNA here is from genome assembly GCF_004794715.1 of Mesorhizobium sp. M8A.F.Ca.ET.207.01.1.1. Classification (NCBI taxonomy): domain Bacteria; kingdom Pseudomonadati; phylum Pseudomonadota; class Alphaproteobacteria; order Hyphomicrobiales; family Phyllobacteriaceae; genus Mesorhizobium; species Mesorhizobium sp. M8A.F.Ca.ET.207.01.1.1. Next base: position 701,701 of record NZ_SRUS01000003.1, on the reverse strand, counting down.
TGATCGTTCCGGGGTTTCCGCAGATCAAGCTTGCCGCCGATGCCGCAGCGGCAATCTCGCTTGGGCAGGCGCAAGTGCGGCCGCAAGTGCATCCCGCGATCGAGAAGATGCAGCATCGCCTGCACGGCGCCTTCTCCGGCAACAGGGTGCCGGCGGCCAGGATCTACATACTCGAGCGTGGCGAAAGGGCTGGGATCACCCCCTTGCCTTCCATTGCCGCCTTGCCGGCCATCATCAAATTCTCCTACGTGACGCGTTTCGGCCGCGCGGCGCTCTCCGGCGATTTCGCCGCGATGCACCTTCGTCACTGTTCAGCAATCGCTAACCATGTCGGCGTGTGCCGGCTGGACGTTCCGACGGGCATCGACAGGATCGGCGAGGCTGTGGCGCTGATCGAAAAGGAACTGGCAGGAGATGCCTAGGTCATCGGTCTTCAGCCTGTCGCTGTTTCGCGATGTCGCGGCATTTGGCGCCGTCATTGCCCAGATCGGCGGGCGGCGGACCTGGACGGCGCTGTTGTTCCTGATCCTCGGCAGCCTGACCGAAGGCATCTCGATCCTGCTGCTGATTCCGCTGCTGCACCTGGTTGGGCGCGCCGACCAGGATTTCGCGGTCAGGCTGCCGAATATCGATCTCGTCCGCTGGCTGGTGCCCGGCGGAACGCTGCAACTGACGACGGTGCTTTGCGCGCTGGTCGGGCTTGTTGCCGTGCAGGCAGCCTTCAACCGCTTCAAGTCGGTCTATATGGCAAGGCTGCTCTTCGATTTCATCAACCGCCTGCGCATGAACCTGTTCGAGAGCATCGGCAAGGCGCGGTGGGGCGTGTTCACGCGCATGCGCGGCTCCGATCTCGACCATGCCCTGACCGGTGACATCGACCGCGTCCAGGGGGCCGCCTTTTCCCTGCTGATGTTGGTGCAGATCGCCGTGCTGCTGGCGGGCTATCTCGTGATTTCCATGTTCATCTCCCCGGTTATGACGGCGTTTGCCGTCGTCATCGGCATCGTGATGTTCATAGCGCTGCAGCCGTTTCGCTCGCGGGCCACGGCCTTCGGCCGCATCCTGACGAGCAATCGCCAGAACCAGTACCGCACGGTCTCGGAATTTCTCGGCGGCATCAAGGTGGCCAAGAGCCTGAATGTCGAGGCCAGCTATTTCGCGCAGTTGCAGGCCACGCTCGAAAAGATGAAGGCCGATAACATCGCTTATGTGCGGAACAGCTCGATCGGCACCGCCGTGTTCCAGGTGGCGAGCGTCGTGGGCCTGAGCGTCTTCATCTATGTGGCGCTGGTCCGCTTCAACCTGTCGCTGGCCGAGATTGTCGTGCTGCTCCTGGTCTTCATGCGCATCGCGCCGCGCTTCATGGACATGCAGACGCAGGCCCAGCAGGTGCTGATCAACCTGCCCGCCTATACGGCAATGCGCAGCCTGCAGGCACGTTTCGACGCCGAGCGCGAGCCGGGCCATGTCGAATCCGGGGATGACCGCAAGCTGGCCCTCGATACGGGGCTGAACATTCGCGACGTCTCCTTTGCCTATGACGGCGGCGCCGGCAAGGCGGTGGTGAGCGACGTCACCTTCGGCCTTCCGGCCGGCAAGGTCACCGCCCTGATTGGCCCGTCCGGATCAGGTAAGAGTACGATCGCCGACATGCTGCTCGGGCTGCTCGAGCCGACCGTGGGCAAGATCCTCGTCGATGGCGTCGAGGTCGATGCCGGCAACCGCCGCCGTTGGCGCGATCAGGTGGCCTATGTGCCGCAGGACGTATTCCTGCTGCATGACACGATCGCGGCGAACCTGCGGCTTGCCGCACCGCAGGCCAGCAACGACGAATTGTGGACGGCACTGCGCGCCGCGCATGCCGGCGAATTCGTGGAACGGCTTGACCTCAGACTGGAGACGGTGGTCGGCGACCGCGGCGTGCGCATGTCGGGCGGCGAGCGTCAGCGCATCGCGCTGGCGCGCGCGCTGCTGCGCAAGCCTTCACTGCTCATCCTGGATGAGGCAACAAGCGCGCTCGACTGGCAGAACCAGTCACTTATCGCCAAGTCGATCGACGGCCTGCGCGGCTCAATGACGATCCTGACAATCGCTCACCGGCCGTCGATGATCGCCTTCGCCGACTGGGTGGTGGCAATGGAGGACGGCCGTGTCGTGGAAGTTGGGCAATATCGGCGCCTGAAGGCGAAGCCGGGGAGCCGACTGTCCAGGATGCTGTCGGGAGAACAGTCGGAGACCGAACCAGCGGACGTGGCCTGACCCGGCGTGCGCCTTGCGCCTAATGCAGGCTCCGCCGGGCGCTGCCAAGTTTCTCGCCCTCGGGCACTTCGGTGGATTTCTTCTTTCTCTCGGCTTCGCGCAGCCTGTCGGCCGGCGTCGGCTCGCTCCTGGCGATCATGGCGTAGACGACCGCGAAATAACCGACCTGGATGACCACCGCGCAGATGACGACACGCAGCAGTGTCGTGCCGAGCGAAGCCCCACCCAGCCACGACCAGGCAACGACGATCGCGAGCGCGAAAAGCATCCCAAGGATGAATTTTGGAAGCGACATACCCAACAGCCCATAAACCGGCTCGGGTTATATCCAATCGATAGCCCCACCCGAGCGCCGTCCCTTGTCATGCGGGCTTGTTAAGTCACCCGCTGCCGACCGGTTGCTTCCGGCCTTTCAACCTGTCGCCACCATGACAGGTATAATTTGCAATTCTATTAAGGCGAGCAGAAGGCGGCAAGGGCAACCGCACATATTTTTGAATGAGCTTACGCGCTCGACTCTGCCATGCTGCAACGCACACGGCCGCATTTCACTCAACCTGCAGCCGTTATAAGGTGCGAGTACAATCCATAATATTAAGCAGTATTTTATGTGAATAGTTTCAAATATGGCACCTTCCTAAAGCACTTATATGTTCCGCCCCTCGACGCCGAGAACGCGTCGCCTAGGAATCGCCTCAAAAATGTCCGGATTTTTTTATCCTTGCCCATTTATTGTCACAAATGTGCTAAAAATTTCGAAATTTGTGCAGATCGAGCTTATTATTTAGTCAATTCATGACGCGACTATTTCAATGGGATGGGAAATTGTGTGTTGCGCTGCAGCATTTTTTTGATATCGTGCGGTCAACCATTCGTTCACCGCATGGAGTTTCCGTATGAGGGATATTGCCAAGTCGGCCACGGCGGGCTTTTCGCAGGCTGACACCGACTTTCCGCCGCCGATCGGCGGTCTCATCAAGCGGAGTTTTGATGTCGCCGGTTCGCTGGCTGGGCTGATCGCGCTCAGCCCGCTATTCATCATGATAGCATTGCTGGTCAAGTTCTCCGATGGCGGATCGATTTTTTACGGTCACCGCCGAATCGGGCGCGGCGGACGGCTGTTCTCCTGCCTCAAGTTCCGCACCATGGTTCCCGACGGGGACAAGGTGCTGGCCGCCTATCTTGCGACCAATCCGGACGCCAATGCGGAATGGATAGCGACCCGCAAGCTGAAGAACGATCCCCGCGTCACTCGCGTCGGAGCGGTCCTGCGCAAGCTCAGCCTCGATGAGTTGCCGCAGATCATCAACATCCTCCAGGGCGACATGAGCCTTGTCGGACCTCGCCCGGTGGTCCGTGACGAACTGGAAATCTACGGCAGCGCGGCCGTCTATTATCTGAAGTCCCGGCCCGGCCTGACCGGCCTGTGGCAGGTCAGCGGCCGCAACGATGTCTCCTATGACAGCCGCGTCGCGTTCGATCGCCACTATGTCGAGAACTGGTCGCTGTTCGAAGACGTTCGCATCATCATCAGGACCGTGCCGGCCGTCTGGATGTCACGCGGTTCTTATTGATCGGCCCGCGTGACCCAGGCATCCGGCGGCAAGCTCATCGGGCGATGGGGCTAAAAACGGATCGGAACGTTCAGTTGAAAACAGACATGTTCGAAGCCTTTGGCGGCGGCCCGTTTTTCGGCCGCTCGCGGCTCGTGGCGACGTGCCTTGCGATTTCGCTCGCTTTTCCCCAGCTGGCCGCCGCCGACGACTACCGTCTGGGCTCCCAGGACAAGCTCACCATCCGCATCGCCGAATGGCAGACTGTCGAAAGCACGTTCCGCGACTGGTCGTCGGTCAATGGCCAATACACGGTCGGTCCGGCCGGCACGCTGTCGGTGCCTTTCGTCGGCGAACTGCCGGCTGCCGGCAAGACCACGGCGGAGGTCGCCGCGGCGATCGGCGAGGCGCTTCAGCACAAGCTCGCTTTGTCGGACAAGCCCGAAGCCTCGGTCGAAATGGCGCAATTCCGGCCGTTCTACATTTCGGGCGAAGTGCAGAATCCCGGCCAGTTTCCCTATGTGCCCGACCTTACCGTGCTGAAGGCGATCAGCGTCGCCGGCGGCATGAGGCGCAGCGCCGACTACGGTCCCCAACTCGGCAAGGACCTAGTCACCGCCAAGGGCAATTTCGATATCTCCGACGACCTGCGTGTCCGGCTGATCGTCAAGCGCGCCCGCATCGACGCGGATCTCGCTGGCAAGACGAGCTTCGAAGCGCCGAAGGAGGTCCAGGGCGATCCTCGGCTGGCGACCATCGTCAACGACGAGATGACGATCCTGACCGCCGACCAGAAGGCGCTGAAGCTGAAGCTCGAGTCACTCGACGATCTCAAGGGTGTGCTGCAGGCCGAAATCGAATCGCTGCAGAAGAAGATCGTCAACCAGCAGAAGCAGGTCGATCTTGCGCAGCAGCAGCTGGCCAGCATCGGTCCGCTGGCGCAGAAGGGTCTGGTCGCCAATGCGAGACTTCTGGATTCGCAACAGTCCGTCACCGACCTGCAAGGCAAGATCCTGGACTATGAGACGGCCATACTCACCGCCAAGCAGGCGATCAGCAAGGCGACGCAGGACGCCATCGACGCCCAGAACACCTTGAGCTCTAGCCTCGCCGCCGCCCGGCAACAGACGGAAGCCGACCTGAACGAGGCCGCGCTGAAGGTGAACATGCAGAAAGGCCTGATCGCTCAGGCCACCGATCCGGCGACGACGGCCGCCATCACCAACGACCAACAGCCTACCTTGCTCTATTCGCTGGTGCGCAATGTCGACGGCAAGACCAGCGAAATCGCCGCCAAGGAAGACACACCGGTGCTGCCTGGCGATGTGATCAAGATCAAGCTGGCGCCGCTGGCGAGCCAGTAGGGACGCGGAAGTTCGCACGACCCGCCGCTTCGATCCCCAGGGCGGCTCAGCGTTTGATAGAATCGCCGACCGGCTCCAACTCTTGTTTTCACGCAACTCCCAAGGGAAAGCGCTACGCGCTTTTCCGGGAATTGCTCTAACGCAAAGACTTTGAACCTCCGCCTGGCTGCCTGGCGGAGGTTTTTGCTGGACAGGGTTTCCAGAGCCGGAAACCAGAACGGCTTGTTGACGCAATTCCCAAGGGGAAGCGCTACGCGCTTCTCCCGGGAAAACCGCTACCCACTTTTCCTGGAATTGCTCAGGCGGCCCCTCATCGCTACTCGGCCGCCGCCGGACGGTGCGGCCAGGCTGGCTCCCCGCCCTTCGCATCCGCCGGCTCGAAGGCTGGCGACCACCGCGTGCGGGTGACCGGCAGCCGGGCCAGCTTGAAGTAGCTGAAATACATCAGGAAGGAGCCCATGATGTAGGGGTTGAGAATCTCGACCTCGACGAAGGAGCGGATGAGCAGCAGCACCATCACGCCGATGAGAACCACCGATTCGGCCTGCCATGTCTTGAAGACCACCGCCGCGATGTGGCCGAAGAGCGTGCGCAACATGATCAGCGATATCAGCACCGCCCCGGTGAAGCCGAGCTCGACAAGGGCCTCGACATAGGTGTTGTGGAAATGGAAGCCGGTGCGGGTGGTGATGTAGAATTCGTTCCACAGCCGCTCGGCCTCGGCGAAGCCCTGCACCCAATAGGCGGCATAGCCGACGCCGAGGATCGGCGACCGCATCGCGGCATTCCAGCCCTGCTCCCAAAGATAGGTCCGCCCGGTAAGTGTCGAATCCTTGCCGAAGATGCCTAGCACGAAGTCCATGAGCCCGAGATTGAGGGCGACGATGGCCACCACGACGATCATGCCGGCGCCGACCAGGAAGACCACCCGGCGATAGCGCCGCGACAGAAGCTTGCTCATCGCAAGCAGCGCCACCAGCGCCAGAACCGCCGGTATCGAGGCCATCGAGGTGGCGGAATGCGAGACGACCAACACATAGGCCGACAACAGCACGACCGGCACGGTCAGCATGAAGCTCAGGCGACCTCGCCGAAGGAAAGCAAGGAAAACGACGGAGAAATAGATGCCGAGCGAGCCGACGAAGCCGATCTGGTTCTTGGAGGCGAAGGCGCCGACGAAATTATAGGTGCCGTCGAGGACGTCCTCGGAATAGGCGTTGACCTTCAGCGAATAGATCAGGACGAAGAATATGCCGACCAGGGCGCCTATCGTCAGGGTGCGCACGCTGACGGTGCGCGCCGCGACATAGGCACAGGCGATATGGGAAAGGTACTGGACCGCCGTTCTGGCGGTCGTGCCGGGTGCCTGCGACCAGAACACTGAGAAACAGACATAGGCGGCGAACAGCAGCGGCAACCAGGCACTGGACAATTGCCGCAGGAACCGCCGGTAGTCGACCAGGATGAGCGGAAGCCAGACGACATAGTAGGCCAGGATCAGCACCTGGCCGAAAATGACGGAATAGGAGAACGCCCAAATCGAGACGGCAACGGCAAAACTGCCATAGACCGAATTCTTCTCGGGATCGACGAGCAGGGATTTGGGAATTTTCATCTAAAGGGTCCCGTCAACACGACCCCGGACCGGCAGGCCGCAAACCAGCCGGCATATCCGCAAACAGGGGCGTACAAGAAACGGCGTCTCCATTGTGCAGTGCAATATAACCTATCGCACCCCATGCTCAATGGCAAATCCGGTCACCTTGTCTTACAGCGAGGCGATCGCCGAGAGATAATCCGGCCGATGTTGGCACAGACGATCCGGCCACATGCCGGCTTGAACTCGATCGGCGGTCACCTCACAGTCCCGACGAGCCATCACATGGACCGGGATGGACAGGGGGAGTGACATGCCGATGAATTTCGCGGGACGATTCGCCGGCCGGTCGGCGGTGATTACCGGCGGCGCCTCGGGCATCGGCCTGGCGGTCGCACACAGGATCGTCAACGAAGGCGGGCGCGTCAGCGTCTGGGATCGCGACCCCGCACAGATCGAACAGGCGAAAGCCGTCATTCCCAGCCTGCATGGGGTGATGATGGACGTTGCGGATGCGGCAAGTGTGGAGGCCGGCGCACAATCGACGATCGAAGCCCTCGGCGGCGTCGACATACTGGTCACCAGCGCCGCCATCACCGGGCCGAACATGACGACCTGGTCCTATTCGACCGAGGATTGGCAAAGGGTCATCGACATCAACATCAACGGCGTCTTCTACTGCAACAAGGCGCTGGTGCCGCACATGCTGGAGCGCGACTATGGCCGCATCGTCAACATCGCCTCGATCGCCGGCAAGGAAGGCAATCCCAACGCTTCCGCCTACAGCACCTCCAAGGCGGCGGTGATCGGCCTGACCAAGTCGCTCGGCAAGGAACTCGCCAAGACCAAGGTGACAGTCAATTGCGTGACGCCGGCAGCTGTACGCACAGCGATCTTCAAGCAGATGAGCCAGGAGCACATCGATTTCATGCTGTCGAAGATTCCGATGGCGCGCTTCGGCGAGGTCGAGGAGGTGGCGGCGCTGATCTCATGGATCGCCTCCGAGGAATGCTCGTTCACCACGGCCGCCGTATTCGACGTTTCGGGCGGCCGGGCCACTTATTGAGCCGGGTCGAGACGGTTCCGAGTTTGGCCCGAGCCAACTACAATTCCGCGTGACGAAGCAACGATTGGAGCTGGACAGGCTTATGGTAGCTGACGTCTGAATGAGGGTGCCATAACAGGGGTGCCATAACAGGGGAGAGCCATGACACGACGAGAGAGCCCGGCAGGTGCGATGCCCCCCGGCCATTGTGCCGATGGCATGCGATCGACGGAAGCCGCGATCACCAGGCCGGAGTTTGCTTCGTTTGCTTAGAGCAGATCCAGCCGCGCTGGCCGATGACGAGCTTCTGGACCGCTATCAACGCGCCGCCTTCGGCTATTTCCTGGAGAATGTGAACCCCGACAACGGGCTGGTCGCAGACACGTCGCGGCCGAATTCACCGTGCAGCATCGCTGTGGTCGGTTTCGCCCTGTCCTGCTATCCGATCGGCGTCGAACGTGGCTGGATGGCGCGCGACGCGGCTGCCAGGCTGACCCTTGCGGCGCTGCGCTTTTTCCAGACCAGCACGCAAGGCAGCGGCCCCGACGTTACCGGCCACAAGGGTTTTTACTACCACTTCCTCGACATGCGCACTGGTTTGCGCGTCTGGCGCTGCGAGTTGTCGATGGTCGATACCGCCTTGCTGATCGCCGGCATGCTGGTGGCGGGCGCTTATTTTTCCGGCGACAATGATGACGAGGCCGAAATCCGCCAACTGGCCGAGGCGCTCTACAGGCGCGTCGACTGGCGATGGGCACAAGGCAGCAGCCCGACGCTCCGCCAAGGCTGGAAGGCCAGGACCGGCTTTCTGCACTATGGCTGGGAAGGCTACAACGAGGCGACGATCCTCTATGTGCTGTCCATGGCCTCACCGGACCGGCCGACCTCCGACGACAGCTACGAGGCCTGGACGGCGACCTACCAGTGGGAAAACATCTACGGCCACGACGTGCTCTATGGCGGGCCGCTGTTCATGCACCAATTCTCGCATGCCTGGATCGATTTCGCCGGCATCCGCGACGCTTTCATGCGCGAGAAGAATTCGGACTATTTCGAAAACAGCCGCCGCTCGACATACCTTCACCGCGACTACGCCCGGCACAACCCCTACGGCTTTGACGGCTATGGCGAGAACCTGTGGGGTCTTTCGGCAGGGGACGGACCAGGCGGCTTCCGCGCCAGCGTGGAGCGACGGCGCCACCGGTTTTCCGGTTACGCGGCGCGCGGCGCGCCTTTCGGTCCTGATGACGGCACGATCGCGCCATGGTCCTATCCGGCGTCGCTGCCTTTCGCGCCTGATATTTGCCTGGCGGCGATGCGCCATCTCGCCGATCGTTACCCGGAGGTGATCGACAATTTCCGGCTGCCGAGCGGTTTCAACCCGACATTGGCCAACCGGCGAAATTTCGGCCGCAACGGCTGGGTGTCGGAAGGCCATTACGGGCTGGACCAGGGCATTGCGGTAATGATGATCGAAAACCACCGTTCCGGCATGATCTGGGAGCTCATGCGTTGCAATCCCCATATCCGTCGTGGGCTGGACAAGGCCGGCTTTACCGGCGGATGGCTGTCGCGGCCGGCAAGCCCGGCATCCGGGGGGCGCGATGTCACGTGAACCGACGAGAGCCGCCGCCTTCCCCGTCGACCACAACGACGTCGAGCTGGTCAGGGGCGCGCATCCTCCGCACTGGAAGAACCCGACCCCGAACGGCCCCTACAATCTCGTCGTCATCGGCGCCGGGCCGGCCGGGTTGACCGCCGCGCGTGACGCGGCGAGCCTTGGCGCGAAGGTCGCGCTGATCGAGCGTGGGCTGATTGGCGGTGCGTGTATCAATGTCGGTGGCATTCCGTCGAAGTCGATCATTCGCACAGCCAGGCTCTATGCCGACATGCGCGATGCCGAGAGCTTCGGCGGCGACCCGCCAGATCATCTTCGTGTCGATTTTCAACGGGCGATGACACGGATGCGGCAGATCCGGCAGCGGATCAGCCGTGCCGATTCCGCCGCGAGCCTGGTTTCGGAAGGCATCGACCTCTATTTCGGTGCGGCGCGATTTGCCGGCCCCGATACGGTCACGGTCGAGGAAAGCACGCTGCATTTCAAGAAGGCGCTGATTGCAACGGGCGCACACCCGGCCTTCCCTGCTATTCCGGGGCTGGTCGAAGCCGGTTATCTCAGCAATGAGACGATGTTCAACCTGACGCAATGCCCGCCGCGGCTCCTCGTCATCGGCGGCGGGCCGCTTGGCTGCGAGACGGCGCAGGCTTTCTGCATGCTCGGCGCCAAGGTCATCCTGGCGCAGAGCGATCCGATGTTCCTGCCCGGCGAGGAGCGCGACGCCGCGCAAATCCTTTCGGACGCCCTGGCGCGCGAGGGGGTGGAGGTGCGCCTGAACACCGAAGTGGTGGCAGTGCGCAGGGAAGGTACCGCCAAGTTCGCCGACCTGATGCGGGATGGTGACACGACGACGATCTCCGTCGACGAGATCATCACCGGCGTCGGCCGTTCACCCAACGTCGATGGTCTCGGCCTCGAAGAGGCCGGCGTGGCGTATGACGCCGACGGCATCAAGGTGGATGATTATCTGCGAACCAGCAACCCGCACATCTATGCGGCGGGCGACGTCTGCCTCGAATACAAGTTCACCCATACCGCCGAGGCAACGGCGCGCATTGTCGTGCGCAATGCCTTGTTTCGCGGCCGCGAAAGGCTCAGCGACCTCGTCGTTCCCTGGTGCACCTATACCGATCCGGAGATCGCCCATGTCGGCCTCTATCCCCTGGAAGCGCGCCGCAATGGCATTCCGGTCAAAACCTATACGATACTGATGCACGATGTCGCCCGCGCCGTGATGGACGGCGAGGAGGAAGGATTCGTCAAGATCCATGTCAGGGAGGGGTCCGACCGCATCCTGGGCGCGACGGTCGTCGCCAGCCATGCGGGCGAGATGATCAACGCGGTGACCCTCGCCATCCGGTCCGGCATGGGACTGCATGCGTTGGCCGACGTCATCCATCCCTTCCCGACACAGGCGCAAGGCATCAAGATGGCGGGCGACGCCTATAGGCGGACACGCCTCACCTCGTTGCGCAGGCGCCTTGCGGCGCACTGGCTGGCGTGGTCCAGACGATAAGCCCAAAGCCATCACATATGCCGAAATGCTCACAAATACGCAACCAAGTGCGCGGCGGCGCTTGACGGATCCCTGCGAGGCTAATGAAATCGAGACGACGCCTTCGGCCGCGGAACATTCGTGGATGCAGCCTTTAGTCGAAACGGAATACGCAATCGAGCTCTTGTCCAAGGGTTACATCTGTGTGCCTCTGCGCGAAGGTGGCAAGCATCTCGATCTTGAGGCGATGGAATATCATCCGCTGCATTTGAAGGCCCGTCGAAAGGATCTGAAAGAATTGGCGTTCCGGTCGATTGCCTTTCAGTTGTCGCAGAAGCCACCAACACCGGAGGAAATCCGGCGCTGGTTTCGGGACTTTGCTGGAAATGTCGGCATCATCGGAGGATACGGCAACCTTCTCATCTTGGATTTCGACGATTCAGCAGACTATCGCGCCTGGTCTGGCAAGCACGCGCACCTTTCAAGTTGCACGCCGGTCGCGAAATCCCCGAATGGATTCCACATCTATCTCAGGACGCGCGAACCGGCGGTATCATCCAGCCTGTATCTTGGCATGCGGCGGATCGGCCACCTGAAGGCGCTTGGCGGTTACGTCGTTGGAAGTCCTTCCGTACTCAAGGATGGCTGCTGCTACAGCTGGTTGAAGGACCAGTCGCCATTCGACGTCGAGCCGCAGCCAGTCGAAAGCCTGGCCAGTCTTTCACTTCGCGCGGTCTCGCCGTTCAAACATTGCTATGACCGCGTTCTGAAGCGCGGTTTTTTCGTGCCGCAATGAGAATTTCGGGGCGTGAGCAACCCGACATCAGCATCGTCATCCCGGCAAGAAATGCCGCCGCGACGATCGACGCCACGCTGCGAAGCCTTCTGCCGGAGAGGGGCCTGATCAGCGAGATTCTTCTCGTCGACGATGGCTCCATCGACCAGACCACGGCGATATCGATGCAAAGCGCCCGCAAGTACGGATTGCCGCTGGAGATCCTCGCCGTGCGGCTGGGCAGCGCGGGCGCTGCCCGCAACGCCGGAATTGCGCGAGCCAAAGGCAAGTTCATACTTTTCCTCGATGCCGACGATGAGGTGATGGCGGGAGGGTTGGGACTGCTGCATGACGCGCTCCTGCGCAATCCCGAGGCCGGCCTGTCGATAGGAGCCAGCATTCGCCGCACCAGGGGGAGGCCGGACAAGCTCAAGGTTCCGCATGGGTACACGAGCGACCGGGCATTGAACGCCCGCCGCTACCTTCTTAACGAGACATGGCCGATCGCCATGGGCAGCGCGTTGGTCGCAGCCTCGGCAACGGCCACCGTCCGCTTTCCGGAAACTACCAGCCTGGATGAGGACACGTGCTATTGGGCGGCCGTGCTCGCCCAAGCCGACGTGACAACGATCTCTTCTCCGGTACTTCTCTACCACCATGACGAAGAGAGAATGGCGCGGCGATTTGTCGAAACCCCGCGGGCCACGTTTCTCGCGATAGCACTGGAGCTGGACAAGCTTGCCGGTTCAGCCATTGCCAGGGACGTTCTGCAGTGGAGGAAGGCCTGGATAGCCTTGCGGATCTCAAGGCAGCTTATCAAACACAACCGATACAGCTATGCGATGAGCATGATGCGTGCCGTTCGCGCCCACAAAAGCCTGGGGCCGAGCTGGAAGGCGTCGCAATATCGCATACGAATTCGCATCGGAGCCATGATGGAACGGCCTGACCACTCGTCCAGCGCTGGCGCGGTCACGGAAAGACGTACGCTGATCGTGTCCTTCGACCCGGCATTTCCGCCGGTTTCCGGTGCGGACCTGAGAAATTTCAACAATGCCAGCCTTGCGGCCGAGTTCGGCCCGGTCCGGCTTGCCTCGATCAGACCGCTGGGCGACCCACGACAACCGTCCGACGCGCGCATCAACGCGGTTGGCCTGGTGATCGATGGAGAACCGCGTTCGGCCTCTCTCGGTTGGTGGAGGATCGCGGGGGAGAACCGTATCCCGCGCACGGCACTGGTGCGGCTGCGGAAACTGGTGCAAACCTTCAAACCCGATACGGTCATCGTCGAGGGGACCGGCCTGTTCAAGCTGCTGCGACATTTGCGGCCGCTGACCAAGCAGCTCATCCTCGACATGCACAATGTCGAATCCGACCTGGCGGCACAGCTGCGACATATCAGTCCAGGGCGATCCCCGGCGGTGCTTGGCATCCGGCGGCTGGAGAGAAAAGCGCAATCCCTCGTCGACAGGGTGTGGGTCTGCTCGAACCAGGATCGCGAAAGGTTGATGGCCGCATCCCGGCACAATGTGCCGATCGATGTCGTTCCCAATGGAATCCCCAACGTCGAGGACATTCCGCGGGGGCTGCCCGCCGAAGCCGCGACCGACAGCGGTTATCCGACGATCGTATTTATCGGGCATCTCGGCTATCCGCCGAACGTCGATGCGGCCGAGCGCCTGGCGGGCACCATATTGCCCCGCATTCGGCAGGTCTTGCCGGGTGCAAGACTTACTCTTGCCGGACGAAGCCCAAAGGCGGCCGTACGGGCGCTGACCAGATTGCCTGGTGTGGAGCTTGTCGAAGACCCCGAAAGCGTGGCGCCACTCCTGTCCGGCGCGCATCTCAGCATCATCCCACTCAGGGCCGGCGGGGGCACGCGCATCAAGATCCTGGAGGCGATGACTTGGGGGGTGCCGGTGATCGCGACACCGCTCGCTGCCGAGGGGCTGGACATGGTCGAGAATGACCAGGTGATGCTGTCGACCAGCGACGAAGGACTAGCCGACATGGCCATCGAACTCTCTCTCGACGCCGAACGCCGGGCGCGGCAGCGCACGCGCGCGCATCAGGCCGTATGGGCAAGGTTTGGCCCGCAAGCGATCCGCGATGCCGTCCGCGCCGGGCTTGCACTGGACAATGACGGCAAGTGACACCAGGCCACCTCCATCACCTCATGAGCCGTCGATGATTCCGCCGATCCTGCACCAGACCTGGAAGACCGACAGCGTTCCCGCCCGCTTCCAGGCCTATGCCGACAGCTGGAAGCGGCACAATCCAGACTGGACGGTCATGCTCTGGAGCGACCGGATGCTGCTCGAATTCGTGGCCGAGCAGTACCCGGATTATCTGCCGATGTTCTGTGGCTACACCAACGGCGTTCAGCGGTCGGACGCGGCCCGCTACATGCTTCTGCATCACTTCGGTGGGGTCTATGCCGACATCGACTGCGAATGCGTCGCGCCCTTCGATGCGATCATGAACGAGACACGGGTCGTGCTGTGCAAGGAGCCGGCTTCGCATGCGGCCGTCCAGGCGGATTTCCGGGGCCTGCCCTACCTTCTGTTCAACGGGACGATAGCGAGCCCGCCCGGTCATCCATTCTGGGTGCATCTCCTGTCGATGATGCCCGGGCTCGCCGGCGCCAAGGACGTGCTCGACGCGACCGGCCCTTGCCTGCTCACCTCGGCGCAACGCTGTTATGGCGATCAGACGGCCTTCGCCATTCATCCTTCCGGCCTGTTCGTGCCGGTGACGTCGGCCGGGAGTACGGAGCGCGACGCTGGCGACGGCACGGCGTCGCTCTCGATCCATCACTGGGCCGGCACATGGTGGACCCCGGAACCGCCGCCGAACTGGTGGACCAAGTTTCGCAATCGGGCCTATGGGCTCCGGTATCACCTGACGCGCGGCGCGTATCTGGATGAGGCGCAGGCGAAAGCAGGCGTCGACAGAGCGGTCCTGTCGGCGCCGCCGCCATCGGGCCGAAACATCGCTGTCCTGGTGCCGCTTCGCGACTCCGCCGACCTTATCCAGCCCTTTCTCGATGCGCTGGATGGGCTCGACTATCCCAAGGACCGGATCAAGCTGGTCTTCTGCGAAGGCGACAGCCAGGACGGAAGCTGGGAGCGACTACAGGCCGCAACCGCTGGATTGGCCGGCAAATATCGTGACATCGTCCTGTTGCAAAGACAGGTCGGCACCCGCCTCGACAGGGCAAAACGGGCGAAGCCCAGGATGCAACGCATCAGGCGCGGCGCGATCGCCAAGGTGCGAAATTATCTGATCGATCACGGGCTCAGCGAGGACGATGACTGGGCGCTGTGGATCGACATCGACGTCTGGCGCTTTCCCGGCGATGTGCTGAACCGCCTGATCGCCACGGCACATCGCATCGCGGTGCCCAACTGCGTGAAAATCGCCGGTGGCGCCAGTTTCGACCTCAACAGCTTTGTCATCAGACGGCAGACCAAAAACTATCGCTATTACCGCGAGATACGCGGCGGCCTTCACCAGCCTCCGATGCAAACGCCAAGCCGGTATCATCTCAGCGATGTCAGGCATCTCGACATCATCGGCCTCGATGCGGTCGGCGGAACCATGCTCCTGGTCGATGCCGCCCTGCATCGCGGTGGCCTTCGCTTTCCCGAAATTCCATACCGCGATCTGATCGAAACCGAAGCTTTTGGCCTCCTTGCCAACGACCTCGGCATCCGGCCGGTCGGCCTGCCCAAGCTGGAAATCCTACACGTCCCGTGGTGAGACGACGGCCCGCCGAAGCTCTTCGCGCAGAGGCTGCAGATAGGCTTGCGGGCGCAGACGCCCCCACACATAGTCCCGGTCCGTCAAATGCGCGGCCTGCCTGATCCAGCGCCCCGGGGCATCGGGGTCCCGCACCTCGCGCCAATCGTCGACGATGATGACGGGCAGGCCTTCGTAAAGTGGATCGAGCGGTGAAGTCTTGGTCACCACGATGCAGCCGAGATAAAGCAGTTCCCATGTCCGGTGACAGTCCAGGCCGTTTCCGACGGTCGACAGCACGAGCGGATATTGCGAATAGAGCTGCCATATCGAGCGCTGCGATACGCGTTGCCCTAGAAAATCGACATGCGGGCATCCGTCCAGAGCATCAAGCAATTCCCGACGCTCGCCGGACTCTCTGCTGACGCTGAAATCGCAGAATATCCTGGCCGGACGACGATCCGCGCTCCCCTGCCCGCGCAGGGTTTTCAGTTGCCTCACCAGTCCGCCAGGGGTCGCCAGGGAACGTGGGGTGTGGAGATCCAGCCCAATCGGAAACGGCTTGATCCTGAGATGACCGCCATCGCAGTTCTGGCTGTACCAGGAAACCAGATAGGGGTTGGCGAGAAGCCGCTCGACAGTGTCCTTGGCCAGATCCGAAGGCACCGAGGAATCACCGTCGGTCGTCAGCAGGATGAAGGGAGCCTTGATGGTGGGCAGGGCTATCCTGGCGAAAGTGTCGAGATCACAATTTCGCGCAAGCCTGGCCAGGGTGCTCAGCCGCACCCAGACGATGCCATGCGCGCCGCTATAATGGTCGCGGAAAAAAGCCTCGCTTTGCGTCGATTCGGTCGGCGCCCAGCGATACCAATCGGGTCCGGCGAAGTCGCAGAAACGCCCGATCCCTTGCGACCAAAGCACGGAAGGAACGCTGAAAAACCTCAGCGCCCCGGAACGAACGGGTTTCTTGAGTTTTGCCCGCCAACGCGACATGCCCATGGGCAACCCTTAGCCCAGACGCCGTTATGGCCACAACGTCCGGCCTGCTTGCTCACACAGGCCAAGGCGGGCTCGTGGCGTCAGTCGTGCAGGTCCCGCGCAATCGGCGGGCCGACCGAAAATCCGGAGAACGTGACCTCGAAACCCTCACGCTGCGGCGAACAGCACATCATACCGACATCGACCAGCTTCGAGATCGGGAAATAGGCGAGCCGCACCGGCTTCCAATGACCGTCGGAAGCGTCGAGATACTGCACGCGGATCGCCTCGCCATGACGGGTCAGGCGGATCCTGACGCCGTCCGGGCCGGCGGCAATGGCCACCAGCGACCAGTCCGACATGTCGTTGGTGACGACGACGGATAAATAGGCGAGGCCGTCGGTGTATTCGATGCCGGCCTTGATCCAGTGCGTTTCGCTCAGCCGGACCATCAGCCCGGCCTGGTCGTAAAGCACCTCGTAGTCGCCCTTGACGGTGACCTCGGCGGTGAAGTCACCCTCGACCTGCCGATAGAGGAAGTGGCCGTTGTCGCGCCAGAAACCATAGAAGGTCTCGCGCCAGAAATCGGTCTCCTTGCCGGTGCGCACGCGCACGGCATCACCGTCGACGGCATGGTGCGGCGGCGGGTTGAGCCAGGTCAGGTCCTGCAGTGTCATCGCGCCGGTCCGTTTCTCGAGGAGGTGGCGGCACGCCGACCGGCAAGCCGGCGCCGGATCATCCCGCGAACGTATAAGCGGTCTTTACCGTGGTGTAGAATTCCATGGCATAGCGGCCCTGTTCGCGCGGGCCGAAGCTCGAACCCTTGCGCCCGCCAAAGGGGACGTGGAAGTCGACGCCCGCCGTCGGCAGGTTGACCATGACCATGCCGGCTTCGGAGTTGCGCTTGAAATGCGTGGCGTGCTTGAGGCTCGTGGTGCAGATGCCCGAGGTCAGGCCGAACGGCGTGTCGTTGGCGCCGGCAAGCGCTTCGTCATAGTCCTGGACGCGGATGACGCTGGCGACGGGGCCGAAAATCTCCTCGCGCGAACTGCGCATGGCGTTGGTGGCCTCGGTCAGCAGCGCCGGCTTGAGATAGAAACCCGGCGTCTTGCGGTCGAGCCGTTCACCACCGAAGGCGAGCGTGGCGCCTTCCCGGACACCGATGGCGATATAGTCCTCGTCCTGCTTGAGCTGGGTCGCGTCGACCACCGGGCCGATCTGCGTCTGCGCGTCGAGCGCGTCGCCGATCACCAGCTTTTCCATGCGCTCCTTGAGCGCGTCGACGAAGCGGTCGTGGATGCCGTTGGTGACGATCAAACGCGACGAGGCCGTGCAGCGCTGGCCGGTCGAGAAGAAGGCGCCGTTCAGCGCGCAATCGACAGCGACCGCGAGATCGGCGTCGTCGAGCACGACCAGCGGGTTCTTGCCGCCCATTTCGAGCTGGAACTTGCGCATGTGCTCGACACTTGCCGCGGCGACGCGTTTGCCGGTTCCGACCGAGCCGGTGAAGGAGATGGCGTTGACGTCGGGGCTGTCGAGCATTGCCTGGCCGACCACCGAGCCCTTGCCCATGACGAGGTTCAGCACGCCCTTGGGCAGGCCGGCGCGATGCAGGATGTCGACGATGGACCACGCGCTTTCGGGAACGAGTTCGGCCGGCTTGAAGACGACGGTGTTGCCGTGAGCCAGCGCCGGAGCGATCTTCCAGGCGGGGATGGCGATCGGGAAATTCCATGGCGTGATGATGCCGACAACGCCAACCGCTTCGCGCGTGATCTCGACGCCGACGCCCGGCCGCACGCTTGGCACCACCTCTCCCGACAAGCGCAGTGTTTCGCCGGCAAAGAAATCGAATATCTGGGCGGCGCGGATGGTCTCGCCAATGCCCTCGGCCAGCGTCTTGCCTTCCTCGCGCGCCAGGTTGCGGCCGAGTTCGTCCTTGCGCGCCATGATCTCGTCGGCGGCCTTTTTCAGCACCGCATGGCGCGCCAGCGGGCCGGAGCGGGACCATGCCGGAAACGCCGCCTTGGCCGCCGCGATCGCCTGGCCCGCCTGTTCGACCCCCGCCGAGGCATATTCGCCGACGACGTCGCCGGTATCCGAGGGGTTGATGTTGCGGGATCCGGCATCGCCGACCCATTCGCCGTCGATGAGGTTCTTTCGAAACGCTGTCATGTCCTTGCCTTCCCTGGCTGTTGGCCGCGCGGCGGCATCCGTCTGAAGTGGTATTTGCCAGACAATTGCCTTGCGGGAAAGCACGCACTGGGCTCGAAGGCCGCCACAAAAGTCCCCGGGCCTGCGCTCATGCCTCCGGTGCAGCGGCGGCAGTGCGCGTCGACAACCACTCCAGCTAACATCGGTGGATGGCTCGCCGGGTCAAGGTCGAATTGCCATGTACACATATGTCCACGAACTTGATTTGCCTGATCCGGCATGTCATGCGTCGTGGCGATGACAGCACTCGAGACGACGATCCAACGTGCCGGCGCCACCGGCAACATCAAGGCCACTCGCGAAGACTGGCTGAAGCTTGCGCTTGAAACTCTGATCTCGGACGGCGTCGAACGCGTCCGCGTGCTGACGCTTGGCCAACAGCTCGACGTCTCGCGCTCGAGCTTCTACTGGTATTTCAAGAGCCGCCAAGACCTGCTCGACCAGTTGCTGGACCACTGGCGGCAGACCAATACCCGATTCATCGTCGAGCGCGCCGAACGCCCTTCCGCGACTGTCATTCGCGGGGTGATGAGCATTTTCGAATGCTGGGTGGACGAAAAGCTGTTCGACCCGCGGCTGGATTTCGCGATCCGGGCATGGGCTCGCCGCTCCCCCGCGACAAGGCGCGCGCTGGACGAGGCTGACGAAGAACGAGTCAATGCCATCCGCGGCATGTTCATGCGTCATGGCTACGAGGAGGAAGACGCGTTCGTGCGGGCCCGGGTGCTCTATTTCATGCAGATCGGCTACTATTCGCTCGAACTCGACGAGCCGATGAGCAGCCGCCTGCCGCATGTTGCCGCGTATCTGCGCAGCTTCACAGGCCGAGAGCCTACGGCGGGCGATGTCGAGGATTTTTCACGTTACGTGGAGGAGACCATCTCGCGTAACCGTTAGCGTTGGCTGCCGCAAGCCGGGAGGACCGGCAACTAGACATACATGTCCATTACCACTAGCTTTGCCCTGATCAACCAGGCTTGTCGCCCACACAATGACCCGCATCTATTCCGCTTTGTCGCTGTTCAAGGAAGGCCTGGCCGGCCAGACCGGCTGGAAACAGGCCTGGCGCTCGCCCGAGCCGAAGCCGTCCTACGACGCGATCGTCATCGGCGGCGGTGGCCATGGACTGGCGACGGCCTATTACCTGGCCAAGAATCACGGCATCGCCCGAGTGGCCGTGCTGGAAAAAGGGTGGATCGGCGGCGGCAACACCGGCCGCAACACCACCGTGGTGCGCTCCAATTATTACTATCCTCAGAGCGTCGAGCTCTACGGGCTGGCGCACCGGCTCTACGAAGGCCTGTCCAAGGATCTGAATTACAACGTCATGCTGTCGCAGCGCGGCATGGTCAATCTGTGTCACTCGACCGCCGAAATGGAAGTCGGCGTGCGCACCGTCAACGCCATGCAGATCAGCGGCATCGATGCGGAGCTGTTTTCGCCCGAGGACGTGCGCCGGGTGGCGCCGATCTATAATTTCTCGGCCGGCGCGCGGTTTCCGGTGTTCGGCGGCATCTGGCAAGGCAGGGCCGGCACGGCGCGCCATGACGCGGTCGCCTGGGGTTATGCGCGCGCGGCGAGCCGGCTCGGCGTCGACATCATCCAGAATTGCGAGATCACTGATTTCATCGTCGAGGGCGGCCGCTGCCGCGGTGTCCAGACGACGCGCGGCATGTTCCGTGCCGAGCGCATCGGCATGGCGGTGGCCGGGCACTCCTCGGTTCTGGCTGAAAAAGCCGGCTTCCGGCTGCCGATCAACTCCTACGCGCTGCAAGCCTGCGTTTCCGAACCGGTGAAGCCGATCCTCGACACGGTGGTCCTGTCGCCCGGCACCGGCGTCTATGTCAGTCAGTCGGACAAGGGCGAGATCGTCATTGGCGGCGGGCTCGACCGCATCCCTTCCTATGCACAGCGCGGCAATTTGCCGACGCTGGAGACGGTGATCGCGGGGGTGCTGGAGATGTTCCCAATCTTCGGCCAGTTGAAGCTGATGCGGCAATGGGCGGGCATTGTCGACGTCGTGCCGGATTCCTCGCCGATCATCGGGGAATCGCCGCTGCCCAATCTGTTCCTCAATTGCGGCTGGGGCACGGGCGGCTTCAAGGCGATCCCCGCCGGCGGCACGCTGCTGGCGAACCTGCTGGCGAGCGGCAAGCACAACGACATCAGCCGGCCCTTCGATCTCGACCGCTTCGCCAGCGGGCGGCTGATCGACGAAGCGGCCGGCTCCGGCATCGCGCACTGATATGCACAGAGACCAGGACTAGGCGTCATGCAGCTCTTTCCTTGCCCGTTCTGCGGCCCGCGCGACGAGACCGAATTCCACTATGGCGGCGATGCCGGCAATACCAGGCCGGATGGCGGAGATGTGCCCATCGATCGCTGGGCCAACTATCTCTACCTGCGCTCCAATCCGAAAGGCGCGGCGCGCGAAATCTGGGTGCACATGAACTGCGGCGAGTTCTTCGTCATGGAGCGCGACACGCTCACGCACGAGGTGCAGTCCTCGTCCGCGCTGGGCGAGGAGCACGCGGCATGACCGCCTCGCGTCTTGCCACCGGCGGCAGCGCCATCGACCGCTCGCGCCCGCTCCGCTTCAGCTTCGACGGCACAAGCGTGGACGGCTTTGCCGGCGACACCATCGCCTCCGCGCTGCTCGCCAACGACGTCGCGGTCGTCGGCCGCAGTTTCAAATACCACAGGCCGCGCGGCATCTGGGGCGCCGGCGTCGAGGAGCCCAACGCGCTGGTCGATATAGGCGGCTCACGCGCGACGCCGAACACGCGCGCCACGACCGAGCCGGCACACGATGGGCTGGCGGCCAAAAGCGTCAATGCGACGCCCAATGCATTGAGCGACCGCAACGCCTTCCTTGACCGTTTTGCGCGCTTCATTCCGGCGGCGTTCTATTACAAGACCTTCATGTGGCCGGACTGGCACATGTTCGAGCCACGCATCCGCGCCATGGCCGGACTGGGCAAGGTCGACACGGACTGGATCTCATCAGGCCCGCCGGACCAGATCAATCATCATTGCGACGTGCTGGTGGTGGGCGCCGGGCCGGCCGGACTGGCGGCGGCCAAGCTCGCGGCCGGCGTGGGCCTCTCCGTGACGCTGGTCGACGACCAGCAGAAGCCGGGCGGGTCGCTCGGCCACCGCGCCGGCGAGATCGACGGCAGGCCAGCTGCCGGATGGCTCGAGGAGACGCTCGCGACACTTGCCGCCGGGGGGCATCTGATCCTGCCCTCGACCACGGCCTTTGGCATCTACGACCACAATCTGGTCGGCCTGAACCAGCGCCATTTCGATGGCCGGCCCGACACGCTATGGCGGGTCCGGCCGCGCCGGATCGTGCTGGCTACCGGCGCCATCGAGCGGCCGCTGCCTTTCGCCAACAATGATCTGCCGGGAATCCTGTCGGCCGATGCCGCGCTCGCCTATCTCAGACGCCATGCGGTGCTGGTTGGCCGGCGCGTCGTCGTCGCCACCAACAATGACAGTGCCTATGAGGTCGCGGAGGCGATCGCCGAGGCCGGCGCCGAAGTGACGCTTATCGACATCAGGCGTGACGGGATGCCCGCCGCGCCCGCCACGATACGGTTGTCCAAGGGGCGGGCGCTCGCCTCCGCCACCGGCAGGCTACGCGTTGAAGGTGTGACGCTGGACGACGGCACCAGGCTCGACGCCGATTGCGTGCTGGTCTCGGGGGGCTGGACGCCGACCATTCATCTCTTTGGCCAGGCCAAGGGCAAGCTTGCTTGGAGCGAGGCCCGCGCCGCCTTCCTGCCTGGCAATCCGGTTGACGGCATTTCCGTGGCGGGCGCCGCCGCCGGCGCGGTTTCCTTGTCGGACGTGTTCGCCTCCGCGGAGAAAGCCGGCGCATCGCTCGGCCAGACGGAGGCGGTAACCCCGCGCAGCACCGGTCCGGAAGCGACAGCCGGGATTGTAGCCGCCTGGCCGGTGCCCGGCTCGAAAGGACGAATCTGGATCGACTACCAGAACGACGTCACGGTGAAGGACGTGGAACTGGCGGCCCGCGAAAACTTCGTCTCGGTCGAACATCTGAAGCGCTACACCACGCTCGGCATGGCGACCGATCAGGGCAAGACCTCCAACCTGCCCGGACTGGCGCTGATGGCCGGGATCACCGGCCGAACGGTGCCGGAAGTCGGCACCACCACCTATCGCCCACCCTTCACGCCGGTGCCGTTGGCGAGTTTCGCCGGCGCGCGCGTTGGCGAGTTAATGGCGCCGGTGCGCCGGCTGCCGCTGGAAAACGTCCACCGCGCCAGCGGCGCCGTCTTCCAGGAATATGGCGGCTGGCTGCGCCCGGCGCACTATGGCGGTCGCAATGCGGACGCGGAACGCGCCATCCAGGACGAGGCGTTTCGCGCGCGCCAGTCGGTCGCGCTGTTCGACGGTTCGACGCTCGGCAAGATCGAGGTGATCGGACCCCGGGCGGCCGAATTCGTCGATTTCCTCTACTACAACACCATGTCGACGCTGAAGCCGGGCCGCTGCCGCTACGGCTTCATGCTGTCGGAGAACGGCGTGGTCTTCGATGACGGCGTGCTGGTGCGGCTGGACGAGCACCGTTTCGTCGTGTCGTGCTCGTCCTCGCATGTCGCCGCCGTGCATGCCAGGCTGGAGGAATGGCGCCAGGACCGGTTCGGGCGCGGCGCCGTCTACATCCACAACGCCACTTCGGAGATGGCGACGCTGACCGTCTCCGGGCCGAACGCCCGCAAGCTGCTCGAAACGGTGGGGCTCGGCCTTTCACTCGCCGACGCCGACCTTCCGCATATGGCGGTCGGCCATGGCAGCTATCCGGGAGACGCG
Organism: Mesorhizobium sp. M8A.F.Ca.ET.207.01.1.1; assembly: GCF_004794715.1. Classification (NCBI taxonomy): domain Bacteria; kingdom Pseudomonadati; phylum Pseudomonadota; class Alphaproteobacteria; order Hyphomicrobiales; family Phyllobacteriaceae; genus Mesorhizobium; species Mesorhizobium sp. M8A.F.Ca.ET.207.01.1.1. Next base: position 678,223 of record NZ_SRUS01000003.1, on the reverse strand, counting down.
GTTCGGATTGCCCGCGTCAGTTTCACCGGCGACAGGAGCTATGAAGTCTCTATCCGGGCCGACCGCGCCGAACCTTTGTGGGCGCATCTGCGCCAGGCCGGCCAGGCGTTCGATGCCGTTCTCATCGGGCTCGAAGCACTGATGATCCTGCGTGCCGAGAAGGGCTTCATCGTCATCGGCAAGGACACTGACGGCACCACGCTGCCGCACGATCTCGGTGTGGCGGGTCCCCGGACGAAGCGCCAGAGCGAGTTCGTCGGCCGCCGCTCGCTGTTCACCGAGGAGGCTTCGCGCGGCGACCGCCTGCAGCTTGTAGGCCTGACGGTGCCGCAAGGCGAAGCGCCTCTGCCAACCGGCGCGCATGGCGTCAAGCGGAGCGATGGCAGACTGCACAGTCAGGGCTTTGTCACCTCCAGTTATCAGAGCCCCACCCTCGGCCAGCCGATTGCGCTTGGCCTGATCGAACGGGGTGCGGCGCGGCACGGCGAAACGATCGAAATCCAACATCTCGGCAAGCTCGGGACGGCGACGATCGCCGCCCCTTGCGCCTACGACCCGTCGGGAGACCGGCTCAATGCGTGATCTCGCGGAAAAATGGTCTGTCGCGCCGGACTGGCCGTCGGCGACCATCAATTCACCCGGCCTGGCGGTGCGCGCTGTCCCTGGCCTCGACCAGATATTGGTCAGCGGCGACCTCGACGCCTGGGCTCGCCTGTCCGACATGGACGGGACTGGCGTGGGCGCCCTTGGCGCGGCTCAGGGTGACCGCTATGGCGCGCGGCTGGCGCGCGACCGGCTGCTCGCCGTGTCGAACACGCCGCTTGCCCTTGCCGCCGGTTGGCACGCGGAAGGCTTCGCGGTGACGGCGATCGGCGCCGGGCTGCAGGTGTTCGAGGCCGAAGGCCCGGCACTCGATGCTTTCATCGCGCGTGGAACGACGCTCCACCCAAGGCAGCCAAGTGCCAGCGCGGCGCTATCCTTCGCCGGCATCAGCGCCGTCGTCTATCGCCATGACGGCAAGCTGCGCATCCACGTCGATCGCGGTCTCGCCGCCTATCTCTGGACGTGGATGGAGACGGCTGCCGCCAACATCGCCGCCGAATCACCGAGTTAGGCAGGCGGCGACATTCACGCTCAGAGCGTGAAAGACCAGAACAGGCAGGCCAGCGTCGCGACGGCAAAGATCACGAAGAACAGGCTGCGCAGCAGCACGTTGCGGCGCAGCTCGTTCATGACGAAGTGGCAGCCGATGATCGCGGCCGCAAACAGGAAACGCCAGTTCAGCACCGCCCACAAGACATCCCGCTGACCGAAAGCCCATCTGGCGACGAGGCAGCCAAGGATAGCCGCAAACAGTACGATGACGGTCCAGAAGATCGCGTCCGCGGCGTTGGTCAGCACAATGCTGGCTGCCCTGATCGGCAGGAGCATCATCAGCAGGGCGCTGAAGAAATAGACCGCGGCAAGTGGAATGAACGTGCCGGCATCGGCGATGCCGTCAAGCCGTCTCACACCGATGGCGCCATAGGGATAGCCGTGCCTGGCCACCGCCAGGCTGAGCGCCATGAGCAAGGCGGTCAGCACCGCGACCAGTGCGAAGGATGTGAGGGCTTTGCTCATGATGTTCCTGTCCCGGGCGAATCAGACAGGAACCGGTGTAGCCGATGGTCGTAAATTGCGCGTAAGCTTTCCCCGCCACCGGCACCCCGAAGGGGGTAACCGGCAGGGCGAAATCACTTGGCGATGACCGTATCGACGATGGCGCGCGTCCGGCCGCCGGTGGGAAATCAGCTCCAGGCGTGCAGCGGCGGATTCTCGCCATTGAGGAAATATTTGCCGAGGATCGAATATTTCCAGCGCACCGGATCGTGCAGCGTGTGCGTCCGGGCGTTGCGCCAATGGCGGTCGAGATTGTGCTCGGCCAATGTCGAGCGCGTGCCGGCCAGTTCGAACAGCTTGTTCGTCGCCGCAATGGCGATCTCGGTCGACAGGATTTTTGCTTCCGCGGTGACGATCTGGGCGTGCGCCACGATCTCGGCGGTCGGCTCGGCCACCGCCTTGTCGATCGCGTGGCCAGCCTTTTCGAGCAGCGCCTGCGCCGCGTGCAGGCGCAGCGTCAGGTCGCCGATCGCCTGGATGGTGTAGGGATCGTCCCAGGCATTGTCGACACCGCTGTCGATCCAGGCGCGGCTCCTGGTCCTGACGAAGTGGACCGTCTCGTCGATCGCCGCCTGGGCGATACCGGTATCCACCGCCACCTGGATGATCTGGAAGATGGCGCCGTCGGCGGTCGGCTTGTCGTAGCCCTTGTAGCCGGGCACCAGATGCGTCTTCGGCACCTTGACATTGTCGATGATGACAGTGCCCGACAGCGTCGTGCGCTGGCCGAAGCTCGACCAGTCGTCGACGACCGTCAGGCCCGGCGCGCCGCGATCGGCGATAGCATACCAGGCACGGCCCTCGTCATCGAGCGCGACGATCGGCACCAGATGGGCGAGCAGCGCGCCAGAGGAATAGAATTTGCGGCCATTGACGACGACATGGTCGCCGGCATCGGTGAAGCGGGTTTCGAAATCGGCGGCGCGTTTGGAGCCGAACTCGGAAAAGGCGTTGCCGAACCGCGTGCCCTTCAGCGCCTCGGCGAAAAGCAGCTTCTGCTGCTCGATGTCGGAGACGGTGCGGATGGCGGCGACGACGCCGAGATGGTTCTGCGCGACCTGGCCGATCGAAGAATCGGCCGCCGAGATGATCTCGATCACCTTGGCCAGCGTTGCATAGGAGACTTCGGGACCGCCGAATGCCCTGGGCACGTTGATCGACCAGAGGCCGCTTTGCGAAAAGGCGTCGAGTTCGGCTACCGGCCAAATTCGCTCGCGGTCGCGCTTCGACGAATCCTTGACGAATTCGGCGGCCAGAGCGTGGGCGACGGCGATCGCTTCGGCGTCGTCCCTGATGATATGTGCCGGCGCCGAGGGCCTTGCGACCGGCGGTACGGCGGCGGAAGCATGGTCGGTCTTGACGGTCGAGACGGTCATTTCATTGCTCCTTCAAATTTCGGTTCAGGCAACGGCATGGAGATGGGGGGACTTGGGGGCGGGCGTCGGCTGCTGGCCGAGATAGAGCGCCCTGATATCCTCGCGCTGGCGGAGATCGGCGGCTGTGCCGGAGAGCACGGAGACGCCGTTTTCGAGCACGGTGGCGTGGTCGGCATAGCGAAGTGCTACCGCCGAGTTCTGCTCGGCGACCAGGATCGACAGGCCGGTCTCGCTGTTGAGTTTCCTCAACGTCTGGAAAATATCCTGCACGATGAGCGGGGCGAGCCCCATCGACGGTTCGTCCAGCACGAGCAAGCGCGGCCGCGACATCAGCGCCCGGCCTATTGCCGTCATCTGCTGTTCGCCGCCAGAGGTCAGGCCCGACAAGGTCCGGCGCTTTTCCTTCAGACGTGGGAAAAAGGCATAGATCCGTTCGAGGTCGGCGCTGATCTCGGCGCGGCGGCCGCCGCGGCCGATGCCGCCGGCGACCAGATTGTCCTCGACGGTGAGGCTCTTGAAGCAGTGGCGGCCTTCCAGTACCGGCACCAGGCCGGCACGCACCAGATCGCCGGGCTTGCGGCGCGCGACATCCGAGCCCTCATAGCGGATGGTGCCGGCGTTGACCTGGCCCCGTTCGGCCGGCAGCAGGTTGGAGACGGCCTTCAGCGTGGTGGTCTTGCCCGCGCCATTGGCGCCGAGGAGCGCCAGGATCTCACCGCGCCTGATCTCGAAGCTGACGCCGTGCAGCGCCGTGATGGCGTGGTTGTAGGTGGCGTGGACCGCGTCGACAGCAAGGATGATTTCGGTGTCGGGCATGACTGTCTTCCGTACTTGTCGGAACCGAACCGGCCCGGCGCCGCGGAAGGCATCCGCGGCACCCGGCCTGTTGATCAGTTGGTGGTCACTGCGTTGGCATCGTCGGCGGTGCGTAGCTTGATGCCCTTCTCGGCGGCATAGGCTTCGGCGGACTTTTCGATAATCGGCCGCAGCAGCGCCCAGTCCGGGGCGATCCAGTCGGAGACGACGTTCCACTTCTTGCCGTCCCACTGCTGGAAGGTGACGTAGCCCTCGCCCTCATGGTTGTCCCAGCTGACATTGATCGAGTGGAACAGGTCCTTGGCGCCGAGCGCCTCGACCTTGGCCGGATCGAGCTTGAGATGCTCGAAACCCCAGCGGACCTCGTCGCCGGTCAGCGTGCGGTGGCCGAACTTCTCCTGGGCGACGCGGATCGCCTCGACGTTGAGAATGCCGTTGACGATGCCGAGATTGTGGTAGACCGAGCCGATACGGGACTTGTCCTCGAGGTTGCCCTTGCCTGCGCCGTAGACGGTCTTCACGATTTCCTTCACCACGGGATAGGAATTGCCCGAAGCCTGGGTGGTGATGGCGGTGTAGCCCTTGGCGGCGTCGCCGGCGGGAATGACGTCCTCTTCCGAGTTCGACCAGACATTGCCGACGATGTGATCGACGGGGTAGCCGACCTTAACGGCGGTCTTCAGCGCCACCGGGTTCATGACGCCCCAGCCGCGCAGGACGACGAAATCAGTCTTGGCGCGGCGGATGGTCAGCCACTGCGACTGCTGCTCGTTGCCGGGATGCGGCACTTCGATCTGCTGCACGGCGAAGCCGTATTTCTGCGCCAGCAGTTCGTAGATCGGTATGGTCTCCTTGCCATAGGGCGAGCCGTGATAGAGCACGACGATCTTCTTGCCCTTGAGCTTGTCGATGCCGCCCTCCTTCGAGGCGATGTAGTTCACGATGCCCGACGTCTCGCTGTAGGGGTTGAGCAGCAGCGGGAAGACGTAGGGGAAAACACGCCCATCGGTGGAATCGGTGCGGCCGTGGTTGACCGTTATCAGCGGCACCTTGTCGGCGGTGATGCGGTCGATCATGGCGTAGGCGATGCCGACCGAGAGCGGGTTCCAGGCGGCCGCGCCGGCATGGCTCTTCTGGCGCTCATAGCATTCGACGCCGCGCTCGACCTCATACTGGGTCTCGCATTCGTCCCAGGTCAGCTTGACGCCGTTGACGCCGCCGTCGCGGATGTTGATGAGGTTGAGATAGTCGATGAAGCCGCCGAAGAAGCCGGTGCCGCCGGCCGCATAAGGCCCGACGCGGTAGCTCTGCAGCGGGAAATATTGTTCGTCGGCATGGGCTGATGGCAAGGCCACCGACACGATCATCGCCGCGGACAAAGCCGCCGCCTTGAGTGTGCTGAGGAAGGTCATGGTTGGGGTACTCCCGGTATGGGCCGTCTTGGGTTCGGCCTCTGGTTCATTTTCAGGCGTGAATGCGGGGCTCAGGTCGACTGCCAGGCGAACAGGAGCCGTCTTCGGACCCTGTCCCACAGGGCCACCAGCCCATCGGGTTCCAGGATCAGAAACAGGATGATGAGGGCGCCGAGCACGATGCGCTGGCTCATGTCGAGCACGCCCGAGTCAAAGACGTCTCCAAGCAGGAAGCCGCCAAGGCGCGACAGGGCGAGCGGGAACACGACGATGAGGGCGGCACCGAAGAAGGCGCCACGGATCGAGGCCAGGCCGCCGATGATGATGATGAACAGGATCTGGAACGAGCGGTCGAGGTCGAAGCCATCAGGCTCGACTGTCCTGAGATAAGCGAAGGCCCAGATGACGCCGGCGACGCCGATGATGAAGGAGGAGATGGCGAAGGCCAGCAGCTTGGTCTTCAGCACCGGAATGCCGATGATGCGGGCGGCGATTTCATTGTCGCGGATGGCGATGAAGTTTCGTCCCGTCTGCGACGACACCAGCCGGTAGGCGAGGAAGGTGAGGATGCTGACGATGGTCAACGCGAAGAGATAGCGGCCGACGGCGCCGTCGAGCGCGAAGCCTCCTATCGAAAGCCTCGGCGCGTCGATGACGCCGGAGGCGGAGTTGTTCGAGAACCAGCTGAACTTGGTCAGCGCCCATTGCACGAAGAACTGAGCGGCAAGCGTCGAGACGGCGAGATAAAAGCCCTTCAACCGCAGGCTCGGCAGGCCGAAGACGATGCCGATCGAAGCGGCGACGATGCCGGCGAGAACGATACTGCCGATCAGCGGCAGGCCCTCGACGCGCAAGTTGAAATTATAGGCGGCGAAGGCGCCGGCCGCCATGAAGGCGGCGCTGCCCAGCGAGACCTGGCCGGCATAGCCTGTGAGGATGTTCAACCCCACACCGGCGAGACCGAGCGCCAGGAACGGCAGCAGTATGGCCTCGAACAAATAGCTCGATCCGATCAGCGGCACCACGCCATAGGCGAAGGCAAGCAACAGGACGGGCGCGATCCATTTCGGCAGCACCGGCGCGGAGAAGTCGGCTGCAATAGCGGCCATGGTCAGACCCTTTCCACGAGCTTCTGGCCGAACAGGCCGGAGGGACGGATCAAGAGGAAAACCAGCGCGACGACATAGGCGAACCAGCTCTCGATGCCGCCGCCGAAATAGTCGCCGATATAGACCTCGGCGAGCTTCTCACTGGCGCCGATCAGGAGCCCGCCGGCAATGGCGCCAAGGATGGAATCGAAGCCGCCCAGCACCAGCACCGGCAGCGCCTTGAGCACCACCAGCGACAGCGAGAACTGCACGCCGAGGCGGGCACCCCAGAGCAGCCCGGCGACCAGCGCGACGAGGCCGGCCGCCGCCCAGACGGTCGCCCAGATCAGCGGCAGCCTGAGGCCGACCGCGAGTGCGGCGAACTGGTCGTCGGCGACGGCGCGGAAGGCGAGGCCGATGCGGGTGTAGCGGAAGAACAGCGACAACACGACAACCATGCCGGCCGCGACCACCGCCGCGAAGATGTCGAACTGGCTGATCAGCACGCCGCCGATTTCCAGCGGCACGTCCTCGATGCCGAGATCGAGACCGTGGACCTGCGTACCCCAGATCAATTGGGCAGCGCCCTCGATGATGTAGGACAGGCCAAGCGTCGCCATGAACAGGGTAATCGGCGGCTTGTTGGTGAGCGGCCGGAGCACCGTGCGCTCGATGGCGATGCCGATCACCACCATGATGGCGAAGGTTGCCACCAATGCCAGTGCAAACGGAACACCGCGTTCGACAAGGCTGACGAAAGTCAGCGCGGCGAACAGCAGCATCGCGCCTTGGGCGAAGTTGAGCACGCCCGAGGTCTTGTAGATCAGCACGAAGCCGATCGCGACCAGCGAGTACATGACACCGGACAGCAGGCCGCCGACGAGCACTTCGATGAAGAACTGGTAGTCGAAATCGGCGATCATATGCCCGCCCTTCCTTCATCACAGGAGAGGGCCTCATTGTCGGAGGCGATGCCGAGATAGGCATCGATGACGCGCTGGTCGTTGCGGACCTCTTCGGGGGTGCCGTCAGCGATCTTGCGGCCATAGTCCAGAACGGCGATGCGGTCGGACAGGCCCATGACGACGCCGACATCATGCTCGATCAGGACGACCGTGGTGGCAAAGCGGTCGCGCGCGGCGCGGACGAAATCAGCCATTTCGCTTTTCTCACTCGCTGTCATGCCGGCCATCGGTTCGTCGAGCAGCAGCAGGCGCGGTTCCGCCACCAGCGCCCGGGCGAGTTCGACCCGTTTCTGCAATCCATAGGGCAGCGTGCCGGCAAGACGATCGCGAACGGCGGCGAGGTCGAGAAATTCCAGGATCTGGGCGGAGCGGCTCAAGGCGTCGCGCCGCTCGCCGCGCGAGCGGCCGATGCCGAGCACCTGGCCGGCGAAGTTGGAACGGACCTTGTAGGCGAGGCCGGAGGCAACATTGTCGAGGACGCTGAGCCCTTTGAACAGAGCGAGGTTCTGGAAGGTCCTGGCGACGCCCAAATGCGCCAGCCGCTGCGTCGGCACCTGGGTATAGCCGACGCCGGCGAGCCGGACCTGGCCACGATCTGGGCGGTAGACGCCGCTAATGACGTTGATCAGCGAGCTCTTGCCGGCGCCGTTCGGGCCGATGATGGCGCGGATTTCACCTGATCGAACCGATAGGTCGATATCGGCCAGCGCGACGACACCGCCGAACGACAGGGCGATGCCCTGAAGCGACAGCAGCGGAGCAGTTGCATTGGCAGTAGATCCGGCCGCCCCAGCGTCGCCTTCGGACAACTGTGCAGGCTGGAGCACGGAGGGCAGGCCGCGCGCAAAGACTTCCGGCGCGTAGACCGAGGCTTCCATCGCTCCTAAGGCATAGCTGGGCAACGGCATTCCAATCGTCCTCGATTTCGCCCGCAGGCGCACGAATTCTCGATGCCGCCCGAAAGATCGAGCGCGCTTGAAAACCTGTGCTGGCCGGGCTGCCCGGCCAGCTTTTGGGGGAGATGACTATTCCGCTGCCAGCGACGCTGCCTGCTCGGCGTTTTCCAGCTCGCGAACGAGCGGAATGACGTGCTTGCCGAAATACTCGACCTCCTCCTGGAAGTGCAGGAAGCCGAGCAGGATGAGATCGGCGCCGGCGCGCTTCAGGTCGACGATGCGCTCGGCGACCTGCCTCGGCGTGCCGATCAGGTTCGAACGAAAACCGTCATTGTACTGGACCAGATCGTCGAAGGAGGATTTTGCCCAGTTGCCCTCGCCTTCCGGCGAGGCCTTGCCGGCATTCTTGACCTCGTGGCCGAAGGCGTTGACAGCCTCGGGGTTAGCCTTGGCGATAATTTCGGCGAGCACCGCCTTGGCCTCGTCCTCGGTCTCGCGGACGATGGCGAAGGCGTTGACGCCGACCTTGACGGAATGATTGCTGGCCTGTGCCTTGGTCTTGAGATCATCGACCTGCTTGGCGATTTCGGCCGGCGAGTTGCCGTTGGTGAAGTACCAGTCCGAAACACGCGATGCCATGTCGCGGGCGGCGCGCGAGGAACCGCCCTGGAAGATTTCGGGCAGGGGCTGCGGCGGCTTCGGCTTCAGGGAGTATTCGTTGAAGCGGTAGAAATCACCCCGGAAGGTGAAGCTGTCCTGCGTCCATATTCCGCGCAGCGCGCGGATGAATTCCTCCGAGCGGCGATAGCGCTCGTCATGGTCGAGCCAGTGTTCGCCGATGGCGTGGAATTCGCCACGGAACCAGCCGGAGACGAGGTTGATGGCGACACGGCCATTGGTCAGATAGCTGATGGTGGCAAGCTGCTTGGCCGCCAGCGCCGGGTTCCAGGGGCCAGGCAGGATCGCGGCGATGACTTTCAGCGTGGTGGTGGCCGCCAGCAGATCATGGCTGAACGCGACCGATTCATGCTGCTCGTCGGCACCGTAGCCGGCGGTGAAACGGATCTGGCTCAGCGCGTAGTCGAAGCCCGCCTTTTCGGCGATCTGGGCCAGCTTGCGGTTGTACTCGGCCGAATGGTTGGTGCGCTGCTCGATGTTGGAAATCACCAGGCCGCCCGAAACATTGGGCACCCAATAGGCGAATTTGACCGCGTCGGTTCCTGCATGTGCCATGAACTGTCTCCCATTCCAGGCCGTGTCGTTGATCGGTCCGGCGCGTAGCCGGGTTTCTTCAATATTTATTATGTTTATGGAATTTATATACAAAGAAGGATTTTCCGTTTTTGGAGCCCTTGCGGGACGGAAATACCAATTTTCGCCGGCCGGGCCGGCTTGCGCTTGTCAGCGCGCGACCGCAACGCTCCCGGCATTGGCGCCAACCGGCTCGGCTGAGGGGAGCGTGTCGAACAACCCAGTGATTTCGGCCGCGACCCTTTGTGCATGACGAGCGACCTCCGGCAGGCCCATGAGTTCGCCAAACGTGCCCCGCGCCAACGGACCGGCGACGAAAAGCCCGGCAACCGGCTTGGCATCGCTGCCGATCGCAAGGCTATCGAGGCTGGTCTCGATACCGAGCCCGTATGTGTCGGCCCTGATCAGCCCGGCCTCAGTCAGCGAAAGCAGCGCCGGGTTTGACTGGAGCGCCTGGCCATGAGCCGGCCCTGTCGTGTTGATGACGGCATCGAAGCGTGCCGTCTCGATCCGCGTCTGTCCGCGCCGTTGGAAGCTGACCGCGAGGCTCTCGCCCTCGTCGTTCGACGCGACAAGCCTGGCGGCGATGGTGTCGAACGCGCCGTCCGTCTGGCGGCGGTCGAGCACGGCAGCGACCTGGGGGGCGATCCTGAAGCGATGCACGTCCCAGAACACGCGCAGCTGGCGGACCAGCCTTGCACGCTCCGGCGGAGAAAGGGCCGCCCACAGCGCCGGCCCCTGCAGGCGCAGCTGGTCGAAGACCGACTGCCAGTTGACCCTGGCGGCCTGCGCCGCCGCCAGTGTGCCGCGAATGTTCTTCAGCAGGCCGAGCGCCGATGTGGCCGGTGCCGACGCAAAGTCGCCGAAAGGCTCATGTCTGATATCCGGGTGGCCGCGCGAGCGCAGGCCGCGGCGCGACAGTGCCAGGATGCGGCCGCGATGGCCGCGGCGATCAAGTTCGGCCACCATGTCGGCCGAGGTCAGCCCGGAGCCGACGATCAGGACCCACGCCTCCGGGCCGATCCCGGCAAGTGCCGACGGTGCATAGGGATCGGCGATGAAGCCAGGTGCTTCAGCCAAGGAGGCAAGTGGAGTTGGGATCGCCGGCAGAGGATGCGTCGCGGCAAGCACGACGATGTCCGCCGCGACAGGTCCGGCGGAGGTCTGCACGGTCCAGGCCGCGCCATTGGCTTCTCGTATTACCTGCGTAGCCTGAGCTTCGACATGGCGGATAGCACCGGAGTCGAGCCAGGGTGCAAGGTGCTCGGCGACATAGCGGCCGAACACACGCCGGCGCGGAAACACATCGCCGTTCTTCCACAAGGCATCCGGGTTCCGTTCGATTTCGCCACTGCCGGCCAACCAGCGCGCAAAATGCTGCGGGTCTTCAGGAGCCATGCTCATGCGGATGGCCGGGACGTTGACGCGGTGGGATGGTTCTTCGCTGGAATAGGCAAGGCCGCCGCCAAGCGCGGAACGCGGCTCGATCACCGAGATCGACAGGCGCTCCGGCCGATTTGTCCGCGCAAGGTGCCAGGCCACGGCGGCACCGGAAAAACCGCCGCCGATGATGGCGATGCGCAATCGGCGGGCCGGAGGCAGCGCGTTCACGAGGCGCTGGCGAGCGACTTCGGCCGATGGTCGCCGGCGATGGTCTCGCCGAACGGTCCGGTGTTGACCGAAGAGCTGGCGGCCTTGACCGGATGATCGGTCGGCAGTCTCGGCAGCACCAGTTCGCCAAAACGGTAGGCTTCCTCCAGATGCGGGTAGCCGGACAGGATGAAGGTGTCGATGCCGAGGCGCCGGTATTCGTCGATGCGCTCGGCGACCGTGTCCGGGTCGCCGACCAGTGCGGTTCCGGCGCCGCCGCGCACCAAGCCGACGCCGGCCCACAGATTGGGCGCGATCTCGAGCTTGTCGCGGCGGCCGCCATGCAGCGCGCTCATGCGCGCCTGGCCGACCGAATCCATGCGGGCAAAAACCTTCTGCGCCGAGGCGATGGTCGCGTCGTCGAGCCGGCTGATCAGGCGGTCGGCGGCGGCCCAGGCCTGTTCGGTCGTCTCGCGGGCGATGACATGCAGGCGAATGCCAAAGGAAAGTTTGCGGCCGGCCTTTTCGGCCAACTCGCGCACGGCGTCGAGCTTGCGTTCGACATCGGCCGGGGGTTCCCCCCAGGTCAGATATTTATCGATTTCCTGCGCCGCCACTTGCGATCCGGCGTCCGACGAGCCACCGAAATAGAGCGGCGGATACGGCGTCTGCACTGGCGGGAACAGCAGGCGACCGTCCTCGATGCGGAAATGCTTGCCCTGGTGCTCGACCGTCTCGCCGCTCAGCACGCGCTTGTAGATGTGGAGGAATTCCTGCGTCACCTCGTAGCGCTCGGCATGCGAGAGAAAAATGCCGTCGCCCTTGTTCTCCAGCGGATCGCCGCCGGTGACGACGTTGATCAGCAGGCGGCCGTTGGAGATGCGGTCGAGCGTGGCGGTCATGCGCGCGGCAAGCGTTGGGGACTGCAGGCCGGGCCGCACGGCTACGAGGAAACGCAGCTGCTCGGTCAGCGGCGCCAACGCCGAGGCAATCACCCAGGAATCCTCGCAGGCCCGGCCGGTCGGCAACAGCACGCCGTAATAGCCCAGCGTGTCGGCCGCTTTCGCCACCTGCGTCAGATAGGGCAGGTCAACAGCCCTGCCGCCTTCGGTCGTGCCGAGATAGCGGCTGTCGCCATGTGTCGGCAGGAACCAGAGCACCTTGATGCGGTCGGCGACATCGCGGCTCATGACCTGCCTCCCGCTGGATGGCGGCGGTGACGGCCTAGGTCTGGGGCGGTTGAAGGCAGGCGCAAAAGGTCGGGCATGGCGTGGTCCTGTCCGGGAAACAGATCGCCGATGCAGATTGCTTATTCTATAAATTCTGTAGAGTTAGTTTATTCCAAATCCTCCGCCGCAATTAGAAATTCTTCCTCATGCTGCGCCGTCCGCAACGAGCGGAGAGGCCGGCCAACTATGCAGGGCCGGCCTTGGCCTTGTCAGAACGCCGGTTCCACCGCGTTGACATTGTCCTTGGTGACGACGGTCAGCGGGATCGGCAGCCGGTCCTTGACCTCCTTGCCGTCGATGATCTCGGCCATGGTGTCGATTGCCAGGCGGCCGTCCTCGACCGGCGACTGCACGATGGTCGAATACATTTCGTTGGTGCGGATCGATTCGAACGCGTCCTTCTGGCCGTTGATGCCGACGATCGGCGGCGCCGCCTTGGAGGGATTGGCCTCCTTCCAGGCGTCGATGAAGCCGCGTGCCATGGTGTCGTCATTGGCATAGACGCCGCTGATCTGGTCACCGAAGCGAGTGATGAGGTCGCGGCTCACGACCAGCGCCTTCTGCTGGTCGAAGTCGGCATTGACGGTGTCGAGCACCTTGATGTCGGCGCTGGTTTCCTTGAGGCGGTCGGTGAAGCCGCTGACACGGCCGATCGTCGTGCCGTTGCCGGCCTGGCCGGCGATGATCACGACAGAGCCCTTGCCGCCGAGCGCCTTGCTCAGCGAATCCGCCGCCAGCTTGCCTTCCTCGTAGACGTCAGGTCCGGTGAAGGACTTGATGAACGGCTTGGCGTCGTCGCTCATCGGCGAATTGATGAGGATCGCCGGGATGTTGGCCTGCTGCGCGCGGGCCAGGCCAGGGATGTAGGCCTGCGGGTCGAGCGGCCACAGGATGATGCCGTCAACCTTGCGCGCCACGCAGGTGTTGAGCTGCTCGGTGCCCTTCTGGACGTCGAAGTCCTGACTCAGGCTGAGAATCTCGACGCCGAGTTCCTTGGCACGGGCCTCGAGCGCCTTGTTGGCCGGCGTCGCATAGGCGTGCGAATCCGCCGCCGTCACATAGCAGACCGTCTTGGCATTGGCCCAGCCTGTCGACGCCAGCAACGCCACGGCGGCGATCTGGAGCATGCTTCTCTTGCCAATCATATCTTTCCTCCCAATCATGCTTTTCCTCCCAATCATGCTTTTCCTCCTTGAGTGATTGGATTGTCGCGAACGAGCGCGGGGCGTGTGCCCTGAGCCCTCCCCGTGGTGGTAACGGCCCGATCGAGCATGACGAGCAGGATCAGGATGAGCCCCGATACGACCTGCTGGACGTATGCGGGAACGGACTGGAACTCCATCGCGATGGTCAGCGAGCCGATCGTCAGCACGCCGCCAAGCGTGCCGAGCGCGGATCCCCTGCCGCCTTCGAGGCGGGTACCGCCGACAACGACCGCGGCGATGACGGCAACCGTCAGTTCCGAGCCGAAGACGGGCGACCCGGTGTTGGTGACGAGGCTCTGGAGAACCCCGGCGAAGCCAGCAAGCGTGCCGGCAAAGACAAAGCCGAGAAAGACGATGCGGTCCGAAGCGATGCCGCTCTCCTTGGCGGCCGCCGGATTGGAGCCGACGGCAAAGACATTGCGGCCCGGAATGGTGCGCGTCAGCCAGAAATGCAGCAGTACGATCAGGATGATGAACAGTGCGCTGCGAATGGTGAAGACATCGAGGTAGATCTTGGCCAGAGCCAGCGAAAGCATGATGTCAGTGCCCGACACCGGCTGGCTGTTGGTGATCCAGTGCGCCAGCGAGCGGAAGATCAGCATCGTGGCCAGTGTCAGGACGAGCGAATTCACCTTCAGCCCGACGACCAGGGCGCCGTTGATGGCGCCCGCCAGCGTGCCGGCAAGGATGGCGACGATCGCGGCGGGCAGGATGCCGATCTCTCGCTGCAGGATGACGGATACGATCCCGGCCAGCGCGAACACCGCGCCACCGGATAGGTCGATCTGGCCCGATATCAGAAGCACGGTAAGCCCAATGGCGATCAGGCCGATCGTGGCCGCCCTGTCGAGGCCGAGGCTGAGCGTCGAAGCCGACAGATAACCCGGAACGAGCAGCGCGGAAGCGACCAGGGTAAGGCCGAGGATGATCACGACCCGGTATCGCGAGGCGAGGACGAGAAGACGCATCAAGCCACTCCCCGCTTGCGCAACGCGGCATCCATGCCGACAGCCCCGACAATCAGGATGCCGAGCACGAAACCCTGGATCGGCGTGCGCACGCCGTCGAGCACCATGACGTTGGTCAGAAGCTGCACGAAGATCAGCCCGGCGATCGCCCGCGGCACGGAGCCGAAGCCGCCGATGATCGAGACGCCGCCGACCACCACCGCGGTGATGGCGCTGAATTCATAGCCGGCGCCGATGAGCGGTCGTGCGCTTTGCAAGGTCAGGCCGAGCAGCCCGCCTGAAATGCCAGAGGCGAGTGCCGTGATCACAAAGGCGCCGGCCTTCACGGCCTGCACGGGGACGGCACTTGCCTCGGCGGCGCTGTAATTGCCGCCGGTGGCGAGCGTCCATCGGTCCCAGAAGGAGCGCGACAGGACGAAATGGCCGATGAGGGCAATGACCAGGAAGATCAGCACCACGACCGGAATGCCGAACAGGCGGCCCTTGGCGAATTCGGCCGAGGCGGGATTGCTGCCATAGACGATGACGCCGCCAACGGCAGCCTGGACGATGCCCAGCCCGATGGTGCCGATGCCGAGTGTGGCGATGATGGGGTTGATGCCGACATAGCCGACCAGCACGCCGTTGAGCAGGCCGATCAGACCGGCGAGGCCGACCGCAAGGACAAAGGCGGGCAGAGGCCCGATCATCGGCTGCAGGCCGAGCGACAGGATGGCGCCGCAGGCTATCGTGGCCGGCACCGACAGGTCAGCCAGGCCACCGACCACCAGCACGAAGGTCATGCCAATGACGACGATGCCGACGATGGACATCGACGTCAGTACATTGAGCAAATTGCCTGACGTGAAAAAAGCGGGACTGACAGAGGAGCCGTAGAGCATGACGGCCAGGATGGCGAAAGCGAGGCCCGCCTTAGACAGGGCATCGACAAGCTTGCTGCCGCGCGTAAAACGGTCGGGGGTGACGATCTTCACGGCCGCGTCGGTCACGCCACTTCCTCCCCGGTCGCCAGGGCCATGATGCGCTCCTCGCTGAGTTCGGCGCGCTCCAGCGGCTCGCAGGCATGTCCGTCGCGCATGACCACTACACGGTCGCAGACGCCCAGGATCTCGGGCAGTTCGGACGAGATCATCACCACCGCCATGCCGCTTGCGACGAGCTGGCCGATGATGTTGTGGATCTCGGCCTTGGCGCCGACGTCGACGCCGCGCGTCGGCTCGTCGAGGATCAGCGCCGACGGCCTGGCGGCAAGCCATTTGGCGATGACCGCCTTCTGCTGATTGCCGCCGGAAAGGAGATTGATGCGCCGTTCGCCATCGGGCGGCGAAATCGAAAACTGCTTCACGTAGTCCGCCGCCAATGCCCGGTCGGCACTTCGCCTGATGCGCCCGAAACGGCTCAGGCGCCGCAAGATGGGCAGGCTGATGTTCTCCCGGATCGACATGCCAGGCACGATGCCATCGCCCTTGCGGTCCTCCGGAACGTACGCAATCCCGGCCTTAACGGCCTGCGATGGGGAATTGATCGAGACCTCGCGGCCGTTGACGCTGACCGTGCCCTCGACGAGGCGCGACAGGCCGAAGATTGCGCGCGCCACCTCGGTGCGGCCGGCACCAACCAGGCCGGTCAGGCCCAGTATCTCGCCGGCTCGCACCTCGAAGCTGACATTGCGGAAGCGCGTGCCGTCGCTGATGCGCTCGACGCGCAGCACCGACTTGCCGATCTCGGCCTGGCTTTTGGGAAAGACGTTACTGACCTCGCGGCCGACCATCAGCCTGATCATCTGCGCGGCGGTGATGCCTTCGATCGGGCGCGTCTCGATCATGGAGCCGTCGCGCAGCACGGTCACCTCGTCGGCGATCTCGAGCACGTCCTTCAAGCGATGACTGATGTAGATGATGGCGATGCCGTCATCGCGCATCTTGCGCAGGATCCTGAACAGCGCTGTTGTTTCATGCTCGCTGAGGCTCGATGTCGGCTCATCCAGCACGATGATCCGGGGTTGCGCGGCATAGGCCTTGGCGATCTCGACGAGCTGCTGCTGGCTGATCGACAGATTGCCCAGCCGCTCGCGCGGATTGATGGCCGCTCCGAGTTCGGCAAGGACGGCGCCGGCCTTCCTGACCATCTCGCCCTTGCGCAGAAAGGTCCATTTGCCGGGCATGCGGCCGAGATAGACGTTTTCCGCGACAGTCAGGTCCGGCACCAGATTGATTTCCTGGTGCACCATGCGGATGCCGAGAGCCTGGGCGTCGGCGGGACGGCGCATGCGTACCTCGGCGCCACCGACCTTGATGGTGCCGCTGGTTGGCGCGTAGGAGCCGTTGAGCACTTTCA
Organism: Mesorhizobium sp. M8A.F.Ca.ET.207.01.1.1; assembly: GCF_004794715.1. Classification (NCBI taxonomy): domain Bacteria; kingdom Pseudomonadati; phylum Pseudomonadota; class Alphaproteobacteria; order Hyphomicrobiales; family Phyllobacteriaceae; genus Mesorhizobium; species Mesorhizobium sp. M8A.F.Ca.ET.207.01.1.1. Next base: position 661,431 of record NZ_SRUS01000003.1, on the reverse strand, counting down.
TCAGCGTCGATTTGCCGGCGCCGTTCTCGCCCACGACCGCATGCACGGTGCCGAATCTGACGGCAAAATTGACGTTTGACAGAGCCTTCACGCCGGAAACGTCTTGCTGATGCCTCTCATGTCCAAGGCGCAGTCGGCGGCGACAGTCATGTCTGGCTAGGTTCCTCCCGGCAGGCCGGCCCGTTGTCCCTGGCATCGAGCTGTTGTGTTATTTTAGTATAATTCTATTTTAGAGCGCGGAACCAATGCGGCCAGAAGGCATGCCCTCTCGGCGTGCAGCTTGGTTCAGGCCTTCACTTCGCGGTGAAATTCATCACTATCGAGGATCTATTGCACTAATATAACAGTTCTGGCAAGCTGGATTCCGATGACCTGCGCGACCATCCCATTGTCGATAGAGACCACCCCTCGCATCGGGTGCATTCCGATTTACATTCTAATATAATCTGATCATTTCCGGTGAACGAAGCTACGGATTTGCCATGGACCTTGACCCTTCGACCCTCAATCGGGCTCTGCCGCTCCGCGATCAGATCTATCACAAGATCCGCAACCTGATCGTCGTCGGGCAGATGAAGCCGGGGGAAGTGATCAACGAGGTGGCGATCGCCGAAGCGCTCGGCGTCTCGCGCACGCCGGTGCGGGAAGCCGTCAAGCGCATCAGCGACGAAGGCCTGGTGAAGATCCTGGCGCAGACCGGCACCTATGTCGCGCCGATCAGTCGTGCCGATCTGGAAGAAGCCTATGTCATCCGGCGGGCACTGGAGATGGAGAGCGCACGGCGCGCGGCCGTCAAGCTCACACCGGCGTCGGCCGAACTGCTGGAGGACAATATGGCGGCACATCGGCTTGCCATATCGCGCGGCCGATACGCCACCGCGATCCAGCTCGACGACGTCTTCCATCGCACCATTGCCGAGATTTGCGGCCTGCCGATGATTTGGCGCGCCGTCGATATTTCCAAGGCGCAGATGGATCGCGGCCGCTACCTCGCCATTCCAAAGCCCGGCTACGGCGAACAGACGATCGAGCAGCACGAAGCCATCCTCGACGCGCTGAAGCGTCACGATGCCGAAGGCGCCGCGCGGGCGATGGAGCACCACCTCGAAACGTCCTTCCGCAACACGCTCGAAGTCGCCGCCGAGCTTCTCGGCTGAAGCCGGACGGCACCGCAGCCGGGACATGATTGGCACATGCGAAGAATGGGACTTTGTATAGCCTGAAGGCATAGGCGATCGCGGAATACCAGCGCGCACGCCGCGGTCTGGCCGGAGGTGCTGGCCGTCATCCGTTCCGCCACCAACTCTCTTCCTTAACGCCCGGCGAACGCAGCTTATCCAGGCGACGCTTGACCACTAACATTCTATTATATTAGTATTCCTTGTGCCTTTCGCCCCCCGGCTTTGTTCGGGGTGGCCTTTTCAGAGTTTGGGTAATGACGCGCTTCATCAAGCTATCGCACGCCGACAACATCCTACTGGCGGTCGATCCATTGGCGGCCGGCGAAAAGGCCGGCGACGTGGCTGCGAGGGCTCGCATCCCGCGCGGCCACAAGATGGCCATGCTCGACATCGGGGCGGATGAACCGATCGTAAAGTATGGCCAAACCATCGGCTTCGCGCGTGGGCCGATCGCGGCCGGAGATTGGGTGCACGAGCACAATGTCTACCTGCGCGATTTCGAGCGCGACTACGAGCATGGCACCGACGTCAGGGAAACGCCGTTCCTTCCAGATGGCGAACGGGCGACTTTCATGGGCTACCGCAGGTCCAACGGCAAAGTCGGCACGCGCAATTTCATCGCCGTCCTGACCTCGGTAAACTGCTCGGCCAGCGTCGCCCGCTTCATCGTGGAAGAGGTCAACCGCTCAGGCATGCTGCGCGACCATCCCAATGTCGACGGCGCCATTGCGCTCGTGCACGGCACCGGATGCGGCATCGACACCAAGGGCCCGGCCTACGATCTGCTGAAGCGCACGCAGTGGGGTTTTGCCACCAATCCCAATGTCGGCGGCGTGCTGATGGTCGGACTTGGCTGCGAAGCTTTCCAGATCCCGCGTTGGATGCAATCTTATAACATCGAAGAAAGCACCACGTTCCGCACAATGACGATCCAGGAAACCGGCGGCACCCGCAAGACCGTCGATGCCGGGGTGAAGGCCATCGTCGAGATGCTGCCGATCGTCAATGCCGCGGAGCGGACGCCGCAGCCGGCTTCCGAGCTGGTGCTGGCGCTACAATGCGGCGGCTCGGACGGCTATTCCGGTATCAGCGCCAATCCGGCACTGGGCGCGGCAGTGGATCTGCTGGTCGCCCAGGGAGGGACCGCCATCCTTTCTGAAACACCCGAAATCTACGGCGCGGAGCATCTCTTGACGCGGCGAGCCGAAAGCCGGGCCGTCGGCGAAAAGCTGGTCGAGCGTATCCGCTGGTGGGAGGACTATACCGCCAGGCACGACATGGAGATGAACAACAATCCGTCTCCCGGCAACAAGCTCGGCGGGCTGACCACCATCCTGGAGAAGTCGCTGGGCGCCTCCGCCAAGGGCGGCACGACCAATCTGCGCGCGGTGCTGGAATATGCCGAGCCTATCAACGAGCACGGCCTCGTCTTCATGGACACGCCAGGCTACGACCCGGTCTCGGCGACCGGTCAGGTGGCGGGCGGCGCCAACATATTGTGCTTCACCACCGGGCGCGGTTCGGCCTTCGGCTGCAAGCCGACGCCGTCGATCAAGCTCGCCTCCAACTCCTTCATCTTCGAGCAGATGCCCGACGACATGGACATCAATTGCGGCGACATCCTCGACGGCGTGACGCTGGCGGACAAGGGCGAGGAGATCTTCGCCGAGATCCTGCGCGTGGCATCGGGCGGGCGCACCAAGTCGGAAGCGCTCGGCTATGGCGACAATGAGTTCGTACCCTGGAGCCTCGGCGCGACGATGTAGCAGTACCGCTCACTTTCAACACGTACCCCCCAGTATCTCAGACGGAAAGAACCGCTCGGCATGAACAGGATAGACCTTGACGGCCAACACGCCGTGGTTACCGGAGGCGCGCAAGGCCTCGGCTTCGCGATGGCAAAGCGTTTTGTCGCCTCGGGCGCGACGGTCACCTTGTGGGACCTCGACGAGGCGCGCCTCGATACGGCCAAGCGGGAACTCGGCAAGGCAGCCACGACGCTTGTCGTGGACATAGCCGATTGGGGTTCGGTGGACGCCGCGCGTGCCAGGACGGAGGAGATCGCGAACAAGATCTCCATCCTCGTCAATTCGGCGGGCATTGCCGGCCCCGCCGCCCCGCTCGACACCTACGACGTCGATGTGTGGAAGAAAATCATCGACGTCAACGTCAACGGCACCTTCTACGTCAACCGCGCCGTGGTGCCGGGGATGAAGGAGCGCAATTACGGGCGCATCGTCAACATCGCCTCGGTCGCAGGCAAGGAGGGCAACCCCAACGCCGCCGCCTATTCGGCCTCGAAGGCCGCCGTCATCGGCATGACCAAGTCGCTCGGCAAGGAGCTGGCGCAGTACGACATCGCCGTCAACTGCATCTCGCCGGCCACTGCGCAGACGCGCATCCTCGAACAGCTGACGGCCGAGCACATCGAATACATGCGCTCGCGCATCCCGCGCGGCCGCCTGCTGGAGGTCGACGAGGCCGCCGCCATGGTCGCCTGGCTCGTCTCCAAGGAAAACAGTTTTACAACCGCTTCCACCTTCGACCTGTCGGGTGGGCGAACGACCTACTGACGAAAAGACGCTGTTCAGGCGGGCAGCCGACCAAGGCTGGCGGCGAAGCGCTGCACCATCGCAAGCCCGGTCTCGTTTGGCCGCATCGCTGGCGCACGGTCGTGAATCTGGATACCGGCGCGGGCGCCGAACAGCCGCTTGCCGTAGCAGATCAGGTTCTCGATGCCTTGCATGACGAAGACCGCCGCCGGCAACATTCTTTCGTAGGCCGCCTCGGCCGCTGCTTCGTCTTCGGCGCGGAACGCATGATAGGCGCGCACGGCGTGGTCGATGCCATCAGGCGCCAGGATCATGCCACGGCAACCGATGCGGAAATTGTCGGTCAATTCCAGCCCGCCCCGCCCGTTGAAGACGGGGATGCGGCCTTCGGTGCGCTCGATCAGGCCGGCAATGTCGGTGACCGGGCCTTCGCCCTTGATCAGCCTGATGTTGGGGTGGAGCGTGACGAGCTCGCGAATCTCGTCCGATGTCAGGCCACGGCCGAAAAAGGCCGGCGCGTTCTGGATCGCCACCGGCAGGTCGGTTGCCTCGGCGACGCGGCCAAAAAAGCGGATGTATTCGGGCGCTCCATAGGATCCAACTGGCGGCGGCTGCAGGATGACCCAATCTGCGCCGAGGCTTTCCGCATGCCGGACCTGGGATATCTGCTCGGCAACGGAAGACCCGAAGATGGTGAAGGCGAGCGGTACCTTGCCGGCGGTGTCCTGCGCCGTCCACTCCATGATCGTGCGGCGCTCCGCCTCGGTCAGCTTGGCGACTTCTGTCGCGAGGCCAAGCGCCGCCATCCCATGCACGCCGCTCGCCAGGCAGATCTCGACCTGCCTGCGCATCGCCGCGCGGTCGAGTTTTTCCTGGGCGTCGAACAGGGCGTAGAGGATGGCGTGAATGCCGTGGAAATCATCGGGCTGGAATTTTGGCATCCCACGCGCCCTCAATGGCTTTCGCGCGGAATGGCGTGGCCACGGTTGCCGACCAGAAAGTCGAGATCGGCGCCACGGTCGGCCTGCAGGACATGGTCGACATAGAGGCCCTGATAGCCGCCGCGCATCGCCGGCTCGGGCGGCTGCCAGGATTGGCGCCGCCGCGCCAGCTCCTGTTCCGACACGTCGAGATCCAGCTTCCGCGCCTCGACATCGAGTTCGATCATGTCGCCGCTCCTGACCAGCGCCAGCGGACCACCGACGGCGGCTTCGGGTGCGGCATGCAGCACGACCGTGCCGAAGGCGGTGCCGGACATGCGGGCGTCGGAAATGCGGATCATGTCGCGGACGCCCTTTTTCAGGAGCTTTTGCGGCAGCGCCATGTTGCCGACCTCGGCCATGCCCGGATAGCCCTTGGGGCCGCAATTCCTGAGCACCATGATCGAGGTCTCGTCGATGTCGAGTGCGGGATCGTCGATGCGCGCCTTGTAGTCGTCTATGTCCTCGAAGACGACGGCGCGGCCGCGATGCTTCATCAGGGATGGTGAAGCGGCCGACGGTTTGATGATGGCGCCATCGGGTGCCAGATTGCCACGCAGCACCGCGATACCGCCATGCAGCGTCAGCGCCCTGTTGCGCGGACGGATGACCTCGGGATTGTCATTCCGGGCGTCGGCGATGTTGTCGCGTACGCTCTTGCCGGTGACCGTCAGCGCGTCGAGATCGAGCATGTCGGCGATCTCTTTCATGACCGCCGGAATGCCGCCGGCGTAGCAGAAATCCTCCATCAGGAAACGGCCTGATGGCATCAGGTCGAGGATGGTCGGCACGTCGCGACCGAAGGCATCCCAGTCATCGAGGCTGAGTTCGGTGCCGACGCGGCCTGCAATCGCCAGCAGATGCACGACCGCATTGGTCGAGCCGCCGATGGCGCCGTTGACGCGGATGGCGTTGGCGAAAGCCTGCTTGGTAAGAATGGCCGAGGGGCGCAGATCGTCATTGACCATCTCGACGATACGCCGCCCGGTCATGCGGGCGATGCGGTTGCGTCGCGCGTCGACGGCGGGATAGGCGGCGTTGCCCGGCAACGCCAGTCCGAGCGCTTCGACCATCGAGGCCATGGTCGAGGCCGTGCCCATGGTCATGCAGTGCCCAGGCGAGCGCGACATGGCGCTCTCGGCATTGGCGAAATCGTGCTCGCTCATGATGCCGGCTCGCACATCCTCGGAGAATTTCCACACATCGGTGCCGGAGCCGATCTGACGACCCTGGAAGCGGCCATTGAGCATCGGCCCACCGGAAATGACGATCGACGGCAGGTCGCAGGAGGCGGCCCCCATGGCCAGCGACGGCGTGGTCTTGTCGCATCCGGCCATAAGCACGACGCCATCCATCGGATTGCCGCGGATCGCCTCCTCGACATCCATCGAGGCGAGGTTGCGGAACAGCATCGCCGTCGGCCGCAGATTGGATTCGCCGCAGGAGAACACGGGGAATTCCAGAGGCAGGCCGCCGGCCTCCAGCACGCCGGCCTTGATGTGCTCGACCAGGCCGCGAAAATGCACATGACACGGGGTGAATTCGGAGAAGGTATTGCAGATGCCGATCACCGGGCGGCCATCGAAAGCATCGTCGGGCAGGCCGTTGTTCTTCATCCAGCTGCGATGGATGAAGGCATCCTTGCCTTGGCCGCCGAACCAATGCTGCGATCGTCTCCTGGTCAATGGCCTTCTCCCGGTGCTCAGGCGGGATGCTGAAGCTGGCTCAGCCCGCCATCGACGACGAGGGTCGCCGCGTTCATGAACGGGCACTCGTCGGAAATCATGAACACGGCGGCAAGGGCGATCTCGCGCGCCGAGGCAATGCGGCCGCCGGGATGCAGCGCCATGGTGTTGGCGCGCGCCGCCGCCGGATCAGGAAAACTGTTCCAGTAGTCGATGGCCTTCTGCGTCTCGACATAGCCCGGCGCCAGCGCGTTCACGCGCACGCCCTGCCCGGCATATTCGAGCGCCAGCGATTTGGTCAGCCCAAGCAGAGCGTGCTTGGCGACAGGATAGGGAAAAGTGTGTGGGATGATGGTGAAGCCGTGGGTCGAGGCGATGTTGAGGATCGCCCCGCCGCCATTCGCCAGCATGCCCGGCAGCACCGCCTTGCTGCAGTTCCAGGCGCCCTTGACGTTGACGTCAAAATTGCGGGTCCACTCTTCTTCGGTGGCCTCCAGCGGCGTCGAGAAAACGTTCATCCCGGCATTGTTGATCAATGCGTTAACCGGACCTATCTCGGCGTTCGCGCGGGCAACGGCTGCTTTTATCGCGACCCCGTCGCTGATGTCGGCTGTCGCATGCCCGACATGCCCCTTGGGTGCCGCGAGACCCGCGACGGTCTTCTCCAGCAACGTGCCGTCCTGGTCGACGAGGAACAATTTCGCACCCTCGGCAAGACAGGCCTCGGCGATGGCCAGCCCGATGCCTTGCGCGGCGCCTGTCAGGAAGATGCGTTTGCCGGACAGGCGCTCAGCCATGAGTGTCACTCCAGTCGAACATGGTCAACGCCTGCCCAAGGCCGACGAACGCAGATTGTCGAGCAGCACGGCGAGCAGCAGGATCACGCCGCGCACGATGTATTGGTAGAAGGCCGGGATGTTGAGCAGGTTCATGGCGTTCTCGGCGATGCCCATGATCAGCACGCCGACGATGACGCCCGACATTGTGGCGCGGCCGCCGGCAAGCGACACGCCGCCGAGCACGCAGGCCGAGATGACCGAGAGTTCAAGCCCGACCGCCGCGTTGGGCTGTCCGGAGGTGATGCGTGACGCCAGCAGGATGCCGGCGATGCCGCAGACGACGCCTTGCAGGGCGAAAATCCAGATGCGCGTGCGGTCGACATTGACGCCGGCCAGCCGTGACGCTTCAGGATTGCCGCCAATGGCCAGCGTGTTCTTGCCGAAGACGGTGCGGTTGAGCACGAAGCCAAAAATGCCGAACAGAACCGCCAGCACCCAGACGGGCGTCGGTATGCCTAGGAATTTCGACAGCGCGAGCTGATAGAAATCCGGGCTGTTGATGCCGACGGCGCGCCCGTCGGATGCGATGAGTGCAAGGCCGCGCACGATCTGCATGGTCGCCAGCGTCGTGATCAGCGCGTTGATGCGGAATTTGGCGATGACGACACCGTTGATGAAGCCGACAAAGGCACCGCAGGCGATCGCCGCCAGCAGCCCGAGCAGGATCGAGCCTGTGTAGTTCGACGCCATCACCGCGACCATGCCGGCGAAGGCAACGATGGAGCCAACCGACAGGTCGAAGTCGCGCGCCGCGAGACAGAACATCATGGTGCAGGCAACGATGCCGACGGTTACCACCGACTGCAGCAGGCCAAGCATATTGCGATCGGTGAGGAAATTGGGAACCAGCAGCGAGACCAGCGCGAAGGCAACGACGAAGATGACGACGAGGCCCTGTTCGCCGAGCACAATCTTCTTCAGCTGATCGGTCATGTCAGGTCCTCAGGATGCGATGGCGTCGGGGGTTTTGGTGTCGGGAAGTGCTGCGGCCAGGATCGCCTTCTCGGCGAACTGGTTGCGTGCAAGCTCGGCATTGATGCGCCCGCCGCACATCACCAGGATACGGTCGCAAATGCCCATCACCTCCGGCAGGTCGGACGAGACGACGACGATCGCCATGCCATCCTCGGCAAGCTGGTAGAGCAGTTCGTAGATTTCCGACTTGGCGCCGACGTCGATGCCGCGTGTCGGCTCATCGACGATGAGGACGCGTACGCCCTGCTCCGACAGCCAGCGGCCAAGGATGACCTTCTGCTGGTTGCCGCCGGAGAGATTGATGATGTCCTGCTTGCGCGATGGCGTGCGCACCTTGAGCTTCTTGATGAAGGTTTCGGCCGTGGCGATCTCGCTGGCGCGGTTCAGGATGCCGAAGCGCGCGTGATGGCGCCGCGACGAGATGTTGATGTTCTCCTCGATCGAGCGGCCCTGGATGATGCCGTCATGCTTGCGGTCTTCCGAACACAGCACGATGCCGGCGCGGATCGCGCCATGCGGGTCGGCGGCATGGATCGCCTTGCCATCCACCGTGATGGTGCCGCCCGAGCGCGGGTCGGCGCCGAAGACCAGCCGCATCAGTTCCGAGCGGCCTGCACCGATGAGGCCGAAGAAGCCGACGATCTCGCCGGCCCTTGCCTCGAAACTGGCTGGTGTCTTCAGTTTTGCTCCGGAGATGGCTTCGACCTCTAGCCTGATGTCGCCGGCCTTGCGTGGCCGAAACCCCCAGATGTCGGAGATTTCGCGGCCGACCATTTCGGCGACGACCTGGTCGCGGGTGACGCCTTTCAGCGATGTGTGGTGCGCCGCGAGCTTGCCGTCGCGCAGCACGGTCAGGCTGTCGCAGAGGCGGAACACCTCGTCGAGCCGGTGCGAGACATAGATGATGACCTTGCCCTCGCCGCGCAGGCGGTCGATCAGGGCAAACAGGATTTCGCTCTCGCGCGACGACAGCGACGAGGTCGGCTCGTCCAGGGCGATGACGCGCGCGTCGAGCATGATTGCCTTGGCGATCTCGATCATCTGGCGCTCGCCGATCGACAGCGTCTTGACCTTGCGGCTGATATCGATGTCGATGCCGGCCGATTTCAGCTTGGCGCCGACATCCTCCAGCATCTTGCCGCGCGCGATGACGCCGGCGCTGGCGGGAAAGCGGCCGAGGCTGAGGTTCTCGGCGACGGTGAGTTCCGGCACGAGCTGCAATTCCTGATGAATGACGATGACGCCATTGTCGAAGGCATCCCTTGTCGAGGCATAGGCCTGGACCTTGCCGTCGATGCGGATCTCGCCTTCGTCCGCATGCTGGTCGCCCGACAGGATCTTGATCAGGGTCGATTTGCCGGCGCCGTTTTCGCCCATCAGGCCATGCACGGCGCCCCTGTCGACGCCGAACGAGACGTCCGACAACGCCTTGACACCCGGATAGGTCTTGGTGATGTGCGAGAAGTCGAGAAAGGACACGGGCGTCGATCCTTCTTGTGCCACGGCAAACAGGCGGCGGCATGAGCCGCCGCCTGTTTGTACAGGGAGGATTATTCGATGCCGAGGCCCTGGCGGACCTTCTGGTAGTCGTCGCGTTTGGCCAGCGCGCCGGAGGTCAGGATCAGCTTCTCCGGTTCCTTGTTGTTGGCGACCCAGTCATACATGTTGAGCGCCGTCTCGTAGCCATGGCGCTTCGGCGAGATGATCACGGTGCCGACAAAGCCAGTGGCGGTCGGCTTCTTGAATTCGTTGATCGCCGAATCCGCGCCGCCGATGCCGACGCCGATCATGCCGTCAGCAGCAATGCCGACGCTTTCGGATGCGCGCACTGCACCGAGCACCGCTTCGTCGTTGAGGCCGAAAGAGACCCACTTCTTGATGTCGGCATGGGCGTTGAGCACCACCGTCGCGGCATTGAGGGCTGCTTCGGTGTCGGTCTTGGCCTGGGGAGCGTCGAAAATGTTCTCGGCCTTGAAGCCGTTGGCCTTCAGCACCGAGATGGCGCCTTCGACACGGTCGACGGCGGTCGGCAACTGGTCATAGGAAACGCGGATCGCACCGACTTCGTCGGCCTTCCAGCCGCGCGCCTTCATCTCATCGACGATCGCCTGGCCGACGGCCTCACCGATCTTGGTGGCCGAGATGCCCATATGCGGCACGTCTTCGAGCGCCTTGCCGTCGGCGCCGACCAGACGGTCGTCGACGGTCATCAGCTTGAGATTGTTGGCGGTGGCCTTGGCGACGATGCCGGGGCCGAGCTTCACGTCCGGCGTGCAGACGATGAAGCCCTGGGCGCCTTGCGCGCCGAGATTGTCGATCGCCGACATCAGCTTCTCACCGTCCTCGGCGCCGATCTTGACGAGGGTAAAACCCTTTTCCTTGGCGGCCTGGTCGGCGAACTTCCATTCGTCCTGGAACCACGGCTCCTCGGGCTGTTTGACGATGAAGCCGATCTTGGTGTCCTGAGCATATGCAGCGATGGTCGTGACGGACAGCACGGCAAGCGCGCCCGCGACGAGCGCGGTCTTCAGAAGTCGCATGATTACCTCCCAGCGATGGCCGGGCGCTCAGCCCGGATGCAGGAGTCTCTAATTGTTTTTATCATACTCGTCAATTGATCTGGTATGATAATTAAGATACATGCTCTGACCAGGGATCGCTGGCGCAAATCATCCGCATCCGGTAAGGCCGGGCTGGTTGTGCGAAACCAGTGGGTTCGCCGCCTTGGAGGAGGGCTGAGGTGACCGAAACGTCTAAGAAGGCTTCAGCCGACACGACCACGCGCCGCCCGCGCGTCATGCCCGATGTGACGAAGGCGATCGCCTCCGACATCTTTTCCGGGCGCTATCCGGCCGGCTCTTCCCTGCCCACCGAAAACGAACTCGGCGTCGAGTATGGCGTCAGCCGCACCGTCATCCGCGAAGCCCTGAAGGTGCTGGCCGCCAAGGGGCTGGTGCTATCGCGGCCGCGCGTCGGCACCATCGTGTGCAACGAGGACGACTGGAACATCATCGACCCGCAAGTGCTGGCCTGGCACGCGCCGCATGCGCTTGACGACAAGCTGTTCGATGCCATCCTGGAGACACGCCGGGCCATCGAGCCGCTGGTCGCCGAGTTGGCCGCCACGCGCGCGACACTGCAGGAGATCGCCGATCTGGAAGCCGCGTGGCGCGGCATGGCTGATGCCGGCGAGAACCTCGCCGCCTTCTCGCGCAGCGACATCGCTTTCCACCAGATCGTCTATGCCGCCAGCCACAATCCGATCTTTCGCCAGATCGGCAACCTGATCGACACCGGGCTGAAATTCTCGCTGGAAGCGACGGCAACCATCTCGCTCGACCGCCGCATGAAAGCCGTGGCGGCGCACCGCGAAGTGGTGGAGGCGCTGCGCATGCGCGACGCCGAGGCAGCGCGTGGTGCCGCCAACCGGATTCTCGACCTTGCGGCGCGCGACCTCGTCAGCGCCAAGAAACTCAAGAACAACTGAGACCGCGCATGAAAATCATCTCGCTCACCACCTACATCGTTCCGCCACGCTGGCTGTTCCTGAAGATCGAGACAGATGCCGGCGTCACCGGCTGGGGCGAGCCGGTGGTCGAAGGCCGCGCGTTGACCGTCGAAGCGGCGGTCAAGGAGCTTGGCGATTATCTGATCGGCAAGGATCCTCGCCTGATCGAGGATCATTGGACGGTGATGCATCGCGGCGGCTTCTACCGCGGCGGGCCGATCCTGATGAGCGCCATTGCAGGCATCGACCAGGCGCTGTGGGACATCAAGGGCAAGGCGCTCGGCGTGCCCGTCCATGAACTGCTCGGCGGCAGGCTGCGCGACACCATCAAGGTCTATTCCTGGATCGGCGGCGACCGGCCGGCGGAAGTGGCGGCTGGCGCCAAGGAAGTCGTGGCCCGCGGCTTCCTGGCGCTCAAGATGAACGGCACGGAGGAACTGCAGATCGTCGACAGCCACGACAGAATAGATGCCGCCATCGAACGCGTCGCCATGGTGCGCGAGGCGGTCGGGCCCAATATCGGCATCGCCGTCGATTTCCATGGCCGCGTCCACCGGCCGATGGCCCGCATCCTCGTCAAGGAATTGGAGCCCTACCGCCTGATGTTCATCGAGGAGCCGGTGCTCAGCGAAAACCGCGAGGCGCTGAAGGAGATCGCCGCCCTTGGCTCGACGCCGATCGCGCTCGGCGAGCGGCTCTACAGCCGCTGGGACTTCAAATCCGTGTTCGAGGAAGGCGTCGTCGACATCATCCAGCCCGATCTGTCGCATGCCGGCGGCATCACCGAGTGCCGCAAGATCGCGGCTATGGCGGAGGCGTATGACGTGGCGGTGGCGCCGCACTGCCCGCTCGGACCGATCGCGCTCGCCGCCTGCCTGCAGCTCGATGCCGTGAGCTACAACTGTTTCATCCAGGAGCAGAGCCTGGGCATCCACTACAACGCCGCCAACGACCTGCTCGACTACGCCGCCAACAAGGACGTCTTCCGCTACGAGGATGGCTATGTCGCCATCCCCGACGGCCCGGGGCTCGGCGTCGAGATCGACGAGGACTATGTCAAGGAGCGGGCCAAGGAAGGCCACCGCTGGCGCAACCCGATCTGGCGCCACAAGGACGGCTCCTTCGCCGAGTGGTGAGCAGCGAGGTCAGCAGCCAAGCTACCACATTTTTTTCTCAGCATTATCGAGCAACGGTCTTCTGACACGTCACCAACGCCGTCCGTGTTCACGATGAGATCAGACGGGAAACTCTTTTCGATAACGAACCCAGCTTCTCACAAGCGGCAACGCATCGAACGACGGAAATCGATGCGTTGTTCCCAAGCGAGTTGCGTCCAGAGTTATCCGCCCCGATGAAGCATAGAGCCTGTTTGTTGTCGCTATCGCGGCGCATCCTGACGATGCCCGGCGGAGGGTCGCATGCGGTAAGTGCCAGCGCCAACCCAGCAAGAGCGAGTGTAATCAGACTGCCGTTCCGCATTGACCTATCCCACCCCGCTGAAACGGAGACGGACCAGTTAGCATGCGCGCTGACAAAAAAGCTGAAACTCTAGAGAACTTGGTGGAGCCAATCGGGATCGAACCGACGACCTCTTGAATGCCATTCAAGCGCTCTCCCAACTGAGCTATGGCCCCACTCCCGGCAGTCTGCCGGCGCCGTTTCCGGCGAGAGATCGGCGAGGGTTGGAAGACCGCGCCGTTAGTGCAGGCGGCTTCTAACCCCGCCTTTCCCAGATATCAAGCCTTCATCGGCGGCTTTTTCTTCACAGGCCGTGAAAGCCGGCAAACGCTTACGTTCGAGACCTTATCAGACCTCGTCGTCGTCGTCGCCGACGCCGATCATGTCGGCAACGTCGTCGTCTTCTTCCTCTTCGTCGGCAAGGAAGGTGTCATCCTCGTCGTCGCCGAGATCGACATCATCCTCGTCGTCGCCGAGATCGGGAAGATCGTCGCCGCCCTTGGCCTCGTCATCGGCCTCTTCCAGCGAAACGACTTCGGCGCCCTCTTCGTCCTCGGCGTCCACTTCCTTCTCGGCCACTTCCTCCTCCTCCTCGACGGCGGCGATCTTGCCTTCGTCGAAATAGGAACGCGGATAGCTCTTGCCGGTATAGGGCGAGACGATCGGGTCTTTGTTCAGGTCGTAGAATTTCCGGCCCGTTTCAGGGTCGATGCGTTTTGTGCCAAGTTCGGTTTTTGCCACGGCAAGCCTCGTCAATAAAAGAGTGGTCCCCTTAACCACAGTTTGCAGCGCTGTCAAAGCGAAAAGCCGGCGTCACAAAACCAAGCATTCAAAGGCCTCGCGCCAAGTGACGACCATGGGGATGACCATTTCGCCCCGCCGTGATAGGAGACCGCCGCAACAAATGAAAAGCGCCGGACCGCCGGCATTCCGTCCAGGGAAATTCCATGTCACACGCCGCCGCTGCCAAGCCGGCCACCGCCCGCAAATCATCCGCCCTTTCCGGCACGGCCCGTGTGCCGGGCGACAAATCGATCTCGCACCGCTCCTTCATGTTCGGGGGGCTTGCTTCCGGCGAAACGCGCATCACCGGCCTGCTCGAGGGCGAGGACGTGATGCGCACCGGCGCGGCCATGAAGGCGATGGGCGCGCATATAGAGAAGCACGGCGCAGAATGGGTGATCCGCGGCACCGGCAACGGCGCGCTGCTGCAGCCGGAAGGCCCGCTCGACTTCGGCAATGCCGGCACCGGCTCGCGGCTGACCATGGGGCTTGTCGGCACCTACGACATGGAAACGACCTTCATCGGCGATGCCTCGCTGTCCGGCCGGCCGATGGGCCGCGTGCTGGAACCCCTGCGCCAGATGGGCGTGCAGGTGCTGAAGGCGACGCCCGGCGACCGCATGCCGATCACGCTGCATGGCCCAAAGCACGCAGCCCCGATCACCTACCGCGTGCCGATGGCCTCGGCACAGGTGAAGTCGGCGGTGCTGCTGGCCGGCCTCAACACGCCGGGCATCACCACCGTGATCGAGCCGGTGATGACGCGCGACCACACCGAAAAGATGCTGAAAGGCTTTGGCGCCAATCTGTCGGTCGAGACCGACGAGCGCGGCGTGCGCCACATTTTTATCGAAGGCCAGGGCAAGCTCACCGGCCAGACCATCGCGGTGCCGGGCGACCCTTCCTCGGCCGGTTTCCCGCTGGTGGCGGCGCTGATCGTGCCGGGCTCGGATATCACGATCGAGAACGTGCTGATGAACCCGACCCGCACCGGCCTGCTTCTGACGCTGCAGGAAATGGGCGGCCAGATCGACATTTTGAACCGGCGCAATGCCGGCGGCGAGGATGTCGCCGACCTGCGCGTGCGTTACTCCGAGCTGAAAGGCGTCACCGTGCCGCCGGAGCGGGCGCCGTCGATGATCGACGAATATCCGGTGCTCGCCGTTGCCGCGAGCTTCGCCGAAGGCGAAACGCTGATGCAGGGGCTGGAGGAACTGCGGGTGAAGGAATCCGACCGGCTGTCGGCGGTGGCCAACGGGCTCAAGCTCAACGGCGTCGACTGCACCGAGGGCGAGGCTTCGCTCGCCGTGCGCGGCAAACCCGGCGGCAAGGGCCTGGGAGGCCATCCCAACGGCCTGGATACGACCGTGCAGACGCATCTCGACCACCGCATCGCCATGAGCTTCCTGGTCATGGGGTTGGCGACGGAAAAGCCGGTCACCATCGACGACCAGGCGATGATCGCGACGAGTTTTCCGGAGTTCATGGGATTGATGAAGGGGCTGGGCGCGGAGATCGGGTGATTGTCGATGGCAATTGCAAACCTCGGAGATTGGATGCCGACATCCCTCCCTTCGTCATCCCGGCGCGAAGCAAGGAGCGGAGCGACGCCGCGCAGACCCCAGGATCCATGCCGTGACTTCAACGCTCCGCAACGGTGCAATATTCTGGTCCGCGGCATCCTTCGGTTGAGGACACGGCATGGATCCCAGGGTCTCCGCGACGGAGCTTCGCTCCTGCTCCGCCCTAGGATGACGAACGCGTTGGGATCGACGGCCTGCCAATGACCCACCCCTTCACCATCGCCATCGACGGACCGGCCGGCGCCGGCAAGGGCACGCTCGCCCGCCGGCTCGCCGATCACTATCGCCTGAATCTGCTCGACACCGGGCTTACCTATCGCGCCGTCGCACATGCGCTGCTGCGGCTTGGCCTGCCGCTCGACAATGTCTCAGCGGCAGAGACCGCGGCGCGCCAGGTCGACCTGGCAAAGCTCGACCGCGCGGTGCTGTCGGCGCATGCGGTTGGCGAAGCGGCTTCGAAGGTCGCGGTTTTCCCGACCGTGCGCCGCATCCTGGTCGAAAAGCAGCGCGATTTCGCCAGGACGCCGCCGGGCGCGGTGCTTGACGGGCGCGATATCGGCACCGTCGTGTGTCCCGACGCCGACATCAAACTCTATGTGACGGCGAGTGCCGAAGTGCGGGCACGCCGCCGGCTGGCCGAGATCGAAAGCATCGGCGGCACCGCCAATTTCGCCGAAATCCTTGCCGATATCCAACGCCGCGACGAGCGCGACATGGGCCGGGCCGACTCGCCGCTGAAGCCGGCCGCCGACGCGCACTTGCTTGATACCAGCGAAATGGCTATAGAAGCCGCGTTTCTCGCGGCCATGTCTGTTATCGACGACGTGCTGGCCAAGAGAAACAAGGCCTGATCCGGGTTTTCTCCCGCGTTTCCGTTGCCGGAGGCGAAGAAAATACCCATATCGGGCACGAACCAGCCTGCCAGCATTCTTCATGCGCCGGAATTGCCGCTCGAAAAGCGGCCCAGGGCTTTTTAGCCCGGAACGCCGGCAGGCCAACGCAACGCTAACCCACGGCGCCCGTCCCGCTCGAGATGCGGGGCACTCCAGGAGAAACAATGTCAGCTGCAAATCCCACTCGCGATGATTTCGCGAGCCTGCTCGAAGAATCATTCACCACCGGCCATTCCGGCGAAGGTCAGGTCGTCAAGGGTACGATCACGGCGATCGAAAAGGACATGGCCATCATCGACGTCGGCCTGAAGGTCGAAGGCCGCGTGCCGCTGAAGGAATTCGGCGTCAAGGGCAAGGACACCACCCTCAAGGTCGGTGACACCGTCGAAGTCTATGTCGAGCGCATCGAGAACGCGCTTGGCGAAGCCATGCTTTCCCGTGAGAAGGCCCGCCGCGAAGAGAGCTGGGTCCGCCTCGAAGAGAAGTTCACCAAGGGTGAGCGCGTCGAAGGCGTCATCTTCAACCAGGTCAAGGGCGGCTTCACCGTCGACCTCGACGGCGCCGTGGCCTTCCTGCCGCGCAGCCAGGTCGATATCCGCCCGATCCGCGACGTTTCCCCGCTGATGCACAACCCGCAGCCCTTCGAGATCCTCAAGATGGATCGCCGCCGCGGCAACATCGTGGTTTCGCGCCGCACCGTGCTCGAGGAGAGCCGCGCCGAACAGCGTTCGGAAATCGTGCAGAACCTTGAAGAAGGCCAGGTGGTCGAAGGCGTCGTCAAGAACATCACCGACTACGGTGCGTTCGTCGACCTCGGCGGCATCGACGGCCTGCTGCACGTCACCGACATGGCATGGCGCCGCGTCAACCATCCGACCGAAATCCTCAACATCGGTCAGACGGTCAAGGTGCAGATCATCCGCATCAACCAGGAAACCCACCGCATCTCGCTCGGCATGAAGCAGCTCGAGAGCGATCCGTGGTCCGAGATCGGCACCAAGTTCCCGATCGGCAAGAAGATCAAGGGTACCGTCACCAACATCACCGACTACGGCGCATTCGTCGAGCTGGAGCCGGGCATCGAGGGTCTCATCCACGTTTCGGAAATGTCGTGGACCAAGAAGAACGTGCACCCCGGCAAGATCCTGTCGACGACGCAGGAAGTCGACGTGGTGGTGCTCGAGGTCGATCCGGCCAAGCGCCGCATCTCGCTCGGCCTCAAGCAGACGCTGGAGAATCCGTGGCAGGCTTTCGCCTCGAGCCATCCGGTCGGCAGCCAGGTCGAGGGCGAGGTCAAGAACAAGACCGAGTTCGGCCTGTTCATCGGCCTCGAAGGCGACGTGGACGGCATGGTCCACCTCTCCGACCTCGACTGGACCCGTCCGGGCGAGCAGGTCATCGAAGAGTACAATCGCGGCGACATGGTCAAGGCGCAGGTGCTCGACGTCGACATCGACAAGGAGCGCATCTCGCTCGGCATCAAGCAGCTGGCCAAGGACACGGTCGGCGAAGCCGCGACTTCGGGCGAACTGCGCAAGAACGCGGTCGTCACCTGCGAAGTCATCGGCGTCAAGGATGGCGGTCTGGAAGTGCGGCTGGTCGACAGCGGCATCGAGACATTCATCAAGCGCTCCGACCTCAGCCGTGATCGCGACGAGCAGCGCCCCGAGCGCTTCACCGTCGGCCAGAAGGTCGACGCCCGCGTCATCGCCTTCGACAAGAAGACCCGCAAGCTGCAGGTCTCGATCAAGGCGCTGGAAATCGCCGAAGAGAAGGAAGCGGTCGCACAGTACGGCTCGACCGACTCCGGCGCTTCGCTGGGCGACATCCTGGGTGCCGCGCTGAAGAAGCAGGGCAACTAAGTCCTTCGCAACGCGAAGTCCTTCCACAGTCCAAAAACAAAACCCCGCCGGATCGCTCCGGCGGGGTTTTTCTTTGGAGCGGTTCAGCGTTTGATTGAATCGCCGACCCGCTCCAACTCTTTGTTTTCACGCAATTCCCAAGGGAAACCGCTACGCGTTCTTCCCGGGAAAACCGTTACGCACTTTCCCTGGAATTGCTCTCGGCGAAATGCTCTTGAAGTTCAGGCCCTGCCGTAGAGCGGCACCAGCGTTCCGCTCATTGCCCGGTTGGTGGGCGAGACGAGATAGGCGATTGATTCGGCCGCAGCTTCGAGGCTGACCCATTTGGTGAAATCGGCATCCGGCATGTCGGCGCGGTTCGCGGGCGTGTCGAGCGTCGAGGGAGCCACGGCATTGACCAGGATGCCATTGGCCTTGAGCTCTTCCGCCATGGCCACCGTCATGGCAGCGACCGCCGCCTTGCTGGCGGTGTAGGCGACCATCCCGGCGCCGCGCCTGGGGTCGAGCCCGGCGCGCGCGGTGACATTGACGATGCGGCCGGCAGAGCCCGACGCCAGCATCGAGCGGATAGCCGCGCGGCTGCACAGGAAGGTGGTGCGGGCGTTGGTGTCCATCATCTCGGCGAAGGATGCCGATTCGATCTTTTCCACCGGTGCCATGGCAAAGCCGCCCGCCAGATGGATCGATCCCCACAAGGCAGGGACCTGAGAATAGAAGGCTTCGACCTTGGCGGAGTCCGACAGGTCGACATTGTGCGCCAGCTTCACATTGTCGTGCGCGGTGAAGGGGAAGTGCTGAGGTGCCGCGGCGTGCGCGTTCGGCACATGACAGATCGCGCCCTGCTCCAGCAGCCTGCCGACCACCGCCCCACCGAGCGCGCCGGTTCCACCGGTCACAACGATATGCCTGCCTTCAAGTGTTTCCGTCATCCTGGACCGCTCCTGTCATTTTTATGACTTTTGTCGTTGGTTAGCCGCGCCGACGCGAAGCGTCGCGCCTTTCAGTCGATCACTCAACCGATATCTCGACATGGCAGCCGTCACGTCTTTGCATGCGTCAGCGCACCGTCGAATAGCGAAGCCTCATGCCTTCCAAGACCAAGCCGGCAAATGGTCCGCTTCCGGTCGGGGACCAAGGCCGGCCTGGATGGTTCAAACGACCGTGATTTCGATGACACGTGGCAGTCCCGTTGCCCGGGCGTGCCTCAACGCCTGTGGCAAGGCGTCGATGTCGGCCAGCCTTTCGGCTGATATGCCATAGGCTTCGGCAAGCTTGCAGAAATCCGGCGGCGCCGGCGACACGCCGACAGGTTCCACGCCGACATCGAGCATCGAGGTTTCGATCTCGCGATAGCCCCTGTTGTTCCAGACGACGAAGATGACGGGCGCTTCGGAATCCAGCGCTACGGCTATCTCCGGCAAGGTGAACTGGAAGCCGCCGTCGCCGGTCAGGCAGACAACCGGGGCATCGGGCATGGCGAGTGCCGCGCCGATCGCCGCCGGAGGGCCATAGCCCAGCGCGCCGAAGCCGGTCGCGGCATTGAACCAGCCGCCGGGCCGGTCGTGGTCGTAGTAGAGGTTGGCGGCGTAAATCGGCTGGGTGGAGTCGCCGACGATGATGGCTCCGGGCAAGGCATCGCGGATCATTTCCACGGCATGCACCTGCGCCGCATAGGCCGGGCTCAACTCGGCAAAGGCGGCCTTTCGCCCCGCCGCGGCGCGGCCATGGCCGTCTTCGCGGGCGCTGTGGGCGGGATCGATCGCCGCAAGCAGGGCCTCGATCGCCACGGCGCAATCGGCCTGGATGGCGATCGTCGCCGGGCGCCGCGCAAGCTGGTCGGCGCCGATGTCGATACGGATCAGGTTCGAAGGCAGCACGAAGCCGCCGTCGCCATAGCCGTCATAGTCGGTCGGACCGAATTCGGTGCCGGCGGCGATCACCAGATCTGCCTCGGCCATCAGTGCGCGAACCGCTTTCAGGCTTGGGCTTGCCGGCACGCAAAGCGGATGACCATGCATCAGGCCGCGTGCGTTGGTGGTCTCGACAACCGGCGCGCCCAGTCTTTCGGCAAGCCGCCGCAGTGGGGCTTCCGCCTTCCTGGCGCCGCCGCCGGCAAGGATCATCGGACGGCGCGCTACCTTGATTAGCTTCGCCGCCTCGGCAATTGCCCTGGCGTCCGGAGCGGGCGGGGCGGCATTGCTCAGCGCAGCCGCAAGACCGTCGGCAGGCTTCACCATGACGTCGGTCGGAATTTCGATGTGCACCGGTCCTGGACGCGCGGACGAAAACAAGGCGAAGGCACGAGCGAGCGCGCCCGGCAGTTCTGCGGCCTCGGTGATGCGCTCCGAGAACAGTGCTACCTTCTCCATCATGCCGCGCTGGTCGGGCAATTCATGCAGGAAGCCCAGCCCCTTGCCGAGCGTGTCGGTGGCGTTGACGCCAGAGATCACCAGCATCGGCACCGAATCGGCGCGCGCCTGGCCCATGGCGGTGATGGTGTTGGTCAACCCCGGCCCGGTGATGACGAAGGCGACGCCCGGCCTGCCGCTGGCCCGGGCGTAGCCGTCGGCCATGAAGCCGGCGCCCTGTTCGTGGCGCGGCGTGACATGGCGGATCCTAGACCTCGCCAGGCCGCGATAGAGCTCGACCGTGTGGACGCCGGGGATGCCGAAGACGGTGTCGACACCATGGGCCTCGAGTAGCGAAATGAGCGCTTCGCCGATGGTGGTCATTGCTTTACTCCCCTGTCTCTTTCTTCTTAGTTCTTACGCAATTCCCAAGCGAAAGCGCTACGCGCTTTTCCCGGGAAAACCGCTTCTCATTTTTCCTGGAATTGCTTGAGCGGCGCGAGGCCGAGCTCGGCCTCGACAGCCTTGATGCCAATCGCCGCCAATTCGCCGGGCGAGAACATCTCGCCGGCCAGGCAGCCTTCGATCCAGAGCCCGTCGATGATCGCATTGATCGCGATGGCATGGTGGCGCAGCTCGCCTGCGTCCGGCTTGTGCTGTTCGGCGGCGAGCACTTCGGCCACGACCGCTTCCACCTCGTTGCGAAAGCCAAGGTAGCCGTCGCGGTGGGCGCGGGCCAAGGCAGGATCGGCACCGGCGCGGCCGAGGAAGGTTGCCCAGAGCGAAAACACCCGCGCGTCGATGATCGGCGCATTGAGGTTGGCGGTGACGAAGGCCGCGAGGCGTTGGCGCGGCGAGGCATCATCCATGACCAGTGCCGCTTTCGCCTGCTCGGTCATGCGGCCGACCAGCGCCGTATAGGCTTCCTGCAGCAATTCTTCCTTGCCCGGGAAATAATGCCGGATCAGCCCGGCGGTGACGCCGGCGCGCAATGCGATGGTACGCAAGGTGGCACCCTGCAGGCCATATTCCGCCACGCTGTCCAAAGTCGCTTCAATCAGATCCTGCCGCCGCCGCCCCTCGCCCTCGCGACGGAACTTACGGCGCGCATTCATTGACGCAGGATCGGTCGCGTCAGGCATGTCGGCCCGCCTTCGCAGGCGATGCAGAGCGCATCCGCCTCGAAGATTTCAACCGTGCAGCCGGCGGCTTCCATGGCTGCCTTGGTCCTGGGAAAGCCCGCGACGGCAATGACCTTGTGCGGGCTGGTCGGCAGGACGTTCAGGCTGAGGCCGTTGGAAGCGGCGAATTCTTCGGCGTCGCCTTCGACCAGCCGGATGCCGCGCGTCTTCAGCGTCTGGTAGAACGGGGCAGGCAAAAGCGGCGAATAGACCAAGGCGAGGTCGTCGGCCAGCGGGCTGATCACCGACATCAGATGCAGGCACGCTTCTTCGCCCTGCCACAGCGGCAGATCAAAGCCGTAGACGGAAATGCCCAACGGCGTCAGCAGGTTGGAAACCTGCTGGATGCCTTCCTGGTTGGAGCGGACACCGCGCCCGATCGCCAGCGTGCGGGCATCCACCCATACACAGTCGCCACCTTCGACCTGGCCGGGAGCCTCGACGCGGCCAAGGATCGGAATGCCCAGTCTTCTGTAGGTTTCCTCATGCAGCGAGGGCTCGCTGGCGCGCAACGGCTTACCCATGGACAGGATCAGCGCGCCGCGGTCGGTCATCAGCGAGGGGTCGTGCGTGAACACCGAATCCGAAAGGCCGTCCGCCCTGTCCTCGATCCATTCGATCTCGGCGCCGGACGCCGCCACCAGTTCAGCAAGGACCGCGTGCTGCGAGGCTGCTTTCGCCGGGTTGAATCCCGGGCCATAGTGCCAGGCGGCCCTGTCGGCATCACGCATGGCGTTGGCCGCCGACCGCATCAGTACGCGCCGCAGTGGCGCCGCCATGGACTGTGATCCGAAAGCGCTCATCGATGCCCTTTTTAAGCTGAAAAAAATCGGGAAAATTTCATGAGAGGTTATTTATACACTTGCACAACAAGGCCGCAAGTGCCGTAATGAGCGGGATTGACGGGCTCGCTCTGTTGGGTCCATGCTTGAAGTCTGGAGCGGGGCAGTACAGCGTATGTTGATTAGCCGGATAGACGTTCGACGAACCGCCGGCGGCCATATGGAGGTCATTTGGTGAGCGCTGTGGCAGCTGCCAAACTCCCATCAGGCGAGGTGCAGGACTGCGCCGCAGAAGCCATCCATGTCGAGAACCTGCACAAGAAATTCGGTCAACTGCATGTGCTGAAGGGCGTATCGCTGTCGGCGCGCGACGGCGAGGTCATCGCCATCATCGGCGGCTCGGGCTCGGGTAAATCGACGCTGCTGCGCTGCATCAACTGCCTGGAAAATCCGACCAGCGGCATCATCCGGGTCAATGGCGAGGAGATCAAGCTTAAGGCGGACAGCCACGGCCACACCATCCCGGCCGACCGCAGGCAGATCGAACGCATCCGCTCCAAGCTCGGCATGGTGTTCCAGAACTTCAACCTGTGGAGCCATATGACGCTGATCGAAAACGTCATCGAGGTTCCCGTGCATGTGCTGGGCGTGAAGCGCGACCAGGCAATCGCCCAGGCCGAAAAGCTGCTGGCGCGGGTCGGGCTCGCCGAGAAACGCGATGTCTATCCGGCCTATCTCTCCGGTGGTCAGCAGCAGCGCGCCGCGATCGCTCGCGCCTTGGCCATCAATCCGCGCGTCATGCTGTTCGACGAACCGACCTCGGCCCTCGATCCCGAACTGGTGGGCGAAGTGCTGAAGGTGATCGGCGATCTGGCTCGCGAAGGCCGCACCATGGTGCTGGTCACCCACGAAATGAAATTCGCCCGCGAGGTCGCGACCCACGTCGTCTACCTCTACAACGGGCTGGTCGAGGAGGAAGGCCCGCCGGAGCAGATCTTTGGCGCGCCCAAATCCGAAAGGCTCAAGCAGTTCATCCGCAACATCGGCTAGGGACAGGCCGGGACGGAAGAAAACCGGGAACCAACAACAAACTGGGAGTTCTGAAAATGAAGACTGTTCTGAATACATTGGCCGCGGCACTGCTGCTCGGCGTCGCCGCCATGGGCGTGGCCAAGGCCGATCCGGTCAAGATCGGCGTCGCCGCCGAACCCTACGCGCCCTTCACCTCGCCCGATGCTTCGGGCAAATGGGTCGGCTGGGAAATCGACTTCATCGACGCCGTATGCGCCGAGGAAAAGCTCGACTGCGTCATCACCCCTGTCGCCTGGGACGGCATCATCCCGGCGCTGACCACCAAGAAGATCGACCTTATCGTCTCGTCGATGTCGATCACCGACGAACGCAAGAAGACCATCGACTTCTCCGACAAGTACTACAACACGCCGACCGCGATCATCGGCCCCAAGGACCAGAAATTCGGCGCCACGCCCGACGATCTCAAGGGCAAGGTCCTCGGCGTCCAGGTGTCGACGGTGCATGCCGTCTACGCCAAGAAGCACTTCGGCCCGACCGCATCCGAGATCAAGGAATACCAGACGCAGGACGAAGCCAACAACGACCTTGCCGCCGGCCGCCTCGACGCGGTGCAGGCCGATTCCATCGCGCTCAAGGAGTTCCTCAAGACCGACCAGGGCAAGGCCTGCTGCGATCTCAAGGGCATGGTGGCCCCTGACGACGAGGTGCTCGGACCGGGCGTCGGCGCCGGCGTGCGCAAGGAAGACACCGATCTGAAAGAGAAGATCAACGCCGGCATCAAGGCGATCCGCGCCAACGGCAAATATGACGAAATCTCGAAGAAATACTTCGATTTCGACATTTACGGCGGCGCCACGCAGTCGAACTGACGACCCTCGCATGGCCGGAGGACAGGGCGTTGACGCCTCATCCTCCGGCCGGCCTGTCCACGCATGCTTGCCGCCGGCCGCAGGTGCCGGCGGATCGAGCCAGCAATCCGGGGGCGACGCTGATCGAATCCTTTCTTCCGGCCTCGGCGGCCGGCATCGTCGAACTTCTCTCGCCCGCGCCCGTCGGCTGGGGCGGGACGCTCCTGGTCGGGCTCCTGCATTCGCTGGAGATCGCCGTCGGCGCCACCATCGTCGGCCTGCTTATTGGAACCTGGGGTGCCTATGGCAAGCTTTACGGCGGACCCGTGGTGCGCGACCTGTTCGCGGTCTACACCACCGTGGTGCGGGCCGTGCCGGAACTGGTGCTGATCCTGCTGCTCTATTATGCCGGCACCGACCTGATAAACCAGGTGCTGGCCGCCATGGGCTACCAGCGTGTCGACATAAGCGGGCTGGTGGCCGGCATCGCCGTGCTCGGCTTCGTCCAAGGCGCCTATTCGACGGAAGTCATCCGCGGCGCGATCCTCGCCATTCCGCAGGGCCAGATCGAAGCCGCCCGCGCCTTCGGCATGTCTCCCGGCCTTCTGTTGCGGCGCATCACGCTGCCGGCGATGTTGCCTTTCGCCATTCCGGGCCTCGCCAATCTGTGGCTGATCGCCACCAAGGACACCGCTCTGCTGGCCGTCGTCGGCTTCTTCGAACTGACGCTGGCGACACGACAGGCGGCGGGCGTCACCAAGGCCTATCTGATTTTCTTCCTCGCCGCCGGCGTGCTCTATCTCTGCGTGACGCTGGTTTCGAACTTCCTGCTTGGCCGCGCCGAAAAATGGGCGCGGCGTGGCATGCCTTCGATCAAGGATGCCCGCTGATGACCGGTGAAACAGTCATCATCGATACGGCGGCGCGCGCTTCGCTCTGGCTGCAGCCGCATCGCATCGTGCTGATTCTCATCGCGGTGGGGCTGGTGGCGTCGGCTGCCTTCTTCATGCGCTGGGACTGGCTGCCGCAATATTGGGAAATGGGCCTGATGGGCATCTGGCGTGCCCTGTGGATCCTAGCCGTCACCTGCGCGCTCGGCTTCATGATCGCCGTGCCCGTCGGGCTGGCGCAGGCGGCAGGCTCGATCTGGGTCGCGGCTCCGGCGAAAGTCTTCTGCACCATCATTCGCGGCACGCCGCTGCTTCTCCAGCTATGGCTGCTTTATTACGGGCTGGGCTCGCTGTTTCCGCAATATCCATGGATCCGCGAATCCTGGATGTGGCCCTATCTCAGGCAGGCATGGCCATACGGCGTGCTGGCGTTGACCTTGTCCTTCGCCGGCTATGAGGGCGAAGTGATGCGCGGCGCCTTTGCCGGCGTGCCCAAGGGGCAGTTGGAAGCGGCCCGCGCCTTCGGCATGAGCCGCTGGAAGATTTTCCGGCGCATCTGGCTGCCACAAGCCTTCTACAGGGCGCTGCCAACGCTGACCGGCGAGACCGTGCTGCAGCTGAAATCGACGCCGCTGGTGGCGACGATCAGCGTGATCGATATCTTCGCGGTCTCGTCCAAGGTGCGGCAGGACACCTACCTCACCTACGAGCCCCTGCTGCTCTTGGCGTTGATCTATATGGCGATCACCGGCATTCTGGTCTTCGCCTTCAGCCGGATCGAGGCGCGGATCCCGGTCAAGATAGGTTAGGGGAGTAGGGGAGTAGGGGAGTAGGGGAGTAGGGGAGTAGCCAGCCACTTCCGCATTCACATTTCCATCCCCGTTCGCTATTCACTGCGCACAATTCCCTATTCCCTAATTCCTTAGGACCGTCATGATGCAACTCAGTCTCGACCAGGCAAAAGGACTGTGCCGGATGGCGGCACTTGGCGCCGGCGCCAATGAGGAGGCGGCGCAATCGCTCACCGCCTCGATCATCGCCGCCGAGGCCGAAGGACTTGCAGCCGTCGGGCTGTCGCATTTCATCGACTACCTCGAAGCGCTCGAGGCCGGGCGCATCGACGGCAATGCCGACCCGGTGATCACCCGGCCGGCGCTGGCCATTTATTTCTCGGACGCACGCGGCGGGCTGGCGCATACCGGCTTCGACCGTACCATCGACGACCTCGCCAAGGCGGCAAGACTGTTCGGCGTCGCCATCTTCTCGCAGAAGAACGCCTATACGTGCGGGGCGCTCGGCTACTTCACCGGCCGGCTGGCGGCGCAGGGGCTGGTGTCCTTTGCCGCCACCAATGGACCGGCCGTCCTGGCCGGCTCGGGCTCGGTCAAGCCGGTCTACTGCACCAATCCGATGTCGTTCGCCGCGCCCGCCGCCGACGGCGCGCCGCTGGTCATCGACCAGTCGTCGAGCGCGACCGCTTTCGTCAACATCCGCAAGGCCGCGGAAGACGGCAAGAAGATCCCCGAAGGCTGGGCGCTGGACGCCAGCGGCAATTCGACGACCGATCCAGCCGCCGCCATGAAGGGCGCCATGCTTGCCTTTGGCGGCCAGCGCGGCGCCAACATCGCCCTGATGGTCGAGGTGCTGGCGGCGGGCCTGTCGGGCGCCAACTGGTCGCTCGACGCGCCGTGGTTCAGTGGCGGCTCCGACAGTCCGGGAACCGGCCTGTTCGTGCTCGCGGTCGAGCCCAAGCTGCTCGATCCGGATTTCGAGCAGCGCATGAAAGGCCAGCTCGACCGGCTGCGCCGGCGCTATGGCGTGCATGTGCCCGGCCGTGCCAGGGCCGAAGCGGCCGAGAAGGCGCAGGCGCGCGGCATCAACGCGCCCAAAGCAGTGATCCAGCGTATCTCCGAATTCGCCGAGCGCTATTCGGCCTGAAGAAATCGGCGAATTTTTTCCCGCGCCTCGGTGAACCTTCCCGCGCGTCCCGACGACGAATAGCTATCCAGGTCGGGTTTGCCCGGTCGGTGTCTTCTGTCGGATGCGTCCAGGGCCGAGGCGGGCGTACTTGCTTCACGCCCATGCTGATACCGTCTCAGGTCAGGCCGCCTCGTTGGCCCTGGTTTCGACACGAAACTCACCCGGAAAACCCCGCTTCGGCGGGGTTTTCTGCGTTTGTCGTTCGATCCTGCTGTTCTTCGTCATTCGCGGCGGCAACCGGCACTCGGTCGATGCCCGCCTCGGCAAGGCGTTCTGACACGCCCGAAAGAAGGGCGGCAGCGACGACGCGTCACCCTTTGCCTTTGGCGCAAAACGGACTATGAAACGGCTCAGCCAAGCCATCTGGAACGCGCGCCGGAGCCCGTCATGACCGAAATCCTGCAGACCCCAAAGCTTGTCGTCGTCTTTGGCGGGTCAGGCTTTGTCGGCCGCCATGTCGTGCGGGCGCTGGCCAAGCGCGGCTATCGCATCCGGGTCGCCTGCCGGAGGCCCGATCTTGCCGGTCATCTGCAGCCGCTCGGCAATGTCGGCCAGATCCAGCCGGTGCAGGCCAATGTGCGCGTGCGCTGGTCGGTCGACCGCGCCGTGCAAGGTGCCGACCACGTCGTCAATCTCGTCGCCATCCTGCATGAGAGCGGCCGGCAGAAATTCTCCGCCGTACATGAATTCGGTGCTCGCGCGATCGCCGAAGCCGCCCGCTCCGTCGGCGCCGGGCTTACCCATATTTCGGCGCTCGGCGCCGATCTGGACTCCGAATCGGATTATGCGCGCACCAAGGCGCTGGGCGAGAAGGCGGTGCTGGAGACGATCGCCGATGCCGTGATTTTCCGGCCGTCGATCAATTTCGGGCCGGAAGACAGCTTCTTCAACCGTTTCGCCAATATGGCGCGTTATTCTCCGGTGCTGCCGCTGATCGGCGGCGGCCACACCAAGTTCCAGCCGGTCTATGTCGGCGACGTCGCCGAGGCGGTGGCGCGCTCGGTCGACGGCAAGATCGATGGCGGCCAAGTCTACGAGCTTGGCGGCCCCAACGTGCTCACTTTCAAGGAGTGCATGCAGGAACTGCTCACCGTGATCGAGCGCAAGCGCATGCTGGTGCCGGTGCCGTGGTGGGTGGCAAACATCCAGGCCTCGATCCTCGGGCTCCTGCCCAATCCGCTGCTGACCAAGGACCAGGTGATGCAGTTGCGCGAGCACAACATCGTTTCGGACGAAGCCGCCAAGGCGAACCGGACACTGGCGGGGCTCGGCATCCAGCCGCAATCGATCGCGACGATCCTGCCCAGCTACCTCTGGCGCTTCCGCGCCGCCGGCCAGTTCCAGCAGCGCAAACCAGCCGTATAAGTGAGTGCAGTAGGCCAAAGGCGTGTTGGGATTCAGGTCAGGCCGAGTCGAGAACGCAGGCGGGCATCACCTGAATATCGGCACACCTAGCGAGGCGTGACCTGCATCGGCAGACCGCCTTGCGGCTGCGTGGTCAATTTCTGCACCGGCCAGGGTTTTGTGTCGGCCGTCGTGTCGAAGCGGAAGCGGGACAAAAGTACGGCGAGCGCGATGATCGCCTCCTGCATGGCGAAGCTGGCGCCGATGCAGACGCGCGGACCCGCGCCGAAGGGCAGATACTGGAAACGGTCGATCTTTTCACGGTTCCCCGGGTGGAAGCGTTCGGGCAGGAAGGCGTCAGGCCTGTCCCACAGCTTCCTGTGGCGGTGGACGACCCACGGCATCACCAGCACGGCGGCGTACTTGGGGATGTAGAGATCCTTCCACATTTCGGGCTCGATTGGCTCGCGATTGATCGACGGCGCCGGCGGATAGAGCCGCAGCGCCTCGTCGAAGGCGGCGCGGGTCAGCGGCATGGCGTCGAGCCACTTCGTCGGATCGGGCTCGCGCGCCAGCACCTGGTCGATCTCCCGTTCGATCCGGTCACGCTCCCAGGGCGATTCGGCCAGGCAATACAGCGTCCAGCCGAGCGCGCGCGCCGTCGTCTCGTGGCCGGCGCCGATGAAGGTGATGATGTTGTCCTCGACTTCCGAGCGCGTCAGTCCGTCGGGGCCTTCGGCCTTGAGCAGCAGCGTCAGGAAATCCTGGGGCACGGCATCGGGATCGCGCCTGAACTTTTCTTCGCGCATCCTGACCGTGTCGGTCACGATCTTGCGGAAATAGGCCATCGTCTTGCGGCCGCGGATGCGGGTCAGCCGCGGCAGCCAGTCGGGGGCGCGCAACAGGTCGAGCGGATCGACGCGGCCCATGGTTTCGAACAGGCGATCGATCTCGTTTTCGAAACTGCCCGGCTCGCCCGCGATCTCACCGGAAAACAGCGTCTCGGCCAGGATGTCGTAGGTGAGCAGCGTCATGTCTTGGGCGATATCGGACGTGCCGCCCGCCTCGTAACGGGTGACAAACTCCAGCGTGCGTTTCAGCATCGGCTGTGCGAAGCCGAAAATGTGGCGCGGCGTGAACACCGGCGCCATTGCCTTGCGCGACCGCTTCCACACCTCGCCCTCGGCGGTCAGCAAGCCGTCGCGCAGGATTGGCCTCAGGATCTTCTGGCGCACCGTCGCCATCTTGTAGTTCTTGGCGTTGTCGACCAGCACATGGCGGATCAGTCCGGGATCATTGGCGATGACCAGCGGCCCACCGGCGCCCTTGGCCGAAATCCAGGGTTCGTTGTAGGTCGGCTCGCCCCAGAGTTCGAGCGGATTGCGATAGACGATGCGGATCATCTCCAGCGTCGAAGGCGGCGATGTGCGCGGCTTCGGGGCGGGAGGAACGAAGGGGGCGGGCTGAGTATCCATGAAGTGCTCCGCTGCTCCCATCAATGTAGTGGCTGGCACACCAGGCGTCCATGTGACCGAACGGCAGACCGGACCGTGGCGGAAGGAACACCAGGGCGGACGGTCTGTTCATCCGATCGTGACCGTTCCGCCAGGGTTCCATCTTGTCCGCTGGAACGCTCTGCCGTAGTGACGGTCACCAACGGATACCGCCCGACAAAGGAGCCTGCCTTGAAGCACCAGTTGAACATCATCATCGGCAGCACGCGGCCCGGCCGCGCCGGTCCGGTTTTTGCCGAGTGGCTGGAGACGTTCGTGCGCGAGCACGGAAAATTCGAGCCAGTGCTGACCGACATCGCCGCCTTCAACCTGCCGGTGCTGGACGAACCGCATCATCCAAGGCTCGGCAACTATCAGAACGACCACACCAAGGCCTGGTCGAAGGCGATCGACGCCGCCGACGCCTTTGTCTTCGTGGCGCCGGAATACAACTATTTCGCGGCACCCGCGATCGTCAACGCGATCGACTATCTCGCCCGCGAATGGAAATACAAGCCCGCCGCCATCTTCAGCTATGGCGGTGTCTCCGGCGGCCTGCGCGCGGCGCAGGCGCTGAAGCCGCTGCTGACCGCTGTCGGGATCATGCCGATCCCGGAAGGCGTCGCGCTGCCGCTGTACCAGAAACTGCTCGACGAGAACGGCGCCTTCGATGCCAGCGAGCAGGTGCGGGGCGGGAGCAAGACCATGCTGGACGAACTGTCGCGCTGGAGCGAGGCGTTGAAACCAATGCGCGCAGCCTGAAAGAGCCGCTCTCAACCCGGCTTGCTCGTGCCATAAAGAGATGGAATGGTCGCCAAATGACTGAGCCGGGGGCGGTTCGACTTGCGGTTGCTGTTTGCCTTGCTGCTGGTGCTTGCGACCACCGCTATCGCGGTGGCGGAGCGGCGCGTGGCATTGGTCATGGCCGATGACGACTACCGGCTGGTCCGGCCGCTGGCCAACCCCATCCATGACGGCGAAGCGATGGAAGCGGCGCTGAAGAAACTTGGTTTCGACGTGGTGCTCGAAACCAACCGCGATCTCAGGCGCATGCGCCGCGCGCTCGACGATTTCCGCGAAGACGCCAGGGGCGCGGACGTGGCGCTGGTGTATTTCTCAGGGCACGGCGTCGAAATATCGGGCGACAACCGGCTGCTGCCGGTCGATGCCGATGCGTCCTCGCTTATGCGCTGGACAAGACCAGCCTGCCGCTGGAAGAGGTGCGCGACGCGGTCGCGGCCACCGCGAAAGTCGGGCTGATCGTGCTCGATGCCTGCCGCAGCGATCCGTTCTCGGGGCGTGGCGGCGACGGGCGCGGCGCGACCTCGCTGGCCAACGATGTCGCCGACAAGGTCAAGCCGGGTCTTGGCCGCATCGGGCGGGCGGAAAACATCCTGTTCGCTTTCTCTGCCGCGCCCGGCGAGACAGCCGCCGATGGCACCGGTCAAAACTCACCCTTCACCACGGCGCTGACCAAATATCTCGGCACGGACGGGCTCGAAATCCGATCGGTGCTGACGCTGGTGCAACAGGAGGTCTACGACCTGTCGCGCGGCAGGCAACTGCCCTATGTCGAGAGCGGCCTGCCGAAACTGTTCTTCGCCGCCGCGGCCAAGGAGCAGTTGCCGGAGCGCGAACGGCTGCTGCTGGCCATGGCCGACGTGACGCCGGACATGCGCGGCGAGGTCGAGCGGATCGCCAGCGACGCCGACATACCGCTGGCGCCGCTCTATGGGGCGTTGATCAGCGCCGACACCAGCCATTTGTCGGCCGAGAGCCTGAATGCAAGGCTGCGCGAGGCGGCCGACGCCTTCGTCAAGGTACGCGCCGAGATGAAGACGCTGGGCGCCGACGATCCGCGTGTGACGGAACTGCGCCGTCAGGCCGAGGAGCAGTTGGCCCTGGGCGCCTTCGGCGCGGCACAGGCGAAGCTGGCCGAGGCGGTCGATATCGACGAGGTGTCGCGCAAGGCGCTGAAGGCGAATTTCGCCGACCGGACGCTGTCACAGGCGGCGACGCTGTTCCTGTCGGCGGGCGCGGCGCGCGCCGACCTCAACTATGCGGCGGCCATCAAGGGCTATGAAACCGTGCTGTCGCTGTATGGCGAGGCCGGGCAGACCTCGCTCAGCCTGGAACAGGCCGACCGTCAGAGCCGCACGCTGGAGGAACTCGGTATTCTTTACACGACGGTGGGCAATGTCGACGCGGCCGGCCGGGCCTTCGCCGCGCTGTTGGCCAATCTCGAGCAGCGGTCGCGTCAGGAAACCGATCCCAGCGTCAAGCGCGATCTCGCCATCAGCCATATCAAGCTCGCCAACACTGAGGTGGCGCAAGGCAACCTGCCGAGCTCGCTCGAAAACTATGAGGCGGCCAGGGGCATGCTGCAGGAGTTGACCGCAAGCGTGCCGGACAAGAAAGACTGGCTCGGTGATCTTGCCATGGCCAATGACAAGATCGGCAACGTCCTGGCGACACAAGGCGATGTGGCCGCGGCCGCCCAGGCCTATCAACAAAGCCTGTCGATCAAGCAGAAATTGGCCGACGCCGAGCCGAACAGCGCCTATCTGCTGCGCGACCTGACCATAACCTATGACGAAATCGGCGACCTTGCCCGTACCGCCGGCCAGTTGGACAGCGCCCAGACGGCCTTTGAAGAGAGCCTGAGAATCCGGCAGGCGCTGGCCGAGAACAAACCCGACGACCTTGAGCGCCAGCGCGCGGTCTCCGTAAGCCACGAGAGGATCGGTGACGTGCTGCGCGAGCGTGGCGCCGCCGCCGATGCGCTCGTGGCCTACAACAAGAGCCAGGCGATCGCCGAAGACCTGGTGCGCCGCGACCCTGACGATACCGACTTGAAGCGCGACCTGTCGATCAGCTACGCCAAGATCGGCAACGCGCTCAACGACCAGGAGAGCTGGCCGGCAGCGCTGGCTTCCTATCAACAAGCGCTGGCTGTAGCGCGTGAACTTGCAGCGAGCGACCCAGGCAACACCGACTGGCAGCGCGACCTTTCGGTCTGTCTGGAAAAGGTTGCCGGTGTGCTTGATGTCCAGGGCAATGTCAGCGACGCACTGCGAAACTACCAGGACAGTCTTGCCATTGCCGACCGGCTGGCCAAGCTCGACCCGGGCAATTCCGACTGGCAACGCGACCTGTCGATCACATTCTCGGAAATCGGCATGCTGGAGACCAAGCAGCGGCATTTCGAGGGTTCCAGGAAGGCCTTCGAAGCCAGCCTCGGCATCCGCCAGAAACTGGCTCAATCCGATCCGAACAATGCGCTTTGGCAATTTGATCTGGTTCAGGCCTACATCAACTATGCGTATGTGGCCAAGGATCCGAAGGCGGTGCTGACCAAGGCGCTGAACCTGACGCTGGAGCTAGACCGCACGGGCCGGCTGGCGCCAAGGGACAAATCCACGATCAAATATTTGCACGGCCTTCTCGCTAAATTCAACGCTCGAAAAAAATAGCCGGCTGGCGGCTCGGCATTTGAGCCGGAAATGCCT
The DNA here is from genome assembly GCF_004794715.1 of Mesorhizobium sp. M8A.F.Ca.ET.207.01.1.1. Classification (NCBI taxonomy): domain Bacteria; kingdom Pseudomonadati; phylum Pseudomonadota; class Alphaproteobacteria; order Hyphomicrobiales; family Phyllobacteriaceae; genus Mesorhizobium; species Mesorhizobium sp. M8A.F.Ca.ET.207.01.1.1. The sequence continues at coordinate 627,722 of NZ_SRUS01000003.1, read as the reverse complement.
GCAAACCTTGGAAAAACCGCCTTTAGCGCCTATATCTAGTCGATATCAGAAGCGCGATTCGGGGCCGATTTTTCGCGCTGTACAAGCGGCATCTAGACAACAGGTTTTCATGAGCGACCAGACCGAGAACACCAACGGCGCTGAAGCCGAATACGGCGCCGATTCCATCAAGGTTTTGAAGGGGTTGGATGCTGTCCGCAAGCGGCCGGGCATGTATATCGGCGACACCGATGACGGCTCGGGCCTGCATCACATGGTCTACGAGGTGGTCGACAACGCCATCGACGAGGCGCTGGCCGGCCATGCCGACCTGGTTTCGGTGACGCTTAATCCCGATGGCTCGGTGACGGTTATCGACAATGGCCGTGGCATTCCGACCGACATTCACCCCAGCGAGGGCATTTCGGCGGCCGAAGTGATCATGACGCAGCTGCATGCCGGCGGAAAGTTCGACCAGAACTCCTACAAGGTTTCTGGCGGCCTGCATGGCGTCGGCGTCTCGGTCGTCAACGCGCTGTCGGCCTGGCTGAAGCTCAAGATCCGCCGCAACGGCCAGATCTTCGAAATGAGTTTCACCCATGGCGATGCCGACGCGCCGCTGAAGGCGACCGGCAGCTACGAGCAGGACAAGCGCCCGGGCACCAATGAGGGCCGCAGCGGCAGCGAGATCACCTTCTTTCCGTCCGCCGAGACCTTCACCATGGTCGAGTTCGACTTCGGCACGCTGGAGCACCGGCTGCGCGAACTCGCCTTCCTGAACTCCGGTGTGCGCATCGTGCTGACAGACGCCCGTCATGCGGACGTCGTGAGGCATGAACTGCACTATGACGGGGGCCTCGAAGAGTTCGTCAAATATCTCGACCGCGTCAAGAAACCGCTGATCGAGAAGCCGATCGCCATCAGGGCCGAGCGCGACGGCATCACCGTCGAAGTGGCGATGTGGTGGAACGACAGCTACCACGAGAATGTGCTGGCCTTCACCAACAACATTCCGCAGCGCGACGGCGGCACGCATCTGGCCGGTTTTCGCGGTGCGCTGACCCGCCAGATCACCGGCTATGGCGAATCCTCGGGCCTGACCAAGAAGGAAAAGGTCTCGCTGATCGGCGACGATTGCCGCGAAGGCCTGACGGCGGTGCTGTCGGTCAAGGTTCCCGATCCGAAATTCTCGTCGCAGACCAAGGACAAGCTGGTCTCGTCGGAAGTCCGTCCCGTGGTCGAAGGGCTGGTCAATGAAGCACTCGGCACGTGGCTCGAAGAGCATCCGACCGAGGGCAAGGTGGTCGTCGACAAGGTGATCCAGGCCGCGGCGGCGCGCGAAGCCGCGCGCAAGGCGCGCGACATCACCCGCAAGACCTCGCTTGGGGTCACCTCGCTGCCCGGCAAGCTGGCCGACTGCCAGGAACGCGACCCGGCGAAGTCCGAAATCTTCATCGTCGAGGGTGACTCGGCAGGCGGCTCCGCCAAGGGCGGCCGTTCGCGGCAGAACCAGGCGATCCTTCCCTTGCGCGGCAAGATCCTCAATGTCGAGCGGGCCCGCTTCGACCGCATGCTCTCGTCCGACATGATCGGCACACTGATCACCGCGCTCGGCACCTCGATTGGCAAGGACGAATTCAACGCCGACAAGCTGCGTTACCACAAGATCATCCTGATGACCGACGCCGACGTCGATGGCGCCCATATCAGGACCCTGCTGCTCACCTTCTTCTTCCGGCAGATGCCGGAGCTGATCGAGCGCGGCCATCTCTACATCGCCCAGCCGCCGCTCTACAAAGTGACGCGCGGCAAGAGCTCGCAATACATCAAGAATGAGAGCGCCTTCGAGGAATTCCTGATCGATTCAGGGTTGGAGGAGGCTTCGCTTACACTTGGCTCGGGGGAAGTGCGGACCGGACAGGATCTGCACGGCGCCGTTGCCGACGCGCTGGCCGTGCGCCAGCTCATCAACGGCTTGCACACGCGCTACAACCGCAACGTCGTCGAGCAGGCGGCGATCGCCGGCGGGCTCAATCCCGATGTCTTCGCCGATCTTGGCCGTGCCAACGCGATGGCGGAGCGGATCGCGCAACGCCTCGACATCATTGCCGAGGACACCGAGCGCGGCTGGACCGGCCGCATGTCGACGTCGAACGAGGGTATCGGCGGCTATGTCTTCGAACGCACCGTGCGCAGCGTGAAGGAATACGCCCATCTCGACATGGCGCTGATCAATTCCGCCGATGCACGCCAGCTCGACCGCTACGCGCAGCGCCTCAGCGAGATCTACGAGATGCCGCCGGTGCTGCGCCGCAAGGATGTGTCCGAAACTGTCTCGGGGCCGCTGGCGCTGCTCAACGCGGTCTTCGCGACCGGCCGCAAAGGACTGACCATGCAACGCTACAAGGGGCTCGGCGAGATGAATGCCGAGCAGTTGTGGGAGACCACGCTCGACCCGAATGTGCGCTCGCTGCTGCAGGTCAAGGTCAACGACGCGACCGACGCCGACAGCCTGTTCTCGCGGCTGATGGGCGACGAGGTGGAACCACGGCGCGAATTCATCCAGGACAACGCCCTGTCGGTCGCCAACCTGGATATTTGACCGACCGCCCATCGGCGCGCCAGGCAATTCCAGAAAGTGCGGAACGGTTTTCCGGGGAAAAGCGATAGCGCTTTCCCCTGGGGGACTTCGTCAAGACAACGAATAGAGCGGTTCCGCGTTTTCGTGAGACAATGAACCGTTCTACGCCGCGCCAGTTTGTCCACCGCCGGCAAACAAAATCATTTCATAGCCCATCGGAACGGAAGCTCCCGAGAGACATTGTGACAGTATCGATCACAATTTCTCACAAGGAGACATCCATGGGACGCGGCATCTTGCTCTGGTTGCTCGGCATTCCGATTCCGATCATCATCCTCATCATGCTGTTCGTACGGTAGGGGGCCTGAAATGCAGTCCGCCCTATCGGCTGTCAACGTATCCGCTTCGACGGAATCGTCCTCCACCGCGGTCAGCTGGGGACCGATCATTGCCGGCGCCTTCGCGGCCTCGACGCTGACATTCATCCTCATGCTGCTCGGCTCGGGCCTCGGGCTCACTATGGTTTCGCCATGGTCGGGCTCCAGCGCATCGATCACCACCTTCGCGGTGTCCACCGCCGTCTGGCTGGTCATCGTGCAATGGCTTTCCTCCGCTGTCGGGGGCTATTTGGCAGGACGGTTGCGTACCAAATGGGTCGGCATCCACACCGACGAGGTCTATTTCCGGGACACCGCCCACGGCTTTCTCGCCTGGGCGTTGGCCACGCTTCTCGTTGTAGGCGTACTTGGCTCGGCGCTTTCCGCCGCGATTGGATCAGGTGTACAGGCCGCGTCCACCGTGGCCTCGGGAGCCGCCATGGGCGCGTCGGCCGGCGCCACAACCAATGCCAGCGGCGCATCGGCCGACAATGCGACCTCCTATCTGGTGGATTCGCTGTTCCGGCCGGCCGATCCGGCCAAGCTCGCGGCCGCCAATCCAGGCGATGAAGCCGCGGCAGCCGGGCAGGCCTCACGTATCCTGATCGCCGGGAGCGTCGCCGGCGAGGTCTCCGCGGAAGACAAGACCTATCTTGCGCAATTGGTCGCCGCGCGCACCGGCCTTTCCGAGGCTGACGCCAAGACACGTGTCGACGCGGTGCTGGCGAAGGCGCAGGACGCGAAGGTCAAGGCGAAGCAGGCGGCCGACACGGCAAGAAAGGCAAGCGCCACCTTTGCGCTTCTCGGTGCCCTGTCGCTGGTCATCGGCGCCTTCATCGCCAGTGCGGCCGCGGCTCTCGGCGGCAGGCAGCGCGATGAAGAGGAAGCGGTGTTCCTGACCAACGGCTGAAGGCAAGCATCAGCCGAGAATCACAGAGCCCGGCATCCACCGGGCTCTTTCTTTATTCGACAGTCAAGATCGGCCGGATCAGTGATCCATCGCCTTGACGATCTCTTCGGTCATCTTCTTGGCGTCGCCGAGCAGCATCATGGTGCCGTCCTTGTAGAACAGCGTGTTGTCGATGCCGGCATAGCCGGAACCGAGCGAGCGCTTGACGAACAGGCAGGTGCGGGCCTTGTCGACGTCGAGGATCGGCATGCCGTAGATCGGGCTGCTCTTGTCATCACGCGCGGACGGGTTGGTGACGTCGTTGGCGCCGATGACATAGGCGACGTCGGCCTGCGCGAATTCGGAGTTGATGTCCTCGAGCTCGAACACTTCGTCGTAAGGCACGTTGGCCTCCGCCAGCAGCACGTTCATGTGGCCAGGCATGCGGCCTGCGACCGGGTGAATGGCGTATTTGACATCGACGCCGTTGGCCTTGAGCTTGTCGGCCATTTCGCGCAGCGCGTGCTGCGCCTGCGCAACCGCCATGCCGTAACCCGGCACGATGATGACCTTCTGCGCGTTCATCATCAGGTAGGCGGCGTCGTCGGCCGAACCCTGCTTGACGGTGCGCTCGATGCCGTCGTCAGCCGCGGCGGCCGCCTCGCCGCCGAAGCCGCCGAGAATGACCGAGATGAAGCTTCGGTTCATGCCCTTGCACATGATGTAGGACAGGATGGCGCCCGACGAGCCGACCAGTGCGCCGGTGATGATCAGCGCCAGATTGCCGAGCGTAAAGCCGAGCGCTGCCGCCGCCCAGCCCGAATAGGAATTCAGCATCGAAACGACGACCGGCATGTCGGCGCCGCCGATCGGGATGATCAGCAGGATGCCGAGCACCAGCGAGGCGGCGACGATCAGCCAGAACACCAGCTTCGATTCCGTACCGACCAGGAGCACGATCAGCACGACCAGGGCGATGCCAAGTGCGGCGTTGATGAAGTGACGGCCGCCGATCATAATCGGCTTGCCGGACATGCGGCCATCGAGCTTGAGGAAGGCAATGACCGAGCCGGTGAAGGTGATGGCGCCTATGGCGACGCCGAGGCTCATCTCGATCAGGGCCTGGGCATGGATGTCGCCAGCGGTGCCGATGCCGAAGCTCTCCGGTGCGTAGATGGCGGCGGCCGCCACCATGACGGCGGCGAGGCCGACCAGCGAGTGAAAGGCTGCGACCAGCTGCGGCATCGAGGTCATGGCGATGCGGCGCGCGGTGACGGCGCCCACGCCGCCGCCAATGGCGAGGCCAAGCACGATCAGGCCGAAGCGGCCAGCGGACGGGGTTGCCAGCGCCAGCGTGGTGGCAATGGCGATGCCCATGCCGATCATGCCGTAGAGATTGCCCTGGCGGCTGGTTGTCGGATGCGACAGGCCGCGCAGCGCCATGATGAACAGGACGCCGGAAACCAGGTAGAGGAAGGACGCAAAGTTGGCGTTCATGGCGCTCTACTTGTCCTTCTTCTTGTACATGGCCAGCATGCGCTGGGTGACGAGGAAGCCGCCGAAGATGTTGACCGAGACCAGCATCAGCGCGACGAAGCCGAAGCCTGCGGCAACGCCCGAAGCCGCGATACCGACGGCGAGCAACGCACCGACGACGATGACCGAGGAGATGGCGTTGGTGACCGCCATCAGCGGGGTATGCAGCGCCGGGGTCACCGACCAGACGACGTAGTAGCCGACGAAGATCGCCAGCACGAAAATGGCGAAGCGGAAGACGAAGGGATCGATGGCGCCGCCCGACAGCGCGTGCGCGGCATTACCGGCGGCCTCGGTGCCGCCCGGGGCATTGGCCAGGTTCTGCACCGCGAGCCTGACGGCAGCACTTGCCTGGTCGAGTTGATCCAGGGCTTTCTGCAAGGTCTGATCCATCACGCGGTCCCTTTCGGCTTAGACGCGGGCGATTTGGGTGCGGCAGGTTTCTTCGCTGCCGCCTTTTTCGGCGCAGGCGTGGACGCATCGGCGACCAAGGTCGTGGCCGGGATCGCCGCCGGCTCGACATAGGGCTGCTGGTCCGCCTTGGCGAAGGCCGGGTGAACGACCTTGCCGCCATCGGTCAGCATCGTCGCCTTGACCAGGTCGTCGTCGCGGTTGATGGCAAGCGTCTTGGTCGTCTTGTCGACCAGAGTCTCGAGGAAGGCGAACAGGTTCTTCGCGTAGAGCAGCGAGGCGGATGCGGCGACACGGCCGGGCACATTGAGGTGGCCGACGATCTTCACATTGTTGGCGGTGGTGACGATCTTGCCTGGCTCGGCACCCTCGACATTGCCGCCGCGGTCGACAGCGAGATCGACCAGCACCGAGCCCGGCTTCATCGAGGCGACCATGGCGGCGGAGACGAGCTTCGGCGCCGGCCGTCCCGGGATCAGCGCCGTGGTGATGACGATGTCCTGCTTGGCGATGTGCTCGGCGGTGAGTGCCGCCTGCTTGGCCTGGTATTCCCTGGACATTTCCTTGGCGTAGCCGCCGGCGGTCTCGGCGGCCTTGAACTCCTCGTCCTCGACCGCCAGGAATTTTGCGCCGAGCGAGGCGACCTGTTCCTTGGCGGCGGGGCGCACATCGGTGGCGGTAACGACGGCACCGAGACGGCGCGCGGTGGCGATCGCCTGCAGCCCGGCGACGCCGACGCCCATGATGAACACTTTCGCTGCAGGCACGGTGCCCGCCGCCGTCATCATCATCGGCAGCGCCCGGTCATATTCCGACGCACCGTCGATCACCGCCTGGTAGCCGGCAAGATTGGCCTGGCTGGACAGGACGTCCATCGACTGGGCGCGGGTGATGCGCGGCATGAATTCCATCGAGAAGGCGGTGACGCCGGCCCTGGCCAAGGCCGAGACAGCGGCATCGTTGCCGTAGGGATCCATGATGGCGATCACCGCGGCGCCAGCTTTGTAACTCTTCAGCTCGGCGTCCGTTGGCCGGCGAACCTTCAGCACGACATCGGCCTTGGCGACATCCGAGGCCTTGCCGATAACGGCACCTGTCTTGGCGAATTCTTCGTCGGGGATGCGCGAGCGGGTTCCGGCACCGGTTTCGACGATGACGTCGAAACCCAGGCCCGCCAGCCGCTTCACCGTATCGGGCGAAGCGGCGACGCGCGGCTCGTTCGCATCGAGCTCACGAGGGATGAAAACCGTCTGTCCCACCGCATGATCCTTTCGGCTGGAACCTGTCTGCGCGACGTGTCGACCGGGATATCCGGCTCCGTCAACCGCAAGAGGGTTTTGGAAGGTCTATCGCAGAATGAAGGCGCCGACGGCCATGATCAGCACGAACAGGATGGTCGCCGAAAAAAAGCCGCCCGCAAAGAAGCCGAAAGCCATCGCCAGAAGTAGAGCGCCGCAGAACAGCGAGCCATATTTGGCCAGCGCCAGAAAGCCCGCATAGGTACGGTCATGCTCGGCATAGTCCATCTTCGCGCCCAGTTCTACAGGACCGGTCGGCGTGTGCTCAGCCATAGGAATACCCCTTCGAAGACATCTTTCAGGCACATACCGAAAAGCTGGGCGCAGAGCAATGGCGCTATTGCCGCATCGCAGCCGACAACTGCCTCAAGGGAAAATTGAAACTGGCCGCCGATGCCGGGCAATCGGCGGCTTTGCGGCACGCTTGACCCGCTGTCTCAGCCGGCCAGATGCGGAAACAGGCCCAGCAGTCCAACGACAATCAGATAGAGCGCGACGATGTAGTTCAGCAGCCGTGGCATGATGAGGATCAGCACGCCGGCAATCAGCGAGATGAGCGGCGTGAGGGCCAGCGAGTGGATGGTCATGACCGTATTCCTTCCCACGAACAATGCGACACGCCGGGGGCGAACGCCCGTTGGGCAGAATTGCGGCGATACTCGATGGCGATGCCGCTACTCATAACGGCAGATCCGCGGGAAAGGTTCATGATGCCAGGAAGGCGCCCGTTCAGGCAGCGTCGCGATAGTATTTCGCCGTCGGTACGATGGACAGCGGCGTCAGCCGGTTGATGGCCGGATTAGCGAACATCATCCGCTGCTCCACCGCCGTCGACTTAAAGAACGGGAACCGTTCGAGTGTCTGGCGCAAGTTTTCGCCGCAGGGGATTTCGAACAGAGCGATCGGCGCAAGAACACCCGGGAACACCTTGCCCTCTGTCCTCTGAATGGCATGGAAGATGCGAGCATAGTAAGCGGAATGCTCGATCTTGATCGGCGTAAGCACTGCCGTAAGGTTGAAGTAACTGGCGGCCACCATGCCAAGCCTGAGCGTCAGAAAAGGCAGGACTCCGGGCGCGGGCGCACTGTCGGCATCGGTTGCGAAGCGAGTCCCGTCGATGAATGTCTCTCCGCGGGCAAGCCGCTCGGTCAATATTTCCGGATAGGCGTCGACGGACGGCGAATGAGGGTGCTCTCGGGAAATGTAGTGGAGCCGTAATGTGCTGACCAGGTGTCCATCGAAGTAGACGCCGAACCGATAGGAATTCGGCAGATTGTCCCAGCGATCCTCGAACATCCCGCTGGCGATCGGGCCGCACATGCCCGATTGCAGGTAGGAATGATAGCGAAGGCGGTAGATCGCCTCCAGATCCTCGCCTCCAGTGATGAGACGATAGTCGACATGCTCCAGCAATTGCATGATCGAATGGTTCAGCGCCGACCCAGCATTTGCGCCGGCGCCAGCCCGCGCATCGTTTCTTGCAGCATCCATTCTCAAGTCCTCGTATCCGCCTCTGAACAGGCTATTCGAGTTGAAATGAGACACAAGCCGAAAATTCGACCCTACCAATTTACCACTTGTTAACCTTAACGACCGGAGATTCTGGCGGCAGAGTGGTGTTGGCTAAAGGAGCAGTTTTGGCGTCCAGATCCAAGTTCGCGTGAAAACTACTGAGCGCTTTGCTTGGAATTGTTCCAAGTCACTGCCAAATATGCTGGTTCCTACGAGCCCGCCACACGATCCAAGCAACGCACATTATTGACTTCGATGGGCGGGAATTTGCGGCGAAAGCTAGCCGGCTGTGCGCTTGGCGGCGAGACGCAGATCCGCGGCAAATGGCCAAGTGACGTTCGACATCGTCTCGATACCCGACGCGCTGAGCGCTGCGCCGAACAGGAAGCCCTGGACAAGATCCGGCTTCACCGAATGCATCAAGACCTTAAGCTGCTCGAATGTCTCCACGCCTTCGATGGTGACGGTAAGCCCCAGGATACGGGTCAGATCGACGACGCCCTTCAACAGCTCGAGTGAGCGCGGATTGTGGGTGATGTCCATCACGAACGACCGGTCGATCTTGATCTTGTCGAGTGGAAGCTTATGGAGATAGCTCAGGCTTGAATAGCCGGTGCCGAAATCGTCGAGGGCGATGCGGACGCCGAGCTGCTTCAGTTCCTCGATATATTGGCGGGTCAAGGACTTGTCGTCGAGCAGCGCGGTTTCCGTGACTTCGATTTCTAGGCGGCCGGCGGCGAGGCCGGAGTTCGCCAACGCATCGCGCACCTTCTGGATGACGTCGCGGCTGCGGAAATCCCTGGCCGAGAGATTGACCGAGACGCTGGTCTGGTCAGGCCATTTGGCGCATTCGGTGCAAGCCGCATGCAGCACGAAGGTGCTGATTTCGGAAATGATGCCCATCTCCTCGGCCAGCGGAATGAAGATGCCGGGCGAAATCGGTCCGAGATCGGGATGGTCCCAGCGGCAGAGCGCCTCGCAGCTGGCGATGCGCATGGTGTTCATCGCCACGATCGGCTGGTAGACGACCCGCAGGTCCCTGCTTTCCACGGCACTGCGCAGATCCGCCTTCATCAGCTGGCGATTGCGGAACGCGGCGTCCATCGCCGCCTCGAACAGCCGCCAACCGTTCTTGCCGAGCTCCTTGGCCTTGTAGAGCGCCAGGTCCGCCTTGACGATCATGGCGTCGACATCGGTCCCGCCGACCTTGGACAGCACCGCGCCGGCGCTGGCCTGGATCCGCAACCCGTGGCCCGCGACGTCGACCTCTCCCTGCAGCTCGGCGAAAATCCGGTCGAGCAGGCTCTCCAGGTGGCTCTCGTCATCGATGCGGTCGAAGAACAGCATGAACTCGTCGCCACCGAAGCGGCTGACGGTAAGGCCTTGCCCGGCGATGGCCGCTAGGCGATCGGCGACGGCGTAAATCAGCCCGTCGCCGACAGGATGTCCGAGCGTGTCGTTGACGCTCTTGAAATCGTCGAGGTCGATCACGGCGAGGCCGCACAGGCGGTCGCGGTCGCCGGAGGCCATCAGTTCGCCGACCAGTTCGTGGAAATAGGCACGGTTGGGAAGGCCGGTGAGATTGTCGTAGCGCGCCATGAACCGGATCTTTTCCTCCGCTTCGACGCGCGCCGTAACATCCTCGAAGGTGATCACGCCGAGTTCCTGGCTGCCTTCGCGCGCGGAGAATTCGTAATGCTGGCCGTTGGCGAGCGAAACAAGCACCTTGCGGTCCCTGCCCTCGCGCAGGGCGCGAGTCAGCTGCGCCTCGACGTAGCGGCAGTCCTTCGGCGCCAGCATACCGCCGGCGACGCCGCGCATCAGAAGGCCGTGGATGGAGCGCCCGAGCAGCGCGTCGGCCGATTTCAGCGACATCAGATGAGCGGCCTCGGCATTGGCGACCGCGACACGCCCGTCAGGGCCGAGCATGACTAGGCCGTGCGACATGGTGTTGAGCGCGCGGTCGAACCTGCGCGTTATGCTTTTCGCCTGCTGGTGGCCGATGACCGCGGAAAAAAGCACATTGCGAACATGGTCGGCGCTGTTGATGGTAATGAACGTCATCGGGAAGATCATCAGACCGAGGACGACAGACGGGGCATCCTGACGCAGCAGGAGCGCAACTGCCATCGGACCGATGAAGGTTACGGAAAAAATCCGCACCATGCGCGGAGAACCGTAGTTGCGGGCGACAACCGTGACCAGGGTTGCCAACGTCAGTGACATCGCCGCCAGTTCGGCGAATGGGTCGGGATACACATAGATCGACACGAAGCACAGCGCACCCAAACCGAGGCCCTGCAAGCAGCCTTTGAAGATGTAGCTGCGCTCCAATCGGTGTGCGTGTTCGACATCGGCAATCATGCCGCCGGTCTTCAGGAAGCTGCGAATACCGAAATAACGAAGAAGGCTGATCGGCAGTAGAATAAAAGAAAAGGCCAGAAACAACAGATTTTGCGTGCGCTGATAAATCATGAATCCGAGGATCCAGTAGCACGCGCCACCGATCACCAACATGTGCGCGTTGTCGAACAACGACCGCACAAATTGGATATAAACATCCGCGGGGATGCTTTCGGTCTTTGTTTTGCCCATATGGTCGGCCCAACGCTAGGCCTTGTCATGCCACAACCGCCTTAAGAAAGGCTTAGAACAGGGGGTTAAGCAACGGCTTCGGTCCGCCTGCCAAGGCGAGAGGGGCCTACAGCCCGAAAAAGGCTTTGAACATTGGTGGAGGAATCACTCAGCGGCACTGAGAACCGGTATCGGCATCGTTTGGGTCAGCCGCTGGAGCAACCTGCGGCGCTCGCCCGCCGCCTTTTCGGCGCTGGTCCGACGGACATGGCCGTAGCCGCGGATCAGCGCCGGGACCGAGACCAGGGCTGTCGCGGCCTCGATCTTGCCTGGCGCCAGCGAGTTGGCCACGAGCTGCAGATCGGCTTCGTACTGCGCCAGCAACTGCCGCTCCATGCGCCGTTCGGCGGTGTAGCCGAATAGGTCGAAAGCAGTGCCGCGCAGGCCCTTCATCGCCGCCAGCACGCGAAAACCCTTCATCATCCAGGGGCCGAAGCTCGATTTCCTCGGTTTGCCGTCATTGCCGCGACGCCCCATGATCGGCGGTGCGAGATGGAATTCGAGTTTCTCGTAGCTCTGGAACTGCTTGCCAAGCTCGGCGGCGAAGGAGCCGTCGGTGTAAAGCCGCGCCACCTCGTATTCGTCCTTGATCGCCATCAGCTTGAACAGGCTTTTGGCCGCGGCCTCGGTCACATCGGTCGAACCCGGCATGGCCTTCGTTTCCGCCGCTCGCAGCGTCGAAATCCTGTCGGCGTAGCGCTTGCCGTAAGCAGCATTCTGATAGGCGGCGAGGAAGGCGACACGGCGGGCGATGATCTCGTCGAGCGTCTCAGCGACCGAAGCGGCCTGTCCGGCCTTGTCGGCGAAGCCCGGCTGGGCGACGAGGCCGCGTACGAAATCCGGCTGATGCGCCGCGCGGCGACCCCAGCGGAAGGCGGCGATATTCATCGCCACCGCTTCGCCGTTCAATTCGATAGCCTTTTCAACAGCTTCGGCCGAGAGGGGCAGACCGCCGTGCTGGAAGGCAAAGCCGAGCATGAACATATTGGCGCCGAGCGAATTGCCGAACAGTGCGGTGGCGGTGCGGGTGGCGTCGAAGAAATGCGCCTTGTCGTCACCGGCGGCGGACCGGATCGCCTTCTTCAGGCGCTCGACCGGCAGCGAGAAATCGGCCGATCGGGCAAATTCGCCCGGCATGATCTCGGCGGTGTTGGCCAGGAAGATCGTATGCCCCTCGCGTACCGCGGTCAGCACCTTCTTGGCGCCCGACACGACGAGATCGCAGCCAAGTACGAGGTCGGCCTTCCCAGCCGAAACGCGGATGGCATTGATGTCTTCCGGCGTGCGGGCGATGCGGACATGAGTGAACACCGAACCGCCCTTCTGGGCGAGGCCGGCCATGTCGATCATGCCGCAGCCCTTGTCCTCCAGATGCGCCGCCATGCCAAGCACGGCGCCGATGGTGACGACGCCGGTGCCGCCGACGCCATCGATGATCGCCGCCCAGCCCTCGACGCCGAGCGGGAATTCGGCTGGTGTCGGCACGCCTTCAAGTGGGTCGGTCCCGCCGGCCAGGCCTTCGGCCTTGCGGATCTTGGCACCGTGCACGGTGACGAAGGACGGGCAGAAGCCGTTGACGCAGGAGAAGTCCTTGTTGCAGCTCGACTGGTCGATCTTGCGCTTGCGGCCGAATTCGGTCTCCACCGGCTGGATCGAGACGCAGTTCGACTGCACGCCGCAATCGCCGCAGCCTTCGCAGACCAGTTCGTTGATGAAAACGCGCTTGTCGGGGTCGGGAAAGGTGCCGCGCTTGCGGCGGCGGCGCTTTTCGGCGGCGCAGGTCTGGTCGTAGAGCAGGATCGACACACCCTTGACGTCGCGCAACTCGCGCTGGACGAGGTCGAGGTCGTCGCGATGATGAATGGTGGCGCCGGCCGGAAACTCGGCCTTGCCCGCATATTTGTCGGGTTCGTCGGTGACGACAGCGATGCGGTCGACGCCCTCTGCCCGCACCTGCCTGGCGATCATGTCCACGGTCAGCCCGCCCTCATGCGGCTGGCCGCCGGTCATGGCGACGGCGTCGTTGTAGAGAATCTTGTAGGTGATGTTGGCTTCGCTCGACAGGGCGAAGCGGATCGCCAGCGTGCCGGAATGGTTGTAGGTGCCGTCGCCGAGATTCTGGAAGATGTGGTCGCGCCTGGAGAACGGCGCCTGGCCGACCCATTGCGCGCCCTCGCCGCCCATGGCGGTGAAGCCGAGCGTGTTGCGGTCCATCCACAGCGCCATGAAGTGGCAGCCGATACCGGCGGCGGCGATCGAGCCATCAGGTACCTTGGTCGAGGAATTGTGCGGACAACCCGAACAGAAGAAGGGCGTGCGCGAGCCGATGTCGGTGGCGTCCGCCAGCATCGCCTGGAATTGGCGCAGCTTGGCGACCCTTGCCGAAATCTCCTCGGACGGGCCGATGGTCTTCACGATCCTCTCGCCGAGCGCTATGGCGATCTCGTTGGGGTCCAGCGCGCCCTTGGCCGGGAACAGCCAATCGCCGCGCTCGTCCTTCTTGCCGACAATGACCGGCGGCGAGGCCGTGCCATAAAGGCTCTCGCGCAGCTGCACCTCGATCAGCGAGCGCTTCTCCTCGACGACGACGATGGTGTCGAGACCGCGGGCGAACTCGGCAATGTGCTGCAGGTCTAGCGGCCAGGGGCAGCCGACCTTGAACAGCCGCACGCCGATGCGGTTGGCTCCCGCCTCGTCGATGCCGATATCCTCCAGCGCCTGGCGGACGTCGAGATAGCTCTTGCCCAGCGTGATGATGCCGAGCTTCGGATTGCGGCCGCCCGAATAGACGATCCTGTTCAGCCCATTGGCATGGATGAAGGCGGAAGCCGCGGCACGCTTGTGCTCATGCAGCCGCTCCTCCTGGCCGAGCATGTCGATCTCGTGGCGGATGTTGAGGCCGCCCGGCGGCATGTCGAAATCCGGGACGACGATCTTCAACCGTTCGAGCGAGGCATCGACCGAAGCCGTCGATTCGATGTTGTCCTTGACGCATTTTATCGCCGCCCAGGTGCCGGCAAAGCGCGACATGGCAAAGCCATAGAGGCCGTAGTCGATGATCTCCTGGACACCGGCCGGGTTGAGGATCGGCACCATGGTATCGACGAAGAGGAATTCGGTGGCGTGCGCATTGGTCGAGGATTCGGCCATGTGGTCATCGCCCATGAGCGCAAGGACGCCGCCATGTTTCGACGAGCCGGCGAGATTGGCGTGGCGGAACACGTCGCCCGAACGGTCGACGCCCGGCCCCTTGCCGTACCAGACCGAAAAGACCCCATCATGGGTGCCCTCGCCCAGCAGCTCCGTCTGCTGCGAGCCCCAGCAGGCGGTGGCGGCCAGCTCTTCGTTGAGGCCGGGCTGGAAGATGATGTCGGCCCCGGCGAGCTGCTTTTTCGCCTTCCACAGCTGCATGTCGAGGCCGCCGAGCGGCGAGCCGCGATAGCCGGAGACGAACCCTGCCGTGTTCAAGCCAGCGCGGCGGTCGCGCTCGCGCTGCATCAGGAGCATGCGGATGACCGCCTGCGCGCCGGACAGGAAGATGCGCTCCTTCCCGAGATCGAACTTGTCGTCGAGCGCGACATCATGCAGCGTCATCAGGCATTTCCTCTGCGAAGGCCGCGCGGGGCAGCGGCCAACGTCGGGATCGGATGACGCATCCTTTCTTCCCTTGCAAGGCAGGTCAAACAAAATCGAAAGGACCAGCCAACGCGCAACAAACAGTCCGGCGGATGGTGGACCGCGCATGAAAGCGTGCGCCGACAGCGCGACGGCGCACGAAAATTCCAGACGAAATCGATGCCGTCGGGAGGTGTCAGCCGCCTTTCGAGCAGTCCGGCTTCGGCTCGCCGGGCAGCTTGCCGTCGGGATGGCCGACGAGATCGGGATTGGCCGTATAGAGCTGGTCGATGACCAGCGGCCGGTCGGGCAGGATCGACTGATCTTCCGTCGACATCAGCGTGGTGTCGATGGTCTGCAGGACCGCACCATCGGCGCCCTTGATGCTGATGGCGATGGCATAGGGTTTGTTCTTGACGACGCAGGTCAGCGCCGGGCTCTCCAGGCTCACCTTGTCGAGCTTCGGCCAGACCTTCTGCTCGACCACGAATGGATCACCTCCGGCGGGGTTCTGGAAGCTGGCAACCGCCACCTGGCCCTCGCCCATCGGCTGCAGGGGCCGCAGCGTCACGACATAGGTCGCCCGGGCGAGGCGGTAGTTGAAGACGAATATCTTGCCGGAAACCTCGAACAGCTTGCCTTCGCCGCCGGTATCGCGACAGGCGCCGAGGGCCGCGGCGGCAAGCAGCATGGCGCCGGCAGCGAGCGAACGTGAAAATCCTCTAGGCATTCCTGACCTCATTGGCCGCCATGCGGCGGCGATAGTGACGGCTCGCCTTCTGCCTGTTGCCGCACACCGCCATGTCGCACCAAAGGCGGCTGGAATTGCGGCTTCTGTCGACAAACAGCCAGGTGCAGTTGGGGCAGATCCTGAGCCTTGCGACCGTGTCATCGCGCAACAGAGAAAGGGCTGAAACCGCCAGCGCCGCCTCGAAGGCGATCGGCGTCGCCGGATCGCCGAACGGCCGTCCCGGCGCCCCGATCTCGGTCCGGCCGGCAGCCAGGCCGTCTGCACAGGCCCGCAGGAACTCGGGCAGGTCGGCGGTGGAAACCGCGCCCTTCGACACCGCGCCTCGAAACAGCCGGTCGGTCGTCTCGCGGATCGACAGCACGATGGGCGCGATTGCCACCGGCGAGGACACCGACAACCGCCTGTCGCCAAGCTCGGCGGCGCGAAAGCCGCTGGCCGCGTCGGCGAAGCGGGCGATTTCCCCCGGATCGTCGAAGCGGTCGAACGTGCGCTCCGGATCGCCGCGCAGCACGACGGTATTCGCGGTGTCGAGCGCGAGCAGGCCGCCGGTAAACCGATGTGGGGTCCAGGCAACTGTCATTCCTGGAAATCTAACCGATAAATTGCGTTTGACAAGTTAGATTCGCCGATGCAAACCTCACATGCGCACGGTATCGTCGCCTTTGCCCGATCCGCTCTTGGCGAGATGCTCCGGGCGAGATGCTTCTGGTGTTGTCGAGCATGCTCTATTTCTTCCAGCAGGTGCTGAACGGGCTGCATTCGGGCGCGCTCTATGCCCTGCTCGCCTTCGGCTATGTGCTGACCAACGGCATCCTGCACCGCACCAACCTTGCCTATGGCGCGCTGTTTGCCTTCTGCGGCCAGGCAATGATCCTGAGCGTCGCCTTCGCCTACCAGGTGCTGTGGCTGACGCTGTTGGCCTCGGTGCTGTTCGGCGTCGTCGCGGCGTTCCTCTATGCCGCGCTCATCAGCCATGTCCTGTCGCGGAGCGTCTTTGAACCGTTGGCCGACCGCTCGCCCAACGCGATCGTGGTGACGACGCTCGGCATCCTGCTCGTGCTTTCGGAAGCGAGCCGCATCGCCGCCGACACGCACGATCTGTGGCTGCCGCCAATGTTGGCCGAGCCCATCGTTTTCGCCGAAAGCTCCGGCTTCATGGCGACGCTGACGCTGATCCAGGTGCTCGACTGCGCCGTGGTCCTGGCGGCGGTCGCACTCGCTACATGGGCGTTTGCCCGCTCAAACTTCGGCCGGTGCTGGCGTGCCGTCTCCGACGACCCCAGGGCCGCCGCCCTGTGCGGCGTCGACGTGCGCGGCGTGTTCCGGCGTGCCGTGCTGTTCGGCGGCTTCTGCGCCGCGCTGGCCGGGGTCATGGCCAGCCTCTATTACGGCAATGTCAGCTTCGGTTCCGGCCTTGTCTATGGCCTGAAGATCCTGTTCGTGACCGCTGTCGGCGGCTATCTCTCGCCGCCACGGGCCGCGCTGGGCGCGGCCGCTTTCGGCATGGCCGAATCACTGTGGGCCGGCTATTTCCCGGTCGAATGGCGCGATGCGTGGATGTATCTGTTCCTGGTGGCCATGCTGATCCTGATCGGCGCCGGCCGCGACACCGGCAAGGTCGTCTGAGCCCATCAGACTTTGGTTGCATGACGTTTCGTCAGGCTGCGGTTTTCCACCGTGCCGCAAGGGCTGATTGCCTGCATCCGTCCTCCTCGTGTTGACCAACCGGACCACGCACTGCATACCGTTGGGCCACGCGACGCGACGAAAAAGGGGGATCGCGCGTCACCGCATCAGGGAGGAATGCATGGCAGGGCTGCTTGCTCTATCCAGGGTCATTGACCGCGCCAACGAATTCATCGGCAAATCGGTATCCTGGCTGATCCTGCTGGCGATCCTGGTGAGCGCCGCCAACGCCGTCATCCGCAAGGTCTTCGACATTTCGTCGAACGCATGGCTGGAGCTGCAATGGTACCTGTTCGGCGCGGCGTTCATGCTGGCTGCCGCCTATACGCTGAAGCAGAACGAGCATATCCGCATCGACATCGTCTACGGCCTGTTTTCGCGCCGCGTGCAGCACTGGATCGATCTTCTCGGCCACATCCTGTTCCTGATGCCGTTCGTGACGCTGATGGTGTTCTATTTCGTGCCCTACGTACGGCTGTCGTTTCATAGCGGCGAGATGTCGACCAATGCCGGCGGCCTGATCGTGTGGCCGGCCAAGGCCATCCTGCTGGTCGGCTTTTTCCTGCTCGCGCTGCAGGGCATTTCCGAGATCATCAAGAAGATCGCCATCATGCGCGGCGTCATGGATGATCCCAACCCGTTCATTTCCGTGCACGAACAGGCCGAACTCGAAGCCAAGGCGCTCGCCGAAGAGGTGCGCTCGTGATGGAGTTCATCGCCCAGAACATGGCGCCGATCATGTTCGCCTCGCTGATCCTGTTCATGCTGATCGGCTATCCCGTCGCCTTTTCGCTTGCCGCCAACGGCCTGATGTTCTTCTTCATTGGCGTGCTTTTGACGCCCTATTCGGGCGGCGCGATCAATCTCGCCTGGCCCCTGCTCTATGCGCTGCCGGACAATTTCTACGGCAGCCGGGTGATGTCGAACGACACGCTGCTGGCCATCCCGTTCTTCACCTTCATGGGCATCGTGCTCGAGCGATCCGGCATGGCCGAGGACCTGCTCGACACGATCGGCCAGCTGTTCGGACCGATCCGCGGCGGCCTCGCCTATGCCGTGATCTTCGTCGGCGCGCTGCTCGCTGCAACGACCGGCGTGGTGGCGGCGTCCGTCATCGCCATGGGGCTGATCTCGCTGCCGATCATGCTGCGTTATGGTTATGACCGCCGGGTGGCGTCCGGTGTCATCGCGGCGTCGGGTACGCTCGCGCAGATCATTCCGCCGTCGCTGGTGCTGATCGTCCTCGCCGACCAGCTCGGCCGCTCGGTGGGCGACATGTATGCCGGCGCCCTGATCCCCGGCCTGGTGCTGACCGGCCTTTACACGCTCTACATCGTGATCATGTCGATCGTCCGGCCAAAGTCGATGCCGGCCCTGCCGCTCGAGGCGCGGACTCTCGGCCATGGCGTGGTGTCCCTGCTGATCGCGTTGGTGGTGGCCGTGGCGATCGCTTATGCCGCCTACCATTACCTGGTGCCCGCTCATGGCGACAATGCCGACATTCTCGGCGCGGCCGTCGGCGTCATCTTCATCTACGTCGTCGCGATTCTCGACCGCAGCCTGAACATCAACATGATGTCGCGGCTGGCGCAGCAGGTCGTGATCGTGCTGATCCCGCCGCTGGCGCTGATCTTCCTGGTGCTCGGCACCATCTTCCTCGGCATCGCCACCCCAACCGAGGGCGGTGCCATGGGCGCGGTCGGCGCGCTGGCGATGGCGGCGATGAAGGGCCGGCTGTCGATGGACGTGATCAAGCAGGCGCTGGCCTCGACGACGCGGCTGTCGTCCTTCGTGCTGTTCATCCTGATCGGCGCGCGGGTGTTCTCGCTGACCTTCTATGGGGTCAACGGCCAGATCTGGGTCGAGCATCTCTTGACCTCACTGCCGGGCGGCGAAGTCGGCTTCCTGATCGGCGTCAACATCCTCGTCTTCTTCCTCGCCTTCTTCCTCGATTTCTTCGAACTGGCCTTCATCATCGTGCCGCTGCTGGCGCCGGCCGCCGACAAGCTCGGCATCGACCTGATCTGGTTCGGCGTGCTTCTGGGCGTCAATATGCAGACCAGTTTCATGCACCCGCCGTTCGGCTTCGCGCTGTTCTACCTGCGCTCGGTCGCCGCCCGCGTGCCCTATCTCGACCGCCTGACCGGTAAGCAGATCGCGCCGGTAACGACGGGGCAGATCTATTGGGGCGCGGTGCCGTTCGTCTGCATCCAGGTCATCATGATCGGCCTGACCATCGCCTTCCCGCAAATGGTGATGCGCTACAAGGGCACGGCCGTCGATTCCGGCACGATCGACTACCAGGTGCCAGCAGCGCCCGGCCTGTCGCCGCTCGGCGCGCCGGAAGGTGGCGGCGCTCCTGCCAATGGCGGCGGCGCACCGGCCGCGCCCGGCACGCCCGACCTGTCGCAGCCGCCGAATTTCGGCGATGCACCGCCGGCCAAGCCGGCGACACCGACGCCGGACCTGTCGCAGCCGCCGAATTTCAACTGAGCTCGGAGGGGAAGACGCCATGAAAGCCGTGCGGCTGGAGAGCGTGGGCGGCATCGCGCTGCGCGAGGTCGCCAAGCCGGTTCCCGGTCCGGAAGAGCTTCTGGTGCGGATCGAGGCCTGCGGTGTCTGCGGCACCGACCGGCATCTTTTCCACGGCGAATTCCCTTGCAGGCCGCCTGTGACGCCCGGGCATGAGTTCGCCGGCATCATCGAGGCGGTCGGTAATGCGGTCTCCGGCTTTGCCGTCGGCGACCGGGTCACTGGCGATCCCAACATCGCCTGCGGACGGTGCCCGCATTGCCATGCCGGCCGGGTCAATCTGTGCCGCAATCTCAACGCCATCGGCATCCATCGCGACGGCGGCTTTGCCGACTATGTGGTGATGCCGCAAAAACAGGCTTTCATCCTGCCCGCCGATCTGCCGCCGACACATGGCGCGTTCTGCGAGCCGCTTGGCTGCTGCCTGCACGGTGCCGACCTTGCCGAGATCAAGCCTGGCAGTTCGGTTGTCGTGCTCGGCGGCGGCGTGATCGGCCTGCTAACGGTGCAGCTGGCTCGGCTCGCCGGGGCCACCACCATCATCCTGTCGACAAGGCAAGCCTCGCGCCGCGCGCTTGCGAGGGAACTCGGCGCGACGGCGACGGTCGATCCCACAGCCGCCGATGTGATCGATGCCATCGCCGGACGGGCGGGACTGATGCCCGGCGGCGCCGACGTGGTGTTCGAATGCGCCGGCGTGCGCGACACCGTCGAGCAGTCGATGCGGCTGGCAAGGGCCGGTGGCACCGTCGTCATCGTCGGCGTGACGCCGCAAGGCATGAAGGCGGAATTCGAGCCCTTCGACCTCCTGTTCCGGGAACTGAAGGTACTGGGCTCGTTCCTCAATCCCTATACGCATCGCCGCGCCGCCGAGCTCATCGCGTCGGGCGCGATCGAGATCGACCGGCTGATCTCCAGGCAGGTGTCGCTGGAAGAGGCGCCTGGTGTGATCGCCAATCCGCCCGCGCCGGGCGAGGTCAAGGTGCTGGTGGTGCCAGGCCTGGGCTGAAGTGCGGTCCTTCATCTTGCAACGTTGGCGATTGGCGAAACCGTCGATGACAGCTTCCCTCTCCCCGTCCCTATACGGGAGAGGATGCCGGCAGGCAGGTGAGGGGCGGCGCCAATGCTGAATTG
Source organism: Mesorhizobium sp. M8A.F.Ca.ET.207.01.1.1 (assembly GCF_004794715.1). Classification (NCBI taxonomy): domain Bacteria; kingdom Pseudomonadati; phylum Pseudomonadota; class Alphaproteobacteria; order Hyphomicrobiales; family Phyllobacteriaceae; genus Mesorhizobium; species Mesorhizobium sp. M8A.F.Ca.ET.207.01.1.1. The sequence goes on along the minus strand of NZ_SRUS01000003.1, from coordinate 606,787 downwards.
ATAAGATGCGCGGTTGGGCTTGCGCCGAGGGCGTTCAATCGCCGAAGCCGGCGCTGCCCCTCATCCCCCTGCCGGGACCTTCTCCCCGTATAGTGACGGGGAGAAGGGACAAGGCTCAACCCTACAGCTTGCCGTTGCGCTGCTGGACCATCATGAACGTATCGTAATTGTATTCGGCAACCTGCGCCCAGAGATAGTGCTCCTTGCGGAAGCCCTTGATCGATTCCCAGATCTTCTTGAAGGGCGCGTTCGAGGCTTCCATTTCGGCATAGACCTCGTTTGCCTTCTCGAAGCACGCGGTCATGATCTCCTGGCTGAACGGGCGCAGTTTGGCGCCGCCGGCCACCAGCCGCTTCACCGCCGGAGGGTTCACGTAGTCGTATTTCTGCAGCATGTTGGCATCGGCGGCCTGGGCGCATGTACGCAGCAGCGACTTGTAGGTCGGCGAAAGCTCTTCGTATTTCGCCTTGTTGAACATCAGGTGGACGGTCGGGCCGCCTTCCCACCAGCCGGGATAGTAGTAATAGGGCGCGACCTTGTAGAAGCCGAGCTTCTCGTCGTCATAGGGGCCGACCCACTCAGCGGCGTCGATGGTGCCCTTTTCCAGCGCCGGATAGATGTCGCCGCCGGCGATCTGCTGCGGCACGACGCCGAGCTTCTGCACCACTTTGCCGGCAAAGCCGCCGATACGCATCTTGAGGCCGGAGAGGTCGGCGACGGTTTTGATCTCCTTGCGGAACCAGCCACCCATCTGCACGCCGGTGTTGCCGCCCGGTAGGCCGAACAGACCTTGCGTGGCGAGGAACTCGTTGAACAGGTCTATGCCGCCGCCATGATAATGCCAGGCATTCATGCCGCGCGCATTGAGCGAAAAGGGCACGGCGGCACCCAGCGCCCATGTCGGATCCTTGCCCCAGTAATAATATGCCACCGTGTGGCAGGCCTCGACCGTGCCGGCCGTGGTGGCGTCGGCGGCCTGCAGGCCAGGGACGAGCTCGCCGGCGGCAAAGACCTGGATCTGGAAATTGCCGTCAGTGGCTTCAGACAGCATCTTGGAGAACACTTCGGCGCCGCCATAGATGGTGTCGAGCGACTTCGGGAAGGACGACGCCAGCCGCCATGTCACCTTGGGGTTGGACTGGGCTATGGCCGGTGCGGCGAGCGTGGCCGCCGCTGCGGCTGCACCGACGCCGGTCACGCCGGCCTTGCGGATGAATGAACGACGATCCATGCAGTTCCTCCCTTTTGGATCAACAGACCGACGCCGGAGACATCCTCCGTACCCGCATCGGCTGGCGAAACAATACACAGGCACGGGGTCGAGTCCAGCACGGCCGCCGGATTTGGCGACCGGGCCATGGGGACCTGCAACTATAGTCTAACAGGGGATTTCGTGGCCTATGCGACCCGCTGAAACTTGGCATGGAAAAATGCCCTGACATCGCCTATTTTGGGGGCAGGACATTCCTTGCCAGATGGAAAACAGACCCAAAATGCAGCAGCCGCTCGTCGCCGTATCGACCGACGTCCGTCAATTCGACAACTACACCTGGCATGCCGCGCCGCAACAATATCTGGAAGCGGCGATCGCGGGTGCCGGCGTTTTCCCCCTGCTCGTGCCCTCGTTCGGCGACCGGCTGGACTTCGACGAACTCCTGTCGTCGGTCGATGGTGTCATGCTCAGCGGTTCGAAATCCAACGTCGACCCTTCGCTCTATGGTGGCGATGCCAGCGAAGCCAACGGCCCCTATGACACCGCGCGCGACGGCACCACGCTGCCGCTGATCCGCAAGGCGATCGAGCGCGGCGTACCGCTGCTCGCCATCTGCCGCGGCATTCAGGAGCTGAACGTGGCACTTGGCGGTACGCTGGGCACCGAGATCCAGGAGCGCGAGGGATCGCTGGACCACCGTGCGGCAGTGAGCGACAAACAGGACGAGCGCTTCGCCATTCACCAGACCATTTCGATCAAGCCGGGCAGTTGCCTGGCCGGCGTGTTCGGTGCCGGCGACATCAAGGTCAATTCCTTGCATCGCCAGGCGATCGAGCGGCTGGGGTCGAAGCTCGAGATCGAGGCGGTCGCCACCGACGGCACGGTCGAGGCGGTTTCGGTCAAGGGCGCCCGCGCCTTCGCCGTCGGCGTCCAGTGGCATCCCGAATATTGGGTCAAGTCGGACAGCAATTCGGCCAAGATTTTTCGCGCCTTCGGCGATGCGGTGCGCCTGCATGCGGCCGCGAAAGCCGGCGCACGGGCCGCGGCGGAGTAGTCAGTCTCGCGGCTTCAAGTCACCATCCGCCGCGAGCGACAACAACGGCAGCGCCGGGGCATAGGATTCGTAGCCATCGCCGTCAGCCACGCCAAAGGTGACGATCGGATCGATGCCGTCGGCGCTGAAGGCGACCGTTCCGTCGTTTTGCTGGCGCCAGAATTTCGCCTGCTCGATGCCTGGCAGGAGCCGTCGGCAGTTCGGCGCCACGGTCAACTGCGACAGGCCATCCGAGACCGAGGCGCCGCGCGTGACCGCGCAGCCCCCCTCGTCACCGTTGGCGACCAGCCTGTAGATGTTTGACGGCGTGGCCTCCTCGGCGACGCTTTCACCGCTGCCGCCATGAAACAGCTGAATGCCGCCAAACAAGGCGGCGGCGGCGATCAATGCGGAAAGCGCCTTCATACTGATCTTCACCCATACATACAGACAGGATGAAGAATGATTTCAAAGGGTTAAGCAGACGTTAATAAATATGGCAGCCCGACCGCTCAAGGGCGAGCCTTCACATTGACCGTCTCCGGCACCGGCGTCAGCGCCCGGCGCTCGCTGAACCAGGACACCAGATTGTCGACGCAGAGATCGGCCATGGCGCGGCGTGTGTGCTCCGAAGCCGAGCCGACATGCGGCAGCAGAGAGGTGTTTGGCAAGTCGAGCAACGCCTTGGGGACATTCGGCTCGTCGGCGAAGACATCGAGCCCGGCGGCGGCGATGGTGCCGTCTGCAAGGGCCGCCGCGAGGGCCGCCTCGTCGACCGTGCTGCCGCGGCCGATGTTGACGAAGACGCCATTCGCGCCGAGTGCCGACAGGATTTCAGCATTGACCGCTTTCTGCGTCGAAGCTCCGCCGGGCGCCACCGAGATCAGCGTGTCGACCGCCTCGGCCAAGCCCTTCAACGTCGGGTGGTACTGGTAGGCAAGACCTTCGACACGACGCCGGTTGTGGTAAGCGACCGGCAGGCCGAAGGCCTCCAGCCGCCGGGCAATGGCCTGCCCGATGCGACCCATGCCGAAAATACCGACGCGGCGCGCGCGCAAGGTGAGCCGGCTCAGCGGATAGTTGCCCTTGCGCATCCAACTGCCGTCACGCAGCCAGGTCTCGGCGCGCGGCAGGTCGCGCACGGTGTTGATCAGCAGCCCGATCGCGGTGTCGGCGACCTCCTCGGTCAGCACGTCGGGCGTGTTGGTGACCATGATGTTCTTCGCCGCCGCATGGCCGACATCGACGGAATCGTAGCCGACGCCGAACGAAGCGATGAGTTCGAGATTGGGCAACGCATCCATCATCGCCGCGCTGATGCCGGCAAAGGAAGCGATGCCACGCACGGTGCGGCGCATCTCCTCGGTGACCAGCCCCGGATCGGTACGCTCGATGCCGACGCGCCTGAATGTCCGGTCGATGCGATCGGCGGCATGGCCGCTGAAATCCGCCGGCACCAGAATGGCGACGGCTTGCAGATCTTCGGCCCTGGTCATGCACGCTCCACCGGCTTGCCGGTCGACTGGCGCACATGCAGTTCCGGCTTGATCAATTCCTGCGAGGGCCGCACCGTCTGGCCGTTGAGCTTGTCGAGCAGCGCGCTGGCGGCGCGGCGGCCAACCTCGCGCTGGCCGTTCCAGACGGTGGTCAGCGCCGGCGTGGCGATCGCCGCCTCCTCGAGATCGTCATAGCCGGTGACGGAGATGTCGATGCCCGGCACGAGGCCGGCGCGCGCAATGCCGTTCATCAGGCCGATGGCGACGAGGTCGTTCCAGCAGCAGGCGGCGGTCGGCCTGTCCTTCAGCGCCAGGAATTGCCCCGCGGCCTCGAAACCCGCCTGCTTGGTGCGCGGGCCGGCGATTCGCCACGACGGCCTCACTTCGAGCCCCGCCGCCTCCATGGCGTTGACATAGCCCTGGTAGCGATCGCGGCCGGTCGAGGTCTGGTCGGTGCCGCCGATCATGGCGATGCGCTTGTGGCCGAGCGAGATCAGATGGTTGGTGGCGAGGCCTGTTCCATAAGAGTCGTCGCCGCGAAACACCGGCACGTCGGCGCCCTCGACGGTGCGTGCGATCAGCACCGCCGGCAGGCCGTTCTCCTCGGCCATGACGATGTCGGACGCGGGCGTGCCTATAGCGGGCGACATGATGACGCCGTCGGCGCCGAGTTGCAGCAGCGTATCGATGAAGGTGCGCTGCTTTTCGAGCTGATCATAGTGATTGGACAGGATGAAGGTCTGCCGGCTACGGTCGAGCTCGCTCTCGATCGATCGCAGGATCTCGGCGAAGAACGGGTTCATGATGTCGTGCACCACGACACCGACAATGCCCGAGCGCGAGGTGCGCAGGCTGGCGGCGCGCCGGTTGTAGATATAGCCGATGGCGCGCGCATGTTCCTTGATGCGATCTCGCGTCGAGCCGGCAACCAGCGGGCTGTCGCGCAGTGCCAGCGACACGGTGGCCGTGGACACGCCAAGCGCATCCGCGATCGTCGACAGCTTGATTTTCTGTGCCAGGCTTTCGCTCCCCGTCGTTTTTTAAACTGTTTAAGGGCGGCCTTATGCCATCGATCGGGGCCAAATCAAAGTTTTTTTGCCAGCGCCTCGGCCTCGACATCCGAGGCCGCGCGGCTGCGCAGCCGAAGTCGGTGTTCGCGATGGACGATGTAGAGGCCGCTGGCGACAATGATGCCGGCGCCGACCAGCGTCCAGCGGTCGGGGAACTGCTTGAAGACAAGCCAGCCGGAAAGGATCATCCACACCATCTGCGAATAGGGATAGGGGGCGAGCGCCGTGGTCGTTGCCCGCCGATAGGCCTGGACCAGCAGCCAGTGGCCGACGCCGCCGAACACGCCAAGCATGAGCAGGACGAACCAGTGCCAGCCATCGTGCGGCAGGGAGAAGGAAAACGGCAGCATCGGCAACAGCAGCACCGCCGGCGCCAGCGCCGAGAACAGGATCAGGCTTTCCGAGGTCTCGGTCGCCGACATGCGGCGCGTCATGATGACATAGAAGCAGTTCGACAGCATCGAGCCGAGCGCGAAGAGATGTCCGATGCCGAAAACACCGACACCTGGCCTCGTGATGATCAAAACCCCGGCGAAAGCGGCCAGGATCGCCAGCCACCTCCGCCAGCCGGCCCATTCGCCGAGCAGCGGGCCGGCAAGGGCGGTGATCACCATCGGCCCGAAGAAATAGATCGACGTCGTCTCGGCCAGTTGCAGGGACCGCAGCGCCAGGACGTTGAACATGGTCGAGCCGAACAGGAAGGCGCCGCGCATCACATGCGCCGGCAGGTTGACCGGGCGAAACCGCGCCGGCTCGCGCCAGCCCCGCAGCAGCGCCCCAACCAGCACGACATGCACGGCAAAGCGCACCCAGGCGACGATCAGGACGGAGACGCCGGCCAGGACGAGATATTTGCTTGAGGTGTCGAGGAAGGTGAAGAAGACATAGGTGGTCAGCATGCACAGGATCGCCACCGGCGGCGTCGCGCTTTCTGACTGTCTTTGGGAAGGATTCACGTGCAGGCCGGGGAAAAGCTGGGCTGGAGCCCACCTTTGCGGGAATTGTCGCTTGCCGGCAAGCCAATTGTCGCCCGCTGCCGCGCCTGGGGTCGCTGGTACAACAACAGCCGCCGCCAGGCTTAGTCCGCGGGCGCTATGTATGCATACGGGCGCCCTTGGTGATCTTGTCGACAACCTTCTTCTCGGCGCGCAGCGCGATGCCGACCACCTTGGCGTCTTCGGGCGCGAATTCGGCAAACACGGCGCGGTTGGCGGCGTCGAAGCCGGTGGAAAACATCTCCTCGACATAGAGCGAGATCGTCACGCCACGTTCCAGCGCACGCCGGTGGATCGCACCGATCGTCGCCTGGTCGGCCGAGAGCACGATGACCGGCTGGATCGACAGCGGGTTGTAGAGATTGCCGGCGCGGTCGCGATAGGGCTCGCCGATGATGTCGGGGAATTGCGCGACGATGCCGCTGGTCAGGAAGGCGGTGACGTTGAGTTTCTGCCAGACCGGCAGATCTTCCCTGAGTACGATTGCAAATTTCGTATCGAACATGAGAAAATGGACCATTCTAAGCGAGGCCCCGATTGCGGGGCTGAGAAGGAGACGATGTCGTTCGAACTAGACCGCCAGGCCTTCGAGGGTCTTGGACGTTTGTGCGCCGATGCCGCCGAAAACTGCATCATCTCGGCTCCCGATCCCGCCGGGATGGAGCGCATCGAGGCCCGGTTTCACGGCAGCGCCTTCGATCCGCATCGCCACGACACCTATGCGATCGGGGTGACGCTGCGCGGCGTGCAGACCTTCCGCTATCGCGGCGCGGCACGGCTGAGCCTGCCTGGCCAGGTCATCGTGCTGCATCCCGACGAACTGCACGATGGCGGCGCGGGCACCGAGGAAGGCCTGTGCTACAGGATGCTCTATCTCGAGCCGTCACTGATGCTCGACTGCCTCGGCGGCACGGCGCTGCCGTTCGTCAGGGACGGGGTGGTGACGGACGATGCCTTCTGCGCGACGCTGCTTTCGGCGCTCGGGCCGTTGGAGCAGGAACTCGACGAGCTGTTCGTCGACGACTTCCTGGCGCAGCTGATGCAAAGCCTGGCCCGGCACGCCGGCCAGCCGGCAAAGCCGATAGCCGGGACGGCGCGGCGGGCGGCGACGCTGGCGCGTGAGTATCTGACGGAAAACCTCGACCGGCCCGTGCGTTCGGGTGAGTTGGAAGCCATCACGGGTCTCGACCGCTATGCCCTGTCGAGACATTTCCGCACGGCCTTCTCGACCAGTCCGCATCGTTTCCTGGTGATGCGCCGGCTTCAGCGCGCGCGCAGGATGATCGCCGCCGGCGAGCCCTTGGCGCAGATCGCGATCGAAGCCGGCTTCAGCGACCAGAGCCACTTCAACAGGCAATTCAAGAAGGCGTTCGGCATGACACCGGGACGCTGGTCGTCCTTGATCCATGGAGCTGCCGCGGCAGCCTGATTGCCGAAGAGATCAGTCGTCCGACTCGGCGTCGTCGTCGATCAGCACCAGTTCCTCATTGGAGAGGTTGGCCTCGATGCGGGCGAGCAGCTTGAACAGCGCCTTCTGGTCCTTCTTGTCGAGGCCTTTCAACGCTTGCTTTTCGGTCTTCTTCACCGACTTCTCGATGGCGCGGATGGTTTCACGGCCGGTATCGGTGAGGAAGATATGCGCCTGGCGGGCATCGGATTCCGACGCGCGTTTTTCCAGAAAACCCTGCGCCTGCAGCCGGTTGATGGTCTTGGTGATGGTCGGCGGGCGCACGCCGAGACGCCCGGCGAGATTGCCCGGTGTCTGGCCGTCCTCACGGTCCAGCGCCAGCATGATCTGGTCCTGGCCGGCGTAGAAGCCATGTGCCAGGAGCCGTGCCGCCAGCGCGGTCCTTGCCAGCCTTGCCGCTGAATGCAGCCGGCTCATCGTTGCAGTCTTGTCCGCCTTGGCCATGGTCATCCCTCTTCGGCCGTACCGGTGCGCACAGCATAGACGCAGCCGGCCGGTTGGCAATCGACGATCGAAAGATTCCGGCATTCGAAACAGCTTTGCCGGCAAGCATTGCGGTGTCCGCCGTGGTGATGCCAGATGTTTATTTCAGTTAGATGACAAACGAGTTTGGCGGGGAACGGATTCGCTGCGGCTGCGATCCCACGACCGGCGGCCCCGGACAGGACGTCTCCTTGATCTTCCATCGCCGGGGGCGGCGACGGCTTTTCGCGGCCACGATGTCAGGGCGAATCCCAGCCGGTCTTTTGGCCGATGGTTTGCCCGTGCAAAAACCCGGCGCACATCCTATATGGAACCGACAATCCCTTTTCGCGGCCTGGATTTCAGGGCCCAGTCATTTCGAGGCAAGCCATGAGCGACGCACAGACGCAGATTCCCGTAACCGTTCTCACCGGCTATCTCGGCGCCGGCAAGACGACACTGCTCAACCGCATCCTTTCGGAGAACCACGGCAAGCGCTACGCCGTCATCGTCAACGAATTCGGCGAGATCGGCATCGACAACGAGCTAATCGTGGAATCCGATGAGGAAATCTACGAGATGAACAATGGCTGCGTCTGCTGCACGGTGCGTGGCGACCTGATCCGCGTCGTCGAAGGCCTGATGCGGCGGCCCGGCCGCTTCGACGCCATCGTCGTCGAAACCACCGGGCTCGCCGATCCAGTGCCGGTGGCGCAGACCTTCTTCATGGACGACGACGTGCGCTCCAAGACCAAGCTCGATGCCGTGGTGGCGCTGGTCGACGCCAAGCACCTGCCGCTGCGGCTCAAGGATTCCAAGGAAGCCGAGGACCAGATCGCCTTCGCTGACGTCGTCGTGCTCAACAAGACCGACCTCGTCACCCCCGAAGAACTCGCCAAGGTCGAGGCGACGATCCGCGCCATCAATCCGGCGGCCAGGATCCACCGCACGACACGCGCCGGCGTGGCGCTGTCGGAAGTGCTCGACCGCGGCGCCTTCGACCTGTCCAGGGCGCTGGAAAACGACCCGCATTTCCTCGAGGCGCATGACGACCATGATCACCATGACCACGATCATGATCATCACGACCATCATCATCACGACCACGATGGGCACGACCACCACCATCACGCGCATCCGTCCGATATCCATGACGTGACGGTGCAGTCGGTGTCGCTGCGCGGCGGCGAAATGGACCCGAAGAAATTCTTCCCGTGGATCGAGAAGATCACTCAGATGGAAGGCCCCAACATCCTGCGGCTGAAAGGCATCATCGCGCTCAAGGGCGATGACGAGCGCTATGTCATCCAGGGCGTGCACATGATCATCGAGGGCGACCACCAGCGCGCCTGGAAAGACGGCGAAAAGCATGAGAGCCGGCTGGTGTTCATCGGCCGCGAACTCGACGCCGAACGGCTGAAGAAGAGCTTTGACGCCTGCCAGGCATCGTAAAGTCGTATTGATGATCTTGAAGGGTTGATGTCGACTTCATGTACACATAGGATGTGTACATGAGTTTGAGGAGATTTCCGATGCCCAGGTCGGCAGACAATAAAACTGAGCGCTTTCAAATCCGCATCGCGCCTGCGCAGAAGGCGATGATCGCGCGCGCTGCCGCACTGTCTCATCAGGACGTTACCGACTTCATTCTCAACAAGGTGGTTCCCGAAGCACAGGCGGTAATCGAAGCAGCCGAGGTTGCGAAAGTATCCGACCGCGATTTCACACGTATACTCGACCTGTTGGAGAACCCGCCGAAACCAAATGCCAAGCTCCGAGCGGCGATCGCGGCCTTGCCGGATACTCTGTGACACTTCCGTCCTGGCACGAGGAGCCGATCGCGAAACGCCATGATCGGGCCTCGTTCGATTGCGGCGATGCGCAGATGAACGATTTTCTGCGGCGGTACGCGCGGCAAAGCCACGAACAAAATGCCGCCAAGACCTTCTGTGCGATCGACGATGCGGCTTTGGAGCAGATCCTCGGCTGCTATACGATCGCACCTTCAGCCGTTGCTCATGAAGCCATGCCCGAGGCGATGACGAGAGGTTTGGCGCGGCACGAGGTTTCCGGCTTCAAACTTGCCCGGCTGGCGACCGACCGCAGAGTCGCCGGACAGGGGCTCGGAAGTCAGCTGCTTGCCGCCGCGGCATTGCGCTGCTTGCGACTGGCCGGCGAAGGTGGCGGAATCCTGCTCATCATCGATGCCAAGAGCGAGCGGGCCGCAAGATGGTATGCCAGCTACGGAGCCGAGCGCCTCCAAGGATCGAATCTGACCCTGGTGATGCCATTGGCGACGTTCGCAACCGATCTGCGGGCGAAGGGGCTGCTTTGATGACAGCCTCTCGCACTTCGCTGATCCTCCGGTTGCCGGAACCGCAAACGTCGAGTAAGCCGCCTCTGTACTGTCATCTAGCTGAACAAAGATAATCATGCCCACTGTCGCCCCGCTCGATCTCGAAGGCCATTGCGTCGCCGCCGTCTTCCTTGGCGATGTGCCGCATTTCGCGCTGGCCGATGGCGCTATCCACCGGCTCGACAATGGCCACAAGACCGTGCAGGCCAATGATGGGCTGCTTGCGGCCTTCCATGACGCGGCAAACGACCGGCTGATCACCGGCGGCGAGGACGGCAAGGTGTTTGCCGTGAAAGCCGGAGGTGAGACCCGGGAGGTGGCGAGCGCCGGCAAGAAATGGATCACCAGCGTTGCCGCCGGGCCGCAAGGCGCCATCGCCTATGCCACGGGAAAGACGGCCTTCGTGCGCTTCGCCGATGGCAAGATCCGGGAATTTGCCCATCCGCGCTCGGTCGAGGGGCTGGCCTTCTCGCCCAAGGGGATGCGCTTCGGCGTCGCCCGCTACAATGGCGCGACGCTGCATTTCCCGGCCGCCGAAGGCAAGCCGGTGGAACTCGAATGGGCCGGCGCGCACACCGGCATCACCTTCTCGCCGGACGGCGCCTTTCTGGTCACCACCATGCAGGAAAACGCCCTGCATGGCTGGAAGCTCGCCGACGGCAAGCACATGCGCATGAGCGGCTATCCCGGCAAGGTCAAAAGCCTGTCGTGGAGTGTCAAAGGCAAGTGGCTGGCCAGTTCCGGCGCGCCGGCGGCGATCGTCTGGCCGTTTTCGGCCAAGGACGGGCCGATGGGCAAGGCGCCGCTGGAACTCGGCACGCGCGGCAACGCCATGGTGACGGCGGTTGCTTGCCACCCGAGCCAGGATGTCGTCGCCGTCGGCTATGATGACGGCATGGTTATGGCCGTGCGCTTTTCCGACGCCAAGGAAGTGCTTTTGCGGCGCCCGGGCAAGGGCGCCATCACCGCGATGATGTGGGACAAGGAAGAACGGCGCGTCGCCTTCGGCAGTGCCGCCGGCGACTGCGGCGTCATCGACATCACTGCCTAAGTCTTGAACCAGCGGATTACTCGGCGCCGCAGGAAACCTTGCCGGTCAGATCGACCGGCTTGCCATCGCTGTCCTTGTCGGCCGTGCTGTCATAGACGGCGAGCTTGTAGTTTCCATCATAGACGCCCTCGTCGCTGCCCTTGGTCAGGATCGTCAGTTCGACCGAACTGTAGGTCTTGGCCACCTCCTGCTCATGGTAGATGTTCAGCCGCAGTTCCTTGTTGTCCAGCCAGTACTGGGTGAGGTTGGAGTTCTCAAAAATGGTCTTTCGCAGCTGATCGCCGGCGGGCCTGGCCTTGATTTCGAGATCACCGCGAAAATTGAAGGTCGGGCCGCCCATCCCGGTGGTGACGCCGGCATCGACCTGGAATTTGACCTGTGGATCATCGACTGAGCACCAGATGCCGCCGGTGGCGAACGCCGTGCCGGCCGACAGGAACAGTATCGTCACGCAGATGATCGTCCGCATTTCCCTTGCCCAATTGCCGTCCACATTGGCGCCGACTTCGCACGGAGCGTCAAGCGCCGCCGGCCAAGGCTGAGCCAATGCAGAACAGACGCACGGCCAATTGCCGTTGCGGAGGTGGATTGGCTAAGAGGAATGAGCCAGAGGGGTTTTCATGCACAGCAGCGATAGTTCAAAGACCATCGGCGGCATCAGCCGCGACCGCATCGCGCAATTGCGCGAGACGGAAGGGGCTGCCTTCCGCAAGGCGCGGCCGAAATCGCAGGCCAAGGTCGGCAACGGCCTGCCCGGCTTCTTCGGCGGCGTGCCTATGCACTGGATGAATGACTGGCCGACGCCGTTTCCGATCCTGGTGGACAGCGCCAGGGGCGCCACGATCACCGACGTGGACGGCAACAGGCTCGACGATTTCTGCCTCGGCGACACCGGCTCGATGTTCGGCCACTCGCCGCCGGCAGTGGCACGCGCCATTCGCCGCCAGGCCGGGCGCGGCCTGACCTATATGCTGCCATCCGAAGATGCGCTGGCCATCGGACCGCTGCTGCAGCAGCGCTTCGGCCTGCCGTTCTGGCAGATCGCGACGACGGCGACCGACGCCAACCGCTTCGCGCTGCGCGTCGCCCGCGCCATCACTGGACGAGAGAAAATCCTGGTCTTCAATGGCTGCTATCACGGCTCGGTGGACGAGACGATGGTGCGGCTGATCGACGGTATCCAGGTCAACCGGCCAGGACTGGCGGGCGAATTCCGCGACCTGACCCGCACGGCCAAGGTCATCGAGTTCAACGATGTCGCCGCACTGGAAGCCGCGCTCAACGACAGGGATGTCGCTTGCGTCATCGCCGAACCGGTGCTGACCAATTCCTGCATGGTGCTTGCCGATCCCGGCTACCACGAGGCGCTGCGACAGTTGACCCGTGCTGCCGGCACGCTGCTTTTGATCGACGAGACGCATACGATCTCGACCGGCCCGGGCGGTTACACCAGGAAATATGGGCTGGAGCCGGACTTGTTCGTTCTGGGCAAGCCGATTGCCGGCGGCGTGCCGGCGAGCGTCTGGGGCATGAGCGATGAAGTCGCTTCGCGCTATGCCGACTACAACAGGACGAAAGAGCCTGGCTATTCCGGCATGGGCACGACGCTGTCGGCCAACCCGCTGCAGTTCGCCGCCATGCGCGCCACGCTCGAGGAGGTGATGACGCAGGAGAATTACGACCGCATGGATCATCTGGCGCGCCGGCTCGATGCCGGGCTGACCGGCGTGATCGACCGTTACCGCCTGCCCTGGCATGTCGCCCGTGTCGGGGCCCGTGTCGAGTTCATCTGCGCGCCCGGTCCGCTGCGCAATGGCGCCGAGGCGGAGGGCGCGCATGCGCCGGAACTCGAAGCCGCCATCCATGTCGCGCTGGTCAATCGCGGCGTGCTGATCGCACCCTTCCACAACATGATGCTGATCTCGCCGGCGACGTCAGGTGCCCAGGTCAACCGGCTGATCAGCGCCTTTGGCGCGGTTGCGGCAAAGCTTGCGGCATGAGACAAGCCCCTCAAGCCAACCCGAGTTCCATCATGACTTCACCTTCGGGCTCGACGCCCACCGAGGCGCAAGCCTTCCTCGACGCCCATCCCGAGATCGAGGCCTTCGATATCGTGCTGACCGACGCCAATGGCGTCGGGCGCGGCAAGATCGTGCGCCGGCATGAGCTGAAAAGCATTTTCGAAGGCGGCCGGCATATGCCGATCTCCATCCTCGGCCTCGACATCACCGGCGAGGATGTGCACGAAACCGGGCTGATCTGGGACAGCGGCGACGGCGATCTCCGGGCCTGGCCGATTCCCGGCACGCTGGTGCCGCTTTACGGTACGAACCCGCCGCGCGGCCAGGTGCTGATGGCGATGTATCATCTCGACGGCCAGCCAATGTCGTCGGACCCGCGGCTGGCGCTCGCCCGGCAGGTCGACATACTGGCTGCCAAGGGCCTCCATCCGGCCGGCGCCTTCGAACTCGAGTTTTTTCTGCTGGCCAATGAGCGTGATGCCGATGGCAAGGTGCAGCCGGCGCGCGCGGTGCTCGATGGCCGCGTCTCGGGCAAGACCGAAGTCTATTCCGTCGACCATCTGCACGGCATGGAGCCGCTGTTCTCCGACATCTACGCCGCCGCCAAGGCGCAAGGCATCCCGGCCGAGACGGTGATTTCCGAATATGCGCCTGGCCAGTACGAGCTGACGCTGAACTACCGCAAGGACGTGATGCGGGCGGCCGACGACCTAGTCATGCTGAAGCGGCTGGTGCGGGCGCAGGCGCGCCGGCACGGTGTCACCGCCTGCTTCATGGCCAAGCCGATCGAGAAATATGCCGGCTCCGGCATGCATTTCCACGTGTCGCTGCAGGACAAGGATGGCCGAAACGTCTTTTCGGAAGCCACCGGCGAGAACTGGTCGCTGCCGCTGCTGCGTGGCCTTGGCGGCCTGATCCAGACCATGGCGGAATCGATGCTCGTGTTTGCGCCGCACGCCAATTCCTGGCGCCGCTTCGTCTCGCAATCCTACGCACCGGTGGCGCCGACCTGGGGCGTCAACAACCGCTCGGTGGCGCTGCGCGTGCCGGCGGGCGATGCGAAAAACCGGCGCATCGAGCACCGGCCGTCCGGCGTCGACGCCAATCCCTATCTGATCGCCGCGACGGTGCTCGCCGGCATCGTCAAAGGCCTCGACGAAGGGCTCGATCCGGGCCCCGAAACGACCGGCAATGGCTATGAGGCTGCCGTCACCCGTACGACGATGCCAGCCGATTGGCGCGCGGCAATCGAAGCGGCCAGGGCGTCCAGTTTCCTGAAGGGCGCGCTCGGCGAGGACCTGCACCGCACCTTCGTTGCGATCAAGCAGTCCGAATACCTGCGCGTGGCCCGCACGGTCAGTGAACTGGACTATCACCTCTACCTGCACGAAGTCTGACGGCTGGGCGACCCGGCGGCGATCACTTTTTCGCCGTCACCATCAAATGAGATGGCGTGATGATTGATCAGAACATATCATGAACAAATGAGTGTTCTCACCATCCGTGAAAAACTGGCAATCCTGTCCGACGCCGCCAAGTACGATGCCTCCTGCGCCTCATCGGGCTCCGCAAAAAAGGATTCGCTGAAGTCCGGCGGCGTCGGCTCCACCGAAGGCATGGGCATCTGCCATTCCTACGCGCCGGACGGCCGCTGCATTTCGCTGCTGAAAATCCTGCTGACCAATTTCTGCATCTACGACTGCAGCTATTGCATCAACCGCTCGTCGTCGAATGTCCGGCGCGCCCGCTTCGGCATCGACGAGGTGGTGAAGCTGACCATGGATTTCTACCGGCGCAATTATATCGAAGGCCTTTTCCTGTCCTCGGGCGTCATCCGCTCGCCTGATGAAACCATGGGGGAAATGGTCGAGGTGGCGCGGAGGCTGCGGCTGGAGGAAAAATTCTCCGGTTATATTCATCTCAAAACCATCCCCGAGAGTTCGGCGGACCTGGTGGAGAAGGCCGGGCTCTATGCCGACCGCTTGTCGATCAATATCGAATTGCCCACCGACGAGGGTGTGAAGAAGCTGGCGCCGGAAAAGAGGCCGGAGACAATCCGGCTCTCGATGGCCAACCTGCGCCGGAAGATGGAGGAGAAGGCCGAGCCGACGCTGCGGACCAAAAAGCGCGAACGCTTCGCGCCGGGCGGCCAGTCGACGCAGATGATCATCGGCGCGGACAAGACCTCCGACGACGGCATCCTGCACACCAGCGCCCGGCTTTATGGCAGTTACCACCTGCGGCGCGTCTATTATTCGGCCTTCAGTCCGATCCCCGATGCCTCGTCTTCGCTGCCGTTGCAGAAGCCGCCGCTGATGCGTGAACACCGGCTCTACCAGGCCGACTGGCTGATGCGCTTCTACGGATTTTCTCAACCGGAAATCCTGGCCGGCAGCAGCGACGGCATGCTCGATCTCGCCATCGACCCGAAGCTTGCCTGGGCGCTGCGCAACCGGGGACGCTTCCCCGTCGACGTCAACCGCGCCGACCGCGAAGCGTTGCTGCGCGTGCCCGGCCTGGGAACCAAGGTGGTGGCGAAGATTCTGGAAACCCGCCGCCACCGGCGGCTGCGGCTCGAGGATGTCGGCAGGCTCTGCCATTCGATCGCCAAGCTACGGCCCTTCATCATCGCCGAAGGCTGGTCGCCAGGTGCGCTGACCGACAAGGCCGGCCTGCGCGGCAAGATCGAGCAATCCTGCGAACAACTGGCGCTGTTTTGACCATGCTGCCAGCGGAGCTCGACCTCGCCCGCTACACAGTTTGGCTTGAAAGCCAGACCGATTTCGCCGGCTGGCGCGACGCGGCTCGACGGCTGGCGCTGAATGAGGTCAGACCCGAGGATATCGGCTGGCGTGTCGCAGCCGGTTCAGACCGGCCGCAAAGCGATTTGCCTGACGTGCCCCAGGGCGCGCAGCTCGCTGTGCCGCGCGACTTTATCGAGCACGCTGAAACCGCCTTCTGCCATTGCGACCCCCGCCGTTTCGCCTTCCTCTACCGGCTGTTGTGGCGGCTGCGCACAGAGCCCAAGCTGCTGGCGATCGCATCGGATCCCGATACCAGGCGGCTCGAGGCGATGGAAAAGGCGGTGCGGCGCGATAGCCACAAGATGCATGCCTTCGTCCGCTTCCGGAAGATCGGCGATGGCGAGGAGGAACGCTATGTCGCCTGGTTCGAGCCCGACCATTTCATCGTCGAGCGCAATGCGGATTTCTTCGTCCGGCGTTTTACCGGCATGCGCTGGACGATCCTGACGCCTTACGCCTCCGCCGACTGGGATGGCGAAAGGCTAGCGATCGGACCGGGCGCCGCCAAGACCGACGCGCCTGACCAGGACGACACCGAAGCGCTGTGGCGGACCTATTTCGAGAACATCTTCAATCCGGCGCGGCTGAAGGTGAAGGCCATGCAGAAGGAGATGCCGAAGAAATATTGGCGGAACCTTCCCGAGGCCTCGCTCATTCCTGACTTGATCGCGGGAGCGGACAAGGCCGCCAGAGATATGATTGCGAAGATGCCGACAACGCCCGCGCCGCACCACGCCAAGGTGCAGGCGAGGCACTGGCCGAAGGGTGGGCCGGCCGCATCGGAAGACGATGACGCCAGCTCGATTTCCGAGTTGCGCGAAGCGGCGAAGGGCTGCCGCCGCTGCCCGCTTTGGCGCGATGCGACGCAGACCGTATTTGGTGAAGGGCCCGACAATGCCAAGGTGATTTTTGTCGGCGAACAGCCGGGCGACCAGGAAGACCTCGCCGGCCAGCCATTCGTCGGCCCGGCGGGCAAAGTGTTCGATGCAATCTTGAACGATGCCGGGGTCGACCGCCTGAAGGTCTATGTCACCAACGCGGTCAAGCATTTCAAGTTCGAGCCGCGCGGAAAACGCCGCATCCATTCCAAGCCGAATGCCGGCGAGGTTCAAGCCTGCCGCTGGTGGATCGACCAAGAGTTTGACCTGATCAAGCCGAATCTCGCCGTGGCGCTCGGTGCGACGGCGGCGCTGTCGCTGCTTGGCAAGGCGATCCCGGTGACCAAGATGCGCGGCCAGGTGATCGAACGCGAGGATGGCTTGCGCGTCTTCATCACCATCCACCCCTCCTTCATCCTGCGCATCCGGGATCACGCCGATAAAGAAGCCGAACGCGAGCGGTTTTTGCAGGATATAAAGCAGGTGAGGAAGCTTATGTCGACTTGATCCATCAGGTCCGAGCGCTGGATAAGGATCGAGCGGTTGGCGCCGCCCCTCATTGTCCTGCCGGACATTTCTCCCCGTGTAGTGACGGGGAGAAAGGGGCTGTGCCCTGCGCTTTCGTCAATCACCATCGTTGCAAGAAAAAGCTCCAAGACGCAGTTAGCGTCCTTCTCCCCGTCACTATACGGGGAGAAGGTGCCGGCAGGCGGATGAGGGGCAGCGCTTGCGTTTGGGAGAGGGGACGCACCAGCCTTTAACGGACGAGAATTGCCCTGAGATCATTGACGTTCGTGCCGGTCGGGCCGGGCACGAAGAGATCGCCGACGGCATTGAAGGCCGTCCAGGCATTGTTGCCGGCCAGCATTGCCTTGGCATCCACACCCGCCGCCCGCATGCGCGAAACGGTTGAGCCGTCGGCGAAGGCGCCGGCATTGTTTTCGGAGCCATCGATGCCGTCAGTATCCGCGGCAAAGGCGTGAATACCCTCTACGCCATTGATGCCGATGGCGAAGGCGAGCAGGAATTCCGAATTGCGGCCACCTTTGCCCTTTGCCCGTAAAGTCACGGTGGTCTCACCACCCGAAAGGATCAGAACCGGCTTCGAGAACGGCCGGTTGCGGGTCGCCACTTCGCGGGCGATTGCCGCATGGACGCCGCCGACCTCGCGCGCTTCTCCCTCGATGGCATCGGAGAGGATGACCGCCTCGATACCTTGCCGCTTGGCTTCCGCCGCCGCCGCTTCCAGTGATACGCCGGCCGAGGCGATCAGATGCACCTCGTTGCGCGCAAAGCGCTGATCGTCAGGATCTGGTGCGTCGGCCGCCGGCGACTGGATGTGCGCCATGACGGCGTCCGGCAATTTCATGCCATAGGCGGATATCGAGGCCAGCGCGCCGTCACGGCTGCCGGTATCGGGAACGGTCGGGCCGGACGCCACCAGGGCCGGATTGTCGCCGGGGATGTCGGAGACAACCAGCGACACCACCTTGGCCGGCCATGCGGCAGCGGCCAGCCGGCCACCCTTGATGGCGGAGAGATGCTTGCGGATGGTGTTCATCGCCGCGATCGGCGCGCCGGAAGCAAGCAGCGCCTCGTTGACGGCAATTTCGTCGGCCAGCGTCAGGCCGGCGGCCGGAGACGGCAGCAGGGCCGAACCGCCGCCGGAAATCAGCGCCACGACCAGGTCGTCCGCTGTGAGCCCTTGCACTTTCTCCAGCAGTCGCCGCGAGGCCTCGAGCCCGGCGGCGTCCGGCACCGGATGCGCGGCCTCGATGATCTCGATGCGCTCGCATCTGGCGCCATAGCCGTAGCGGGTGACGACCAGCCCGTCGATCGGACCGTCCCAGACCTTCTCGAAGGCCGCCGCCATCTGTGCCGAGCCTTTGCCGGCGCCGATGACGATGGTGCGGCCCCTGGGTCTGGACGGCAAATGGTCGCGGATGGTTCGCTCCGGATCGGCAGCGGCGACCGCGGCATTGAAGATCGAGGTAAGAAAAACCTTGGGATCGGGCACGGTCATTCGGGGTCCGCGGACAACGCCAGCTCGCGCCTGTCTATACCCAGGTGATCGCACAGCGCATCGACCACCACGCCATGATCCTGGCGCTCCGGCAGGCCAGACACCGCGATCACGCCGATGACACCGGCACCCTTGACCGCGACCGGGAAGCCGCCGCCGGCCAGCACGTAGTCCGCAATATCCAGCCCCTCGCCGATCTTGAAGGTGCGGTCGGGACGCTGCTGCTCCAGAACCAGACGGTAGGTGCTTTTGAGGTAGCGCTTGACGACATTGATCTTGCGCCGCGCCCAGTCGGGATTGGATGCATTCGACCCCGGCATGGCGGCATAGAAGAGCGGCCGGTCGAAAGTCCTGATGTCGACGATAACGGGCAGGTTCTCAGCCAGCGCGCGATCACGGATCGCCGAACCGAGCTTGAAGGCGACGGCCTCGTCGAAGGCCGTGAAGACAAGGGTCTCTTCCTGTTTCTTGATCAGAGCGATGTCGTCAGCAACGGTCATGTCGTTCCCCTGTCAACTTCGCCGCACGCTTTGACCGATGGCTGCCGCCGGGTCAAGCAGGCAACACACCGCAGCGCTAAATTGCGATGTCGCTCTTGGCCGCCCGCCCCGCGACATAGACCTCGCGCACGGCTCGATCATCGCCCAGCGTCTGCAGCAGGAACAGTTCCTGCGCCAGCGTCTCGACCGTTTCCATCCTGAGCCGCATGGCCGGCGTCGCCCTGGCATCAAGTACGACGATGTCGGCATCGGTGCCTTCCTCCAGCGTGCCGATCTTCTCGACGACAGATAGCGCCTCGGCATTGCCGCGCGTGATCTGCCAGAAGGACTGGAAAGGGTTGAGCTTCTCGCCGTTCAGGGCGATCACCTTGTAGCCCTCGTCCATGGTGCGCAGCATCGAATAGTTGGTGCCGCCACCGACATCGGTGGCGGCCGCGATGCGCAACGGCTTGTCGCGGCGGCGAAAGCGCTGGTAGTCGAACAGGCCCGAGCCGAGGAACAGGTTCGAGGTTGGGCAGAACACGGCCACCGAACCGCTGTCCGCCAGCGCGTCCGCCTCGCGCTCCGACAGATGGATGCAGTGGCCGAAAAGGCTCTTTTTGCCCAGCAGCCCATAGTGCTCGTAAACGTCGGTGTAGTCGCGCGACCAGGGATAAAGCTGTTGCGTGAAGGCGATCTCGGCGTGATTTTCCGACAGATGCGTCTGCATGTGCAGGTCGGGATGTTCGCGGCACAGCGCGCCGGCCATCTCCATCTGCTCCGGCGAGGAGGTGATGGCGAAGCGCGGCGTTATGGCATAGTGCTGCCGCCCCTTGCCGTGCCACTCCTTGATCAGCGCCTTGGTGTCGTCATAGCCGGTCTGCGGCGTGTCGAGCACGCCTTCGGGCGCATTGCGGTCCATCATCACCTTGCCGGCGATGTTGAGCATGTCGCGCGCGTGCGACTCGGCGAAGAAGGCTTCCGCCGAGGCCTTGTGCACCGAACAGTAGGCGGCAACCGTCGTTGTGCCGTGGCGCACCGTTTCATCAAGAAACAGCCGCGCGATGCGGCGGCCATGCTGCGCGTTGGCGAATTTTGTTTCCTCGGGAAAGGTGTAGGTGTTCAGCCAGTCGAGCAGTTCGGCGCCATAGGAGGCGATGACCTGCATCTGCGGGAAATGCACATGCGTATCGATAAAACCCGGCAGCAGCAGATGCGGCCGATGGTCGATCTTTTTGACGCCCTCGCCGGCCTGTTTCTCGACATCGGCATAGGCGCCTGATGCAACGATCCTGCCATCGCTTATCAGCAGGCCGCCATCCTCCTCGTAGCGCCAGGCTGAGTGGTCGTCGATGGTTTGCGGCCAGCGCACGAAGGACAGGGTGCGGCCGCGCAGAAGTGTCGAGGTCATGCTTATTTCCCCGCGCCTTCGAACCAGGCGACCAGCAGCGCCCGTTCCTTGTCGGTGATCTGGCTAACATTAGCCGGCGGCATGGCGTGGCTGCGGCCGGCCTGCAGATAGATCTCGCGGGCATGGTCGGCGATGCCGGCGTCGGTGTCGAGCATCACGCCCTTGGGCGCATGATAGATGCCTTCATAGACCGGCTCGGCCGCATGGCACATCGAACAGCGGCCGAGAACGGTGTCGCGCACCGCCGGGAAATGCGCCGAGGCGATATAGACCTGCGCCGAGGCGGACACCTTCGGTTCACCGGTCAGCACCTTCGGCACGGTCGACAGCCAGATGATGATGATGAACAGGACAAGGGCGCCGAGCCACGTCCAGTGCGGGTTGCCGGCACGCTTGTGCACGGTGTTGAAATAGTGGCGGATGAGGACGCCGATGATGAACACCAGCGAGGCGATGACCCAGTTGAACTCAGTCCCGAATGCCAGCGGATAGTGGTTCGACAGCATCAGGAACAGTACCGGCAGCGTCAAATAATTGTTGTGGAGCGAGCGCTGCTTGGCGATCTTGCCGTATTTCGGATCAGGCTTGCGGCCGGCGATGAGGTCGGCGACGACGATCTTCTGGTTGGGAATGATGACCATGAAGACATTGGCCGACATGATCGTCGCGGTGATCGCGCCCAGATGCAGGAAGGCGGCGCGGCCGGTGAACAGGTGCGTCAGCCCCCAGGCGATGAAGACCAGCACGCAATAGAGCACCAGCATCAGGCCGGTGTCGCTTTTGCCAAGCGGCGAGCGGCACAGGAGATCATAGACCACCCAGCCGACGCCGATCGTGGCCATCGACAACAGAATGCCCACCGGCACCGACATCGGCAGCACATTGGGATCGATCAGGAACAGATCGGCTCCGGCGTAATAGACCACGCACAGCATGGCGAAGCCGGACAGCCAGGTGGCATAGGATTCCCATTTGAACCAGGTCAGGTGCTCGGGCATCTCGGCCGGCGCCACCAGGTATTTCTGGATGTGGTAGAAGCCGCCGCCATGCACCTGCCATTCCTCGCCGAAGGCGCCGACCGGCATGCCGGGCCGCTGGCGCAGGCCAAGATCGAGCGCGACGAAGTAGAAGGACGAGCCGATCCAGGCGATGCCGGTAACGACGTGCAGCCAGCGCACGGCGAAGCTCAGCCAGTCCCAGAAAATCGCGAAATCCATCATTGAAATCGTCCCTGCCGATCCGATGACTTTACGGTGTGGGGCGCAAACGAAAAGAGGCGAGGTGTACGATGACTTTCAAAAAAAAATGGAAAATACTAGGTTGATCACCGCAAACCGGTGAAGGGTGCCGATCCGCATGGCCTATCTCGACAACATCGCCGTCTTTGTCCGCGTCGTCGAGCTCGGCAATCTGTCGGCGGCCGGCCGCGACATGCGCATTTCGCCGGCGGTCGCCTCCAACCGCATCAAGGAACTGGAGAAGCATCTCGGCGTGCGGCTGTTCAACCGCACCACCCGGCAATTGATGCCGACCGAGCACGGCACTGTTTTCTATTCCGGCGCCAAGCAGGTGCTGGAGGCGATCACCGAGGCGGAAGCGGCCGTCTCGGCGCTGTCCGGCCAGCCGCGTGGCACCATCCGCGTCACCGCACCGCTCGGCCTCGGGCGCCGGCTGGTGGCGTCGGGCATTCCCGATTTTCACGACAAATACCCTGACGTCGAGGTGCGGCTGAGGCTCTCGGACCACAATGTCGACATCATGAAGGAAGGCATCGACGTCGCCTTCCGGTTAGGGATCATCGAGGATTCCAGCCTCAGGATGCGCGGCATCATGGAATGCGAGCGCGTGCTGGTCGCCGCACCCAAATATCTGGAAGCGCGCGGCGAGCCGACGGAGCCGCAGGAGCTGATCGGCAGGAAGCATGACTGCCTGATGCTGCGCTATTCCGGCGCGCGCGAATATGTCTGGACCTTGCAAACGCCCACCGGCCCGCAGAAATTCGAGGTGCATGGGCCCTATGACACCGATGATGGCGACGTGCTGACCGGCTGGGCGCTGTCGGGGCGCGGCATCATCAACAAACCGCGCTTCGAGGTCGAGCCGTTCATCCGCGACCAGCGGCTGAAAGTGATCCTGACCAGCACCCCGCCAACGCCGGTGCAGTTCGCCGCCGTCTATCCGCACAAGAAGCTGCAGGATCCCAAGGTGCGGCTATTGCTCGACTTCATGGCCGAGCGTTGCCAAAGGCTGATCAAGGACATTCTGGCGGGCAAGTGAGGGGCGGTCGCGTTGCTACGGGATCGGCCGAAGGCCCTCGACTTCGTCATCCACGGGCGGAGCGACGCGAAGCG
Organism: Mesorhizobium sp. M8A.F.Ca.ET.207.01.1.1; assembly: GCF_004794715.1. Taxonomy (NCBI): domain Bacteria; kingdom Pseudomonadati; phylum Pseudomonadota; class Alphaproteobacteria; order Hyphomicrobiales; family Phyllobacteriaceae; genus Mesorhizobium; species Mesorhizobium sp. M8A.F.Ca.ET.207.01.1.1. The sequence continues at coordinate 583,676 of NZ_SRUS01000003.1, read as the reverse complement.
GAGCGCAGACCCGAGGATCCATTCCGTGACTTTCGCCGTAAAGTGCAACGGAGCAGAATTCTGCACCGTGGCAGCGCCTTGACGCCGCGGCATGGATCCTCGGGTCTGCGCGACGCCGCTTCGCGGCTGCTCCGCCCGTGGATGACGACGCGGCGGATGTTTCAGCTAATTTTCGAGGTGTTTGAGAGCCAGCCGAAACGTGACTGCTGGCCGGCACATGGCCGGCGGTTGGCCCAGCGCCAGCGGTTGCCATTGGGGCATGCGGCGAACATAGTTCCCGCATGCCTTCCCCCAGGAACCATCCATGACCGACGGCGCCACAACGCATCTCGCCGCTTCGCTCAACATTGCCCTCGCAACCGGGCAAGCGCTCACTTTCAGCGATCTGGCCGGCTTCGCCCGGGAGGCCGAGGCGGCGGGGCTGGACATGATCATCCTCGACGACTCCGCGCCGCATGGCGCCGCGCCGAGCAGTCCGTTCGAGGCGACCACTCTCATCGCCGCGCTGGCGACCGTGACCGAAAAGATCGGTCTCGTCGCCAGCGCCTCGACGATCGCTCACCAGCCCTACAATCTCGCGCGCCGCTTTGCCTCGCTCGACATGATCAGCCATGGCCGCGCGGGCTGGAACGCGACGCTGGCGCAGACACCGCGAGAGGCCGCCAATTTCAGCCGACCCGACGGGTTTTCAGCCGATGATTTTCGCCGCCGCTCGGAGGAATATATCGGCATCGTTCAAGGGCTCTGGCAGGGCTGGGACGCGGACGCGCTGCTGTTCGACAGGGACGGCGGCCGCTTCCATGATCCGCAAGGAATGCACCTGCTCGACCACAAGGGCGAGTTCTTCTCCGTGCGCGGGCCGCTGAATGTCGCGCGGTCGCCGCAGGACGCGCCGGTGCTGGTGCTGTCCGATCTCACCGAAGGCGACCTCGACTTTGCAGCCCGCACCGCCGATGTCGTTCTGCTGGACGAACGGGCGGCGGCAGAAGACAAGGCGTGTCATGGTGATTTGAAGCGCCGGGTTTCCGCCTGTGGGCGCGAGCCGGATGCGGTGAAGATATTGGCTGATATCTCGCTCACCGCTGACGGCGTCAGCGGGCTGGCCGACAGGCTGGAAGAAAAATCCTTCTCTAAGAGCTGCGACGGCTTCAACATCCGCTTGCCGGCGCAGCTTTCGGTGTTCGACGATTTGATCGATCGTGTTCTTCCGGAGTTGCGGCGGTGCGGGCTGCTTCGAGAAAACCATCCCGGCACCACCTTGCGCTCGCATCTCGGCCTTGCCGGCGGAGGTGACCAATGACCGCGCAAATGAAGCTCGGCGCCTTCCTGTGGGCGACGGGCCATCACATCGCCGCCTGGCGCCATCCGAAGGCGCATGTGAAAGCTGGCATCGACATCGATCACTACATGGCGCTGGCGCGCACAGCTGAAGCGGCGAAGTTCGACATGATCTTCTGCGAGGACGCCGCCGGCCTGCGCGAGGCCAATGTCGACATTGCCAGCCAGACGTCGCGCTCGATCGGCTTCGAGCCGATCAGCCTGCTTTCGGCGCTGGCTGTCCAGACCAGCCGCATCGGCCTCGTTTCCACCGCGTCGACCAGCTACAACGAGCCTTACGGCCTGGCGCGGACCTTCCTCTCGCTCGATCACCTGAGCGGCGGCCGGGCCGGCTGGAACCTGGTGACCTCGGCCAGTCAGATCGAAGCCGCCAATTTCGGCGCAGCCGGCCTCAAGCCTCATGCCGACCGCTATGAGCGGGCGCGCGAGTTCGCCGAGGCGGTGACAGGGTTGTGGCGCGGCAAGGCAGGCCATGACGGACAGAGTTTTTCGGTCCGCGATCCGCTCGATCTGCCGCGCTCGCCGCAAGGCGCGCCTGTCATGGTCCAGGCCGGCGCTTCCGACGTCGGCCGCGACCTCGCCGCCCGCACCGCCGACGTGGTGTTCACGGCGGCACAGACCTTCGAGGAGGCGAAGGCCTTTTACGACGACCTCAAGGGGCGCATGGCGGCGTATGGGCGTGAACCCGATGACATCAAGATCATGCCCGGTGTCGCGCCCGTGGTGGCGGAGACCGAAGCCGAGGCCCGCGAAAAATTCGAGGAATTGCAGGAATTGATCCCCGACGACGTCGGCGTGGCGCTGCTGTCCAGCTATCTCAGCATATCCGACCTCTGGCGCCATCCGCTCGACGGTCCGCTGCCCGACTTGCCCGAGAGCGAGGGCATGAAAAGCCGGCAGGCCCTGGTCGTCGAGCAATCGCGCCGCGATGGCCTTTCCATTCGCCAGCTGGCGCGGCATTTCGCCGGCGCGCGCGGCCATTGGCGCATCGTGGGAACCGCGGTCCAGGTGGCGGACGAGTTGCAGGCGCGGTTCGAAGGCGGTGCCGCCGACGGCTTCAACGTCATGCCGTCTTATTTTCCCGGCGAACTCGATGCCTTTGCCACGCTGGTCGTGCCGGAACTGCAGCGGCGCGGCCTGTTCCGCAAGGCGTATGAAGGCGCCACGCTGCGCGCGCATCTGGGCCTCAGGCGACCGAGCTAGCCGGCGGTCACCCTGTCATGCGGAGCGTGATGCTCTGCGTTCGAAGCCGCATTGTGGATGACCAGCGCCGTCATGATCTCGGCGGCGGCGAGCGCGGCAATAACCGGCGGACGCTTGTCCTTGACGGCGTCGCCGCCGATCGGCGAGACGAGGCGGGCGAATTCGGTCTCCGTGCCGTCGGCCGATTTCAGGAACCAGTGCCTGAAGGTCGCTTTCTTGGTCTTCGAACCGATCATGCCGACATAGGCCGCGTCGTCGCGTTTCAGCGCTTCGGCGACGATCAGGAAATCGAGCGCGTGGTCATGCGTAAGGACGGCGAAGGCGGTGCCGGCCGGGGCGTTGCGCAGCTCTGCCTCGGGCATCGGCGTCAGCCGCGTCTCGACGGTTTCCGGCATGCCTTCCAATGCCTCGGCGCGTGTCTCGATGACGACGCCATGCACGGGAAGAAGCGCAATGGTCGACGCGAGCGCTTGGCCGACATGGCCGCCGCCGAAGATATAGACATGCGGCAGATGCGCCTCCTCCGATTCAGCGTGCGCCATCAGCTTTTCCTCGATTGTGCCGTCGACCAAGCGGATCAACACCTTGACCCGACCCCCGCAGCACTGGCCGATTTCCGGCCCGAGCGGAACGTCGAGCGTGACGCCAGCTTCGTCAGCGTCGCGCTGCCCCTCACCCTTACCCTCTCCCCGTAAGGACGGGGAGAGGGGGTCGCCGGCGTTACGGCCGCTTCCCTTCTCCCCGTCACTATACGGGGAGAAGGTGCCGGCAGGCGGATGAGGGGCGGCGCCGACATCGGCAAACTCGCTGAAAGATGCGGAGCGCAAAGAGCCCAGCATCTGCCGCGCCTTATCGATCGCCATATATTCGAGCTGACCGCCTCCAATGGTGCCGAAAATCGCCGATGGCGAGACAAGCATGAACGCACCGGCCTCGCGCGGCGTCGAACCCTTTGCCGCCGCAACTTCGACAAGCGCGACCCGACCGGCATGGTCGAGAAACACTTTCAGCTCTTGAACCTTCGAGTTCATCGCCTGCACTTCCATCCAGGAAATATAGTATTTTTCGGCGCGATTTGCACGTTTTGGCCTCAGGAAGGCTCTGAAGCCTCCCGCTTCAGCCGCTCGATCGCCATCAGCACGCGTTCGGGTGTCGCCGGCGCGTCGAGACGCGGGCAGATCTTGTGGTCGGCGACGCTGGCCACTGCGTCCGACAGCGCGTGCAGCACCGCCATGCCATGCGGCAGCGGCGGTTCGCCGACCGCCTTGGAGCGATGGATGGTCGGCTCATAGGCCTGCGACCAGTCGGTCAGCGCCACGTTGAAGATCTTCGGTCGGTCCGACGCCAGCGGAATCTTGTAGGTCGACGGCGCGTGCGTGCGCAGCCGGCCCTTGTCGTCCCACCACAGTTCCTCCGTCGTCAGCCAGCCCATGCCCTGGATGAAGCCGCCCTCGACCTGGCCGAGGTCGATGGCCCGGTTCAGCGAACGGCCGCAGTCGTGCAGGATATCGGCGCGCTCGACGACATATTCGCCGGTCAGCGTGTCGACCGACACTTCGGCGCAGGCCGCGCCATAGGCGTAGTAATAGAAGGCGTGGCCCTGGCCCTTGCTGCGGTCCCAGTGGATCTTCGGCGTCTTGTAGAAGCCGGCGGCCGAGAGCTGCACACGTGCGATATAGGCCTGCTTGACCAGATCGTTGAAGCTGACCTCCTGGTTGCCGACGCGCACCCGGTTTGGCAGGAACAACACCTGGTCGACAGGGATCTGATATTTCTCGGCGGCGAAGTCGGTCAGCCGGCGGCGGATCTGGCGCGCCGCGTTCTGCGCCGCCATGCCATTGAGGTCGGCGCCCGAGGACGCAGCCGTCGGCGCGGTGTTGGGCACCTTGGCGGTGGTGGTGGCGGTGATCTTCACGCGATCGAGGTCGATCTGGAACTCCTCCGCAACGACTTGCGCCACCTTGAGATGCAGGCCCTGCCCCATTTCGGTGCCGCCATGGTTCATGTGCACCGAACCATCGGCATAGACATGCACCAGCGCGCCGGCCTGGTTGGCCTCGGTCTTGGTGAAGGAGATGCCGAACTTGACCGGCGTCAGCGCCAGGCCGCGCTTGACGAAGCGGCTGTTGGCGTTGAATGCGGAAATCTCGCGACGGCGGCGCGCATAGTTGGCGCTGTCTTCCAGTTCCGCCACGATGCGCTGGATGATGCAGTCCTCGACCTTCTGGTGATAAGGGGTGACGTTGCGGCCGCCGATCGCTTCCATCGGATCGTAGAAATTCAGCTTGCGGATTTCGAGCGAATCCTTGCCGACCGCGAAGGCGACCTCGTCGATGACACGCTCGGCGCCGACCATGCCTTGCGGGCCGCCGAAGCCGCGGAACGCGGTGTTGGAGACGGTGTTGGTGTAGAGCGGCGCGGACTTGGCCAGCACCGCGGGATAGAAATAGGCGTTGTCGCAGTGGAACAGCGCACGGTCGCCGACCGGGCCGGACAGGTCGGCGGAGAAGCCGCAGCGCAAGGCGTAAGTGAAATCGACGCCGAGAATATTGCCCTCGTCGTCGAAGCCGACCTCGTAGTCGATGGCGAAATCGTGCCGCTTGCCGGTGGCGGTCATGTCCTCGTCGCGGTCGAGCCGGATCTTGACCGCCCGCTTCAGCCTCTTGGCGGCGATCGCGGCGATCGCGGCGCACTGGTTGGCCTGCGTTTCCTTGCCGCCGAAGCCGCCGCCCATGCGGCGCACTTCCACCGTCACCGCGTTACTCGGCACGCCAAGCGTGTGGGCGACCAGATGCTGCGTCTCGCTCGGCCCCTGGGTCGAACAATAGACGGTGACCTCGTCGTCCTCGCCGGGGATGGCGAGAGACACCTGGCCTTCGAGGTAGAAATGGTCCTGGCCGCCAAGCCACATCCGGTTCTTGATGCGGCGGGGCGCTGCCTTGATTGCCGCAGCCGCATCGCCGCGCCGCAAGATCAGCGGCGTGGTCACCTGCTTGTCCTTCGCCGGATCAAGGTCCCAGATGTCGATCACGGCGGGAAGCTCGTCATATTCGATCCTGGCCAGGCGCGCGGCGCGCCGGGCTGCCTCGCGCGTCTCGGCAATCACCGCGAAGATCGGCTGGCCGAAGAACTGCACCTTGCCTTCCGCCAGAACCGGATCGTCATGCATGTTGCTGGGCGAGACATCGTTCTCACCCGGCACGTCGGCATAAGTCAGCACGTCGACGACACCAGGGGCCGCGCGCACCGCCGAGAGGTCGACGCTTTTCAGAACGCCATGCGCCACCTTGGACAGGCCAAGGCCGGCATGCAGGGTGCCGGCCGGCTCCGGCATGTCGTCGATATAGACGGCGCCGCCGCTGACATGCTTGTGGGCGGAATCATGCCGCTGGTCGGTAGCGACGCCGCCGACGATCTTCTCGGCCTTGAGGTTTGATGGTGCGTGCTTGTTCATCAGGCCGCCTCGCTGCGTGATACCTGGAACGGCGCTTTCGTTCCGGTCGTCTCGACGTAAAAACGCAGCAAGAGGTTCTTTGCCGCCAGCGCTCGATATTCGGCGGTCGCGCGCATATCCGTGAGCGGCGTGAAATCCTTGGCGTATTCGGCCATCGCTGCCGCCACCGTCGCTTCACTCCAAATCTTGCCTATCAAAGCCCGTTCAACCGCCGACGCCCGCTTCGGCGTTGCCGCCATGCCGCCATAGGCGATGCGGATATCGGCCACCGTGCCGTCCTTGGCCAGAGCCAGACAGAAGGCACCCAAGGTCGCGGTGATGTCCTCGTCGCGGCGCTTGGTGACCTTGTAGACGGCGAATTTCACGTCCTTTGCCGGCACGGGCACGTGCACGGCCTCGACGAACTCGCCCGGCTGGCGATCCTGCTTGCCATAGGCAATGAAGAAGTCCTGCAACGGGATCGTGCGCCGCTTCTTGCCCTTGCGCAATGTCAGCCGTGCGCCGAGCACGATCAAGGGCGGCGGCGTGTCGCCGATCGGCGAGCCGTTGGCGACATTGCCGCCGATCGTGCCCATGTTGCGGACCTGTTCGCCGCCGATGCGGTCGAACAACGGCCCCAACGCAGGGATGCGTTTCGACAGCGTCGAAAAGGCTTCGGTGTAGGTCACGCCGGCGCCGATCGATATGACGCCGTTTTCTTCCGTGACGGCGCAAAGCCCCGGCAGATTGCCGATGAAGATCGCCGGCGAGATGTCGCGCATGTGCTTGGTCACCCACAGGCCAACGTCGGTCGAACCGGCGACGACCGTCGCGGTGGGTTCCTTCTCGAAGACAGAGGCGAAATCGTCGGCATCGGCCGGCACGACCAGCCGCGTCCTGCCGGAGCCAAGCTCGACCCTGGCGCCATCGCGCAACGCTCGCAGCCGCGTCGTGATGTCCCGGCGCTCCGCCGCCAGCGGGTCCTTCGCCGCCTTGCCATAGCTCGATATGGCGTGCGCGGCGCGCATGATCGCTTCATAGCCGGTGCAGCGGCAGAGATTGCCTTGCAAGGCCTTTTCGATGGCCGCGTCCGACGGGTCCGGTGACTTCATCCACAGGCCATAGAGCGACATGACGAAGCCCGGCGTGCAGAAGCCGCATTGCGAGCCATGGAAATCGACCATCGCCTGCTGCACGGGATGCAGCTGGCCCGACACACCGCGCAGATGCTCGACCGTCACGACATGGGTGCCGTCGAGCGAGCCGAGGAAGCGGATGCAGGCGTTGACGCTTTCATAAACCAGCCCCGTGGCCGAAAGCTTGCCTATGAGCACGGTGCAGGCGCCGCAATCGCCCTCGGCGCAGCCTTCCTTGGTGCCGCGCAGCGAACGGTCGAGCCGCAGCCAGTCGAGCAAGGTCGCGTCGGGCGCCACGGATGACAGCGCGACATACCTGCCATTGAGGATGAAGCGGATTTCGTTGCGGATGTTGACCTTCTCCATGCCTCAGCTCCCCCTGTAGGTGGAATAGCCGTAGGGCGAGATCAGCAATGGTACATGATAGTGCACCGCCTCCGCCATGCCGAAGCGTATCGGCACGCTGTCGAGGAAGGCAGGCTCCGGCAGCTTCGTGCCCTGGCCGCGCAGATAGTCGCCGGCCGCGAACATCAGTTCGTATTCGCCGGTGCGGAAGTCGGCGCCTGCCAGCAGCGGCGCGTCGCAGCGGCCGTCTGCATTGGTGACGACCGTCTTCAGAAGCGTGCGAGCAGCACCGTCGAGACGGTAGAGCGCGATCGACAATCCCGCCGCCGGCCTGCCGGTCGCGGTATCGAGGACATGGGTCGTCAGACGCCCGCCATCGGCTTTCGACGTTTCTGCCATTGGCCGCCTCCCATTTCCAGTACGAACAAATTGGCCGGTATAATCGAGCACTGCTGATGAATTGTGCGCCAATTAAAGGCGATGCATAAGTCCCGGTCGAGCGGAGTGCGACAAAAACACTTTCAAAAATTTTGAGGGGAATGCGAGAAGCACCCTTTCGATATTCTGATCATACTTACGGTGATGCCGGGCGCGGAGGGACGATGCGTTACACCAGGGACATGCGTGGCTACGGGGCCAATCCGCCAGATCCGAAATGGCCTGGCGGCGCGCATGTCGCCGTGCAGTTCGTCGTCAATTACGAGGAGGGCGGCGAGAACTGCGTGCTCCACGGCGACAAGGCTTCGGAAGCCTTCCTCTCGGAAATCGTCGGCGCGGCGCCCTGGGTGGGCCAGCGCCACTGGAACATGGAATCGATCTACGAGTATGGGGCGCGAGCCGGCTTCTGGCGGCTGCTGCGCCTGTTCGGCGAGGCGCAAGTGCCCGTGACCTGCTATGGCGTCGCCACGGCACTCGCACGCTCCCCCGACCAGGTCACGGCGATGCAGGAAGCCGGCTGGGAAATCGCCTCGCACGGGTTGAGATGGATCGACTACCGCGACCACGACGCCGAGGACGAGCGCCGCGACCTCGAGGCGGCGATCAAGCTGCATTACGAGGTGACCGGCCAGCGCCCGACCGGCTGGTATACCGGCCGCACATCGGTCAACACGGTGCGCCTGGTGGCGGAAGAAGGCGGCTTCGACTACGTCTCGGACACCTATGACGACGAACTGCCCTACTGGTTCGAGCATAGCGGTGGCACGCAGCTCATCATCCCCTACACGCTCGATGCCAACGACATGCGCTTCGCCACGCCGCAAGGCTTCAATTCGGGCGACCAGTTCTTTGCCTATCTCAAGGATAGTTTCGACACGCTCTATGCCGAAGGCAAGGCAGGCAGGCCGCGCATGATGAATATCGGCCTGCATTGCCGCCTTGTCGGGCGGCCGGGCCGGGTGGCGGCGCTGAAGCGCTTCCTCGATTATGTCAAATCGCATGACAAGGTCTGGCTGGCGCGGCGCATCGACATCGCCAAGCACTGGCAGGAGAACCATCCCTACAAACCGGCCGCTCTGCGCCCGTCGAAGATGGAATTCGAGACGTTCGTTCACACCTTCGGCGGCGTGTTCGAACATTCGCCCTGGATTGCCGAACGGGCCCACGAGTTGGAGCTCGGTCCGGCACACGACACGGCGGGGGGCCTGCACAATGCGCTCTGCCGCATCTTCCGCGCCGCCAGCGAAACCGAACGGCTCGGCGTGCTCAACGCCCATCCCGACCTCGCCGGCAAACTGGCCAAGGCCAGGCGGCTGACGGCGGAATCCACCCGGGAACAGGCTTCCGCCGGCCTCGACGCGCTGACCGACAAGGAACGCGAACTGTTCTCCAAGCTCAACGCCGCCTACGTCACCACCTTCGGCTTCCCCTTCATCATCGCGGTGAAAGGCAAGACAAAGGAGGAAATCCTCGCCGAATTCGAAGCCCGTATCGGCAACGGCCGCGGCGTCGAATTCGAAACCGCCTGCAAACAGGTCGAGCGCATCGCGCTGCTGCGCCTCAAGGACATGCTTCCACAATAGGTTTAAACCCATGGATACGATCAGGATGCCCGAGCGAACCTATTATGCCCCACAGGGAGGCCATCCCGGCCAAAACGAGCTTTTGACCGGGCGCGCCGTCTTCACCGAGGCCTATGCGGTCATCCCCAAAGGCGTGATGCAGGACATCGTGACCAGCCCGCTGCCGTTCTGGGACAAGACCAGGGCCTGGATCATCGCAAGGCCGCTGTCGGGATTTGCCGAGACGTTTTCGCAGTACATCGTCGAGGTTCTGCCGGGTGGCGGCAGCGATCGGCCGGAACCTGACGCCGGCGCCGAAGGCGCGCTGTTCGTGGTCGAGGGGGAACTCACCGTATCGCTCGCCGGCAAAAAGCATGTGCTTGCCGCCGGTGGCTTTGCCTTCCTGCCGCCGGCAAGCGGCTGGGCGGTGCGCAACGAGAGCAGCGCTGCCGTGCGCTTCCACTGGATCCGCAAGGCCTATGAGGCCGTCGACGGCCTGGACACGCCGGAAGCCTTCTTCAGCAGCGACCAGCAGGTGGCGCCGACGCCGATGGCCGGCACCGAGGGCCGCTGGGCGACGACGCGTTTCGTCGATCCGGACGACATGCGCCACGACATGCACGTCACCATCGTCACGCTCGAGGCGGGCGCGGTCATTCCCTTCGCCGAAACCCATGTCATGGAACATGGGCTCTACGTGCTCGAAGGCAAGGCGGTCTACCGGCTGAACCAGGACTGGGTCGAGGTCGAGGCCGGCGACTTCATGTGGCTGCGCGCCTTCTGCCCGCAGGCCTGCTATGCCGGCGGCCCCGGAAAATTCCGCTATCTGCTCTACAAGGACGTCAACCGGCACGCCAAGCTCGGCGGCTATCTCGGGGGCCGCGCGCGGTGAGCCGCATCGTCGCGCAGCCGCTGAGCCGCGAAAACTTCGCGCCCTTCGGCGACGTCATCGATATGGGCGGCGACAACCGCTACCCAATCAATGGCGGCAAGGCGATCCGCTATCATGATCTCGCCACCGCCGAGGCCGCTGGGCCGAATGCGCGCGTGCTGATCTCGATGGTGCGCGGCACACCCTATGAAATGCCGCTGAAGCTGACCATGGTCGAGCGCCATCCGCTCGGCAGCCAGGCTTTCATCCCGCTGTCGCCACGGCCGTTTCTGGTCGTCGTCTGCCACGATACCAAGGACGGGCCGGGCGAACCGCATGGCTTCATCGCCGCGCCCGGACAGGGCATCAACTACAAGCGCAATCTCTGGCACGGTGTGCTGACGCCGATCGGCGAGGAACAGGATTTCCTCATCGTCGATCGCGGCGGCGATGGCTCCAACCTCGAAGAGTTTCACTTCTCGCACCCTTACGAAATCCACCTTCCCAGAAAGCCCGTGATTTCATCATGACCGACATTTCGCTGATCGACCGCCTGCTCGACGTGATCGAGCACGACATCGTGCCGAAGACGACAGAAGGCGTCGCCCATGGCAACAAGCTGTTCGGCGCGGCGATCCTGCGCAAGGACGACCGGTCGCTGGTGCTGGCCGAGACCAACAACGAGATGGAAAACCCGCTCTGGCATGGCGAGGTGCATTGCCTGAAGCGTTTTTACGAGATGCCCAGAGCCGAACGCGTCGACACGAAAGAGGCCATCTTCATTGCCACGCATGAGCCGTGCTCGCTCTGCCTGTCGGCGATCACCTGGACCGGTTTCGACAATTTCTACTATTTGTTCAGCCACGAGGACTCGCGCGACAGTTTTGCCATCCCGCATGATCTCAAAATTCTGAAAGAGGTCTTCACTCTCGACCCTGGCGGCTACAATGCCGAGAACGCCTATTGGAAAAGCTTTTCGATCCGTCGGCTGGTGCGGGCCCTCCCCGAGGCCGAGCGCGCGAGGCTGGAGACGCGGATCGGCAGGATTTCCGCACGCTATGACGAACTGTCCGACGCCTATCAGGCGAACAAGGCCGCAAACGACATTCCGCTGAGTTGATGGTATGAGACAAGTCGCATATTTCGCTGCTCCAGTCGCGAATGGCGATTGAAAGTTTTCGTGCCGCGGAGCGTTATGCCTGCCATGAAAACCATCACCGAATTTCCCCGTAAGATCGTCGAATTTCCCGACATGGGTATCGTCATGCCCGATGGCTGCCGGTTGTCGGCGCGGGTGTGGATGCCGGAGGATGCGGGCGACGATCCGGTACCTGTCATCCTTGAGCATCTGCCCTACCGCAAGCGCGACGGAACGATCTTTCGTGATCAGCTTACCCATCCCTATTTCGCCGGCCACGGCTACGCCTCGATCCGCGTCGACATGCGCGGCAATGGCGATTCCGAAGGGCTGATGGACGACGAATATTCCGAGCAGGAACTGCAGGACGCCTGCGATGTCATCGCCTGGGCGGCGGCGCAGCCCTGGTGCAACGGCAATGTCGGCATGATGGGCATCTCTTGGGGCGGCTTCAACTGCCTGCAGGTGGCGGCCAAACAGCCGCCGGCGCTCAAGGCGGTTATCAGCCTGTGCTCGACCGTCGACCGCTATGCCGACGACATCCACTACAAGGGCGGCTGCCTTTTGAACGAGAATTTCGGCTGGGCCTCGACCATGCTGTCCTATTCGTCGCGGCCACCGGATCCGCTGATTGCCGGCGACAACCGCTGGCGCGATCTGTGGCTGAGACGGCTGGAGAACCAGTCCTTCCTTTTGCCGCTCTGGCTCAGCCACCAGCATCGCGACGCCTACTGGAAACGCGGTTCGATCTGCGAGGATTTTTCCGCAATCAAAGCCGCAGTGCTGTCGATCGGCGGCTGGCATGACGGCTACCGCAACACGATCTCGCACCTCGTCACCAACATCGAGGCACCGGTCAAGGGCATCGTTGGACCGTGGATACACAAATACCCGCACTATGCGGGCCCCAAGCCGGCCATCGGCTTCCTGCAGGAAGCGCTGCGCTGGTGGGACCACTGGCTGAAGGGCGCCGAGACCGGCGTCGAGGCCGATCCCGACTATCGTGCCTATGTGATGGACAGCGTGCGCCCCGCTCGCTGGCATCCGGAGCGGCCCGGCCGCTGGATAGCCGAGCAGGAATGGCCGTCGTCCAACATAACGATTGAAACGATCGAACTCGTTTCCGCTGATGCAGGACCTTCCATCGTCGCTTCGCCGCAGACCTGCGGGCTTGCCGGCGGCGAATACTTTCCCTTCACCTTCGGCCCGGAATTGCCTGGTGACCAGCGCCCTGACGACGGGCTGTCGGCGTGTTTCGACCAGCCTGAGCTCACCAAGCCGATCGAGATCGTCGGCGCGCCGGAGCTTGAGATCCAGTTTGCCTCCGATCGGCCCCAGGCCAACATCGCGGTCCGGCTTTGCGACGTGCATCCCGACGGCGCCTCGGAACTTATCTCCTATGGCGTGCTCAATCTGACGCACCGCAAGTCGCATGAATTCCCCGAGGCGCTGGTCCCAGGGGAGACAGTTTCGGCGCGTGTCGTGCTCGATCAATGTGCCTACCGCGTGCCGGCCGGCCATCGTTTGCGCGTCGCCGTTTCGACCGCCTACTGGCCTGCCATCTGGCCCTCGCCGGAGCCGGTACGGCTGACCTTGTCGGCGGCCTCGCTATCAGTGCCGCTGCGCCTGCTCGCAACAGGCGACGAAGTCGTCTTCGGCGAACCGGAAGGCGCCACGCCCTGGGCGACCGAGACGGTTCGACCCGCCAATTCCGAACGCCATGTCGACCGCGACGAAAAGACGGGAATCGTCACGCTTTCCATTGCGGATGATTTCGGCGAGGTGCGTGATCTCGACCACGGCCTTGTCAACGGCAGCATCGCCCGCGAAACCTGGACCATCCATGCTGACGATCCTCTGTCAGCCTCCGGGAAAACACATTGGACGCAGACCCTGTCGCGAAATGGATGGTCGGTCCGTACCGAGACATGGGCGCAGATGCGGTCGGATGCGCAAAACTTCATCGTCAGCGCCAGAATCGAGGCCTACGAAGGCGAAAACCTCGTCTTCGAGCGCGATTTCGACGAAAGGGTCCCGCGCGCGCTGGTCTGAGTGCTGAAACCGTTGGTCCAAATGCGACGTGCGATTTACGCCACGGCATGTCGCAATCGGTCTTGCTTACCGCTTTCCCTTGCGGTCATTATTCCCCTCACAAGAAGCAAGAAAATCGACCACAGAGTCGAACCAACAGAGTGAGGAACTCAAAATGTCGAATGAACTCGAATTCCTTAGCCGGCGCGTTGCAGCAGGCAAGCTGAGCCGTCGTGATTTTCTCGGCCGGGCGGCAGCGCTCGGCATCGCCGCACCCTTCGCCAACTCGCTGCTTTCAAGCGCGGCGCGGGCGGCCGGTCCGGTCAAGGGCGGCACGCTGAAGGCCGGCCTGGTCGGCGGTGAATCCACCAACAGTCTCGATCCGGCCCTGTTCATGACCCAGGTGCCGTTCGCCTTCGGCAAGTGCTGGGGCGAAATGATCGTCGAGCTGTCGCCCGACGGCAAGCTCGACAACCGCATCGCCGAGGAGATCGGCTCGTCCAAGGACGCCAAGACCTGGACGCTGAAGATCCGCGAAGGCGTCGAATTCCACAACGGCAAGAAAGTGACCGCCGAGGACGTCGCCGCGACGCTCGAGCGCCATTCCGACGAGAAATCGAAATCCGGTGCGCTCGGCTACATGAAGGGCATCGAAACCATCAAGGCCAATGGCAAGGAAGTGGTGCTGACGCTGAAGGAAGCCAATGCCGACCTTCCCTACCTGCTCAGCGACTATCACCTGATCGTGCAGCCCAATGGCGGCAAGGACAAGGCCGACGCCGGCATCTCGGCCGGACCCTATAAGGTCACCACCAACGAGCCCGGCGTGCGCCATGGCGGCGAGCGCTTCGCCAATTACTGGCAGAGCGACAAGATGGGTCATGCCGACCAGATCGAGATCATCGTCATCAACGATGCGACTGCGCGCACGGCGGCCCTGCAGGGCGGCCAGGTCAACATGATCAACCGCGTCGAGCCGAAGATCGTCGACCTGATCAAGCGCGTGCCGGGCGTGACCATCCGCAACCACGCCGGTCCGGGCCACTACGTGTTCATCATGCATTGCAACACGGCGCCGTTCGACAACAACGACCTCAGGATGGCGCTGAAGCTGGCGATCGACCGCGAGGAGATGCTGAACAAGGTGCTGCGCGGCTATGGCTCGCTCGGCAACGACTTCCCGATCAACGCGTCCTATCCGCTTTTCACCGAGATCGAGCAGCGCAAATACGATCCCGACAAGGCCAAATTCCACTACAAGAAGTCCGGTCATGACGGCGCCGTGCTGCTCAGGACCTCGGACGTCGCCTTCCCGGGCGCTGTCGATGCGTCCCAGCTCTTCCAGCAGAGCGCGGCCAAGGCCGGCATCAAGATCGAGCTCAAGCGCGAGCCCGGCGACGGCTACTGGAACGAGGTCTGGAACAAGCAGCCCTTCTGCGCTTCCTATTGGGGCGGCCGCTCGACGCAGGACCAGATGTACTCGACCGCCTACCTGTCGACCGCCGACTGGAACGACACGCGTTTCAAGCGCCCGGATTTCGACAAGATGGTGCTGGCGGCGCGCGCCGAACTCGACGAGGCCAAGCGCAAGCAGATGTACCACGACATGGCGGTCATGGTGCGCGACGAAGGCGGTCTGATCCTGCCGATGTTCAACCAGTTCATCGACGCCACCGGCGCCAAGGTCGATGGCTGGGTGGACGACCCGCATCAGGAGCTGATGAACGGCTACGCCCTGGCGAAGTGCTGGCTGCAGGCCTGAGTCCGGCTTTGCGGATATGTCTTCACCCATCCTGAAACTAATCGCCCAGCGCATCGCGCTGGGCATCCTCCTTTTGTTGGCCATTTCGGTCCTGATCTTTGCCGGCACGCAAATCCTGCCCGGCGACGTCGCGCAAGCCATTCTGGGACAATCGGCGACACCGGAGTCGCTCGCCAATCTGCGCGAGCAGCTTGGACTGAACGACCCCGCCTATATCAGGTACTTCCATTGGCTCGGCGGCGTCTTGACCGGGGACCTCGGCACGGCGATGTCGAGCGGGCAGGATATCGCGACCTCAATCAAGGGCCGGCTGTGGAACACGCTGTTCCTCGCCTTCTGGGCGGCGATCGTGGCCGTGCCGCTGGCAATCATCCTTGGGCTGATCGCGGTGCGCTATCGCAATGGCTGGGTCGACAAGCTGATCTCCGGACTGGCGCTTGCCTCTACCTCGTTCCCGGAATTCTTCATCGGCTATCTCCTGGTCTATTTCTTCGCGGTGAAATGGCAGATCTTTCCCGCCATCTCGACTGTCTATGACGGCATGCCTTTCGGCGAACGCATGCAGGCCATCGCGCTGCCGGCCACGGCGCTGACGCTGGTAGTGCTCGCGCACATGATGCGCATGACGCGTGCGGCGATCCTCAACGTCATGCAGTCGGCTTATGTCGAAACGGCGGAACTCAAAGGGCTTTCAGCCTTCTCCGTCATCCGCAGGCACGCCTTCCCGAATGCCATCGCGCCGATCATCAATGTCGTCATGCTGAACCTCGCCTATCTCATCGTCGGCGTCGTCGTGGTCGAGGTGATCTTCGTCTATCCCGGCATGGGACAGTATCTGGTCGACCACGTCACCAAGCGCGACGTGCCGGTGGTGCAGGCGGTCGGCCTGATCTTCGCCGCCGTCTACATCAGCCTCAACATCATCGCGGACATTGCGGCGATCGTCGCCAATCCGCGTCTCAGACATCCAAAGTGAGGGGGCGGGCATGCTCGATATAAAACGCATCCCCATCCCCGCTCTGATCGGCCTGGTGCTGACAGCCCTGTTCGTGCTCGCGGCGATCCTCGCGCCGTGGATTTCGCCCCACGACAATGCCGAGATCGTCGGCGACGTCTGGGAACCGATGTCGGCAGCGCATTGGCTTGGCACCGACAATCTCGGCCGCGATCTCTTGTCGCGCATGATCTACGGCGCCCGGATCACCCTGTTCATCGCCGTGCTGGCCACCGCGCTGTCGTTCTCGCTCGGCGCCATACTGGGTTTTTCGGCGGCTGTGTTCGGCGGCTGGTTCGACACGATCCTGTCCCGCCTCGTCGATCTCCTGATGTCGATCCCGACACTGATCATGGCCCTGGTCGTGCTCTCCGTGCTGCCGACCAACCTGGTGACGCTGATCCTGGTGATGGGCATTCTCGATTCGACGCGCGTCTATCGCCTGGCGCGCGCAGTCGCCGTCGACATCAACGTCATGGACTATGTCGAAGCGGCCAAGCTGCGCGGCGAAGGCAGCGCCTGGATCATCTTCCGCGAGATCCTGCCCAACGCGCTGTCGCCGCTGGTCTCCGAGCTCGGCCTGCGCTTTATCTACGCGGTGCTGTTCCTGTCGACGCTGTCCTTTCTCGGTCTCGGCGTGCAACCGCCAGACGCCGACTGGGGCGGCATGGTCAAGGAGAACAAGGACGGCATCGTCTTCGGCATCGCCGCCGCGCTCATTCCCGCGGCCGCGATCGCGGCCCTGGCGATCTCGGTCAACCTAGTGGCCGACTGGGTACTGAACCGCACGACAAGCCTGAAGGGAGGACGCGGCTGATGGCTGACGGCAAGGCAAAGTCCACTCCCCTGCTCGACATCCGCAATTTGCGCATCGAGGCGACGGTCTATCCGCCTGGTGAGGCGCCGAAGACCATCACGCTGGTCCACGACGTGTCGCTGACGCTGGAGAAGGGCAAGGTGTTGGGCCTGATCGGCGAATCCGGCGCCGGCAAGTCGACGATCGGCCTGTCGTCGATGGGCTACGGCCGCGGCGGCGTGCGCATCACCGGCGGCGAAGTCATTCTCAACGGCCGTGACATCCTGAAGGGCGGCAAGGACGAATTCCGCAAGCTGCGCGGCCGCGAGGTCTGCTATGTCGCGCAATCGGCGGCAGCCGCCTTCAATCCGGCGCACAGGCTGATGGACCAGGTTGTGGAAGCCACGCTGCTGCATGGCACGGCAACCCGCGCGGAGGCCGAGAAGCGGGCCGTCGCGCTGTTCAAGAAGCTCAGCCTGCCCAATCCGGAAACCATTGGCGAACGCTTTCCGCACCAGGTGTCGGGCGGCCAGCTGCAGCGCGTCATGACGGCGATGGCGCTGTGCTCCGAACCCGACCTGATCGTCTTCGACGAGCCGACCACAGCGCTCGACGTGACGACGCAGATCGACGTGCTGTCGGCGATCAAGGACGCCATCCGCGACACGCATGTGGCGGCGCTCTACATCACCCATGACCTTGCCGTCGTCGCCCAGGTCTCCGACGAGATCATGGTGCTGCGCCACGGCCGGCTGGTCGAATGGGGAGGCACCCGCCAGATCATCAAGGAGCCTCGCCAGGAATACACCAACGCGCTGGTCTCGGTGCACGAGATCGAGCATGCCGAACAGAATCCGGGCGCGACGCCGTTCCTGTCGGTCAAGAACGTCACCGCCGCCTATGGCGGCGGCCAGGTCAAAGTGCTCAAGAACGTTTCGGTCGACATCTATCCGGGCCAGACGCTGGCCGTGGTTGGCGAATCCGGTTCCGGTAAATCGACGCTGGCGCGCGCCATCACCGGCCTGTTGCCGCCCGAGCAGGGCAATGTGACCTTCGACGGGCGCCCGCTGGCCAACCGGCTTGCCGACCGGCCGAAGGAGGATCTGCGCCAGTTGCAGATGATCTACCAGATGGCCGACGTGGCGATGAACCCGCGCCAGACCGTCGGCACCATCATCGGCCGGCCGCTCGAATTCTATTTCGGCATCCGCGGCAGGGAACGCGACCGGCGTGTGGCCGAGCTGCTCGACGAGATCGAGATGGGCAAGGGCTTCGTCGACCGCTATCCGGCCGAGCTTTCGGGGGGCCAGAAGCAGCGCGTCTGCATCGCCCGCTCGCTCGCCGCCAAGCCGAAGCTGATCATCTGCGACGAGGTGACATCGGCTCTCGACCCGTTGGTGGCCAACGGCATCCTCAAGCTGCTGCTCAACCTGCAGCAGCACGAAAAGGTCGCCTACCTGTTCATCACCCACGATCTGGCGACGGTGAAGTCGATCGCCGATTCGATCGCGGTGATGTATCGCGGCGAAGTGGTGCGCTACGGCTCCAAGAGCAAGGTGCTCACACCGCCCTTCGACGCCTATACCGACCTGTTGTTGTCGTCTGTTCCGGAGATGGAGATCGGCTGGTTGGAAAAGGCGATCAAGGGGCGGCGCATGGCCAGCGCGGGGAACTAATCAGCCAGCTGCCGCCAGCCGGGGAGATGGCGGCCGTCATCCGCATGCAGCACTAGGGCGCCACACGTCCTCCGGACGGGCGCCACTGGTGTGACGTTATTTTCAACAAGGGGCAGGACATGAAGACTGAACTCGACCATCTCGCTGAACTCGCTGGCCAGGGCCGGATATCGCGTCGCGACTTTCTTGGCCGCACAGCGGCACTTGGCGTGTCCGCCGCGCTGGCAACGACGCTGGCCGGGAAAGCCTTCGCGCAGAGCCCGGTCAAGGGCGGCATCCTCAAGGCCGGCCTGCAAGGCGGTGAATCGACCAACAGCCTCGACCCGGCGCTGAACCTCAGCCAGGTCACTTTCAGCTTCGGCAAGCAGTGGGGCGAGTATCTTGTCCGTCTCACCCCCGACAACAAACTGGTGAACCTGATCGCCGAGGATATCGGCGCCTCCAAGGATGCCAAGACATGGACGATCAAGATTCGCGACGGCATCGAATTCCATAACGGCAAGACGGTTGGCGCCGAGGACGTCGCCGCCACCATCGAGCGCCATGCCGACGAGAAATCGAAGTCGGGCGCGCTCGGCATTCTCAAGAACATCAAGGGCGTCAAGGCGAGCGGCAAGGAAGTTATCTTCACGCTCGGCGACGCCGATGCCGACTTCCCATATCTGATGGCCGACTACCACCTCGTCATCCAGCCGAATGGCGGCAAGGACAACCCGAATGCCGGCATCAGCGCCGGGCCTTACAAGGTGACCGTCAACCAGCCGGGCGTTCGCCATGGCGGCGAGCGCTTCGCCAATTACTGGCAGGGCGACAAGGCCGGCCATGCCGACCAGGTCGAGATCGTCGTCATCAATGACGCGACGGCCCGTCTGGCCGCGCTGCAGGGCGGCCAGGTCCACATGATCAACCGCGTTGAGCCAAAGGTCGTCGACCTGGTCAAGCGCATTCCCGGCGTCAGCATCGAGAATGCGTCCGGCAAGGGCTATTATCCGTTCAACATGTTCTGTGACACGGCGCCCTTCGACAGCAACGATCTCCGGATGGCGCTGAAGCTCGCCATGGATCGTGACGAGATGCTGGAGAAGATCCTCCGCGGCTATGGTTCGGTCGGCAACGACTTCCCGATCAATGAGGCCTATCCCCTGTTTACCGCCATCGAACAGCGCAAGTTCGACCCGGAAAAGGCGGCTGCGCTCTACAAGAAGTCCGGCCACAGCGGTTCGATCCTGCTGCGTACCTCCGATGTCGCCTTCCCTGGTGCCGTCGATGCAGCCCAGCTCTACCAGCAGAGCGCCGCCAAGGCCGGCATCAAGATTGAGATCAAGCGCGAGCCGGGCGACGGCTACTGGTCGGAAGTCTGGAACAAGCAGCCCTTCTCGCTCTCCTATTGGGGCGGACGCGCCACGCAGGACCAGATGTACTCCACCGGCTATGTCTCGACCGCCGACTGGAACGACACACGCTTCAAGCGGCCGGAGTTCGACAAGATGCTGTTTGCGGCGCGCGGCGAGCTCGACCAGGACAAGCGCAAGGCGATCTACCACGACATGGCGGTGCTGATGCGCGACGAAGGCGGCCTGATCGTGCCGTTCTTCAACCAGTTCATCGACGCCGCCGCCACCAACAAGATCGGCGGCTTCGCCAAGAGCCCGATCGGCGAAATGATGGATGGTTACGCGCTCGCCGAGTGCTGGCTGAACGCCTGACATCCCTCTCATAGTGAAAAGCGCCGCGTGTCCTGACGACACGCGGCGCACTCGTTTCAACAAACAATCGCATGGAGCAGCCCGTGGCGATCCGATCCAAGCTTCTGCTGATCATCCTCGACGGCGTTCCCTACCGGAACTGGCGCCGGCTGATGGGCAATCTCGAAGGCTGGGTGCAGTCGGGCGAGGCGCGGGTGTGGAAGATGCGCTCGGTGCTGCCGTCGACCTCGGCCTGCTGCTATGCCTCGATCCACACCGGCGTGTCGCCGCAGGTGCACGGCATCCTGTCCAACGAGAAACGGTTTCGCGTCGGGCAGCCCGACATCTTCTCGGAAGTCAGCAAGGCCGGCGGCAAGACAGGTGCGGTCACCCATTCCTACTGGTCCGAATTCTTCCGCTCCTACCCGTTCGACCTCGTCGAGGACATGGAGTATGATGAGCCTGGTGGGCCGATCACGCATGGCCGCTTCCACACCATGACCGGCTACAATCTCAAGAACCAGATGACGCCGAGCGATGTCGACCTGTTCGCGACGCTTACCATGCTCACCCGGCGCCATGGCATCGACTACGGCATCCTGCACACCTGCACGCTGGACTCGATGGGCCACCGTTTCGGCCATGACTGCCACGAGATGGACTATGCCTGCTACGCCATGGACGGCATGCTGGCGGCCTTCCTGCCGGGCTGGATCGAGGCCGGCTACGAGGTCATGGTCACCGCCGACCACGGCCAGACCGACCGTGGCCACCATGGCGGCCATGACGACGAGATGCAGGATTTCGCGCTCTATTATTTCGGCGCCGGCAAGGGACCGCAGGCCGACACGCTGCTCGACCAGCTGCAGCTTGCACCGACCGTGCTGAAGCGGCTGGGCGTGGCAATACCCGAGACGATGAAGGCCAAGCCGTTTTTGGATTAGTGCGGCGATCTTCCCTTCTCCCCTTGTGGGAGAAGGTGGATCGGCGCGGAGCGCCGAGACGGATGAGGGGTGTTCCAGGAAACACCAACGCCTCACTCCGCTGGAACACCCCTCATCCGTCGCCTTCGGCGACACCTTCTCCCACAAGGGGAGAAGGAAAAATGCGCGGCTCTGGCAAGACAAACTTTCTTCGGATAGCCTCCGAAAATTCCTTGGCGGAGGATGAACCTTTTTGGACCGATCGGCGACAGAGCAGACAGGGGCCAGGCGGCTCAACCGGCCATGACGGCGGCGGCGGAGACCGATCGCGCGCTTGTCGACCGGGTCGCGAAGGGCGACCGGGCTGCCGTGCGGCTCCTGTTCATGCGTCACCACGCGCGGATTTACCGCTTCGTGGCGCGCCAGACGGGATCGGAAATGATGGCTGACGATATCGCGAACGAGGTGTTCCTCGAACTGTGGCGCCAGGCGCCGGGCTTCGAAGGGCGCTCCGAAGTCTCGACATGGCTGCTCGGCATCGCCCGCTTCAAGGCGCTCTCGCTGCTGCGCAAGAAGAAGGAAGACTGGATCGACGACGAGGCCGCCGCCGCGGTGCCCGACAGCGCCGATACGCCCGAGGTCGTCACCATGAAGGAGGACAAGGCGGCCGCCTTGCGCCGCCTCATCGACGCCCTGCCCGAGGAGCACCGCACGGTGATCGACCTCGCCTATTATCAAGGGCAATCGGTGACCGAGATCGCGCAGGTGCTCGACATCCCGGTCGCGACCGTCAAGACCCGGATGTTCTATGCCCGCAAGAAACTCGGCGAAGCCCTGAAGGCCGCCGGTTACGACAGGGGGTGGCCATGAGCGCCGCTGAAAAGATGTCGCGCCGCGACGAAATGGAAACGTTGCTGCCGTTCTACCTGAACGGTTCGCTCGAAGGTTCGGATCTGGAAGCCATCGAAGAATGGCTGGCCAACGATCCCGCGGCACTTGCCGCGCTTGGCGAGGCGGAAGCCGAGTTCTCCGGCACGGCCGCCGCCAACGAGGCGATCCGTCCACCGGCCGATGCGCTCAGCCGCTTCGCCAAGGCGCTGGACGCGGAGGCAGGGCCGACTCGGGCGCCGGCAAGCGCGTCCTGGCTGGCGCGGGCCTGGGACCGCTTCATGGCGGTGCCGGCTGGCGTCGCCTGGGCGACGGCCGCGGTCCTGCTGGCCTTGATCGCGGTGCAATCGCTGGTGCAGCCAAGCGGCAAGGGCGGCAATTTCGAGATCGCCGGCACTGAAGACGATCTGGCGAAGATGCCGTTCGCCCTGGTCAAGTTCAAGCCGGACGCCAGGATGGCCGATATTGCCGTCTTCCTCGACACCAACAAGCTCAAGATCATCGGTGGTCCGACCGCCGACGGCGTCTTCAGGCTCGCCATTCCGGCGACGACCGCCGCCGACTACGAGAAGGCGCGCGGCCTTATTGCAGCCCAGCCTTTCGCGGAGACCGTGATCGAGGGAAGGAAGCCCGTTGATGGCGGCTAAGGCGGTCATTCGATTTGCGGCAATGCGAGAGCGGTTCACCGTTTCGCGAAAACGATGGACTGCTCTATCTTCTTGTTTTGATGCAATTCCCAAGGGAAAGCGCTTTGCGCTTTTCCCGAGAAAACCGCTACGCACTTTTCTTGGAATTGCTTTGGCGGCGATGGCAATCGTCACCGTGCCTGCGTCGGCGCAGACCAACGCCACCAATCCGGACCGGGCGAAAATCGATTGTAGCGACGAGGCCAATGCGACGGCAGCCGACTGCGTCAAGGACGGCGGCGCCAAGGGCGGGTCGGGTGCGGCAGAGCCCGGCGCCGTTTTTCTGCCCGCCCTGATCGTCGACCTCTTCCCCAACCCGGCCGCTCCCCCGGCACCGGTGCCGACACCACGGCCGGAGCCCGCGGCACCAGCTGGAGGCAACCAGGCCGGCCCGCCGTCGGGCGGAGCGATCGTCTCGCCGACCGATCTCATCGCCGTTCAGCCGCCGCGTGCCGTGACCGGCGAGTTCGTGCCCGACGAGGTGCTGGTGACCCTCGATGGCGGTGCCGGCGCCGTGCAGCAGATCGCCGCCTCCTTCGGCCTCGAAGTGCGCTCGCAGCGCCAGTCCCGGCTGCTTGGCACGACTTTGGTGCGCTTCGGCATTCCCGACGGCCGCCCGGTCGGCGTCGTGCTGGCGCAGCTTGCCGCCGACGGCCGCACGCAGCGCCGCGAGCCCAACCATATCTATTCGCTGCAGCAGGCGGCCGGCATCGTCAATTATGCCTTCGACCGCATCGCGCTCGACGCCAAACAGGCCAGTGGCGAAAACGTCCGTGTCGCCGTCATCGATACCGGCATCGACGACACCAATCCGGCTCTGGCCGGCGTCATCGCCGTGCAGTTCGATGCGATGCCCGGCGTGCCGGTCGAAAAGCGCGATCACGGCACCTCGGTCGACGGGCTGATTGCCGGCGTCGGCGCGCTGGAAGGCATGGCGCCGGGCGCCAGGATCTACCACGCACGCGCCTTCGAGGGCGGCAAGTCGACCATGGACGTCATCCTGTCGGCGCTCGACTGGGCGGCGGACCAGAATGTCAGCATCATCAATATGAGCTTCGTCGGCCCGAAGAACGACCTGCTTGGTACTGCCTGCCGCAATGCCCGCGCACTCGGCATGGTGCTGGTCGCGGCGGCCGGCAACAACGGACCGAAGGCGCCCTATGGCTACCCGGCCGCCTTTGACGGCGTCATTGCGGTGACGGCCACCGACGCCAAGGACGGATTGATGCCGCAGGCCAATCGCGGCGCCTATGTCTTCATCTCGGCGCCGGGGGTCGAGATGGTGGCGCCGAGCGGCGCCGGCTCGGACGTCGTCACGGGCACCTCGTTTGCCGCGGCAATCGTCAGCGGCGCCATCGCCAACCTCATCCACGCCGCCCCCGAGCGCTCGGCCGACGACATCGAGAAGGCACTGGCCGCCACCGCCAGGGATCTTGGCCCGAAGGGCCGCGACAATGATTTCGGCTTTGGGCTGTTGGACATCAAGGCCGCACAGACGGCGAAGGAGTAGCCCGTGACGGCTCAGGCCGCGCGTTGCCCGGGACGGACCAAGAACCAGAACGCGGCGATGTGCGTGATCATCAGCAGCGGCACATAGATGATCGGGATCGCATAGGTGGCGCCGAATTGTTCCGCGTGTGCGGGAAGGCCGAGCTGCGTGGCATGATAATAGTCGACTAGCAGATCGACCATCCCGAAAAGGTTGAAGGCGACGACGAACGGCCAGAAGAGCCGAGGTATCCGCACCGTGAGCAATGCCAGCATGGCCAGCACCCCTGTTGCGAAGTCGCCGTAGGCGGCGAATGCGGCGAAGCCGGCAGGCAAGTTGGAACCCACGACGCCCGGGAGGATGAAGACGAGGCCGAAGAAGCGGAAGCTGTGCAGGGTGGCGATGGCGCGTTGTGCTGCGACCGGGTCCATTTGCCGGAGCCAGGGCCAGATATACGCGCCGAAGCAAAGCAGCCATGCGACATAGCCCAGAACGAGATGGGTTTGAAATAGGACTTCCGTGGACATCTGAGGTCTTCCCGACAGCCGGTTCACACTGCTTCGAACACCGCGGTCAGGATGCCGAGCCGGCCCTGCATGAGATTTCGACCCAGGTTGGTCGTAAGCTCGGCGAAGTCCGGCCCCATCACCACGCCGAGATTTGGCGAAGGCGGCGGCCCCGATGCG
This sequence comes from Mesorhizobium sp. M8A.F.Ca.ET.207.01.1.1, assembly GCF_004794715.1. Taxonomy (NCBI): domain Bacteria; kingdom Pseudomonadati; phylum Pseudomonadota; class Alphaproteobacteria; order Hyphomicrobiales; family Phyllobacteriaceae; genus Mesorhizobium; species Mesorhizobium sp. M8A.F.Ca.ET.207.01.1.1. The sequence continues at coordinate 558,596 of NZ_SRUS01000003.1, read as the reverse complement.
CGCAGTTGCGCGAACCAGGCTCTGGCGGCCTCAGTGTCGTCTTGCCATGCGAGCACGCGGAAGCCGGCCGCTTCGATCGCCGCGCGCGTCGCGTCGGCTGTCAGGAGGAAGCTCGTCGCCGGCATTCGTGCCCAGGGGAGCGGATAGTGCGGTTCACCCTTGCCCAATGCGACGTCGAAGGTGGCAAACCGGCCGCCTGACTTCAACACGCGCCTGGTCTCGTGATAGAGCCGCGCCCGGTTGGAGATGTTCATCGCCACGTGCTGCAGCAGTACGATGTCGAAACGGCCGTCGTCGAACGGAAGCTCCAGGGCATTGGCAGTCTGGAACGACAGCTGCCCGCTCTGTCCCGTGCGTTCGGTCAGATAGCGTGCGGCTTCCACGAAAGGCTCGCTGAGGTCCACGCCAGTAACCCGGCAGCCATAGGTCGCAGCCAGAAAGCGCGCCGGCCCGCCGATGCCCGAGCCGACGTCCAGGACCGACATATCGGCGGCGACCCCTGCCAATTGGGCAAGCTCGGCGGTGGCAGCAAGCCCACGCGTGTGAAACTGGTCGAGGGTACCCAATTGCTGTGGCGTGAGAAGCTGGTCCGCTGGACCAAGGGCGGCCAGTACGGTCTTCAGCCGCTCAGTCAGGCCGGTCGCGCGATAATGGTCGCGCACCCCATCGAGTTCATTGGTCATTGCAAGATGTCTCCGTGCTTCGACCTACTACCTAAGCCCGCTTCCATAATTCGACTATCCCCTGTAATCACAACGACCTATGAAGCAGAACTACACAGTCCGTCATGGTGCGCTGGAGGGCGTCGAGGCGTTCCTGGCTGTCGCCAGGCACCGCAACTTCCGCCGCGCCGCCGCGGATCTCGGCGTGACGCCGTCCGCCGTGAGCCAGGCGGTGCGCGCGCTGGAAGCGCGCTTGGGCACCGCGCTGTTCGTCCGCACGACGCGCAGCGTCGGCTTGACCGAGCCCGGTCAGCGGTTTCTTGACCGCGCCGGCCCTGCCTTCGAAGAACTCGTCTCGGCCGGCGAAGCCGCCCGAGATGTCGGCCAGCGGCCAACCGGACTGCTACGCCTGTCCGTGCCCCGGGCCGTCGTGCCGCTGATCCTGGAGCCGATGATCGCGTCGTTCTGCCGAGCCTATCCCGAGATCGAGCTGGAGATCGCCGCGAGCGACGAGATGGTCGATCTCGCGAACGGCGGGTTCGACGCCGGCATCCGCCTCGGCCAATTCGTCGCGCCTGACATGGTCGCGGTGCGGCTGACGCCGCCGTTCAGCTTCGTCCTCGTCGGCAGCCCGGACTATTTTGAGCACCATGGCTATCCCGCGCATGTCGAGGATCTCCGCCACCACGCCTGCTTGCGCTTGCGCCGCTCGAACGGCGCCATCGCGCCCTGGTCCTTCGTCGACGGCAACGAAACGATCGAGGCGATCGTCTCGGGCCCGCTGATCGCGCATGACTATCCGACATTGCTGGGGGCCGCGATGCAAGGCGTTGGATTGGCGCAAACGCCTCGACCCATTGCCGAGGGTCCGATTGCCCAGGGAAAACTAAAGCCCGTTCTAGAGGGCCTCTCGGCGACGACGCCGGGTGTCTTCCTCTATCATCCCGGCAAGCGCCAGGTCCTGCCGAAGCTGCGCGCCTTCATCGATCATCTCAAATCCGCGGGCTAGGCAGGCGCGCCAGCCACGGACCCCCGCACCACCAGGTCGACCGGCCAGACCTCGCCGCGGGCGCCCTCCTCCAGCCCCGATATGCGTGCCGCCAGCCGCTCGGCAATGCGTGCGCCGGCCAGCCGGATCGACGAGCGCGTCGTGGACAGCGGCACGGAAAAATTCTCCGGCTTCAGCCAGGGAAAGACGTCGTCATGGGCAATCAGCGAGACGTCGCCGGGAATGCTGAGCCCGAGATCACGCACCGCGCGCACGACGCCGAGCGCCATGATCAGGCTGGAGCAGGCGATTGCCGTCGGCGCGCCGTCCTGTTCGAGCAGGCGCCGGGCAGCGCGATAGCCATTCTCCTCGGTCATGACGACGGAGCAGACATGGCGATCGCCCAATGTCAGGCCGCTCGCGGCCAGCGCCCGGCGCAGGCCGCGCTCGCGGTGAATGGCGAAGGTTTCCCTGTCATCGCCGTTGATCAGCGCCAGCCGCCGATGGCCGAGCTGGACGAGCAGCCGGGCCGCCTCGTGGAAAGCGCCTTCATTGTCGATGTCGAGATAGGGATAGTCGAAATCGAAACCCTCGCTGCGGCCATGGACGATGAAAGGAATGCCGAGCGTGTTGACCAGCGCCACGCGCCGGTCGGCGGGCCTGGGCGAAGAGATGTAGACGGCGTCGACCTGCCGGTTGGCGACGATACGCCGGTAGGTCGTCTCCTGATCGTCGGCATCAGCCGGCGACAACACGAGGTCGAGTTCGTGCGAGCGGGCATAGTCGCCCAGGCCGGACAGAAATTCGACGAAGTGCGGGTCGATGTCGACGGCCGCACCCGTCGGCAGGACATAGCCGATCATTCCGGACTTGCCCGTGGCCAGCCGGCGCGCGCTCGGATTGGGGCGATAGCCGTGGCGCTTGGCGGCGTCCATGACGCGCCTGCGGGTTTCCTCGTTGACTTCGGGGTAGCCGTTCAGCGCCCGGCTAACCGTGGTCTGCGAAAGCGCCAGCATATGCGCAAGTTGCTTGAGGTTCACGAGAGGCCTCCCCGCCTCAAAGCGCTTTTAGATTGAATCGACCCAACTACCGTCCGCGACGCGGCCATATCGCAGAGACCATAAGCGTGCCGGGGCTGGGTTTGAAACAAGAATTGCTGTTGCATTGCCAAAAAAGCATGTTGCGACGCACTTTTTCGAGCCCTGGCTGCAGGCAATTAAATCGATTAGTCCGCAGGCCCTCTTGACTCCTGATCGATTCAATGGCGAGATCGGCGAAGCCAAAGCGCTTTGGAAGACTCTTCGAAAGGTTGCGGTTCCCTTGCGACTGAGTCACAGTCCTGCGGCGTCGGCGGGCGGAATGGAGGTTCCGTCCGGTGAGTGTGTGACCCACTGGGAGGAATACCGATGAAGAAAATGCTTTTGCTGGGTGTTGCGTCTGCCGCATTCGCCCTGAGCGCGCCCGCGCATGCCGAACTGAAGTTCAAGCCGGGCGAGGACAAGCGCTTCAACTGGGCGAATTACGAAGATCTCAAGAAAGTCGACCTCAAGGGCGAGACTCTGTCGATCTTCGGACCGTGGCGTGGCGAGGACGAGACGCTTGTGCGGTCGGTACTCGATTATTTCTCCGAAGCCACCGGCGCGGAGGTCAAATATTCCTCGTCCGAGAATTACGAGCAGCAGATCGTCATCGACACCCAGGCCGGCAGCCCGCCCAACATCGCCGTGCTGCCGCAGCCGGGCCTCATCCAGGACCTTGCTTCCAAGGGCGTGCTGACCCCGCTGGGCGACGACGTCGCGGCTTGGGTCAAGGAGAATTACGCCGCCGGCGACTCCTGGGCCAAGCTCGGCACCTACAATGGCAAGGACGGCAAGCCGGGCTTCTATGCCTTTCCCTACAAGATCGACGTGAAGGGGTTGGTCTGGTACTCGCCCGACAACTTCGAGGAAGCCGGCTACAAGGTGCCGAAGACGCAGGAAGAACTGGCCGAGCTCGAAAAGAAGATCATCGCCGATGGCGGCAAGCCGTGGTGCATCGGGCTTGGTTCGGGCGGCGCGACGGGCTGGCCGGCGACCGACTGGGTCGAGGACATCATGCTGCGCACGCAGCCGCCCGAAGTCTACGACAAGTGGGTGAAGAACGAGATCCCGTTCACCGATCCGGCGGTGGTCAACGCCATCGACATCTTCGGCAAGATCGCCACCGACGACAAGATGGTGGACGGCGGCGCCAAGGCAGTCGCGGCGACCGACTTCCGCGACAGCCCGAAGGGCCTCTTCACCGTGCCGCCGAAGTGCTACATGCACCATCAGGCATCGTTCATCCCTTCCTTCTTCCCGGAGGGCGTGAAGCTCGGCCAGGATGCGGACTTCTTCCCCTACCCGCCTTACGCCTCCAAGCCGGAACTGGGAACGCCGCTGGAAGTGGCCGGAACGCTGGTGATGATCACCAAGGATTCCAAGGCGTCGCGCGAATTCATCAAATTCCTGCAGATGCCGCTCGCGCATGAATTGTGGATGGCGCAGAAGAGCTTCGTCACCCCCTTCAAGGGAGCCAACAAGGACGCCTATGGCAGCGATGCGCTGAAGAAGCAGGGCGAGATCCTGGTCGGCGCCACGACGGTACGCTTCGACGGCTCTGACCTGATGCCCGGCAAGGTCGGTGCCGGCTCGTTCTGGACCGGCATGATCGACCTGGTCGGCGGCAAGTCCGCCCAGGACGTCGCCACCGACATCCAGAAGAGCTGGGACGCTATCAAATAGCGGGGCGACCTAACACCTTCCAATCCTCCTGCTGGATCCGGGCCACGGCCCGGATCCGACCGGCGGTGCTCGCCGGAAGCCTTCACGTTTCGATTGTTCCGAATAACTGAAAGTCGGTGCATCCGATCGCCAGCATCGCTGGCCGGTCATGCGCAGGGAGAGGGACCCATGGCGACTCAGATTTTCTCGGCAATATTCGTCATCATCATCGGCGTCGGCGGCTGCGTCGCCTATTTCTGGGGCGCCAACAAACTGCTCGATTTGATCTTCCCCTCGCGCGGGGTGTCCGGGACGGCCGCCGTCAACAATCTGCGCCGGCAGGGATTGGTGCGGCCCTGGCTGTTCGTGGGTCCGGCGCTGATCATCCTGACCATCTACCTGATCTATCCGGTGATCGCGACGCTGTGGCTGTCTTTCTTCGACCGCGGCGGCACGAGTTTCGTCGGGTTCGCCAACTACGAATGGGCGCTGCGCGATCCGGATCTGCGAAACGCGATCATGAACAACATCCTGTGGCTGGCGGTGGTGCCGGCGGCCTGCACCTTCCTCGGCCTGATCATCGCCGTGCTTACCGACAAGATATGGTGGGGCACGATCGCCAAGAGCCTGATCTTCCTGCCGCTGGCCATCTCCTTCGTCGGCGCCAGCGTGATCTGGAAGTTCATCTACGAATATCGTGGCGACGGCCAGATCCAGATCGGCCTGCTCAACGCCATCATCCAGCATTTCGGCGGCCAGCCGCAGGTCTGGATATCGCTGCCGTTCTGGAACAACTTCTTCCTGATGATCATCCTGATCTGGATCCAGACCGGTTTCGCCATGGTCATCCTGTCCTCGGCGCTGCGCGGCATCCCCGAAGAAACGCTGGAAGCCGCCGTCATAGACGGCGCCAACCCGTTCCAGATCTTCTGGAAGATCATGGTGCCGCAGATCTGGGGCACCATCGCGGTGGTGTGGACCACCATCACCATCCTGGTGCTGAAGGTGTTCGACATCGTCTTGACCATGACCAACGGCCAATGGAACAGCCAGGTGCTGGCCAATCTGATGTTCGACTGGATGTTCCGCGGCGGCGGCGACTTCGGCCGCGGCGCGACCATTGCCATCATCATCATGATCGCGGTCATTCCGATCATGATCTGGAACATCCGCCAGGCCAACAAAGAGACGGGAGGGCACTGATATGGCCGTGGCGACCGGAAATTCCTTCGCAAGCCGTTTCGGCGTCCATATCGCGGTGCTCGTCTTCGTGGCGATCTGGACCATCCCCACGCTCGGCATCCTCGTCTCGTCGCTGCGCGACAAGGACCAGATCGTCGCCTCGGGCTGGTGGAATTCGTTCGCCAGTTCCAGCCAGACCGAGGCCGGGCGCCTGCCGGCCGCCTCGGCGCAGACCCAGAAGGACGGCAAGTTCGTCCTCGAGGGCAACATTTTCGGCGACGGCGTCAAGCGCAACATCAGCGCCTTCGGCGTCAAGGCAGCAGCACCTACACAATATCCGGCCGGCACATCAGCCGACCTCGGTGACGGCGTGACCCTGCAGGTCAATGCCGACGGCAGCTTCGTCATGGCATCGCCCAAGGCCTTCGAAGGCGATCGCGGCCAGCGCGTCTACTACGCCTCGTCGGCGCCGCCGAAATTCACCACCGACAACTACCAGACCGTGCTGTTCTCCGAAGGCATCGGCCGCTCCTTCATGAATTCGCTGACGGTCACCATCCCGGCTACCGTGATCCCGATCCTGATCGCGGCCTTTGCCGCCTACGCGCTGGCCTGGATGCGGTTTCCCGGACGCGCCTTGCTCATAGCGGTCATCATCGGCCTTCTGGTGGTGCCGCTGCAGATGTCGCTGATCCCGCTGCTCAGGCTCTACAACGGCGTCGGCACTTTCTTCGGCGTGCCGTCCAAGACCTATCTCGGCATCTGGCTGGCGCATACCGGCTTCGGCCTGCCCTTCGCCATCTACCTGTTGCGCAGCTATATCGCCGGCCTGCCGCGCGAGATCATGGAATCGGCCCGCATCGACGGCGCCAGCGATTTCGAGATCTTCGTCAAGATCGTGCTGCCGCTGTCCTTCCCGGTGCTTGCCTCCTTCGCCATTTTCCAATTCCTGTGGGTATGGAACGATCTGCTGGTGGCAATGGTTTTCCTCGGAACGGCGCCCGATCAGATCGTGCTGACGGCCAAGCTCAATGCGCTGCTCGGCTCGCGCGGCGGCAACTGGGAGATCCTGACGACATCGGCCTTCATCACCATCATCGTGCCGCTGATCGTCTTCTTCTCGCTGCAGCGCTATTTCGTCCGCGGGCTGCTGGCCGGCTCGGTGAAAGGAGGTTGAGACAATGCAATCGGCTTTGAAGGCGACTTCGAAACCAGACCCCGCCATCGACCGCGACTGGTGGCGGGGCGCGGTGATCTATCAGATCTATCCACGCAGCTTTCAGGACTCCAATGGCGACGGCATCGGCGACCTCAAAGGCATCATCGGCAGGCTGCCCTACATTGCCGCCCTTGGCGCGGATGCCATCTGGATCTCGCCTTTCTTCAAATCGCCGATGAAGGATTTCGGCTACGACGTCTCGGATTATTGCGACGTCGACCCGATGTTCGGCACGCTGGCGGATTTCGACGCACTGACGGCGGAGGCGCACCGGCTGGGCCTCAAGGTGATGATCGACGAGGTGCTGTCGCATACCGCCGACATCCATCCCTGGTTCAAGGAAAGCCGCTCGAGTCGCGTCAATCCGAAAGCCGACTGGTATGTCTGGGCGGACGCAAGGCCCGACGGCACGCCGCCCAACAACTGGCTGTCGATCTTCGGCGGCTCGGCCTGGCAATGGGACACCAGCCGCCAGCAATACTACCTGCACAATTTCCTGGCCGAGCAGCCCGACCTCAACTTCCACAACGCGGAAGTCCAGGACGCGCTGCTCGACGTCACCCGCTTCTGGCTGGAGCGCGGCGTCGACGGCTTCCGCCTCGACACCATCAATTTCTACTTCCACAGCCAGGGGCTGGAAAACAACCCGCCGCTGCCACCGGAAGAGCGCAACGACCAGACCGCACCGGCGGTCAATCCCTACAACTACCAGGATCATATCTACGACAAGAGCCGGCCGGAGAACCTCGCCTTCCTCGAGCGTTTCCGGGCGCTGCTCGACGAGTATCCGGCGACCGCCGCGGTCGGCGAAGTCGGCGATTCGCAGCGCGGGCTGGACGTGGTCGCCGCCTATACAGCGGGCGGCAAGCGCGTGCATATGTGCTATTCCTTCGACTTCCTGGCGCCGGAAAAGATCAGCGCAGCCAAGGTCCGCTCGGTGCTGGAAGCCTTTGGCGAGGTGGCCAGCGACGGCTGGTCGTGCTGGGCGTTTTCCAACCATGACGTGATGCGCCCGGCCTCGCGCTGGGCCGCCGGCGAAACCGACCCGACCGCTTATCTCAAGGTTATCTCGGCATTGCTGATGTCGCTGCGCGGCTCGGTCTGCATCTACCAGGGCGAAGAACTCGGGCTCGGCGAGGCCGACCTGCGCTTCGAGGACCTGCAGGACCCCTACGGCATCCGCTTCTGGCCGGAATTCAAGGGCCGCGACGGCTGCCGCACACCCATGGTGTGGGACGGCAATGCCAGCAATGGCGGCTTCTCCCAGGCAAAGCCCTGGCTGCCGGTGCCGGTCAAGCACCTGTCACAGGCGGTCAACGTGCAGCAAGGTGACGAAACCTCGCTGCTTGAGCATTACCGGCGCTTTCTCGCCTTCCGCCGCGCCCATCCGGCATTGGCCAAGGGCGACATCAGCTTCATCGAAAGCCAGGGCGACACCGTCGCCTTCACCCGCCGGGCGGGCAATGAGGAGATCGTCTGCGTCTTCAATCTGGGCGCTGCGCCAGCGAAGGTTGACCTCGGCAACCGAACCCTGCAACCTTTGGCGGGACACGGATTTTCCGGGCAGGCAAGCACCGGTACGGTCGAACTCGGCGGTTACGGCGTCTGGTTCGGGCGCATAGGCTGAACATCTGAGGAACCACTGGGAGGAAATCAATGGCCGATGTCAATTTGAGACAAGTGAAGAAGTCCTACGGCAATCTCAACATTCTCCACGGCATCGACCTCGACATCAAATCGGGCGAATTCATCGTCTTCGTCGGCCCGTCGGGCTGCGGCAAGTCGACCTTGCTGCGCTCGATCGCCGGGCTTGAGGAAATCACCTCGGGCGAACTCAAGATCGACGGCCAGGTGGTCAACGACGTGCCGCCATCGAAGCGCGGCATCGCCATGGTGTTCCAGTCCTACGCGCTCTATCCGCACATGACAGTCTACGACAACATGGCCTTCTCGATGAAGATCGGCAAGGAAAGCAAGGCCGAGATCGACAAGCGGGTGCGGCAGGCCGCCGAAATCCTGCAGCTGACCAAATATCTCGACCGCCTGCCCAAGGCGATGTCGGGCGGCCAGCGTCAGCGTGTCGCCATCGGCCGCGCCATCGTGCGCAATCCAAAAGTGTTCCTGTTCGACGAACCGCTGTCGAACCTTGACGCGGCACTGCGCGTCGCCACGCGTATCGAGATCGCCAAGCTCAAGGAATCGATGCCCAACACGACCATGATCTATGTCACCCACGACCAGGTCGAGGCGATGACGCTGGCCGACCGCATCGTGGTGCTGAAGGATGGCCACATCGAGCAGGTCGGCACCCCCATGGAGCTCTACAAGAACCCCGGCAACCTATTCGTCGCCCAGTTCATCGGCTCGCCGGCCATGAACATCCTGCCGGCCACGGTCGACAAGACGGGCAACCCGACCATCATCAGCCATGTCGGCGGCCGCAAGGCGACGGTGCCGATCGCGACGCCTGCTTCGGCAAAGGGAGCGGCGGTCAGCTTCGGCGTGCGGCCGGAAGATCTCGCGATCGCCAGTGGTGCGGACTATCTGTTCGAGGGGACGGTCGATTATGTCGAGCAGCTCGGCGAGGTTCAGTTGGTCTATATCGACATCGGCCGTGCCGACCTGCCGCTGGTGACCAAGCTGCCGGGCAATGTCGAGGTCAAGCGCGGCTCGACGCTGCAGTTGACCGCCAATGCCGGCGACCTTCATATCTTCGATGCGGATGGACGGTCGTTCGCGCTGCACGAAGCGGAAGCAAAAGCCGCCTGAGGCCAGCCATGTCTCGACAACGCAAAAAGAGAGCGGCGGGCAGGCCCGTCGCTCTCTTTTTATACATCACGACGGCTGGTTAGTTGTTGCCGAAGAGATTGCGGTCTGCGCCGTGAGGGGCGGACTTCTGCACGTCGCCGGACGAGTTGAGCAGCTTGTAGATTGGTGAGTCGCTGTTGCGGACCGAACCCGTATGCGACGTATCGACATTGACGGTCGACGATGCAGTGGGCTGATTGGCGCCATTGGAGCCATAGTTGTCACTGCCGGCGAAAGCGCTGCCGGAGAGGGCCAGAACGGCGGCGGCAGCAATGAGGATCTTGTTCATTTCCAATACTCCTGATGTCTTGAATTCCACGAGTGGCGAGCGAGCCCGCCACTCGCAACAGGCGTCAACGGCCGAAGAGGTTGCGATCGCTACCCGGCCGGGCAGGCGCCTCGGTGGCCGGAGCCGACTTGCCGATCGACGCGGTGTTCGCGTTGTCGGTCGACGTGACAGCCGCCTGGTTGGCGCCGCTCGAACCGTAGTTGTCGCTGCCGGCAAAGGCGCTGCCGGAGAGGGCCAGGACGGCGGCGGCGGCAATGAGGATCTTGTTCATTTTAGGTACTCCTGAATTTGTGGCATCCACCCCGCGCGGCAGGGTCGCCCCGCCGCAAGCCGGGGATCGGCTGTTAGTTGTTGCCGAAGAGATTGTGGTCGGCGCCCTGGGCAGGCGTCTGAGCAGCCGGCTCCGACTTGCTGGTCGAAGCGGTGTACGAGCTGTCGACAGTGGCAGCGGGGGTGGCGGCGTTCGAACCGTAATGGTCGCTACCAGCGAAGGCGCTGCCGGAAATGGCCAGAAGGGCGGCGGCAGTGAGAACAATCTTTTTCATTTTGGGTACTCCAGTATTTTTCCGTCCGTCTAGCGGCGTGTCTTGGGATTAAAATCGCGTCGTTCGGACCGCCCCGATGTGGGAGAGCACCTCTGCTGTTTCCAATCACGAAGTTGTTCAGCGTGGACCATGACTCTACCACTTGAAATTGTACCAATGATTTCCACATCTGTTATTTTCTGTCGTTATATCAATCAGTTAGCTAAAAATGACACCCCGATCACCAACTGTATCGGAGGCTCGGCGTTCACACCGTCCTGCACGCACCGTCAACAGAAACGAACCGTTCGGTTCGATTTTAGAATCTGCTAATAGTCACTTTTCGAAACTGTTAACCTTTTCGCCCCCGGCAAAGGGGTCGAAAAACGGTGCCGGCGCGCCTGGCGACAGAAGGCGATTTGATGATGCGACCCCTGTCACGACGTTCCAGCATGCGTGTCGCGCCGCATGGATGCGATGTCGCTTTTCATGCCGATGTCGCAAACCCTGCCGTGATTAGATCAGGCATCTCAGGTGCCGCTGCGTGACGACGGAGCGGAGAATTGGGAAGCCGGTCAGATTCCGGCGCTGCCCCCGCAACGGTGGTGGAGTTCAAGTCGCAACGGGAGACCACTGGGCGTAAGCCTGGGAAGGTGTCGCGATGGTCCGTAAGGACGACTCCAGAGCCCGGAAACCAGCCCGAGATGGCTAGAACTCGACTGATCGCGGTGGGCGGTCAAGAGGCGGATGGTGTTTGTCCGGCTTTGCGCCGATCTGCGTCCAGTCCTTCCTCAATCACCACCAGTTCAGTCCTTGAAAATGAGGACAGGACATGGACGCGCGCAACGACATGCTGAGGCTCTTGAACAGCCGCAGACAAGGCTTTTCGCTGGAACAGCCTTTTTACACCGACCCGGACTACTTCAAGCTCGACATGGAGCTGATCTGGTATCGCGACTGGCTGTTCATCGGCCACGATTGCGAATTGCCCAAGCCGGGCAGCTTCATCACCGTGCAGATCGGCGACTATCCTATCGTGCTGGTGCGCGATCAGCAGGGCAAGATCAACGCCTTCCACAATTCCTGCCGCCATCGCGGCAGCCGCGTCTGCAACAGCGACAAGGGCATGGCCGCCAAACTGGTCTGTCCCTATCACCAGTGGACCTATGAGCTGGACGGGCGCCTGCTGTTCGCCCGCCAGATGGCCGAGGGGTTCGACAAGAGCCAGTTCGGGCTGAAGCCGGTCGCCTGCGAAAGCGTCGCCGGCTATGTCTTCATCTGCCTGGCCAAGGAGCCGGCCGACTTCGCGCCGATGCGGGCGATGATCGAGCCCTATCTCAAGCCGCACCGGCTGAGCGAGGCCAAGATCGCCTTCGAGAGCACGATCATCGAGAAGGGCAATTGGAAGCTGGTCTGGGAAAACAACCGCGAATGCTATCATTGCGCGGGCAATCATCCCGAACTGTGCAAGACCTTCCCGGAAGCACCGACCGTGACCGGCGTGCAAGGCGCCGACAGCGATCCGGAGATGCTGGCGCACTGGGCGAAGTGCGAAGCTGTTGGCCTGCCCAGCAAATTCCGCATCGACCCGGCCGGGCAATACCGCGCCACCCGCGCGCCGCTGCTGCGCGACGCCCAGAGCTACACGATGACCGGCAAGCGGGCGGTGAGGAAGGACCTGTCCGACAGCGTTTCGGCCGACCGCATCGGCACGCTGATGCACTATCACTACCCGACGACCTGGAACCACATCCTCGTTGATCATGCCGTCACCTTCCGCGTGCTGCCGGTCAGCGCCACCGAAACGGCAGTGACGACGAAGTGGTTGGTGCACAAGGACGCGGTCGAGGGTGTCGACTACGATCTCGCCGAACTCACCCATGTCTGGACCGAGACCAACGACCAGGACCGCCGCATCGTCGAGGAGAACGCTTTCGGTATCCTGTCGCCGGCCTATGAACCCGGCCCGTATTCGGAGCTGCATGAAGGCGGCGTCATCCAGTTCGTCGACTGGTATGCCCGCTTCATCGGTCCGCGCCTGGCCGAAGGCGGGCGGCCGGCGCTGCGCAGCGTCGCCTAGCGCATGTCACCCAAAAGTGTGCAGCGGTTTTGGGATCACGACATCCGCAAAATGAAAGGTATGCAGGGATGAATGCGATGACCGACCTTGGCCTCTATCGCCATCTCGACCAGATGGCGCCCTGGAACGACAGGCTGCAGGTGCTGGAAGTGACCGGTGTCAGCGACGAGGCGCCCGACGTCAAGACCTTCACCTTCCGGTCCGACAACCAGACCTGGTTCCGCTACAAGCCGGGCCAGTTCGTGACGCTGGAACTGCCGACGCCGGATGGGCCGCTGATGCGCACCTACACGCTGTCGTCGTCGCCGTCGCGGCCGTTCTCGATCGCGGTGACGGTGAAGGCGCAGGCGGGCAGCATCGGCACACGCTGGATGTTCGATCACCTGGCGCCCGGCTCGCACGTCAAGGCCTATGGACCGGGCGGCGACTTTTCACTGCACAGCCATCCGGCGGCGAAATATCTGTTCGTCTCGGCCGGCTCCGGCGTGACGCCGATGATGTCGATGCTGCGCTGGCTGAACGACTGTGCGCCATGGACCGATGTCGGTTTCGTCAACTGCGCGCGGCGCCCGGAAGAAATCATCTTCCGCAAGGAACTCGAACTGCTCGGTGGCCACATGCCTGGCCTGTCGCTCGGCTTCATGATCGAGGAGCGGTCGAGCCGCGAGGGCTGGTACGGCCATATGGGCCGCATCGACGCCATCCGGCTGCCGCTCCTGGCACCCGATTTCCGCGAACGCGAAATCTTCTGCTGTGGGCCCGATCCCTTCATGCGCGCCGTGCGCGGCATGCTCGAAGCCGCCGGCTTCGACATGGCAAAATACCATCAGGAAAGCTTTGCCGCGCCGGCCGTGGACGAAGTCCCGGCACCGTTTGCCGCGCCGGCTGAAGACGGCGCGGCAATTTCCGTCGAAGCCGCGACGCCGATCCGCTTCGCGCTTTCGGATGTCGACGCCGACTGCGTCGCCGGCCAGACCGTGCTGCAGACCGCGCGCGCCTCGGGCGTGCGAATACCGGCGGCCTGCGAATTCGGCCTGTGCGGAACCTGCAAGGTGAAGAAAGTCTCCGGCAGCGTCGAGATGAGCCACAATGGCGGCATCCTCGATCATGAGATCGACGACGGCTTCATCCTGGCCTGTTGTTCCAAGCCATTGTCGGCGCTGGAAATCGAGGCTTGATCCGCCCGTCCTTCGACTGATCCCGGAAATGTCGGCGCCTTGCCGGCAAGGTTACCTTGCCAAGGAACGACCGAAAGTCTACAGGCGTTGTCGGTGGAAGCGGTCCTGCTGGCGGGCAGGGATGTAAAGCGGGGCAACAATGAAGCATGAATCCCATGCCTATGCGGTTGCGAGCCGGGATATCGTTTTCGAATCCTTCGATGGCGAGGCCGTGGTGCTCAACCTTGCCAATGGCAAATATTTCGGCTTCTCCGATTCCGGCAGCAAGGCGTGGCAGGTGCTTTCGTCCGGAGCGGACGCCCAGGCTCTGATCGGGCTGGCCGCGGGCGGCTCGACAATAAGCCAGGCCGAACTCGAACACTTCATATCGCAGCTGCTCGAACTGGGTTTGCTGGTGCGTTCGGAAGCGGCGGCGCAGCCACTGCCGGGCGAATTGCAAGCCGAGCTTGCCGCCACCAGCGAGCCGCTCAATGTCAGCATCCACGACGACCTCGCGGACTTGATCGTCGTTGATCCCATCCATGAGGTCGAGGAACCCCTTGGCTGGCCGGCGGTCAAGCAGGCTTCCTGATCGGCCGGCCGCAGCCGTGATGGAAGGCGCTTGATGCCGCGCGTCACGCTCGAAACCCTGCCGGACTACGCCCGGTATCTCATCGCCGCCGCTGAAGGCGCTGCCTCGCGCTATCCGACCATACGGCGGGTTCGGCTGCCCGGGCTGGAACTGGCCGTGCATCTGGGTCACGGTGTGCTCGCCGACGCCCTGAGCCATGCATTTGTCGAGGCCGCTCACGATCAGGAACCGTCCACCTGCCGCATCTTCATCGCTCATCCCGGCATCGACGGCATCCCGGAGCCGGCGCGATGGGGCGACGCGCATTTCACCGAGCACGGCTTTGCCAAACGGCTCGCCGAAGCGGGGTTACGCGGCCACTATTTCCACGATCTAGATTTCTGGCAGATCTACGATCCGCAACGTTGCGTTGGCGTACAGCTGATGGCCTCGGCCGATGCCTTTCCGCCTTGGGAGCCGGGGGCACCGGTGCGCGCCTTCCTGCATTGGGAATATGCCGCACGCGGCATGCGGCTGACCCATGCCGGCACGCTCGGCATCGATGGCAAGGGTATCCTCCTTGCCGGCTCGGGTGGAGCCGGGAAATCCGGCACCGTCGCCGCCGGCCTGCTCAACGGACTAGACAGTGTCGGCGACGACTATGTGCTGATCGATCTCGCCGGAGGCGTGACCGCGCGGCCCCTTTTCTCGACCTTGAAGCAGGACGCGCAAGGTTTCACGCGGCTGGGCCTGCAAAAGCGGCTAACGGCGCAAGGCCCGCTGAACTGGCAGGGCAAGCACATGTTTCACGTCGATGACATCGCGCCCAGGCCGGTGCCCGCGATGCTGGACATCGTTGCGCTGATGGTGCCACATATTAGCGGTGGCGGAGCAAGTTCGATCATGCCGGT
Organism: Mesorhizobium sp. M8A.F.Ca.ET.207.01.1.1; assembly: GCF_004794715.1. Lineage (NCBI taxonomy): Bacteria > Pseudomonadati > Pseudomonadota > Alphaproteobacteria > Hyphomicrobiales > Phyllobacteriaceae > Mesorhizobium > Mesorhizobium sp. M8A.F.Ca.ET.207.01.1.1. The sequence goes on along the minus strand of NZ_SRUS01000003.1, from coordinate 543,464 downwards.
GTCGCGCAGGGATGCCATGATTGCCTTGGCGCCGTCCGGCATCGCACAGATGCCGGGCGAACGCGAAAGCGGCTTTCGCTTCTTCAGCGAATTGACGCGCCGCCTGCCGTGCTTTCGTTTGTCCCTCGGCACCGACCCGGCGGAGATCGCCGGCACGATCGAGGACGTCCTGACACGAGGCGCCCGGTGAAGCTCAGCGTGATCATGCCTGTGTACAATCGCGAGCGCTACGTCGTCCCGGCGCTGCGCTCGTTGATCAGGCAGCGCGCTGACGCCGACTTCGACATCATCGTCATCGACGATGGCTCCACGGACGCCTCGGTGGAGGCCGTACGGTCGACGATGCGCGAGGCGCCCTGCATCCGCCTGTTTCTGCAACCCAATATGGGTGTCGCGAGGGCGCGCAATGCCGGGCTGAGACAGTTGCCGCCGGATGCCGGATTTGTGTCGTTCCTCGATTCCGACGACATCTCGCTTGCCGGGCGCTTCAAGGCGGATCTGGCTTGCTACGAGGCCGACCCGGGCCTTGACCTGACCTACTCCCTGATGACCCTGGCCGAGCAGATAGACGATGACACGATGGAGCCGGTAGCGGGCAGCCGCACTGTAACGCTGCGCGGCATTTCAATGAGCACCGGACTGTTCAGCCGGGCGCTTGTCGATCGCATAGGCTGTTTCGACGAGGAATTCGACCAGTGCGAGGACACTGACTATCTGCTGCGTATCTTCGAAACGGGTCCGAATTACCGTCTTCTGGAGACCGTCGCGATCTACTACAGGCGCCACGCCGGCAATATCACCCGGAAGCGCGAGGCCCGGCTCCGCGACCACATGCGGGCGATCCACAAATTGATCCGGCGACGCCGGGCGAACCCGTCCCTGCGTGAGATTCCAGGCATTTTCGAGCTCAAGAGCACGCCCGACTGGCGGGTGTTTTGATGCGGGATATCTCGCGATCAAAACGGGTGGTGCAGCAGCGGCCGCGAGGCCGAGGATGAGGCTGAGCGTGATCATGCCGGTCTACAATCGCGAGGCCTATGTCGGCGCCGCGCTGCGCTCGCTGCTCAGGCAAGCCGACGCCGCCGATCTCGACATCATCGTCATCGACGACGGTTCGACCGACGGCTCGGTCGAGGCCGTGCGCGCGATGATGGATGATCATTCCTGCATCCGGCTGTTCCGGCAAGAAAACATGGGGGTGACCCGAGCGCGCAACAGCGGGCTCAGGCAGCTCAAGCCCGAGGCGGACCTGGTGTCGTTCCTCGATTCGGACGACATCTCGCCAGCGGGGCGCTTCGGAGCCGATGTCGAGCTTTTCCGGAAGAATCCCGATCTCGACCTGACCTATTCGAGGATGATGCTGGTCGACAAAATCGATGATGGGACCTTGGAGCCCATGGCGGACAGCAACAGCATCACGGTTCGCGGCATTCACCTGTCGGCGGCGATCTTCGCGCGCCGCCTCGTCGCGCGGATAGGCGATTTCGACGAGGATTTCGTCCAGGCCGAAGATACCGACTACCTGCTGCGCGGTTTTGAGATCGGCCCCAGATACGTGCTTCCCGACACGGTCGCGCTCTATTACAGACGGCATGCGGGCAACATGACGAGGCAAGAGGACGTCCAGTCGCGGGAATTCCTGCGCGCTATCTACAAATCCATGAAGCGGCGCAAGGCCGACCCGTCGCTGCGGCCGATCGAAGGGATCTTCGAGCTCGACAAACTGTCAGATTGGCGTGCCCTGTGATGGACGGATACGGCGTCGTCATACCGGCCTTCAACGCCAGCGGCACCATCGCCGAGACGCTGCGATCGGTTGCGGCGCAGACGGTGCGGCCGGAGCTGGTGGTGATCGTCGACGACGGATCAACCGACGATCTCGCCGCGGCGATGGGCGGAACGGACCTGCCGCTGCAATTGCTGCGCCAGGCAAATGCCGGACCGGGCAGCGCCACGACCAGAGGCATCGCCGCGCTGACGACGCCGTTCATCGCGACGCTCGACGCCGACGACCTTTGGCTGCCGACCAAGATCGAGGATCAGCTTGCATATCTGCGAGGATTGCCCGGCACATCGGGCGTCTTCTGCCATTTGCGAAACTTCCGCAATGACCGGCCCGATGCACCCGAGGACGCGGTCGTGCCCGGCTGGTCGCGGACCACGATGCTAATCCGGCGCGAGGTCGCCGAGACCGTCGGGCCGGTTGTCGATCCGCCGGGCGGTCGCGGCGAAATGATCGACTGGATCGCGCGGGCACGCGAGGCGGGCCTTGCCTTCGACATGATGGAAGAGGTGCTGGCGCTGCGCCGCATCAGGCCCGGCAGCCTGTCGTACGGACGCGATGCGACGCGCGACCGCGGCTATCTCGAAGTGGCGCGGCTGGCCATGTTGCGACGGGTCCGAAACAAGACCGGCGCGGACTGATGGCGCGCATCCGCCGCATCAGCCGCCGTTTCCCGGACTATGGCTGGCCCTGGCCGACGGGCGGGCTCGACCAGTTGCTCAAGGCCGCGCTTCTTGCCGACGACGACGCGGCCGCCGGTTGCGCGATGGAGTGGCTGAGCGCCAACGACATCGATCTCGTCTCCTTCAGGGAGCATCGGCTGCTTGCCGCCATCTGCGACCGGTTCGGCCGGAAATTGGCCGGCCATTCCGCCTATCCACGTCTTGTCGGCCTGCAAAAGATGCTGTGGACCAAGTCGCGCATGGCGATGCGCGAGGCCGAACCGGCGCTGCAGGCGATGACGGACGCGGGATGCCTGGTGATGCTGATCAAGGGTGCCAGCCGCATTGCCTTGGACGCGTCGGCGCAGCGAGGCAGGGTGGCGCACGACATCGACATATTGGTGCGGCCGCAGGACATGCGAACGGCGTTCGACGTGCTGCGCGACCGCGACTGGCAGATCGCCACCGGTGTGAGCCCGCAATATCTGAGGACAAGACTGGCGTCGTTGCGGTCGATGAACTTCTTCAAGGGCAATTATGGCGACATCGACCTGCACCAGCTTGCCTATGACGGTTCCCAGCAGAGCGACGAGGACGACCAGGCGATCTGGCGGCGGGCGGCGGCGGCCGAATTCAGTGGTGTCGGCGTGCTGGTGCCGTCGCCGGCGGACCGCATCGCGCTGGCCATCGCGCATGGCGGGCTCGACGCCCACACCCACAGCGATTGGCTGGTCGATTGCGCGGTAGCCATTCGCGTCGGCGACGTCAACTGGGACGTGTTCCTCGACGTTGTCGCCAGGCGTGGCGTTGCCGTTGCCGCAACGGTGGCGCTCTCCTACCTCGCGCTCGAAATAGGCGTGGCGGCGCCGGACAGGGTGCTGGCGCGCCTGCTTGAGATGGCCGACCGTACAGGCCTTTCGCGCTGGTCGGCCATGCTGCAAGCCAAGCCACGGACCGACTTCGGCAGGCTGGTCTGGTTGTCGCGCGGCTTTGCCAAGCAGTTGCGTCTGCGACGCAAGAGCGGCCGGCTTCGGCAGGAGCCGCCCGCCAGGGCATGGCGCGGAAAAGCATGGCGCGACGGGCCGGCCCGCCGCGAGCAGCCGGAAGCACCGTCGCCCCTGGTGTTCTCGCAGACCATACCTTGCCCGCCGACGGCAGGGGAGATGATGCTGGACATCACGGTCAGGATCAGCGTTCCGCCGGTCCGGCGCCGTATCGAAATGGAGATCAACCGGGATGACGACCACGTCGCGCGTCTGCGTGCGATGGCCATCAGCCGGTCCGGTGGGGAAAGGGTGCTGCGCTTTCGCGGCAAGGTTACAGTCGACGGCCGGCAGCATGCCCTGACGCTGGAGGCGCGGCCGTCGCGGCAATTCCGCCAATGGGATGACCAGGCGACGGTCGCCGCCTATGGCGCATTGCCTTTCCATCTGGTCTCGGCGACCTTTTCGCCGCTGCGCTGAGATATCGGAGTTCACCCGCCAGGGTCGCGATGGCGGCACGAGCGGATCGAGCCCGATGGACACCCCGCGGAAGAGAGCCGAGGGCACGGCAATGGTTCACCGTGGCGATGATATCCGGCCGTCAGCTATCGTCGAGGTCACGCGTTCGCGGCCTATTATGTCGGCAAGCATCCATGCCGACAGGGACAAGGGCACCAACACGCCGATGCCAAGCCCGATACCGTTCACCAGATGGGCGATGGCAGGATAGAGCCAGATGAGCGCCAGGAAAATCCTGGGCATGTTGACGCGCGTCGAAAACAGGTAGGCCACTGCGACGGCAAGACCGACCGTGTCGTAGCTGTAGCCATACGGCGTCGCGACCGTTGCCAGCACGGCGGTAAGGACCACTCTTTCGCCGTGCTCGACCTGCCGCCGGGGCAACCAGACCCAAATGGCGGCGCAGATTGCGGCAATGGTCGCAACAGCCTGCATCGCATAGGCCACTGTCAGCCCGGCGCCGCATGCGCGCGCCAGGAAGAACATGGTTGCGGCATTGGCCTGGTAGGGTTGTGGATAGGGCGCCTCGAGGATCGCCGTCATCAGAGGGCGGGTTTCGGTCCAGAACAGATGCCAGACGTCGAACCCGAGCGAGAGCCCGGTCAAAATGAACAGTGTGGCCGATGACAGGACCGCGGCGGCGATGGCACGCCAGTTGCCGCCGGCCAGCAGGCAGAACGGCACCAGAATGCCCAGATGCGGCTTGATCGTCAGCAAACCGAACAGCAGCCCAGCCAGGATTGGCCGTTTTGGCGCCACGGCCAGTCCGCCAATGAGAAGAGCGGTGGTCAGGGCACCGTTCTGGCCGAAGATGGCGTTGATGAAGACGGCCGGACACACAAGGACGGCCGCTTCGGCCAGCTTGTCCAGTTTCAGCGGCCGCACCGCCAGCCAGAGGCAGAAGACGGTGCCGAAAGTCCAGATGAAATAGGCCGGAAAGATCGGCAGCAGCGCGAGCGGCACGCCGAAGACCAGGATGCTGGGCGGGTAGCTCCATTCCTGGTTGGGAAGATCGGGCGAAAACATCCGCCGCAAGGCCGCGCGATAGCTGTCGACGTCAAACAGCCAGGCTACATGGCCGTCGAGCGCCATGCGTCCGCCGGCCCACAGATTGGTGAAATCCCAATAAGGCAGCCGGTCACTGAGTTCGGAGAAGCCGTGCTCGTCGAAGGTCCACAAGGCAAGATGATAGCGCAGTCCGATCAGGATTCCGGTGGACAGCACAAGTGCCGCGAAACGGAAATCGGATCGATTGCGGGCGGTCTGATCGGCCTGTGCCATTGCGCTGTTTCCAAGACCCTGTCCGCCTTGGTAAACGACGCGCGTTAAGATCGGCTTAGTTGGAGATCTCGTCGGGCTTCGTCACCCGCCGCAGCGTCAGATTGATCCTGCCGCCGTTCTTGAGCAACGCCGAGGTCGAAGGGTAGATGCGGTCGACGCCATGGAAGGCAAGACGGCCCTCGCCGCCAAGCACGACGACATCTCCGCTTTTCAGCCTGAACGATTTGGTGGCGCCATCGCGCGTTGTCTGGCCGACCCTGAACAGACAGTCGTCCCCCAGCGAGACAGAGACGACGGGCGCCGAGAAATCGGCCTCGTCGCGATCCTGATGCAGGCCCATCTTCGCGTCGGGCGTGTAGAAATTGATCAGGCAGGCCTCCGGTGGATTCGCGTATCCCGACACCTGCCGCCACAGCTCGAGCAGGCTGTCGGGAATAGGCGGCCATGGCTCTCCGGTCAGCGGATGCGTCGGCTGGTAGCGATAGCCGCGTTCCTTGTCGGTGACCCAGCCGAGCGGACCGCAATTGGTCATGCGCACGCTCATCTCCTTGCCGGTCCGCGGCATGGCCGGCACGAACAGCGGCGCTTGCTGGACGATGCTCCTCACCTCCTCGACCAGCATCTCCTGGACGGCACGTGACAGATGGGCCGGCATGTGGCGGACGCCTTTGGGCAGAACGAGCATGGACTGGTTCACCTTGCGAATGTTCGGAGCCGCAAGATGCCACCATCACAGGCAGAGGGCGACCCGAAAGCCGTCATCGCTTTCACTGAAATTGCCCAGGCAGAACGCGCGGTGAATTCGTTTCCCCCAATTGGCCAAAGGCGGTTGACGGGCACGTTTGGCGTGGTGCTTAGTCGTCCCCCACCCGGCCGCGCAGCTTCTTGATCGTGCCGCGCCCCGCCTTGCTCTTCAGCCGTCGCTCGACCGCCCCCTTGGACGGCCGTGTCTTCTTGCGCGGCGGCGGCGGTGGTTCGGCGGCCTTGGCGACCAGTGCCGTGAGCCTGGCCCGCGCATCGGCGCGGTTCTGTTCCTGGGTGCGGAAGCGTCCAGCCTCGATGACGATGACACCGTCCTTGGTGGCGCGCTGGCCGGCAAGTTTTATGGTCCGCTCGCGCACGCGGTCCGACAGGCCCTCCGCGTTCTGGGCATTGAAGCGCAGTTGCACCGCCGTCGCCACCTTGTTGACGTTCTGGCCGCCGGGACCGGACGAGCGGATGAAATCCTCGTGCAAATCGCCCGGGTGGATTACGGCCTCGCCTGAGATGATGATGTCGTCGTCGATCGGCATGCCGCAGTCATGGCGCGGCGGACCGAAAAAGAAAAGGCCCGATCGAAACCGGGCCTTCAATGGTGCCGAGCCGCGGCGATGCCTTTGGCGATTACTCCGCCGCTTCCTGCATGCGAGGTGCCGCCCCCAGCACCACGGCGTCGACATGGCTTTCGAATTTCTCGAAATTGACGGCGAACATGCCGACCAGCCTTGCCGCCTGCCGGTCATAGGCCGCCTTGTCCGCCCAGGTTGAGCGCGGGTCGAGAATGGCGCCGTCGACGCCCGGCACCGCCACCGGCACCTCGAAGCCGAAATTGGCGTCGGTGCGGAAAGCGCCTGCCTTCAGCGAGCCGTCGAGGGCGGCGGCGAGCAGCGCGCGCGTCGCCTTAATCGGCATGCGCTTGCCGGTGCCATGGGCACCGCCGGTCCAGCCGGTGTTGACCAGCCAGCAATCGGCGCCATGGCGGGCGATCAGCTCGCGCAGAAGGTTGCCGTATTCCGACGGATGGCGCGGCATGAACGGCGCGCCGAAACAGGTCGAGAAGGTCGCCTCGGGCTCGGTCACGCCCTTTTCGGTTCCGGCGACCTTGGCCGTGTAGCCGGAGAGGAAATGATACATCGCCTGCGCCGGCGTCAGCCGGGCGATCGGCGGCATCACGCCGAAAGCGTCGGCGGTCAGCATGATGATGTTCTTCGGATGACTGGCGCGCCCGGTCTTCGAGGCATTGGGGATGAAGTCGAGCGGATAGGCACAGCGTGTGTTTTCGGTGAGCCTGCCGTCATTGAAATCCGGCACTGCGTCGGCATCGAGCACGACATTTTCCAGCACCGTGCCAAAACGCTGCGTGGTGGCGAAGATCTCCGGCTCGGCTTCCGCCGACAGCTTGATCGTCTTGGCGTAGCAGCCGCCTTCGAAATTGAAGATGCCGTGCGGGCCCCAGCCATGCTCGTCGTCGCCGATCAATGTGCGGGACGGATCGGCCGACAGCGTCGTCTTGCCGGTGCCCGACAGGCCGAAGAAGATGGCGGCATCGCCGGCCGGTCCTTCATTGGCCGAGCAGTGCATCGGCATCACGCCCTTCTCCGGCAGGAGGTAGTTGAGCATGGTGAATACCGACTTCTTCATCTCGCCCGCATAGGAGGTACCGCCGATCAGCACGATCTTGCGCGTCAGGTCGACGGCGATCACCGTTTCGGTGCGGCTGCCATGGCGGGCGGGATCGGCGCGGAAGGACGGCAGGTCGATGATCGTCATGCCGGGCACGAACTGTTCGAGTTCGGCCGCGTCGGGACGGATGAGCAGGTTGCGGATGAACAGCGAGTGCCAGGCAAATTCGGTGATCACCCTGGTGGGCAGCTTGAGCCCCTCGTCGGCGCCGCCGACCAGATCCTGTACATAGAGATCCTTGTCCTCGGCGTGGGCCTGGAAATCGGCGAGCAAAACGTCGAATTGAGCCGGCGAGATCGCCTTGTTGTTGTCCCACCAGACATGCGGCTCGGTGGCGCCGTCGCGAACGACGAACTTGTCCTTGGGCGAGCGGCCAGTGTGCTGGCCGGTCTCGGCGACGAGCGCGCCATGGGCGGTCAGCCGGGCTTCGCCGCGCCGGATCGCTTCCTCATAGAGGGCGGCCGCGCCGAAATTGTAGCGCACCATGCCGGAGGTTTTCAGACCGATACGATCGATCGCGCAGGCACGATTGCGTTTGCCGATTTCCGACATTGGAGACCTTTCTCAAGATTTGCCGCATCTTTGCCGGCGTATTTCCGGCACACCCGCCAAGCAGGCCAGGATGGTCAGAACCAGAAAAGCCAAATGATATCAAATCATTAATCGATTTAAATATTTTGAAAGTTGTTTAAATCGTTTATATATGCGAAAAGTTTCGTGGTTGCCCAAAGGATTGGTGATGTTCGTTCGTCCAATCCGTGTCGAGGTTGAATTGTGGCCGGCGGCACCCTGCTCGTGACAGCGGACAAGGCCTACGCCACATTTTGTACCTAATTTGTCCTGCAAAAGCCCCTTCTCTACGAAAGAAGGGACAGCTCATGAGGGAGCCGCTTGAAATGGCAACAATCGCGCTTGTCGATGACGACCGCAACATTCTGACGTCGGTGTCGATCGCCCTCGAATCCGAGGGATATCGTGTCGAGACCTACACGGATGGTGCGTCCGCGCTGGAAGGCCTGGCGGCGCGGCCGCCGAATCTGGCCATCCTCGACATCAAGATGCCGCGCATGGACGGCATGGAGCTTCTGCGCCGGATGCGCCAGAAATCCGACCTGCCGGTGATCTTCCTGACCTCCAAGGACGATGAGATCGATGAATTGTTCGGTCTCAAGATGGGCGCCGACGACTTCATCCGCAAACCGTTCTCGCAGCGCCTGCTGGTCGAGCGGGTGCGCGCCGTATTGCGCCGGGCCAGTGCCCGCGAGGCCGCGGCAAAAGCGCCCAGCCAGCAGGCTCGCTCGCTCGAACGCGGCCAACTCGTCATGGATCAGGAGCGCCATACCTGCACCTGGAAGGGCGAGCCGGTAACGCTCACCGTCACCGAGTTCCTGATCCTGCATTCGCTGGCGCAACGCCCCGGCGTGGTAAAAAGCCGTGATGCGCTGATGGATTCGGCCTATGATGAGCAGGTCTATGTCGACGACCGCACGATCGACAGCCACATCAAGCGGCTGCGCAAGAAGTTCAAGGCCGTCGACGACGACTTCGAAATGATCGAAACCCTTTACGGAGTCGGATACCGGTTCCGCGAAGCGTAAAGCCTAGGCAGGAGCTGCTATTCGATGGCAGTGGAAGCACAACGAAGCAGACCGGCGGCCGCTGCCAGGCGGCCGTCGCGCATCATGCCGTCCTTCGTGTCGAAATTCACGGTGCCGATGCGCCGATTCCTCGGCCACCATATCTTTTCCAGCCTGACGCGGCGTATCCTCTTCCTCAATCTCGCCGGGCTGGCGGTGCTCGTCACCGGCATCCTCTACCTCAACACCTTCCGCGACGGTCTGATCGACGCGCGCGTCGAAAGCCTGATGACGCAGGGCGAGATCATCGCCGGCGCCATCGCGGCGTCGGCGACGGTCGAGACGGATTCGATCAGCATCGACCCGGAAAAGCTGCTCGAGCTGCAGGCCGGCGAAAGCCTGGGACCTGGCTCGGACCAGCTCGATAATCTGGATTTTCCGATCAATCCGGAGCGCGTGGCGCCGGTGCTGCGGCGGCTGATCTCGCCGACCCGCACCCGCGCCCGCATTTATGACCGCGACGCCAACCTGCTGCTCGATTCACGCCATCTCTATTCGCGCGGCCAGATCCTGCGCTACGACCTGCCGCCGGTCGAAGAGGAGGAACCCGACCTTGTCGAGCGCGTCCAGAAATTCATCTTCGACTTCTTCCGCAACACCGACCTGCCGGTCTATCACGAGCAGCCGGGCGGCAACGGCGCCGCCTTTCCGGAAGTGGTCAAGGCGCTGACCGGCAGCCCGTCGACCATCGTGCGTGTCTCGGAACAGGGCGAGCAGATCGTCTCGGTGGCGGTGCCGATCCAGCGTTTTCGCGCCGTTCTCGGTGTGCTGATGCTGTCGACCGAAGGCGGCGATATCGACAAGATCGTCGCCGCCGAACGCAAGGCGATCCTGCGCGTCTTCGGCATCGCGGCGCTCGTCACCGCCATCCTGTCGATGCTTTTGGCCTCCACCATCGCCAACCCGCTGCGCAGGCTGTCGGCGGCGGCCGTGCGGGTGCGTCGCGGCGTCAAGAGCCGCGAGGAAATCCCCGATTTTTCCGACCGCCAGGACGAGATCGGCAATCTGTCGATAGCCGTGCGCGACATGACCAACGCGCTCTATGCGCGCATCGAGGCGATCGAGAGTTTCGCCGCCGATGTTTCGCATGAGCTGAAGAACCCGCTGACGTCGTTGCGCAGCGCCGTCGAGACGTTGCCCCTGGCGAAGAATGACACCTCGCGCGCGCGTCTGATGGAGATCATCCAGCATGACGTCAAACGGCTGGACCGCCTCATCACCGACATTTCCGATGCCTCCCGCCTCGACGCCGAACTGGCGCGCGAGGACGCGGGAACCGTCGACCTGAAGAAATTCGTCACCGACCTCGTCGCTGTTTCGCGTGAAACGACGCGCAACAAGAAGGCGGTCGAGATCGAGCTCAAGGCTGCCAAGCTGCCACAGGGCGCCAAGGGCTATGTCGTCGTCGGCCATGACTTGCGCATCGGCCAGGTCATCACCAACCTGATCGAGAACGCCCGCTCCTTCGTGCCCGAGGATCATGGCCACATCAGCCTGTCTCTGGCGCGCGCCGGCAAGTTCAACATCCTGACCGTCGACGACAATGGGCCCGGCATCCGCGCCGACACGATCGACCGCATCTTCGAACGCTTCTACACCGACCGGCCGGCCGGCGAGGCGTTCGGCCAGAATTCGGGGCTTGGCCTGTCGATCTCCAGGCAGATCGTCGAGGCCCATGGCGGCACGCTGACCGCCGAAAACATTCCCGGCACCAAGCCCGGCGAGATCAAGGGCGCACGCTTCGTCGTGACGCTGCCGGCCGAGGGATGACCTTGGCCCTGATATAACCATGCCCGAAGCCGCCGCGCAGCCTGAAAACATCCACGGAACCGCGATCCTGATCAGCGATCGCGGCGTCCTCATCACCGGCCCGTCCGGGGCCGGCAAGACGACACTGGCGCTGACGCTCCTGGACCATTGCCGGGCGCGCGCGCTGTTCTCGCGGCTGATCGGCGACGACAGGCTGCTTGCCTCGGCACACGCCGGGCGGCTGGTCTGCCGCGTGCCGCCGACCATCGCCGGTCTCGCCGAGGTGCCTGGGTTCATGCCGCGCCCGCTACCATTCGAGCCGGGCGGCGTGATCGACCTGCATGTGCGGCTTGTGCCGAAGGCGGAAATGGCCCGTTTCCAGGAGGAACTCAGTGAGCCGGTCGCAGGCTGCCCGGTGCCGTGTATCGACCTTGCGGAGCGCAACGCCGCCACGGCCTTGCCGGCCATCATGGCGCGGCTGTCGATCGCGCCTTTTCTATGATCCGCCCTGGGTTTTTTGCTGCAATGCGTCAAAATGGCATGGGCCGGCGCAATTTTGGGCTTGTCAACGGGCCGCGCGTCGACAAGATAGCGCTCCCGCCGCCTGGATTGGCTGGCGAGCATAAAATGCGCCTGTGAAGCGGCGATGACGGGAGCCACCAAAGAATGATCGGACTCGTGCTTGTAACGCACGGTCAACTGGCCACCGAGTTCCGACATGCCGTCGAACATGTCGTCGGGCCACAAGACAATTTCGAAACCGTGGCGATCGGTGCCGACGACGATATGGAGCAGCGTCGCCGCGACATCGTCGACGCGGTCGCCCGTGTCGATACAGGGGCAGGTGTGATCGTGCTGACCGACATGTTCGGCGGCACGCCATCCAACCTGGCCATCTCGGTGATGGAGTCCGGCCGCACCGAAGTGATCGCCGGCATGAACCTGCCGATGCTGATCAAGCTGTCGTCGATCCGCAAGGGCGACAACATGGCGGCGGCGCTCGATGAAGCGCAGGCCGCGGGCCGCAAATACATCAATGTCGCCAGCCAGCTTCTGAGCAGCAAATGAACGCGATATTCCCGGAAAAAGACCAGATCGTCCGGGAGTTTCCGATCGTCAACCAGCGCGGCCTGCATGCGCGCGCCTCGGCGAAATTCGTCCAGCTCGCCAGCGGCTTCAACGCCTCTGTCCATGTCGAGAAGGACGGCGTCCAGGTCGGCGGCACGTCGATCATGGGCCTGATGATGCTGGCCGCCAGCCCGGGATACTCGATCCGCGTCACCGCCAGCGGCCCGGAGGCGCTCGAGGTCATGGATGCGCTGGAGCAGCTTGTCGCCTCCCGTTTCGGCGAAGAGTGCTGACCCCGAAATCAGCCCTCCGGGACATGCACGAATAAAGATTTCTTTATATCCCATTGTCGTGTGGAACCTGATCTGCTAGTCAGACCGGCAATTCGCGCCCTTGGAAATGTCTTCCGGCACGGGCGCATCCGCAAACAATTCGCACGCATAACAATTCGCATCGGAGCACTGCCATGACGGGTAGCAAGGACTATGTGGTCGCCGACATCTCGCTTGCCGGCTGGGGCCGCAAGGAACTCGATATCGCCGAGACCGAAATGCCGGGCCTGATGGCCTGCCGCGAGGAATTCGGCGCCAAGAAGCCGCTCAAGGGCGCGCGCATCACCGGCTCGCTGCACATGACCATCCAGACGGCGGTGCTGATCGAGACGCTGAAGGTGCTCGGCGCCGATATCCGCTGGGCTTCCTGCAACATCTTCTCGACCCAGGATCACGCCGCCGCGGCGATTGCCGAGGCCGGCATTCCGGTCTTCGCCGTCAAGGGCGAAAGCCTCGAACAGTACTGGGACTACACCGACAGGATCTTCCAGTGGGCCGATGGCGGCCTCTCCAACATGATCCTCGATGACGGCGGCGACGCCACCATGTACATCCTGATCGGCGCCCGCGCCGAGGCCGGCGAGGACGTGCTGTCCAATCCGCAGAGCGAGGAAGAGGAATACTTCTACGCCCAGGTCAAGAAGCGCCTGAAGGCTTCGCCGGGCTTCTTCACCAAGCAGAAGGAAGCGATCCGCGGCGTCACCGAAGAGACGACGACCGGCGTCAACCGGCTCTACCAGCTGCAGAAGAAGGGCCTGCTGCCCTTCCCCGCCATCAACGTCAACGACTCGGTGACCAAGTCGAAGTTCGACAACAAATATGGCTGCAAGGAATCGCTGGTCGACGGCATCCGCCGCGGCACCGACACGATGATGGCCGGCAAGGTCGCGGTCGTCTGCGGCTATGGCGATGTCGGTAAAGGCTCGTCGGCCTCGCTCAAGGGCGCGGGCGCCCGCGTCAAGGTCACTGAAGTCGACCCGATCTGCGCGCTGCAGGCGGCGATGGACGGTTTTGAAGTGGTCACGCTGGAAGATGCGGCACCGACCGCCGACATCGTCATCACCACCACCGGCAACAAGGATGTCGTCACTCTCGACCATATGCGCTCGATGAAGGACATGGTGATCGTCGGCAACATCGGCCATTTCGACAACGAGATCCAGGTCGCGTCGCTGCGCAATCTGAAATGGACCAATGTCAAGCCGCAGGTCGACATGATCACCTTCCCGGACGGCAAGCGGATGATCCTCCTGTCGGAGGGCCGCCTGCTCAATCTCGGCAACGCCACCGGCCATCCGAGCTTCGTCATGTCGGCGTCCTTCACCAACCAGGTGCTGGCCCAGATCGAGCTCTACACCAAGGGTGAGCAGTACCAGAACCAAGTCTATGTGCTGCCCAAGCATCTCGATGAGAAGGTCGCGCGCCTGCATCTCGACAAGCTCGGCGCCCGCTTGACCGAGCTGTCGGGCGAGCAGGCCGCCTATATCGGCGTCACGCCGCAGGGTCCGTTCAAGCCGGAACACTACCGCTATTAACCAAAGCCGAATTTACTACAAGATATTGATGCCGGGCGATTGACTTTTCGCCCGGCTTTATTTTTGCGCCGAATGATTCTTCACGCCGATTCCAGCAGGCGCTATTGTTGTGATTCGCGGGTCCAGGGGCGAGGACCGGCGCACGCGTCAGGGCGGTCTTGCATTCAGGCGGCGAAGAGGACCAAGACATGCCGGGGGAAAACCCGCTTCACGCGGGACAGGCCGTTTCCGGCGGCCACGATGATTCAGGGACCATGGGCTGCGCCACACGCGGCGAGCGCCTTTCCTGGCGCGCCCGTGCGGGATTGCTCCTTGCCGGTTCCGCGCTTGCCTGCGCCTTGCAGGGGGCGGTCGCGCATGCCCAGGCGGCCGGCGCCGCGGTGGCCGGTCTTTCGATCAGCACCGTCGAGGTCGTACAACTGGCGGTGTTCGTCGGCGTAACGGGTACGGCATTCCTGTCGGCCATCGTTCTCATCCGCGAACGAGCGCGTACCTCGGCGGAGAATGTCGAGCTGAGAAGCCGCGTCGCCGATGTCAGCGCGGCATTGCGGCGTTCGGAAGCGCTGCTCAATTTGCGCGACCAGCGTGTCGTCGTCTGGGCCTCGGAAAACAAGAAGCCCGAACTCATCGGCACATTGCCGACCGAAAGCGGCGCGCCGGAGGAACGGGCCGCGTTCCTCGCCTTTGGCCGCTGGCTGATGCCGCGTTCGGCGGCGGCACTCGAACATGCCGTGGCGGGTTTGCGCGAAAAAGGCAGGCCGTTCGACCTGGTGATCGAATCCCAGGCCGGCGCTCCATTGGAGGTGCATGGCCGCAAGAGCGCGGCCCATGTGCTGGTGCGGTTTGTCTCGCTGTCCGAGACACAGCGCAGCCAGGCCCGGCTCAAGATCGACAACCAGCGGCTGGCCGCCGACCATGACACGATGATCGGCCTGCTCGAAGCGCTGAAGATGCCGGCATGGCTGCGTGACGAGCATGGCCGCCTGAAATGGGTGAACCGGGCCTATGCCGACGCCGTCGAAGCCGAGAGCGCGGAAGCCGCCGTGCGCGGCGCCAAGGAGTTCCTCGGCGGCCAGGCGCGCGACGCCATCGCCACGCAGCACAAATCGCATCCGGTGTTCGAGCAGTCGCTTTCGACGGTGATCGAAGGCGACCGCCGCGTGTTCGCCGTGACCGACTTTGCCGGCGCCGACGGTTCGGCCGGCCTTGCCTGCGACACCAGCGCCATCGAGGCCATCCGCGGCGAATACGAGCGGACTGTGCGCAGCCACGCCGATACGCTCGACCAGCTCAACACCGCGGTCGCCATCTTCGACACCGACGAGAAGCTGCGCTTCTTCAACCAGGCTTTCCAGAAACTGTGGGGGCTCGACAGCGGCTTCCTGCACAGCGCGCCCGACAACGCCCTTTTGCTCGACCGCCTGCGCAGCGAGGGCAAGATCGCCGAACAGCCGGAATGGCGCCGCTGGAAGGAAGGCCTGCTCGGCGCCTACCGTGCCGTCGAATCGCAGGAACACTGGTGGCATCTGCCGGACGGCAAGACGATCCGTGTCGTCGCCAATCCGCAACCCAAGGGCGGCGTCACCTGGGTGTTCGAGAACCTGACCGAGAAGATGGATCTCGAAAGCCGCTACCGCACCGCGGTTCGGGTCCAGGGCGAAACGCTCGACAATCTGGCGGAAGGCGTCGCGGTGTTCGGCCCCGACGGCCGGCTGCGCCTGTCGAACCCGGCCTTCGCCACGCTGTGGGGGTTGGACGCGGAAGCCGCCAAGCCCAATGTGCACGTATCGGCCATACGCGAGCTCTCCGACCGACAAGCGGTCGAGAGCCCCTGGCCCGGCTTCGTCGCCGCCATCACCGGCTTCGACGACGAGCGCCGCGACCGCCACGGCCAGACCGAGCTCAACAACGGCACCGTGCTGCGTTACGCCGTGATTCCGCTGCCCAACGGGCAAGTGATGATGACCTTCGTCGACGTTACCGACAGCGTCCACGTCGAACGCGCGCTCAAGGACAGGAACGAGGCGCTCGAGAAATCGGACCAGCTCAAGAACGAATTCGTCCAGCATGTGTCCTATGAACTGCGTTCGCCGCTGACCAACATCATCGGCTTCACCGAGCTGCTGTCGCTGCCGGCAACCGGCCCGTTGACGCAGAAGCAGCGCGAATATGTCGAGCATGTCGGCTCGTCCTCCTCGGTGCTGCTGACCATCGTCAACGACATACTGGACCTTGCGACCGTCGATGCCGGCATCATGCAGCTCGACATTTCCGAAGTGCATGTCGACCGCACCATCGCGGCCGCCGCCGAGCTTGTCGCCGACCGGCTGGAGGAGCATTCGATCCGGCTTGCGGTCGACGCCGCCGCCGCGCCGAAGACGTTCCATGGCGACGAAACCCGCATCCGCCAGATCCTCTACAATCTGCTGAGCAACGCCGCCAATTACGCGCCGGAGGCCAGCACCATCCGGCTGGCCTGCCGCCAGCTGGCGGACGGAGTCGAGTTCTCGGTTCACGACGACGGGCCCGGCATGCCGCCTGATGTGCTCGATTCGGTGTTCCGCCGCTTCGAGCCGCGCACCAATGGCGGCCGCCGCCGCGGCGCCGGCCTCGGCCTGTCGATCGTCAAGAGCTTTGTCGAACTGCATGGCGGCGCCGTTCGCATCGAAACCGGCAAGGACAAGGGCACGACCGTCATCTGCACCTTTCCCGACATGCCGGGTATCCGCGCAGCGGCCGAGTAGCGCGCTCGATGACGGAACCGGTGCTGGAGCGTTTGCTCGCCGACGAGACCCAGACGGCGCGACTGGGCGAGGATCTGGCGCTGGCGCTGCGCGTCGGCGACGTGCTGGCGCTCAAGGGCGATCTCGGCGCCGGCAAGTCGACGCTGGCAAGAGCGCTCATCCGAACACTGGCCGACGATGCCGATCTCGAAGTGCCGAGCCCGACCTTCACGCTGGTTCAGAGCTACGACACACGCATCCCGGTCCATCATTTCGATCTCTACCGCCTGTCCTCGGCGGCCGAGCTCGACGAGCTCGGCTTCGAGGAAGCAATCGCGCAAGGTGCCGCCCTCATCGAGTGGCCCGAACGGGCTGAGGGCTATTTGCCCAAGACGACGGTGCTGATCGAACTCGTCCAGCACGGCGAGGGCCGGCTGGCGCGCCTGTCGGGGCAAGGCGCGAGCTTCGACCGTGTGGCGCGCTCGCTGGCCATGCGCGGCTTCCTCGACAACGCCGGATGGGGGCAAGCGCGGCGCCGGCATTTCATCGGCGATGCCTCGGCCCGCTCCTACGAGATCGTCTCGCTTGCCGGCGAGGCGCCGCGAGTGCTGATGAATTCGCCGCGGCTGGTGCTCGGCCCTCCCGTGCGCGACGGCAAGCCCTATGCCGTGATCGCCCACACCGCGCAGTCGGTGTCGGCTTTCGTCGCCATCGACCGTGCGCTGCAGGCTGCCGGCGTCGCGGTGCCCAGGATTGACGCGCAGGATCTCGACCAGGGCTTCCTGCTGCTCGAGCATCTGGGCTCGGAAGGCTTTCTCGCCGGCAATGGCGAGCCGGTCGCCGAACGCTACGAGGCAGCGGCCGAACTGCTTGCCATGATGCATGGCAAGACCTGGCCGCCCCGCATGGAGGCGGCACCCGGCGTCGTCCATGACGTGCCGCCATTCGATCGCGACGCCATGCTGATCGAGGCGGACCTGCTGATCGACTGGTACGTGCCGGCGATATCGGGCGGCCCGGCGAGCGACGCGCTGCGTTCCGGCTACCACAGGACATGGAACGCGCTTCTCGACCGGCTGCAAGGCAGCGAATACACGTTGATGCTGCGCGACTTCCATTCACCCAACATCATCTGGCGCGGCGAGCGGTCCGGCCTCGACCGGCTCGGCATCGTCGACGTGCAGGACGCGCTGATCGGTCCCGCCGCCTATGATGTCGCCTCGCTTGCCATGGACGCCCGCGTCACCATCCCGCCCGAGATCGAGAAGCGGACGCTTGCTGCCTATGTCGCGGCGCGTCACAAAGCCGGCGGCTTCGATGAAGCAGGCTTCCTCGAAGCCTACGCAATCATGGCCGCGCAGCGCAATTCCAAGATCCTGGGCATTTTCGTGCGCCTCGAAAAACGCGACGGCAAACCCTATTATCTCAAGCACCTGCCGCGCATCCGCGACTATCTCAGGCGGGCGCTGTCGCATCCCGCGCTCGCCGAGCTGCGGGATTTCTACGGCGCGCACGGGTTGCTGGAGGAACGAGCGCTGTGACAATGAGACCGGACACCGCCATCGTACTTGCCGCGGGGCTTGGCAAGCGCATGCGGCCGATCACCGACACCATCCCCAAACCGCTGGTTCGGATCGCCGGCAAGACGCTGCTCGACTGGGGCCTCGACAGCCTGGCCGCGGCCGGCGTCGGCACGGCGGTGGTCAATGTCCATTACCTTCCCGAACAGATCGTCGCCCATGTCGCCGCGCGCCGCGCGCCGCGCATCGTCATTTCCGATGAAAGCGACCGGCTGCTCGATTCCGCCGGCGGCATCGTCAAGGCGCTGCCGGAACTCGGCCAACAGCCGTTCTACATCCTCAACGCCGATACATTCTGGATCGACCACGGCCCGCTCAATCTCAGGCGGCTCGCCCTTGCATGGGACGCGGCGAAAATGGATATTCTGCTGATGCTTGCGGATCTCCATCAGGCGACAGGCCATTGTGGCAGCACCGATTTCCTGGTGGCGCCGGACGGCGCGCTGCGGCGTTCGAAAGGCGATCCTGCCGGCCTGATCTATGCCGGCGCCGCGATCATCCATCCGCGCCTGTTCAAGGACGCAACCGCCGAACCGCATTCGCTCAACGCCTATTTCGACAAGGCGATTGCCGGCGGCCGCCTGTTCGGCATGCCGATGCATGGTCGCTGGATAACCGTCGGCACGCCCGACGCCATTCCGCTCGCCGAAGACGCGGTGGCCGGCGCACTCATCGGATCGCAATGAGCGGCTCAAGCCGCGTTTTCTCCATTCCCTCCGGAGCGCCGTTTCTGCCGACGCTGGCCGAGGCGCTGCTTGCCGGCCGGCTTGTCCCCGGATTTCGTTTCGACGGCGATCCGCTCGCCCTGGCCGACGTCACCATCTATGTGCCGACGCGCCGTGCCGCACGTGCCTTGCGCGGCGTGTTCGTCGACAGCCTGAAGGCGCGTGGCGGCGGCGGTTCGGCGATCCTGCCGGTGATCCGTCCGCTCGGCGAATTCGACGAGGATGAAGCCTTGTTCGAGGCCGAGCCATCGGCGGCAATCGATCTGGCGCCGCCGATCGCCGCCACCGAACGGCTGTTGCTGCTGACGCCGCTGGTGCGGGCGTGGAAACGCCGGTTGCCCGCCCATGTCGCGGCGCTCTTCGCCGAGGAGATCGTTGTGCCTGCCTCCACCGCCGACGCGATCTGGCTGGCGCGCGATCTGACCGGACTGATGGACGAGATCGAGACGGAAGGCACCGACTGGGCCAAACTTGCCGGCCTGGTGAGCGGGAACCTTGCCGGATGGTGGCAGGTGACGCTCGAATTCCTCGGCATCGTCACCGATGCCTGGCCGAAATTCCTCGAAGAAAGCGACCGCTCCAACCCGGCAGCGCATCGCAGCGCCTTGATCCGCGCCGAGGCGGCGCGGCTGCGGCGCAATCCGCCCGCCGGGCCGGTCATAGCCGCGGGGTCCACCGGCTCCATCCCCGCCACGGCGGAGCTGCTTGCGACCATCGCCGGCCTCACCGGTGGCGCCATCGTGTTGCCCGGGCTCGACCAGTTACTGGACGAAGCCTCCTTCCAGGCGCTCGTGGCGCCAGGCGCGCGTCCAGCCGTGCTTGGCCATCCGCAATACGGCCTGGCGAAGCTGATCGGCAAGATTGGCGTGCTGCGCGGCGATGTCGAGGAGATCGGCGCGGCCGAGCCGAAGCTCGCGCTCCGCGCGGCCCTTGTCGGCGAGGCGTTGCGGCCGGCCGAGACCACTGAATTGTGGGCGGAGACGCGAAACGGGTTTTCAGCGTCCGATATTGCCGCCGCCTTCGCCGACGTGACGCTGCTCGAAGCGGCAAGCGAGCGCGACGAGGCCGTCGCGATCGCGGTCGCACTCAAGCAGGCCGTGGAAGAACCCGGCCAAAGGGCCGCTCTCGTGACCGGCGACCGCGCCCTGGCGCGCCGCGTCAGTGTCGAGCTCAAGCGCTTCGGTGTCGTTGCCGACGATTCCGGCGGCACGCCGCTTTCCAACACGCCGGCGGCCAGCCTGCTCAGGCTGGCGCTCGAGGCGGTGTTCCGGCCGGGAGATCCGGTCGGCCTGTTGTCGCTCCTCAAGCATCCATTGCTCGGCCTCGGCCTGGAACGCGGCGATGTGCGCCACGCGGCGGAATTGGTCGAACTGGTGGCGCTGCGCGGCGGCACCGGCCGCCCCGACATTGCGTCGCTGCCGGACCTTTTCGAAGCGCGCCTCACCGGCCTTGGCGATGACAGCCGGCCGCCCTTCTGGTTTGCGCGGCTGACCGTGCGCTCCATCGAAGGCGCGCGGAATTTGCTTGAACGTCTCAAGCAAGCGCTGGCGCCGCTTTCAGCCTTTCGGGGCCAGGCGGAAGCCGGCCTTGCCGCGCTGGTCGAGACCAGCGTCGTTGCCCTGGAGAATCTCGGCAGTTCCGCCGATGGCGGCCTTGGCGAACTCTACGCCGGCGATGCCGGCGAAAAGCTCGCCGACCTTTTGCGCGGGCTGGTCGCGGCTTCGGCGCCGCTGTCGTTCGCGGCAATCGAATGGCCTGACGTGATGGAGGCGCTGATCGCGCCCGAGACCGTCAAGCCGGCGCAAGGCACCGACAGGAACATCGCCATCTGGGGCGCGCTGGAAGCCCGGCTGCAGCATGTCGACACACTGGTCATCGGTGGGCTCAACGAAGGGGTCTGGCCGCGCAAGCCGGAGAGCGACCGCTTCATGTCGCGGCTGATGAAGACCGGCATCGATCTCGAACCGCCGGAGCGGCGTATCGGCCTCGCCGCGCATGACTTCCAGATGGCCATGGGTGCCAGGAAGGTGCTGCTGGCGCGCTCGGCGCGCGCCGGCGACGCGCCCGCCGTGCCGTCACGCTGGTTGCAGCGGCTGCTCACCTTCATCGGCAACGACCAGGCGACGGCGCTGCGCCGGCGCGGCGATGAATTGCTTGCCTGGGCACGCGCGCTCGACACAGGGTCGAAGCGGGATTTCGCGCCGCGGCCGCAGCCGAAACCGCCATTGCCCGTGCGCCCGGGCCATTTCTCGGTCACCGAGATCGAGACGCTGCGCCGCGACCCCTACGCCATCTATGCCCGAAGGATGCTCGGCCTGATGCCGCTCGATCCACTGATCCGCGATCCCGGCGCGGCCGAGCGCGGCACGCTGTTTCACGCCATCCTGCATCTCTTCTCGTCCGAGGTGGCCGACCCGCGCGCACCCGACGCGCTGGCCGGGCTCATCGCCGCCGGCCGCGCCTGTTTTGCCGAGGCCGTGCTTCCGGCCGATGTCGAGGCGGTGTGGTGGCCGCGTTTCGAAAAGCTCGCCGCCAACATCATCGAATGGGAGCGCACGCGCGCCGATGCGGTGGTCCAGCGGCATGCCGAGGAGAGGGCTGGGAAAACCGTCGTCGGACAGTCCGGGGTGACGCTGTCCGGTTACGCCGACAGGGTCGACCTGCTGGCCGGCGGCATGGCCGACATTCTGGACTACAAGACGGGTTCCTCGCCTTCGAAGGCCCAGGCGCATACGCTGCTGGCGCCTCAACTGGCGCTGGAAGGCGCGCTGCTGAGGCGTGGCGCGTTCAAGGATCTGGGGATGCGCGAACCGTCGCAACTGGCCTTCATCAGGCTGAAGCCGAATGGCGAGGTGTTCGAAGAGTCCATACTCGAACACAACCGCCAGCCACGCACCGCGGCCGATCTCGCCGAAGAGGCCTGGGCGCGGCTGGAAAAGCTGCTGATCCATTATGCCGACCCGGCGACCGGCTATCTGTCGCGCGCGCTGCCGTTTCGCGAAGGCGAAACCGACGGCGACTACGACCACCTCGCCCGCGTACTCGAATGGTCCGCCGGCGGAGACGCCGGGGACGAGGGCGGAGAGGCATGAAGAAAGCCTATCCGATCCCGACCGACACGGCTTCGAGCCAGGCCCGCGCCGCCGATCCCGGCAATTCCGCCTGGGTGTCGGCCAATGCGGGATCGGGCAAGACCCATGTGCTTGCCCAGCGCGTCATCCGGCTGCTGCTCAACGGTACCGACCCATCGAAGATATTGTGCCTGACCTATACGCGCGCCGCGGCCGCCAACATGTCGAACCGGGTTTTTTCGACACTGTCGGAGTGGACGACGCTTAACGACGCCGAACTGGCGTCCAAAGTCGAGGCGCTGGAGGGGCGCCGGCCCGATCGCGACACCATGCGCAGAGCCCGCCGCCTGTTCGCCGAGGCCCTGGAAACGCCTGGCGGGCTGAAGATCCAGACGATCCACGCTTTCTGCGAATCCGTGCTGCATCAATTCCCGCTCGAAGCCAACATCCCCGCCCATTTCGAAATGCTCGACAGCCAGATGGAGGCCTCGCTTTTTGCCGCCGCCCGCCGCGAGATGATTTCCGCCGCCGGCGACAGGACCCTGGCCGAGGCCTTCGCCACTGTGCTGGAGCGCGGCGGCGAAGCCGGTCTCGACGCCCTGCTCGGCGAGATCGTGCGCAAGCGCGACGGGTTGCGCGATTTCCTCGATGCCGTCGGGCGCGACGGCTTCCAGCCCTTGTTCGATGAGTTCCATTTCCGCCCCGGCCAGACCGCCGAAGGCATAGCGGCGTCGATATGGCCGCTGCCCGGCTTCCTGCCGGACTATTTTGCCGGCTTTGTCCAGGCAGCCGAAGCCACCGACGCCAGATCGGTGCTGAACAACATCCTGCCCTATGCGCGCCAGGCTTTCGCCGAGGGCGATCCCGTTCGTCGGCTGCAACTCCTGGCAAGAGCCTTCCTCAAGACCGATGGCGATCCCTATGATCCGGCAAAGGCCTTCAAGAAGGCGCTGGCCGACCGGCTGCCGGACCTTGCCGAGCGCTATCTCTCGGCGGCCGGCGCCATCGTGGAGACCGTCGACCGGCTGGCGCTGTTCCGGATGCTGGAAGGCACACGTGCGGCGCTCACCATCGCCGACTGGCTGATCGCGCGCTACGAAGTGCTGAAGCGCAGCCGCGGCTTTCTCGACTTCAACGACCTGATCACCCGCACGGTGAACCTTCTGGCGCGGCCCGATGCCGGCCCATGGGTGCAGTACAAGCTCGACCAGGGCATCGACCACATTCTGCTCGACGAGGCGCAGGACACCAGCCCGGATCAATGGGAAGTGGTGAAGCGGCTGGCGGAAGAATTCTTTGCCGGCTTCGGTGCGCGCGATCGGGTCCACCGCACAGTCTTTGCCGTCGGCGACGAGAAACAGTCGATTTATTCCTTCCAGGGTGCCGCCCCGGACTCCTTCGCCGACAGCCGGCTGTTGTTCGCCGGGCGGGTGCGCGAGGCCGATGCATCCTTCGCCGACCTCAAGCTGACCTGGTCGTTCCGCTCCACGGACGATGTGCTGGCCGCCGTCGACCGGGTCTTTGCCGATCCGACCGTGCGGCGCGGCATCAGCCACGACCCCGATCCGCTGGACCACAAGGCGATCCGCACCGATGCGCCGGGCTATGTCGAGGTGTGGCCTTCGATCGGCGCCGAGGCCGTCGACGAGCCCGACGACTGGACGCAAGCGATCGACCATGCCCATGCGCCGGCGGTGCGCGTCGCCGAGCATGTCGCGGCCACCATTGCCGGGTGGATCGGCATGGGCGAAATCATCGAGGGCCGTGGCAAGCGGCTGCGGCCGGGCGACGTGCTGGTGCTGGTGCGTAAGCGCGACAGCTTCGTCCACGCGCTGACCCGCGCGCTCAAGCGTCGCGACATTCCGGTCGCCGGCGCCGACCGGCTGAGATTGCCCGGCCATATCGCGGTCAAGGATCTGATCGCGCTCGGCCATCTGCTGATCCAGCCGCAGGATGACCTGTCGCTCGCCGCCGTCCTGCGCAGCCCGATCTTCGACCTGCCGGAGGAGAGGCTGTTCACGCTCGCCGCGCAGAGGCCGGCCGGCGTGTCGCTGGCGGCATCGCTGCGCCAGCAAGCCGGCGACGACGAAGCCCTCGCAAAGGTCGTCGCTCAGCTTGACCTCTGGGCTGATGAGGCCGCCTTCAAGCCGGTGTTCGAGTTCTATGCCGGCCTGCTGGCGCGCGATGGCGTGCGCCGCAGGATGGTCGCCCGGCTCGGGCCGGAAGCCGGCGACATTCTCGATGAGTTCCTGAGCTTCTGCCTTGCGGACGAGCGGACCGGCCTGCCCGGGCTGGAAGCCTTCCTGTCGACACTGGAAAACGCCGGCCCCGAGATCAAGCGCGAGATGGATCAGACCCGCGACGAGGTCCGGGTCATGACCGTGCACGCCGCCAAGGGCCTGGAGGCGCCGGTGGTGTTCCTGGTCGACGGCGGTTCCGCTCCCTTCAGCGACCAGCATTTGCCGCGCCTGATGCCTTTCGAGGGGTCGGGCAGGCATTGGGACGGCAAGGGCTATCTCTGGCGTTCGGCCAGCGACGTCGCCAACGGCTTTTCGAAAACGGCGGCTGCTCGCGCCCGCGAACTCGCCGACGACGAATACCGCCGGCTGCTCTATGTCGGCATGACGCGCGCGGAGGACCGGCTGATCGTCTGCGGTTATCACGGCAAGCGGGCGCCGAACACCGGAACCTGGCATTCGATCGTCAGCCGCGCGCTGATCGGTGCGCCGGAAAGCGAACAGCGTCCGCACCCCGCCGGCGGCGAGCCGGTGCATCGTTTCCATGTCACCAACTTGCCGCCGGTCGCGCCGGGCGTCAGTGAACAGGCGCGGCAAGCCGATGCTTTCGGCCCGCTGCCGGCGACCCTGTTCCGGCCCTTGCCGCCTTTCGAGGACCTGCCGCGACCGTTGTCGCCATCGGGCGCCTCGGCGCTGATCGAGGAAGGCAAGGAAGCGGTTGTCGACAAGGCCTCGCCGGTGCTGGACGCCGATGCCGAGCCGGGTTTTGCCGTGATGCGCGGGCTCGCCTTGCACAAACTGCTGCAGATGCTGCCCGGCATGGCCGAGAGCGGCCGCCAAAGCGCGGCGGAGCGTTACCTCTCGCGAACGGGTGCGGGGTGGCCGCAAGCCGAGCGTGAAAAGGCCCTGGCATCGGTCATGGCCATCCTTGCCGACCCCGGCCTCGGTCAACTGTTCGCGCCGTCATCACGTGCGGAGGTCGCGATCATGGGCAGCCTGGAGGTCAAGGGCAAAATCCGCTCCATCTCCGGCAAGATCGACCGGCTGGCGGTGACGCCGGATACGGTCTCGATCGTCGACTACAAGACCAACAGGCCCGCACCCGCCTCCCTGGCCGAAGTCCCGCCGGCCTATCTGCTTCAGCTCGCGCTCTATCGCGCCCTGCTGCAGCCGCTTTATCCCGGGTGGGAAATCAAGGCGGCCCTGCTGTTCACCGAAACGCCTAGGCTGATCGAGCTCCCGGCCCGGGCCATGGACGACGCCCTTGCCCGACTCACGGGAGCGTGACACAAGAACTGCTTGAAGAAGGGCGCGGCAACCACCACATTTGGTGCGACGAAAAATTTCGAAAGGATTTCCGCATGACCACCGTCAAGGTCGACAAGAACAATTTCCAGGCCGATGTTCTCAATGCCCAGGTACCGGTCGTGGTCGATTTCTGGGCGGAGTGGTGCGGCCCCTGCAAGATGATCGCACCGGCGCTTGAGGACATCGCCACCGAACTCGGCGCCAAGGTCAAGATCGCCAAGCTCAACATCGACGAGAATCCCGAGCTTGCCGCCCAGTTTGGCGTGCGCTCGATCCCGACGCTGATGATCTTCAAGGGCGGCGAAGTGGCCGACATCAAGGTTGGCGCCGCGCCCAAGACCGCGCTGTCGCACTGGGTCAATGGCAATCTCGCCTGATACCATCTGAATTCGAAGCATTGAGCCCGGCCATCGCGCCGGGCTTTTTGTTGGCGCCATCGGTGCGCCGCTCTGGCACTCACATCGGCGCCCTCCATGTCTTCTCTTGGCGCCAGAAGCAGGAGAGAGAAATGACCGGATCCGCCAAGGCCACAGTCTTCATCGACAATGAGCGCGTCATCGTCACCGAATACCGCTTCCAGCCGGGCGACAACACTGGCTGGCATCGGCACGGCCACGACTATGTCGTGGTGCCGCTGATGGACGGCAAGCTGAAGCTGGTGACCAAGGACGGCGAAACCTTCGCCGAGATGAAGAAAGGTTCCCCCTATTTCCGCAAGGAGGGCGTCGAACACGACGTCATCAGCGCCAATGACGGCGAATACGCTTTTATCGAGATCGAGCTGAAATAGGGCCATTCGCTCGCCGATAGTTTACACCGGGAAATTCATCGACTGATCGGCACGATGTGCTGGCATGCCATCCCCTGCCATCTTGATGGCAGGTGCTGATCGGTCTATAGCTCTTTCCAAACGGGAGTTTGACATGGCCGAACCACAGCTCTCAGTCCGCAGCGCAAAAGCACGCGACCTGGCTCACAGACTTGCTCGTCGCGAAAATCGTTCGATAGCCGATGTGGTCGAACGTGCGCTTGAATCATACGAAATCCGTGAAGCGGGCCGCGAACCCGCATCAACCTTCTATGCCAGCCTGATCGCGAGCGCCGGCGTCGACATCGATCTGGAGGAAGTTATTCACGAAGCTCGCCAGGTTCATTCAGGGCTTGAGCTTTGATTTTCGTCGATACCAACGTGATTTCGGAGTCCTTCAAGAAGGCGCCGAACCCGGCCGTGCTGGCGTGGCTCGTCCGCAACGACGCCGAACTGGCCCTTCCCACGGTGACGATTGCGGAAATCGCCTTTGGCATTCAAAAGATACGGCCCGATGAGCGAGCCGATCGGCTGGAGCAGGGACTTTCACGATGGCGCCATCGATTTGCCGACCGGATTTTTGGGCTGACGGAAGAGGCGGCCTTGGCTTACGGCGAGATTATGGGGGCCGCGACGCGCCAAGGCCGCGGCATGTCAGCGCCCGATGGCATGATCGCAGCGATAGCGCGCGTGAATGGAGGCCGGTTGGCGACACGCAATCCCAGCGACTTTGGCGCCACCAGCCTCGAGATGATCTCGCCGTGGGACTTCTGAATCGGGCAAGGCGCACATTGTCAGGCTATCAAGTCGGCGGCGTGCCGTTTTCGGCCAGCACCGCACCGGCCAGATAGAGGGACCCGCCAATCAGGATGCGCGGCGGCGGGCCGTCCCAGGTGTCGCGCAGCAGCATGAGCGCGCTGGCGACGGAGCTTACCGGTTCGGCCGTCAGCCCGGCTTCCGTGGCGCGGACCGCCAGTTCGTCGTTCGGCACGCCGGCGTCGCTCTGGCTCACTGGCACCGTGTAGACATGCCTGACCAAGCCCTTGAAGGCGCGGAAATAGCCGCTCTGGTCCTTGGTGTTGATCATGCCCGAAATGAGGAAGAGCGGGCGCGGGTTCTTTTCTTCCTGCTCGGCCAGCGCTTCGGCGACGACCACGCCGGCGCCCGGATTGTGGCCGCCGTCGAGCCAGATGTCGGCGCCCTTCGGCGCCAGTTCCGCCAGCCTGCCCTGCACCAGCTTCTGCATGCGGCCGGGCCAGGCGACGTTGGTCATCGCCTTCTCGGCGGCGCGGTGGCTGATCTCGAAGCCGGCGGCCTTGACCGCGGCGATCGCGGCGGCGGCATTGGCGAATTGGTGGCGACCGGGCAGGCGCGGCGAGGGCAGGTCCATCAAGCCATCATCGTCCTGGTAGACCATGCGGCCGTTTTCCTCGAAAGCGAGAAAATCCTGGCCATAGACGAGGGTCGGGCATTCCAGCCGCTCGGCGGTGTCGATCAGCACCTGCAGCGCCGTCTCGCTTTCCTGGGCGCCGATGACCACGGGACAGCCGCGTTTCATGATGCCGGCCTTTTCGGCGGCGATCAGCTCCACACGGTCGCCGAGATAGGCCTCGTGGTCCATCGACACCGGCATGATCACCGACACGGCCGGCCGCGCGATGACGTTGGTGGCGTCGAAGCGGCCGCCAAGACCGACCTCGATGATGGCGGCATCGGCCGGATGTTCCGAAAACAGGATGAAGGTGACGGCGGTGAGGATTTCGAAGACGGTGATCTTCTGGCCTGCATTGGCCTTGGCGACGCGGGCGATGGCCTCGGCG
This sequence comes from Mesorhizobium sp. M8A.F.Ca.ET.207.01.1.1, assembly GCF_004794715.1. NCBI lineage: Bacteria > Pseudomonadati > Pseudomonadota > Alphaproteobacteria > Hyphomicrobiales > Phyllobacteriaceae > Mesorhizobium > Mesorhizobium sp. M8A.F.Ca.ET.207.01.1.1. Next base: position 515,201 of record NZ_SRUS01000003.1, on the reverse strand, counting down.
AAGATGTCATCGTCGACCAGCCTGCCGCCGCCCTCGGCGGCCAGCCTGTAGCGCTCGTGCCAGCTGACCAGATGCGGCGAAGTGTGGACGTGGACGAGGCGGCCGGAAGCTTCCAGCAGCGCCCGCGAGAAGGCGGCGCAGGAGCCCTTGCCGTTGGTGCCGGCAATGTGGATGACCGGCGGCAGCAAATCCTGCGGATTGTCCAGCCGCTCCAGCAGCCGCGTGATGCGATCGAGCGAAAGGTCGAAGCCTTTCGGGTGAAGCGCCATCAGGGCTTCGATTTCGCGGTCGGCGGCAAGCGTCGTCATGGCACAATCCCGGCGCATGGCCCGAGAGCCAGAATCGCTCCCGCAATGACCACGGCTATCAAAAGGCTACAGCGCGTCATGGGCGGCGCGCAATCGCTGTTCGCGGCGGCCAATGTCGCGCCAGGCCGGGGTCACCTCCGGCCATCGTAGCGTCAAGCCTGTGGCCGGGCTTCGGCGGCAAGCACGGCCGGCGGCAGGATTTCCGGTTCCAGCGGCTTTTGCTCTTCCGGCATCTTGAGCAGCATCTTGAGCAGACGCGCGATCGTCTGGCGCATCTCCAGCCGGGACACCACCATGTCGACCATGCCATGCTCCATCAGATATTCGGAGCGCTGGAAGCCGTCCGGCAATTTCTCGCGGATGGTCTGCTCGATGACACGCGGCCCGGCAAAACCGATCAGCGCGCCGGGCTCGGCAATGTGCACGTCGCCCAGCATGGCGTAGGAGGCGGTGACGCCGCCGGTGGTCGGATTGGTCAGCACGACGATATAAGGGAGGCCGGCTTCCTTCAGCCGGTCGACGCCGACCGTGGTGCGCGGCAATTGCATGAGGGACAAAATACCTTCCTGCATGCGGGCGCCGCCGGAAGCGGCGAACAGGATCAGCGGCCGCTTGCGCTGCAAGGCGACCTCGAAGCCATGTACGATGGCATCACCCGCCGCCATGCCGAGCGAGCCGCCCATGAAGGCGAAATCCTGCACCGTCACCACCACCGGCAGGCCCTCGACGGTCCCCAGCGCATTGATGATGGCGTCTTCCAGGCCGGTCTTGGCCTTGGCGTCCTTCAGCCGGTCGACATAGCGCTTCTCGTCGCGGAATTTCAGCGGATCCTGCATGACCTTGGGGTTGTCCAGGGTCTCGTACTTGCCGTCATCGAAGAAGAATTTCAGCCGCTCCTTGGCCGAGATCTTCATGTGATGGCCGGAGGACGGGATGACGAACTGGTTGGATTCCAGATCCTTGTGGAACACCATCTCGCCGGTCTCGGGATCCTTGATCCAGAGATTCTCGGGCATGTCGGTGCGTCGGCCGAGCATCGAGTTGATCTTCGGGCGAACGTAATTGGTGATCCAGTTCATCGCTTCGGCTCCTGTCCTGACGAAGAGGTAAAGACCTAGGAAAACTATTCGGCAGCAGCAAGGCGGGCCGAGCGCACGCCTTGCGCCAGGCCGCTGACCAGCGTGGCGACGGCCTCGGCCGGATCGGCGGTCTTTTCGCCCTTCGGCCCCAGCACATTGGCGACCGCGTTGACGATCGCCGTGCCGACCACCACGCCGTCGGCATTGGCGCCGATGACGCGCGCCTGTTCGGCGGTCTTGACGCCGAAGCCAACGCAGACAGGCAGGTCGGTGTGACCCTTGATGCGCTTGACCGCCGACGCCACCTTGCCGGTGTCGGCGAGTGCCGCACCGGTGATGCCGGTCATCGAGACGTAGTAGACGAAGCCGGAGGTGTTCTGCAGCACCTTGGGCAGGCGCTTGTCGTCGGTTGTCGGCGTCGCCAGCCGGATGAAGTTGATGCCGGCCTTCAGCGCCGGAATGCACAGTTCCTCATCCATTTCCGGCGGCAGGTCGACGACGATGAGCCCATCGATGCCGCTCGCCTTGGCGTCGACGAGGAAGCGATCGACGCCGTAGATGTAGATCGGGTTGTAATAGCCCATCAGCACGATAGGCGTTTCGTCATCGCCGGCGCGAAAGTCGGACGCCAATTTCAGCGTCTTCACCAACGTCTGGCCGCCCTTCAGTGCGCGCAGGCCGGCGGCCTGAATCGCCGGGCCGTCGGCCATCGGGTCGGAGAACGGCATCCCCATCTCGATCACGTCGGCGCCCGCCTTGGGCAGCGCCTTCATGATCGACAGCGAGGTCGCATAGTCGGGGTCGCCACCCATGAAATAGGTGACGAGCGCCGGGCGGCCCTCGGTCTTCAGCTTCGCCATGCGGCGGTCGATGCGGGTGGTCATGTCTGGCCCTTTGGACGAATTTTGCTCATAATCAACTCCCAAATCGAAACTGTCCAAAGGGCCTAGATCTCCATGCCCAGCATCGAGGCCACCGTGTGCACGTCCTTGTCGCCACGGCCGGACAGGTTGACGATGACGATCTGGTCCTTGTCCATGGCGGGTACGATCTTGACCGCATGGGCGATGGCGTGCGCCGATTCCAGCGCCGGGATGATGCCTTCGACGCGCGTCGTCAGCTTGAAGGCTTCGAGCGCCTCGTCGTCGAGGATGGGCACGTATTCGACACGGCCGGAATCGCGCAGCCAGGAATGCTCCGGGCCGACGCCGGGATAGTCGAGGCCGGCCGAGATCGAATGGCCGTCCATGATCTGGCCGTCGGCGTTCTGCAGGAGATAGGTGCGGTTGCCGTGCAGCACGCCGGGAGAGCCGGCATTCATCGAGGCGCAATGCTCGATGCCGTCGAGGCCGCGCCCGCCGGCCTCGATGCCGATGATGCGGACTTGCCTGTCATCGAGGAAGGGATGGAACATGCCGATGGCATTGGAACCGCCACCGACGGCGGCGATGATGGTGTCGGGCAGCCGTCCCTCCTGTTCGAGGATCTGCGCGCGTGCCTCGGTGCCGATCACCGACTGAAAGTCGCGCACCAGCTCCGGATAGGGATGCGGGCCGGCAGCGGTGCCGATCAAATAATAGGTATCCTCGACATTGGTCACCCAGTCACGAAGGGCTTCGTTCATGGCGTCCTTCAGCGTGCCGTGACCCGCGGTCACCGGCCGCACTTCGGCGCCGAGCAGCTTCATGCGGAAAACGTTGGGGCTCTGCCGGGCAACGTCGGTCGCGCCCATATAGACGACGCAGGGAAAGCCGAAGCGGGCGGCGACGGTGGCGGACGCGACGCCATGCTGGCCGGCGCCGGTCTCGGCGATGATGCGCTTCTTGCCCATGCGCTTGGCCAGCAGGATCTGGCCGAGGCAATTGTTGATCTTGTGCGAGCCGGTGTGGTTCAAATCCTCGCGTTTGAAATAGACTTTCGCGCCGCCCCCGAGGCCCTTCGCCGAGGAAACGTCACGAAGATGCTTCGTCAGGCCTTCGGCGAAGTAGAGCTTTGACGGCCGCCCGGCATAATGGGTGGATAGATCGGTCAGCTCGGCTCTGAAATCCGGATCGTTCTTGACCTCGTTCCAGTTTTTCTCCAGGTCGAGGATGAGGGGCATCAGCGTTTCGGCAACGAAACGACCGCCGAAAATGCCGAACATACCCTGTTCGTCAGGCCCGGTGCGGAAGGAATTGGGTGTCGCCGGCTTGTTCATCGCCGATCTCCTAGATCTGTACTTTGAGCATGTCCGTGTCGGAAAACCGGTTCCCACTTTTCCGGGACATGCTCAGGGTTCGAAATTTGTTCAGGCGGCGCGGTCGTCCCGCGCGGCCCTGACGGCCCGGAAAAACTGTTCGATCAGCGCCGGATCCTTGACGCCCGGCGCACTCTCCACGCCCGAGGAAATGTCTATTCCGGGCGGGTTTGCAAGCCGAAGGGCATCGCCGATGTTGGCGGCGTTGAGCCCACCGGAAAGCATGTAATCGATCCCGGCGTCAAGGCCGGCAAGGATACGCCAGTCGAAGGCGACGCCATTGCCGCCCGGCAGTTCCGAGCCCTTTGGCGGCTTGGCGTCGAACAGGAAGCGGTCCGCGATGCCGACGAACGGCTTTATCCGTTCGAGATCGGCAGCCTCGCTGAGCGGCAACGCCTTCATCACCGGCAGGCCATGGCGGGCTTTCAGTTCGGCCACTCGCTCGGAGGTTTCGGAGCCGTGCAGTTGCAGCATGTCGGGCCGCATCTTTTCCACGATTTCATCGAGGAAGGGGTCATTGGCGTCGACGGTGACGGCAACCGCCAGGGCCTTGCCGCGCGCCGCTTGGCGCAGACGTCCGGCTTCGGCCGGCTCGACATAGCGCGGGCTTTTGGCGAAGAAAATGAACCCGACATGGCTGGCGCCGCCGGCCAGGGCCGCAGCCATTGCCTGATCGGTCTTCAAGCCGCAGATCTTGATATCGAGCGCCATGGCGCGGGAATTGACATGAAAAGCGCCAAGAGTCGAGAAAAAGCATGCTGTTTGCCGGCAAGGCCAAAGGCGCTACCTATGGATGGACAGCATGCAAGGCGGGAGCACAGCCATGGCCGACCAGACCGTTGCCGAACTGAAGCAGAAGATCGCGCAGGCGCGCGAGGTGATCGCGCATCTCATGGACAAGGCCGCCTTCAACGGCGCCGAAGCGCATCGGGCGCTGGATTATTTCGGCGGCGATGCCTTCGACCGCAACTTTCTGCCCTGGCCGCATCATGGCGATGAAGGGTTGCGGCCGGATGAGCTCAATGCGGCGAATGACGATTGAGTGCGTGGCCGGTAGCTGAAACGCCGCCGTCCGCTATCCCTATTCGAAAACGATCGCCTGCAGGGCGCCGCCGTTGCGCTTCAGCCAATCCTTGCAGCGGTCCGTGTCGGGGCAGAGCTTTTCGCACAATTTCCAGAATTTCGGGCCGTGGTTCATCTCCTTGAGATGCGCCACTTCATGCGCGACGAGGTAGTTTATGACAGGCTGCGGCGCCATCATGATGCGCCAGGAGAAGGACAGATTGCCTTCCGAGGTGCAGGAGCCCCAGCGGCTGGAGGTGTCCTTGTAGCGGATCGCCTTGGCGCGCTTGCCGAGCGCTTCCGTATGCCTGACCACCAGCTTCTCGATATCCTTCTTGGCCTCGCGCTTCAAAAAATCGGCGATGCGGCGCGGCAGATGGATGCGCTCGCCATGCACGATCAGCAGCGGGCCGCGCTCGTCGCGCGATATGGTGACGGTGCCGCGCTTTGACGGTTCGTGGACAATGCGATGCGGCACGCCGCGCACCGGGATCTTGATACCTGGTCTTACTTGAGGACGAGCCGGCACCTTGGCCAGACGCTGCTCCAGCCAGTCCTGGTGGCGGTCGAGGAACCTGTCGACCTCGCCGCGCCGCAGGCCTGGCGGCACGGTGATGCGCAGGCCCTGGCCGCCGGAATCGATGCGCAGCGTCAGGCGCTTTGCCCTGGCGCTCTCGACGATCTTGAGCGGCAGCGTACGCCCGGCGACACAGTATTCCCGTTCCACGGCAGGCGTGGGCTTGGGCTTCGTCAGATTGCGGAAGAACCCGATGGTCATGGCGGGACGATACGCGATTCGAGGAAAACGAATAGAACAAAAAAGAAACGGCGCCGCTCGCGCGACGCCGTCATCATACCTTGGCCCTGTCGCTGGGCCTCAGTCGTCGAGCAGGTTCGAGCCTTTGCCACGCTTGGTGGGCGTCGTTCCGGTGCTCGGGTCGGTCTTCGCCGGAGCCGTCGATTTGTTGCGGTTGGCCATGAACCGGTCGAACTCGTCCTGATCCTTGGCGCGGCGCAATTCGCGAGCGTACTCGTCGAACTGGGTCAGCATCTCGTCGAGCTTGCGGCGCTCTTCGTTCAGACGCTCAAGCTCCTTTTCGCGCCAATCGTCGAAAGCGACGTTGCCGGTGCGGGCGGAGCCATTGCCCCAGCGCGCGGCCTTGTCGGAACCACGGCGGCAGCCGGCGAAGATGCCGTCGGTCGCACGGTTGACGTCACGCTTGAAGCCCTCGAGCCGGTCGCCCCAGATGATGTAGGCGAGCATGGCGAAGCCGAGCGGCCAGAACACCATGAAGCCGATCACCATCAACGCGATGGTCGCCGGCGTCCAGGCCGGGCGGATCAATGCAGATGTGTTCATTTTCTCCCATTCCTTCGGTTGGAGACAGCCAGGACCGGCTGCGTGGAATCGAAATGGGAAGGCGAAAACGGCGATTCAAGACAATGTCCGCCAAAACCGAACAAGGTTCTGAAATGATTATCGCTTTTTGAGCATATCGAGGAAAAGCACGACCAGCCCGGCGACAAGGCCCCAAAAAGCCGCGCCGACGCCGAACAGCGTCAGCCCGGAGGCGGTGACGACGAAGGTGACGGTGGCGGCCATGCGGTTGCCTTCGTCCTTGAGCGCAATCGCCAGCGCGTTGGCCAGCGAGGCCATCAGCGCCAGGCCCGCCACCAGCACGATCAGGCTCTGCGGCAGGACGGCGAAGATCGCCACCAGCGAAGCGCCGAAAATCGCGAAGATCAGATAGGCAAGCGCATAGAACGGACCCGTCTTCCAGCGCTCGGCGGGGTCGGGATGAACGTCAGGTCCGGTGCAAATGGCCGCCGAGATGGCCGCCAGATTGGTGGTTCCGGCCCCGAACGGCGCCGACAGCAGCGAAAACAGGCCGGTGATACCGATCAGCGGCCCAGGTTCAGGGTGGTAGCCGGCCGCCCGCAATACCGCCAGCCCCGACAGGTTCTGCGAGGCCATGGTGACGAGATAAAGCGGCAGCGCCAGCCCGATAATCGCCTTGGCGGTGAAATGGGGAGCAATAAACGTCAGCGTCGACAGTTCGGGCGCGGGCAAGCCGCCGACACGGCCGGTAAGGAAGGCGGCAAGGCCGCCGCCGACCAGCACCGCCAGTACCGACAGCGCCGGATTGAACAGCCGGATGACAAAGAATGCCGCGATCAGCGGCAGGATGAGCCAGGGGTCCGCCGGAATGGCTTTCATGGCATTGATGGCGAAGGTGACGACGATGCCGGCCAGCATGCCTGAGGCGACCGAAGCCGGTATTCTCGATATCAGCCGGGTCAGCGGCCCAAACAGGCCGGTCGCGACCAACAGCACGCCCGTGACGATATAGGCGCCGACGGCCTCGCCCATCGAAAAGCCGCTCGAGGCGGCGACCAGTGCCAGGCCCGGCGTCGACCAGGCAGTGATGACAGGCATTTTCGTGCGCCATGACAGCAACAGGCACTCGACCGTCATGGCCAGGCAGATCGCCGTCACACCGCTCGCCGTCTCGACCTGCGTCGCGCCGACCGCCTTGGCGGCGGCGATGACGATGGCCAGCGTGCCGCCGAAACCGACGATTGCCGCGACAAAAGCGGAGATCGGGATGGAAAGGCGCATCGTCACTTGCCTCGTCCGGCGATGTCGCCGACCGCCCGCACCAGCATGTCGAGATCCTGCGGGCGCGACAGGCGATGGTCGCCGTCGGGGATCAGCGACAGCGTGACATCGTCGGCCGGCAGCAGGGCGGCGAGCTTCAACGCGTGGCTCGATGGCACGTCCGCATCGGCCAGCCCCTGCAGGATGTGAACCGGGCAATGCGTGTCGATCGGCCCGGTCATCACCCGGTTTTCGCGCCCGTCGTCGATCAGCGCGCGCGTGTAGACGTAAGGCTCGGCGGAATAGTCCGACGGCTCCGCGAAGAACCCCTTTTCGGCGAGGTCGCGTTTCTGCGCCTCGGTCAGCACCGGCTCGATCAGGTCGCTGGTGAAATCGGGTGCCGGCGCCAGCAACACCAGGCCGACGACGCTTGCATCGCCCGCCTTGCGCAACTCCTGCACCATGCGCAGCGCGATCCAGGCACCCATCGACGAGCCGACCAGGACCTGATCGCCCTTGGCGAAATGCCGGAAAACCGCAAGGCTTTGCGCAAGCCATTTCGAGATCGTACCGTCGGCGAAGGCGCCGCCGGATTCGCCATGGCCCGAATAGTCGTGGCGCAGGAAGGCCCGGCCTTCCCGTGCCGCCCAGTCCGACAGCGTCTCGGCCTTCGTGCCCAGCATGTCCGACTTGTAGCCGCCGAGCCAGACGATGCCGGGCGTCGAGCCACCCGCATGGCGCACGGCGATATCGGATTCATCAACATGCAGAAAGGTCGGAGCGGCGGTCATGGCTGTGGGGCGGTCCCGGTTTTTTTCACGCCTCGCTTTTGGCACGGCCAAAGGCAAGGCGGAAAGTGCTCGCGATGTTTCTTTGCTTGGCACAGGCTCGTGATCAGGTGATTTCTTGAGAACGCTGTGCTATTGACTTGCGCCGCGCGCTTCCCACATTGGCGCGTCCGCGCACAGATTCATACGAACCCTGAACGAAACGGCCAAGGAGACCACGACCATTCGCAGACCTTTCAAAGCAGCGGCGCCGACCAAGGATGGGCCGCGCTCCAACCGTGACATCCGGGTTCCCCGGGTCCAGCTTATCGACGCCGAAGGCCAGAACCGCGGCGATGTTTCCATCAACGACGCATTGCTGCTCGCCGAAGAGGCCGGGCTCGATCTGGTCGAAATATCGCCCAACGCGGTGCCCCCCGTCGTAAAAATCCTCGATCTCGGCAAATTGAAATACGCCAACCAGAAGAAGGCGGCCGAGGCGCGCAAGAACCAGAAGGTCATCGAGATCAAGGAGATCAAGATGCGCCCGAACATCGACAGCCATGACTACGAGACCAAGATGAAGGCGGTTCGCCGCTTCTTCGAGGAAGGCGACAAGGTCAAGCTGACGCTGCGCTTCCGCGGCCGCGAGATGGCGCATATGGAACTCGGCATGCAGCTTCTGAACAAGGTGCGCGAGGAAGTGGCGACCATCGCCAAGGTGGAAGCCGAGCCGAAGCTCGAAGGCCGCCAGATGATGATGGTGCTGGCGCCGCGCTAAGCAGACTCCGGTCGCTTCGCAACGCGTCGTCTGCATAGTTTCCATGGTTGTCGCGGATTCTCACCGCAAAACCGTGGACACTTTTGCGGAACCCGCTTGGATCACGATGACGTCAGGCCTCGTCATCGCGCCAAAATCCGCCTGAATTGTGCTACAGAGGCGTCCCGGCGATCGGCGGGACGCCATTCCTGGCTAGAGCTGCGATCGCCGGCCAGGCTCCTCGACGATCGGATCCCAATCTTGGACACAGAATACAAACACGGGCTGGGCAACTACCAGCAGATGCGCCGGCTGGTGCTTGCCGTGCTCGTGGTGGTGCTGTTTCTGGCATTGCTTTTCGGCCAGTCGACCTTCCCGCCGGACACGCCGGTCCATGAATCGATCGAGATGTTCGGCGTGCTCTTGATTTTCCTCGGCATCGTCGGGCGCCTGTGGGCGACGCTCTATATAGGCGGACGCAAGTCGTCCGAGGTAGTGACCGGCGGCCCCTACTCGATCACCCGTAATCCGCTCTACGTGTTCTCGACCGTCGCCGCCGCCGGCGTCGGCGCGCAGATCGGCTCGTTCTCCGGCATCATCCTTTTCGCGGTTCTGTGCGCCGGTGCCTTCCATATCGTCATCCTGCGCGAGGAGAAATTCCTCAAGGAGGCGCTCGGCGCACCCTATGCGGACTATCTGGCGCGCGTGCCGCGCTTCTTCCCCAAGCTTTCGCTCTACCAGGAAGGCGACACCGGCAGCTTCAAGCCGCGCCTGCTTTTGACCACACTGCTCGACGGGCTGGTGTTTCTCATTGCGCTGCCGGCTTTCGAACTGATCGACGGCGCGCAACTGTCGGGCGTGCTGCCGGTGTGGTTCAGGCTGCCCTGAGAGGGGACAGTGCGTCGCACGGCCTGAGGTGTTGCGCCCGCGCCATCTTTGATCTATAGCACCGCCGTTCCAAGAAAACCGCCCGGCAGGGCATGCCGTGGCGGTTTCATTTGCTTTTCGGGCTTTGGTCGGCCCGAAGCGAACAAGAAGCGCGATCGTGCGCCAACAATACGGAGTAGCAAAATGCCCAAGATGAAGACCAAATCGGCCGCCAAGAAGCGGTTCAAGATCACAGGTACGGGTAAAGTGCTGTCGGCTGCTGCCGGCAAGCGTCACGGCATGATCAAGCGTTCCAACAAGTTCATTCGAAATGCCCGCGGCACGATGGTTCTGGCTGAACCGGATGGCAAGAAGGTCATCAAGAATTTTCTTCCGAACGGCCTTTAAGTTTTAAGGAGATCATGACATGGCACGCGTAAAAAGAGGCGTCACCTCGCACGCCAAGCACAAGAAGGTCCTGAAAGCCGCGAAAGGCTTCTACGGACGTCGCAAGAACACCATCCGCATCGCCAAGCAGGCGGTGGAAAAGTCGCTGCAGTACGCTTATCGCGACCGCAAGAACCGCAAGCGCTCGTTCCGCGCGCTGTGGATCCAGCGCATCAACGCCGCGACCCACGAGCACGGCCTGACCTATGGCCGTTTCATCGACGGTTTGAACAAGGCCGGCATCGAGATCGATCGCAAGATCCTGTCCGACATGGCCATCCACGAGCCGCAGGCTTTCGCCGCCCTGGTCGCCAAGGCCAAGGTCGCGCTCGAATACCTGAAGAACACCACGCCGAACGCTTTTGAAAGCGCTGTCGCCTAGAGCATGATGCCAAAAAGTTTCTGACTTTTTGGACAACATCATGCTCCAGGGAAATTAGCGAGGAGCGCGATCTTTTCCGAAAAGTCTGCAACTTTTCGGGATCGGGCTCCGAGCCCAGCGCTTCCCAAGCATTCGCAATTCTGATTTGGGGAACCCGCGCTGGCACGGCTGGCGCGGGTTCTTTTGTCTCTGATGCCTGAACTTTCAACTTAGAAGTGACTTTCACTTTAAAGCTGACTTCCAACGTAGCGAGTTTGACCGTGAACGACGCAACTACCGGCTTGGATACGCTCGAAAATTCCCTGATGGCTGAGATCGCGTCGGCCGCCGATGAGCCGGCCATCGAGGCCGTGCGCATCGCTGCCTTCGGCAAGAAGGGCACCGTGTCCGAGATGCTGAAAACCCTTGGCGCCATGACCGCCGAGGAGCGCCAAGTCAAGGGCCCCGCCATCAACGGCCTCAAGAACCGCGTCACCGAGGCGCTGACGGCCCGCAAGGCTGATCTGAAGGATGTGGCGATCGCCGCCCGGCTGGCCGCCGAAAAGGTCGACGTGACGCTGCCGGTGCGGCAGTCGCCGGCCGAGCGCGGCCGCATCCATCCGATCAGCCAGGTCATCGACGAGATCGCGGCGATCTTCGGCGATCTCGGCTTCGCCATCGCCGAAGGTCCCGATATCGAGACCGACTACTATAATTTCACCGCGCTGAATTTCCCGGAAGGCCATCCGGCGCGCGAGATGCATGACACCTTCTTCTTCCAGCCGGACGAGAACGGCGAACGCAAGCTGTTGCGCACCCACACCTCGCCGGTGCAGATCCGCACCATGGAGAAGCAGAAGCCGCCGATCCGCATCGTCATTCCCGGCAAGACCTACCGCCAGGATTCCGACGCCACCCATTCGCCGATGTTCCATCAGGTCGAGGGGCTGGTGATCGACAAGTCGGCCAACGTCGCCAACATGAAGTGGGTGCTGGAAGAATTCTGCAAGGCCTTCTTCGAAGTGCCGCAGGTCAAGATGCGCTTCCGGCCGTCCTTCTTCCCGTTCACCGAGCCGAGCCTCGAGGTCGACATCCAGTGCGACCGCTCGCGGCCGGGCGAAGTGCGCTTCGGTGAAGGCACCGACTGGATGGAGATTCTCGGCTGCGGCATGGTGCATCCCAATGTGCTCAGGGCCGGCGGGCTCGACCCCGACGAATACCAGGGCTTTGCCTGGGGCATGGGCATCGACCGCATCGCCATGCTGAAATACGGCATGCCGGACCTGCGCGCCTTCTTCGACGCGGATGTGCGCTGGCTGTCGCATTACGGCTTCCGGCCGCTGGACATGCCGACGCTGTTCGGAGGCTTGAGCGCGTGACACCCCTGAAGACTCCTGCCGCCAGCCATTACGGAACAGCCCAATGAAATTCACCCTCTCCTGGCTCAAGGATCATCTTGAGACCGACGCCACGCTGGCCGAGATCGTCGAGCGGCTGACCTCGATCGGCCTCGAGGTTGAGCATGTCGACGACAAGGCAGGCCTGAAACCCTTCGTCATTGCCAAGGTGTTGACGGCAGTGCAGCATCCCGACGCCGACCGGCTGCGGGTGCTGACCGTCGATACTGGTGACGGCAAGCCGCCGGTGCAGGTCGTCTGTGGCGCGCCCAACGCTCGCGCCGGCCTGATCGGCGCCTTCGCCGCGCCCGGCACCTATGTGCCCGGCATCGACGTCACTTTGGCGGTCGGCAAGATCAGGGGCGTCGAAAGCCACGGCATGATGTGTTCCGAGCGCGAGCTGGAACTGTCCGACGAACATAATGGCATTATCGACCTCCCCGCGGATGCGCCGGTCGGTACCAGCTTTGCGTCCTATGCCCATCTCGACGATCCGGTCATCGAGATCAATCTGACGCCGAACCGGCCCGATGCCACCAGCGTCTTTGGCATCGCCCGGGATTTGGCGGCGAGCGGCCTCGGCCGCCTCGTCGGCGGCGCGATCATGCCGCATGTCGGCAGCGGCATGTGCCCGGTGAAGGTGACGATCGAGGCGCCGGAGCTTTGCCCGGGCTTCGCGCTCAGGCTGGTCAGGGGCGTCAAGAACGGGCCGTCGCCGAAATGGCTGCAGCAGCGGCTGATCGCCATCGGGCTGAGGCCGATCAGCGCGCTGGTCGACATCACCAATTACGTCACCTTCGACCGCGGCCGGCCGCTGCACGTCTTCGACGCCGCCAAGGTCGCCGGCAATCTGGTCGTGCGCCGCGCCAGGGATGGCGAAAAGGTCCAGGCGCTCGATGGGCGCGAGTACACGCTGACGCCGGAAATGTGCGTGATCGCCGACGATAATGGCGTCGAATCCATTGCCGGCATCATGGGCGGCGAGCATTCCGGCTGCGACGAGAACACGACGGACGTGCTGATCGAATCCGCTCTCTGGGACCCGATCACCACGGCCCGCACCGGCCGGACGCTCGGCATCATCACCGATGCACGCTATCGCTTCGAGCGCGGCGTCGACCCTGAATTCATGGTGCCGGGCGTCGAACTGGCGACCAAGCTGGTGATCGACTTCTGCGGCGGCACGCCCACGGAGACGGAGGTGGCCGGCTATGCCGGGCATCAGCCGAAGATCGTTTCCCTTCCGCTGTCGGAAGTGAAGCGGCTGACCGGCATCGAAGTGCCAAAGGCGGAGAGCCTCGACATCCTGTCGCGTCTCGGCTTCCACGCGCAGGGATCGGGCGACGTCGTCGACGTGACCGTGCCTTCCTGGCGCCCCGATGTCGACGGCAAGGCCGACCTGGTCGAGGAGGTGATGCGCATCCATGGCGTCGACAACATCGCGCCGCAGCCGCTCGGCGCGCATGACATGGTCAACGGCAAGATCCTGACGACGCTGCAGATCCGCACCCGTGCCGCCAAGCGTTCGCTTGCCGTGCGCGGCATGATGGAGGCCGTTACCTGGTCGTTCATTCCGGCCAGGCACGCCGAACTGTTCGGCGGCGGCCAGACGGCGCTGAAACTCGCCAACCCGATCGCCGCCGACATGTCCGACATGCGGCCCTCGCTGCTGCCGGGGCTGATTTCGGCTGCGCAGCGCAATGCCGACAAGGGCATCGGCGACGTGGCGCTGTTCGAGGTCTCGGGCACCTATGAGGGCGATGGCGCCGACCAGCAGCGGCGCGTCGCCGCCGGCGTGCGCCGCGGCACGGCCAAGCTCGACGGCTCAGGCCGCAACTGGGCCGGCAATTCCGGTCCGGTCGGGGTGTTCGACGCCAAGGCCGACGCGGTCGCCGCACTCGAAGCCTGCGGCGCGCCGGTCGAACGGCTGCAGATCGAGGCCGGCGGACCGGCCTGGTATCATCCCGGCCGTTCCGGCACCATCAAGCTCGGTCCGAAGACCGTGCTCGGCACGTTCGGTGAGTTCCATCCGAAGACGCTGGAAGGGCTCGATGTCTCCGGGCCGCTATGCGGCTTCGAAGTGTTCGTCGACGCCGTGCCCGAGCCGAAGGCAAAGCCGACCAAGACCAAGCCGAAGCTGGAACTCTCCGCCTTCCAGGGGGTGAAGCGCGATTTTGCTTTCGTCGTCGACAAGGTGGTCGAGGCGGGCACGCTTGTTCGTGCCGCACTGGCCGCCGACAAGAAGCTGATCACTGGCGTCTCGGTCTTCGATATCTTCGAGGGTGCGTCGCTCGGAGCCGACAAAAAATCGATTGCCGTCGAAGTGTCTATCCAGCCGGTCGAGAAGACACTGACCGACGAGGATTTCGAGGCGCTGGCCAAGCGCATCGTCGAGAATGTCGGCAAGCAAACGGGTGGCGTGCTGCGGGGATAAAGGATTGCGGGTAGATGGCGAATCGCCCTCCAAAGGGCGATGGACCATTTGCGTTATTCCGGGCTCCCGTTTGAGAAACAACGAAGTGCGTTTCTCGGCATCGTCGAGGCTGATCCGCTGCTTGTCGAAACGCTGGCACGAGTGCGCGCGTTTGCCTTGCCGGATTGGCTGGTGGTTTCCGGCGCGCTCTACAACAGCGTCTGGAACCATCTGACCGGCAAGTCGTCGGGCTACGGCATCAGGGATGTCGACCTCTTCTATTTCGACGACTCCGACCTGTCCTATGAGGCAGAGGACGCGGTGATCCGCCGGGCGGCTCGGTATTTCGAGGGACTGTCGCTACCGGTCGAAGTGCGCAACCAGGCCCGCGTGCATCTGTGGTATCCGCAGAAGTTCGGACAGCCCTGCCCGCGTTATACGAGTTCCAGTGAGTCCGTCAGCTATTTCGCCTCAAAGACACATGCGGTCGGGGTGCGCTACGGCGCCGATGGGCAATTGGAGCTGGTGGCGCCGTTCGAGCTCGACGATCTCTTCTCGTTTCGCATCACGCCGAACCGGGTGATGGACAACCAGCGGACGCATGAAGTGAAGGGCGCGCGGGCAAAGGAGAACTGGCCGGAGATTACGGTGGTGCCTTGGTGAGCGGCAGAAATTTGGATGTCGGTGCGAGGCGCCCCCCTCTGGCCTGCCGGCTATCTCCCCCACTTGGGGGGAGATCGGCAGTTTCAGGGCTCCGCCCTTCCTTCAACGTTGGCGATTTGCGAGAGCGCCGGTGACAGCCAAGTCCCCCCTGGTGGGGGAGATGTCCGGCAGGACAGAGGGGGGCGCCTCGCGCCAATGTTTCAAAGCTAGCCTATGCTGAAGGTCTATCCATTCACCAGCGCCAGCAGCTCCTCCGTATACCGCTTGCCCATCACCTTGTCCGGCGACAGCGCGTCCCCAATCGCCGCCACTTCCGCCACACTCAGCTCAATCCCAGCCGCCGCCGTGTTCTGCTCCAGGTGCCGGATTTTCCGCGCGCCGGGGATCGGCACGATGAAATCGCCCTGGTGCAGCACCCAGGCCAGCGCCAGCTGCGCCGAGGTCACGCCCTTCTCGGCGGCCATCTTCTCCAGCGTGGCGACAACCTTGGCATTGGCGGCCATGGCATCGGCCTGGAAGCGCGGCAGGACACGGCGCCAGTCATCGTCGCTCAAGGTCTCCGGCTTGGCGATGGTGCCGGTGAGCAGGCCGCGGCCGAGCGGGCTGTAGGGCACGAAGCCGATGCCCAACTCGCGGCAGACAGCGAAGACATCGTCTTCAGGGTCGCGGCTCCACAGCGAATATTCGCTCTGCACGGCCGCGATCGGGTGTACGGCGTGTGCCCGGCGGATGGTGGCGGCGCTCGCCTCCGACAGGCCCAGCGCCCGCACCTTGCCCTCACGCACCAGCTCTGCCATGGCGCCGACCGTATCCTCGATCGGCACGTTCGGATCCACACGGTGCTGGTAGTAGAGGTCGATGACATCGGTGCCAAGCCGCTTCAGCGACGCCTCGGCAACAGCCTTGACGTGCTCGGGACGGCTGTCGACACCGGCCATGCGATCCATGCCGGTGCCTTCCTCCAGGATCTTGAAGCCGAATTTGGTCGCGATCGTCACCTTGCCGCGAACCGATTTCAGCGCCTTGCCGAGCAGGATCTCGTTCTCGAAGGGGCCGTAGACCTCCGCCGTGTCGAAGAAGGTGACACCGATCTCGACGGCGCGGTGCAGAGTGGCGATCGCCTCGGCTTCCGGCTGGCCGCCATAGGCAAAGCTCATGCCCATGCAACCAAGGCCGACCGGGAAGACTTCGAGTTCAGTACCGAGTTTGCGGGTTTTCATCACGCGTCTCCTTGTTGTGATGCGGCAGAAATAATGCCTTGCGGTCCGTTCGATAATCGGCTCTTCTTAGTACGGGTCGTTCCAAGAAATAGATCAATGAACCGAGCGCATCTCTCACAGCTTGCGGTGCTGGCAACCGTTGCCCAATGCGGCAGTTTTCGCGGCGCGGCCAGGGAACTGGCGATCGCGCCTTCGGCGGTCAGCCACGCAGTCTCCAGCCTGGAAGCACGGCTTGGCGTGCGCCTTTTGGCGCGCAGCACGCGCAGCGTCGCTCCGACCGAGGAAGGCGCACGGCTGCTTGAACGTTTGCGGCCGGCGCTGTCCGAGATCGACCTGGCGCTGGAAACGGCCGTCGAGGCGCGCGACCGGCCTGCCGGCAATCTGAGGCTGACCGTCCCGCGCACGGCTGCGCATCTGACGCTGACGCCGCGGCTCGGCGCCTTTGCCGCCGCCTATCCCGAGATCGTGCTGGAGATCGTCATCGAGGACCGCTTCACCGACGTGGTCGAAGGCGGTTTCGACGCCGGCGTGCGGCTCGGCGAAAGCCTGCAGCGCGACATGATCGCGGTGCGCATCGGCCCCGATCTTCGCGGCGCCGTCGTCGGCGCGCCGTCCTATTTCGCGACGATGCCGAAACCTCGCCATCCGCGCGAGCTGGCGGACCATCGTTGCATCCGCTTCCGTTTCTCCAGCGGCGTCCTCTACCGCTGGGAATTCGAGAAGGACGCCGAGGAGATCGAAATTGCCGCGCAAGGACCGCTGATCCTCGACGAGGACCATCTGATCGCCCAGGCGGCGGTCGACGGCGCCGGGCTCGCCTTCGTCTTCGAGGACTATGTCCGCGCGCCGCTCGCCGACGGCCGGCTGATCCGCGTGCTGGAGGACTGGTGCCCGCCCTTTGAGGGATTCTTCGTCTATTACCCCAGCCGCCGTCAGATGCGGCCGGCGCTGAGGGCTTTCGTCGATTTCTTCAGGGTGAGCGGGTAGGCAACTCTGCCCCTTGGCGGCAAGGGGAAGAAAGCTGACCGCGCCAACGTTCGCCTCCCATGCAGACCATCACCAACACCACGACCCGCTATGGCTGGGCAACCATCGTCCTCCACTGGCTGATCGGGATCATCTTCATCGGCCAGTTCACACTCGGCTTCGTCATGGTCAGGACCCAGAGCCAGCGTACCGCCTTCGAGCTGATCCAGCTGCACAAATCACTGGGCTTTCTGCTGCTTGGGCTCATCA
Organism: Mesorhizobium sp. M8A.F.Ca.ET.207.01.1.1; assembly: GCF_004794715.1. Lineage (NCBI taxonomy): Bacteria > Pseudomonadati > Pseudomonadota > Alphaproteobacteria > Hyphomicrobiales > Phyllobacteriaceae > Mesorhizobium > Mesorhizobium sp. M8A.F.Ca.ET.207.01.1.1. Next base: position 497,786 of record NZ_SRUS01000003.1, on the reverse strand, counting down.
TCCTGCGTATCGCCTGGCGGCTCGGCAACGCCGCACCGCCCTTGCCGCCTTCTGTCGGCGCCCTGGAGCGCCGCTCGGCGCCGTTGGCGCATCTGGCGCTCTATGTCTTCCAGCTGGCCCTGCCTCTGTCCGGCTGGGCGCTGGTTTCGGTCTCGACGCTGGAAATCCCCAGCATGCCGTTCAACCTGTTCGTCATGCCCAACCTGCCGCTGCCCGAATCCGACGCCGCCGAAAGTTTTTGGGCGTCGGCGCACTGGTATCTCGCCTATGCCGGCATCGCGCTGGTTGCGCTGCATGTCTGCGCGGCCCTGCGCCACCATTTCCTGCTGCGCGACAGCGTGCTGACACGCATGATCACGCCTTCGTCAACCGGGGAATAGAACGGGCCTTGATCTCGTTGGTGCGGTGAGGACGCGAGAGAGCGTTGCCTCCGAACAAGGAACAATCCAATGCGTGCGCGAATCCTCGGATTGGCGGCTGCCGCCGCCTGTCTTGCCATGCCCGTCAATGCGGCAGTCGTACTCGGCGATGCCACCGGCAGCTATACGATCAGCCAGGCTGGTTCCGCGATCCGCTTCACCATCGGCAAGGCCGGCGGCGGCGGCTTCGATGGCGCCTTTGCCCGTTTCAAGGGCACGATCCGCATCGACAACAATGATGTCGGGCGCTCGAAAGTCGACCTCACCATCTATCCCGAAAGTGTCGGCACCGGCCAGGGCCGCATCGATGCCTTCCTGCGCTCCGATGCGGTGTTCGATGCGACCAACAGTCCCGAAATCCAGTTCCGCTCGACAAGCGTGAGCCGGACCGGTGACACGACGGCGCTCGTCACCGGCCGGCTGACGGCGCGCGGCAAGACGTTTCCGGAAAAATTCACCGCCGAACTCGACGGGTTGAAGGGTGGCACGATCAAATTCCATGTCACCGGCAAGGTGCTGCGCTCGCGCTACGGCATGGATGTCGGCACGCCGCTCTATTCCAACGTCGTCGATTTCGACATGACGCTGACTGGGAGAAGGGGCTAGGCGCGACCTGGTTCCTCGCCACAGCTTCGTGGGGCGGGGAACAGAGCACCCGCATTGGCTTTTCCGGCGATTTCGGGCAAACCTCCTTGCCTGTAACCGACAAGGAGAAGCGCGATGTTCCGATGGGGTGTGTTGTCGACGGCAAAGATCGGCCGCGAGCAGTTGTTGCCAGCAATCGTCGAGGCGGAGAACGGCGTGCTGTCGGCGATCGCCAGCCGCGACCTGTCGAAGGCCAAGGCATTGGGCGACCGCTTCGGCGCGCGCCATGCCTTCGGCTCCTATGAGGAGCTGCTCGCTTCCGACCAAGTCGACGGCGTCTATATCCCCTTGCCGACGTCGCAGCATGTCGAATGGACGGCCAAGGCCATCGAGGCCGGCAAGCATGTGCTGGTCGAAAAACCGCTGGCGCTCGACGCCAAGAACATCGCGCCCCTGATCAAGCTGCGCGACCAGAAGAAGGTGCTGGTCTGCGAAGCCTTCATGGTCATCTACCATCCGCAATGGATCAAGGTGCGCGATCTCATCGCCAGCGGCGCCATCGGCCGGCTGCGCCATGTGCAGGGTGCGTTCTCCTACTACAATGTCGATCCCAACAACATGCGCAACAAGCTCGATCTCGGCGGTGGTGCACTGCCCGACATCGGCGTCTACCCGACCGTGTCGACGCGCTTTTCGACCGGCAAGGAGCCGCTGCGCGTACAGGCGACGATCGAGCGCGACAAGACATTCGGCACCGACATCTATTCCTCGATCCGTGCCGATTTCGGCGATTTCGAACTGTCCTTCTACCTGTCGACCCAGATGGCGGCACGCCAGGTGATGGTGTTCCATGGCGAGAAGGGTTTCATCGAAGTATTCTCGCCCTTCAATGCCGGGCTGTACGACCATCACCGCGTCGAACTGCACAACCAGAATCACACCGAGGCGCAGGTGTTCCGCTTTCCTGGGACGCAGCAATACAGGCTGGAGGTCGAGACCTTCGCGCGGGCGGCGCAAGGCGGCAAGGAGCGGGTTTTCACGCTGGAAGAATCCGTTCTCAACCAGAAAGTCATCGACGCCATCTTCCGCGCCGGCGACACGGGCGGCTGGGAGACCGTCTGAGACCCGCATTAAATAGCCGGCTAATCCTGGGAGGAAAAATGGCTGACGACGCGGATGTGATCATTGTCGGCGCCGGCCTTGCCGGGCTTGTTGCCGCCGCCGAGCTTGCCGAGGCCGGCAAGAAAATCATCATCGTCGACCAGGAGCCGGAGCAATCGCTGGGCGGCCAGGCGTTCTGGTCGTTCGGCGGGCTTTTCCTGGTCGATTCGCAGGAGCAGCGGCGCATGCGCATCCGCGACTCCCATGATCTGGCGCTCGAGGACTGGATGGGCACCGCCGCTTTCGACCGGCCGGAGGATTTCTGGCCGCGCAAATGGGCGGAGGCCTATGTCGGCTTTGCCGCCGGCGAGAAGCGCTCCTGGCTCCTGCAGCGCGGCCTGAAATTCTTTCCTGTCGTCGGCTGGGCCGAACGCGGCGGCGGCAATGCCATCGGCCATGGCAATTCGGTGCCGCGCTTCCACATCACCTGGGGTACCGGTCCCGGCGTGCTAGAGCCGTTCGTCCAGCGCGTGCGCGAGGCGCAAAAGCGCGGATTGATCGACTTCAGGTTCCGCCATCGGGTCAATGAGCTGACGCGGACGGGTGCGGCCGTGACCGGCGTGCGTGGCGACATCCTGCAGCCGAGCACTGTCGAGCGTGGCCACAAGAGTTCGCGCGATGTGTCAGGCGACTTCGAACTGCATGCCCAGGCGGTGATCGTCGCCTCCGGCGGCATTGGCGCCAACCATCAGCTTGTCCGCGAGAATTGGCCCAAGCGGCTGGGCACGGCACCGAAGCGCATGATCACCGGCGTGCCCGACCATGTCGATGGCCGCATGCTGGCCATATCGGAACAGGCCGGCGGCTCGATCATCAACCGCGACCGTATGTGGCACTATGTCGAGGGCATCAAGAACTGGGCGCCGATCTGGACCGATCATGCCATCCGCATCCTGCCCGGACCGTCCTCGCTGTGGCTCGATGCCCGGGGAAAACGCCTGCCGGTGCCGCTTTATCCCGGTTTCGACACGCTGGGCACGCTCAGCCACATCATGAGTACCGGCTTCGATTATTCCTGGTTCATCCTGACCAGGAAAATCATCCAGAAGGAATTCGCGCTGTCGGGCTCGGAACAGAACCCCGATCTGACGGGAAAAAGTTGGCGCCAGGTGCTCGGCCGCGCCACGTCGGGCATCCCCGGTCCCGTCAAGGCGTTCATGGAAAAGGGCGAGGATTTCATCGTCGAGGCCGATCTTTCGAAGCTGGTGGCGCGCATGAACGCGCTGGCCGGCGGCGAACCGCTGCTCGATGTAGCAGGGGTCGAGCGCGAGATCCGCGCCCGCGACATGCAGCTCGACAACCCGTTCTCCAAGGACATGCAGATCACCGCGCTGCGCGGCGCGCGCGCCTATCTTGGCGACCGGCTGATCCGCACGGCAAAGCCGCACAAGATGCTCGACCCGGCGAACGGACCGCTGATCGCGGTGCGCCTCAACATCCTGACCCGCAAGACGCTGGGCGGCCTGCAGACCGATCTCGACAGCCGCGTGCTGGGTCCCGACGGCCAGCCGGTACCGGGCCTCTATGCCGTCGGTGAAGCCGCCGGTTTCGGCGGCGGCGGCGTGCACGGCTACGCGGCGCTCGAAGGCACGTTCCTGGGTGGCTGCATCTTCTCGGGCCGCAGCGCGGGCCGGGCAGCGGCACGTTCGGTGGGGTGAGATGGCGGCGTCTTGCAGGCCTTTGGCCAGGCATGGCAAGGCCGACGACATCGGCCGTGCAACCGACGAACCGCAGCGGTGGTTGAACGCGACCCGTGTCGCCGCTCCATGCTTGGCCGGGTGAACGTTAAACGCAGTCAAGTTGTGTTAAGTTGGGTAAAATCCCGCCGCCCGCCCGCATTTGTGCCTTAGGGGCCGGCATGAATGACGGACGGAATGGAATGAACAAGGTCCTCCTCATCGACGACGATGTCGAGTTGACGACGCTGCTGCAGGAATACCTGGTCGAAGAAGGGTATGACGTAGCGACAGGCACGGACGGCGGCACGGCGATTGCCGCCGCCGCGCGCAACGCGGCGGACCTGATCGTGCTCGATATCATGATGCCCCGAATGAACGGGATCGAGGTCCTGCAAAGGATCAGGAAGCTGAGCCAGGTTCCGGTGCTGCTGCTCACGGCAAGAGGCGATGACATTGACCGGATATCGGGCCTTAACCTCGGTGCCGACGACTATGTGACAAAACCCTGTTCGCCGGGAGAGCTCGCGGCCCGAGTGCGCGCGATCCTTCGTCGTGCGAACCAGCCCGCGGTCGGCGCGTCCACTGACACGCTGAGAGCCGGACGGCTGGTGATCCATCCGGGCAACAGAACCGCCGAATGGGACGGGCAGCTGCTAGAGCTTACCGGTACGGAGTTCAGCCTGCTCGAAGTTCTCGCTCGCCATGCCGGTCAGTTGGTGCCGAAGCAAGACATCTCGAAACGGGCTTTTGGAAAGCCGCTAGCCCCGTTCGATCGCCGCATCGACGTCCATATCAGCAGCGTGCGTCAGAAGCTCGGCCTCAGGGACGATGGACAGTCATGGATAAGGTCTGTTCGCGGCCAAGGCTATCAACTTCTTTTGGACTGACATGCCCCGGCTGTTCAAGAAGTTCTTCGCGATAACCTGGCTGACGCTTGCCGCGTCCGTCGCGATCATAGTCCTAACGCTCGACTTCTTTCAGACGCTTCCTTCCGCTTCGAAACTGGAACGCCAGAAGCAGGAAGTCGTCCTCGACCTGACTGAAAACCTCCTTGTCAAGGACGGTGAAGATGCCGCTCGGCGCTTTGCCCGTGCAAGCGAGGACACGGTGCCGGTCGGCCTCACGATCTCCGAGATCGCGGGATCCGGCGCATGCACAGATAGGAGCACGGCGGAGACAAGAACCGTCCTGAAGGACGGGAGTTGCTACCGGATCTCCGTGCCTCGGCAATACAGCGTCATTCTCGACAAGCTTGGTCCGTTCGTACCAGGGCTCGGTATTCTGATTTCGAGCGCGTCCGCATCGGACACAAGATGGCAGGCCGGAAGGACGAGGTCTCCGCGCTCGCGCATGATTTCGATTCTAGCGCCGCGCGGTTGCAGGAGCTGCAGGAGGCACAGCAGAGACTTTTCCACGACGTGTCCCATGAGCTGCGCTCCCCGCTGTCACGTCTGCAAGCCGTTGGGGGTGTCCTTCGGCAGAGTCCGGGCAAACTCGATGCCATGCTGGATCGCATGGACCGGGAGATCGAACGGCTCGATGCGCTGGTCGGCGAAGTGCTGACGCTCGCCAGGCTGACGGCCGGTTCCCGCCTCCCTCTGTCGACACAGAGGCTGGACGTCATCGATCTCCTGAACGAAATCCTGAGCGACGCGGCGTTCGAAGCCCAGGCACGCCAGGTTTCGATCACCACCAATGTCGACGACAGCTTTCTTGCCGAGGTCGAAGGCGAGCTGATCTGCCGGGCGCTGGAAAACGTCATTCGCAACGCTGTCAAATACACCGCCGAACATTCGCAAATCATCGTGCAATGCGAGACCACGGAACACCTCCTCAAGGTGTGCGTCGTGGATCAGGGGCCGGGCGTCAGGCGAGACGAACTCGAACGAATCTTCCAGCCATTCTCCCGCGGCAACGACGCGGCACCCAGAGGCGGGTACGGTCTTGGCCTTGCGATCGCGAGACAGGCAATCGAGCGCCATGGCGGGCGCGTATACGCGTCGCTGCCGGACGTCGGCGGCTTGGCCATCATGCTGGAGATTCCTCGGCAGCCGGCCAACGATCGAGGTTGATGGCAAGGTTTACCCAACTTTACACTGCCTTTACCGCCATTAACGCTGGCATCGCTAAAGCTGGACCGTGACCCCGGTTCTTCAAATGCGAGAGAGTGGACTGATGTCGGTGACCACGACGGTGTTTCAGCAGGGCAAGAGGATGCGGTTCCTCTGGCTGGCCGTGCCATTACTTTTGACGCCGGTCCTATTGTCGCAGAGCGCCTGGCCGCCGGAGACTCTTCCTCGCCAAGGCATGGAGCTTATTGGCTCCGCATTTATCATAATATGTGTCGCCGGTCGGTGCTGGGCATCGCTGTATATAGGCGGACGCAAGAACCGGGAACTCATAACGAACGGCCCTTATAACCACACCCGCAATCCGCTGTACTTCTTTTCTTCCCTGGGGCTTGCCGGCATCGGCCTGATTTTCGGGTCAGTGGCGATTGCGGCCTTCTACTTCCTGTTTGGGTATCTGGTATTCGCTTATGTCTCAGGCCGCGAATCGATTGCTCTTGACGGGCTTTTTGGCGATGCCTACCGGGAATATTGCCATGAGGTGCCCGCCTTCCTCCCTCGCTTCGGACGAAGCGTTGGCGACGTCGCGCATCAATTGCCCAGGACGTTCAACCCGGTTGCGCTGAAGCGTACCGCTATCGACAGTTCCTGCTTTCTCCTTGCAATCCCCGGGTCCGAACTCATCGAGTCGTTGCAATCCGCAAAGCTCCTCAAACCAATACTGCACCTCTTTTGATGGCTGGGCTGCCGGCCCGATGAAACAAGTTTCCTCCGGCCCGCGTACGGTTCTGAGGCGAAACGCCCCGCTGGCCGCACCATCACGCTGGCGCTTCCGGCGACGTATGCGCCGGCTGAAGATCCGTGCCGATCGTGGGTTTTACCCAACTTTACACTGCCTTTACCGCGATTAACGCTGGGGCCGCTAGAGCTGAACCCATGATGCCGGTTCAGACGATTTGACAATGATCCTGAAGCTTCGACGACTTGAAATGCGGCCGCGAGCAGCGCTCTGCGCGGCCCTGTGGTTGTCCGCGTGCACGAGTGTGCCCTTGCCCCAGGGCACGTCCCTCAGTTCCTACGCCGGAATGAGCCCATCCACGGGCATCCTCGCAAAAGCGAGATTGCGTGTGGATCCGGCGCCGTTGCTCGCCGCACAGACCGTGCGCATTGTACCGACCGCGACGCAGATCGGCAGCAGTGGCTTCGATCCCAAAGACCTGGCGCTCGTCGCCAACGCGGTCGACCGGGCGCTCTGCACCGACCTTAGCGACCGCTTCCAGGTCGTGGCCCCGAGCCTGCCAGCGGACCTCATCGTCCACGCTACCGTCACCGACATCGTTGCGACCAATCGTACGGCGGCGGCGGGTTCCGTCGTTGCGTCGCTCGGCGCCTCGGTGGCGGGGCTCGGCGTTCCAGTCCCCCGGCTTCCGATCGGCCTCGGCGGCCTGGCCATCGAGGCCGAGGCCGTCGACAAGGACAGTTCCCAGAAGGCAGCCATGCTCTGGTCGCGCGGTGCAAACATAATCACGACCAAGGCTCGGGTGTCCACGGTGGGGGATGCGTATTCCCTCTCTTCGGCCTTCGCCGCTGACTTCAGCCGCATGCTGCTCAAGGGCAAGGACCCGTTCAAGGGAATGCCGGCGATACCATCGATGCAAAGACTCCGGGCCTCGCTCGGCGGTCATCCGAAATACGATGCCTGCAAGGCGTTCGGAACGGCTCCCGGCATTCCGGGAATGGTCGCCGCCCGCTTCGGCCTGCCGCCCACCTGGACCGACAAGGGCGCCGCGGTCTCCCGCTAGCGATAGCGGATATTTGTCGCGAGAAGCGGCGCTCTGCCGCACTTCGAGCAATCTAGAGCCGTTCCAGGAAAAGCGTGTAACGGCTTTCCGTCCGGAATTGCGTAAAAACAAAGAGTTAGAAGAAGCACGTCCAAGATTGACAGCGGTGGCGGTCGCAATCATGGATCATGGGATCGAGATCGGAACTGCTGCGAACCCTCGTTTCCGCTTCCAGCGAAGAATCGGCCGCGTCGGCGTTCATAGTTCTGTACCGAAATGGCGCGCCCGAAGAGATTCGAACTCCTGACCCCCAGATTCGTAGTCTGGTGCTCTATCCAGCTGAGCTACGGGCGCGCATCAGGCCATGTTTTCGACGGCCCCGCGATCCGATCCGAAAGACCGGCCGCGAATGTGTGCAGTTCCCTAACGACTGAATTTGCGAAAAGCAAGCCGATCCGGCAAAAGTTTTGTCGCAAGCCTGTCATCCAGCGATGCCGGCGCCGATCCCGGCACTTCGAGCCGTGGGATCAGCCTGAATCCAGACGGCGGACAATCGGGCAAGGTCAGGGAAGAGCGGCGGGTCCGGAAGGCGAGTAATCCTCAGCAAACGGCCGGACGCCGTCAGGCCGGGCGGCGCAGGCTGCCACGGGCCTGGTCGAGGCGCACCGGCTGGTCGGGGATGGTGACGGCGAATGTCGTGCGCCCGCCAATCGACTCGACCAATTCCACAGTGCCGCCATGCGCGCGGATCAGTTCATGCGCGATGGCCAGGCCAAGACCGGTGCCGCCGCTGCGCGCGGAGCCGCGGAAGGCCGCGAACAGGTTTTCGCGCGCCTTCGGCGGCAGGCCGGGGCCGGTGTCGGTGACGGCGATGCGGCTGACACTGCCCATGCGCTCGGCCGAGACCGCCAGCCGGCGCACCACGGCGCTTTCGGTATCGGCCGCCATCGCCTGCACCGCGTTACGGCAAAGGTTGGTGAGCACCCGGAACAACTGGTCGGAATCGGCGTCCACCTCGAACGCCGTCTCGACGGCGTTGATGAACTCGATGCCCTCCTCGATCGCCAGCAGGCCGTGCACGTCCTCGACAAGCTGGCGCAGCCGCACCCTGCGGCGCGAGGGCGGCGGCTCCTGCGTGCGGCCGTAATGAAGCACGCCCTCCGAATAGGCGACGGCGCGGTCGAGCGCGCGCACCAGTTTCGGCGCGAAGGCCTGCACGGTCGGATCCTTGACCTGGCGCAGGCGGTCCGACAGCAGCTGGGCCGAGGCCAGAATATTGCGCATATCGTGATTGATCTTCGATACGGCGAGGCCGAGGTCGGCCAGATGCTTCTGCTCGGCCAGCATCTTTTGCAGCCGCTCCTGCATCTGCGACAGTTCGCGTTCGGCCACGCCGATCTCGTCGGCGCGATCGGCGGGGTGAATGATCCGCCCAGGATCGTCGGGGGCCTGGGAAAAGGACAGCATCGAACGCGTCATGGTGCGGATCGGGCCGATCATGATCAGGTCGATCGCGGCATAAACCAGCATGGCCGTGAACAGCGAGATCAGGAGCGAGACGAAGGCGACGTTGCGCGAATAGATGAGCATGGCCTTGCGCAGGGAGTAGTCCGGCATGATCAGCTCGAACTCCTTGTCGCTGTCGCCGACCGGTCCAAAAACCCGCAGCATCCTGTCGCCGCCGAAAAACAGCGTGTCCAGCGCGCCGGTCATGCCCTTGACCATGCCGACGCTGGCGAGATCGATGTGTTCGTCGACCTGTGGCGGCATGTCGGCCACCACCAGAAGCCGCGAGACACCGCCGTCGCGCACCGCGATCGCCTTGGCGCCGATGGCCATCAGCACGTCGTTCTGGGCCGTGCGCGACAGCGAGGTCGACTCGCCCTGCACCAGCACGATCGACACGGCGGCGGCCGTGCTCAACCTCTCCTTGAGCCAGCTCAACCTATAGCTGGCGATCCAGGGCAGGAAGATCAGCACTTCGGCCAGCAGCACGAAAACGATGGTGAGCAGCAGCAGCTTCGTCGACAAACCGCGCGACAGGGGTACCGTGCGGACGGCGGCTGATGCCGTTCCGGTCCCTTCCCCTGCTTGGCTGGCTTCGCTCATGCGACTCGATCTTCACAATCACTTGATCAGCCAAGATTAGGCGATTACGGCTTTTTTGCCAATTTCTCCCTTGGTCGGAAAAATAGATGCTCCAAAAGAGGTGCGTCTTTAGCGCGCCGACGCCGGATTGACTTCCAAAACCCTTCTTTCTATAAGCCCGCTCACGCTCGGGCCATTCGTCCCGGCGCGGTTTCGATCGCGCCAAAACCGGCCCGGCAAAGCTCCTGTTACAAAGTGACAGAATCAAGAAGGGCCGCACCCCGCGGTATTAAAACAAATGAAGCGTACCTACCAACCGTCCAAACTCGTCCGCAAACGCCGGCACGGCTTCCGTGCTCGCATGGCCACCAAGGGTGGTCGTGGCGTCGTCGCAGCTCGCCGCAACCGCGGCCGCAAGCGGCTCAGCGCCTAAGCGAGACGAGATCGTTGCCCGCAACCGGCAAGCCAGTGGGGCAAAATCCCAAGCGGCTTCTGAAACGCGCGGAATTCCTGGCCGTCCGTCGTGGTGAAAAGCGACGCGGACGGTTTTTCCTCGTCGAGGTCCTCGACCGCGGCGACGGCGGGGTGCCGCGCGTCGGCTACACCGTTACCAAGAAGGTCGGCAACGCTGTTGTGCGCAACCGCGTCAGGCGGCGGCTGAAAGAGGCCGTCCGCGTCCATGCCGCAGATGACATGGTGCCCGGCAATGATTATGTCATCGTCGGGCGCGATGATGCGCTGCGCGCCCCCTTCGGCCAGTTGAAGGCCGAACTCTCCCGCCGGATTCGCGGAACACGATAGGCCAAGGGCTCTCGATGGAAAACAACCGGAACTTCTTCATCACCATCGCCCTGTCGGTGCTGATCCTGGCGCTGTGGCAGTATTTTTATGTCCTGCCGCGCAGCGAGCAGCAACGCGAGGCGGCTCGCATCGAGCAGCAGCGCGTCGAGGACCAGAAGAAGGCGGCCGATGCCGCCAATCCGGGCGCATCGACGCCGGCGCCGGGCACCACGGCCCCGGGTGCCATTCCCAACGCCCCCGGCGGTGACATCGTCACCGCGGCCGGCCGCGACCAGGCGCTGGCGGCTTCCAGGCGCGTCAAGATCGACACGCCGAGCCTCGAGGGCTCGATCAATTTGACCGGCGCGCGCCTCGACGACCTCAAGCTCAAGCACTACACCGAGACCGTCGACAAGAATTCGCCCGAGATCGAACTGCTCAACCCGCAAGCGCTGCCCACCGGCTATTTCGCCGAGATCGGCTTTGTCGGCAACGACAAGACCGGTGCGGTGCCGGGCGCCGAAACGGTGTGGAGCGTGGACGGCAATCCGACGCTGACCCCGTCGACGCCGGTGACGCTCACCTACACCAACGACAAGGGCCTGACCTTCAAGCGCACCTTCTCCGTCGACGGCAATTACATGTTCACGGTGTCGGACACGGTGCAGAATGCCGGATCGAGCGCGGTTTCGCTGTTCAACTACGGCCGCGTCACGCGCTACGACAAGCCGGCCGTCGCCAGCACCTATGTGCTGCATGAAGGCCTGATCGGCTTCACCGGCACGGAAGGCCTGCAGGAACACAAATACGCGTCGGTCGAGAAGGACAAGCAGTACCAGCCCGGCAAGTCGACCGACGGCTGGCTCGGCATCACCGACAAATATTGGGCCGTCACGCTGGTGCCGACCGAGAAGCAGCCGTTCCAGCCGCGCTATGCCTATTTCGAGGATGGCCGCCACCGCTACCAGTCCGACTTCCTGACCGACCCGATCAATGTCGAGGCCGGCCAGTCGGCGACCGTCGAGACCGAGGTCTTCGCCGGCGCCAAGGAAGTCGCCAAGATCAACGCCTATGCCGAAGAACGCCACATCAAGCGGTTCGACCTCTTGATCGACTGGGGCTGGTTCCACTTCATCACCAAGCCGATGTTCTGGCTGATCGACACGCTCTACAAATTCCTCGGCAATTTCGGCCTGGCGATCCTGGCCACCACCGTCATCGTCAAGGCCATCTTCTTCCCGCTCGCCAACAAGTCCTACGCGTCGATGGCGAACATGAAGAAGGTGCAGCCGAAGATGCTCGAGATCCGCGAGAAATACGCGGACGACAAGATGAAGCAGCAGCAGGCTATGATGGAGCTGTACAAGACCGAAAAGATCAATCCGCTCGCCGGCTGCTGGCCGGTGGCGCTGCAGATCCCGGTCTTCTTCTCGCTCTACAAGGTGCTCTATATCACAATCGAGATGCGGCACGCGCCGTTCTTCGGCTGGATCCAGGATCTGGCAGCGCCCGATCCGACCTCGCTGTTCAACCTGTTCGGCCTCGTTCCGGTCACCCTGCCGCACATGCTGATGATCGGCGTCTGGCCACTGATCATGGGCGTCACCATGTTCCTGCAGATGCGCATGAACCCGACGCCGCCGGATCCGACGCAGGCCGCGATCTTCACCTGGATGCCCGTCATCTTCACCTTCATGATGGCCGGGTTCCCGGCGGGTCTGGTCATCTACTGGGCCTGGAACAACACGCTGTCGATCCTGCAGCAGGGCGTGATCATGAAGCGCCAGGGCGCCAAGATCGAGCTGTGGGACAATCTGGTGGCGCTGTTCCGCAAGAAACCTTCGCCGGCCGAATAGCCGGCCCCTTCCCTCCTCAAAAGGCCCGGCTTGTCCGGGCCTTTTTGTTTGCACCAGGTATCGCTTCACGATCCCGTGATCGGCGAAACTGCAATCACGCGCGGGGCGTGACTGCGTGTGCGTTTCAAAGGCTATCAATCCCGATCAGCCCTCACCCGGAGGAAGACCACATGCGCTTGCCCACATTCAGGACCATCGCCCTATCAGCCCTCATCGCCGGCATGGCGATTGCCGCGCCGGCCTATGCCAAGAACCCGAATGTCGGCGGCGCGCCGATGTACGCCACCAAGACCATCGTCGAGAACGCGGTCAAGTCGAAGGACCACACGACGCTGGTCGCCGCCGTCAAGGCCGCCGGCCTGGTCGAGACGCTGCAGAGCGTCGGCCCGTTCACCGTTTTTGCCCCGACCAACGAAGCCTTCGCGGCGCTGCCGGCCGGCACGGTCGACACGCTGCTCAAGCCCGAGAACAAGGACAAGCTCACCAAGGTGCTGACCGCGCATGTCGTGGCCGGCAAGATTTCGGGCGCCGAGATGATGAAGAAAGTCAAGGCGATGGGTGGCAAATACGAGATGAAGACCGTCTCGGGCGACACGCTCACCGCCGAAGTCAAGAAGGGCAAGCTCTACATCATGGACGAGTCCGGCGGCGAGTCGAAGGTGACGATCGCCGACGTCAACCAGTCGAACGGCGTCATTCACGTCGTCAACAAGGTTCTGTTGCCGAAGTAGCGGCTTCCGGCGAAAAGGGGGCGTCGGCGGATCGTTGGGGCTTTCCCGGTCCGCCATCCCCGCCTCATGACGAGGTGCCATGTTTCTTGCGAAGCCGTATCGGCGAGGCCGGGGTCCTGTCGTCCCTCACAGGGCCCCGGTTTCTTTTGGTGAGAGCGCTTTGCCTCGGCGTTCGAAGCCCGACCGCTTCCGCCACATCACTCCATGACGGCGCTGTGGTCGACCTTGGCCGGCGTCCCCGGCTTGCGTAGCAGGAGCACCAGCGGGATCGCCGCCAGCGACAGGATCATCATCAGCTTGAAGTCATTCATGTAGCTGATAACAGTCGCCTGCAGCGTCACCACGCCGTCGAGCGCGGCGCGGCCGGCGGCGGTATAAGGGTTCATCGCCTGGAAGATCGCCGGATCGCTGAACGCCTGGTTGAAGGGCGTCACATAGGTGGCGATGTTGGCGTGGTTGATCTGCACATTCTGCGTCAGAAGCGCGGTGACCACCGATATTCCGACGCTGGAGCCGATGTTGCGCGACAGATTGTAAAGACCGGTGCCTTCCGCGCGCCGCTCCGGCGCCAGCGTGGCGAAGGTGATGGTGGTCAGCGGCACGAACAGGAAGCCCAAGCCCGCACCTTGGATGAAGCCGGTGGAAATGATGGTCCACTGCGAAACGTCAGGCGTCCAGCCGGTCATGTCGTACATCGCCCAGGCGGTGATCAGCAGGCCGATGAGCAGCAGCCAGCGCGTGTCGACCTTGCCGATCAGCCTGCCGACCAGGAACATGCAGGCCATCGTGCCAAGCCCGCGCGGCCCCATGACGATGCCGGCCGTCACCACGGGATAGCCCATCAGCGTCTGCAGGTAAGGCGTCATCAGCGCCAGCGAGGCGAGATAGGTGATGCCGATGATGAAGATGAAGATCATGCCGACGGCGAAATTCCGGTCGAGGAACAGCCTCGGATTGACGAAGGTGTTGCGGGCGGTGAAGGTGTGGACGAGGAAGATGTAGAAGGCCGACGCGCAGATCAGCGCCTCGACGATAATCTCGGATGACGAGAACCAGTTGAGCTGCTCGCCGCGATCGAGAAACATCTGCAAGGCGGCGATGGTGATGCTGAGCATGCCGAAACCCAGCCAATCCAGCCTTGCCTTGAAATCCAGCTTGGTTTCCAGGACGTACAGCGACACGCCGGCGAAGGCCAGCGCGCCGATCGGCACGTTGATGTAGAACACCCAGCGCCAGCTGACATTCTCGGTCAGCCAGCCGCCGATGACAGGCCCCAGCACTGGCCCGACCATCACCGAGACGCCGAACAGCGCCATGGCGGAGCCGCGCTCTTCCACACTGTAGATATCGAGCAGGATGCTCTGCGACAGCGGCACCAGCGCCGCGCCGAACAGGCCCTGCAGCAGGCGGAAGCCGACGATCTGCGGCAGCGACTGCGCGAAACCGCACAGCACCGAGGCGACGACGAAGCCGGTGATCGAGGTCAACAGGATGCGCTTGCGGCCGAAGCGGTTGGCAAGGTAGCCGGAAGGCGGCGTCATCACCGCCGCCGCCACGATGTAGGAGGTCAGCACCCAGTTGATCTGGTCGGCGCTGGCCGAGACGCTGCCCTGGATATAGGGCAGCGCGACATTGGCGATGGTCGTGTCCAGCGCCTGCATGATGACGGCCAGGATCACGCAGGCGGTGATGGCGCCGCGATTGGCGACCACCGGCGTGGCACCTGTCGCGGACGCGCTGGTCATGACTTTTGTCCGAACAGGCCGATGAGATTGGTGACGAAGTCCGGCAGGCCGCGTGCATGGCCCGTGTCGACGTCGACCACGGCGCTCATGCCGCCGCGCAGCGGTGGTTTGCCGTCGATGTCAGCGATGGTGACGCGCATCGGGATGCGCTGCACGACCTTGACCCAGTTGCCGGTGGTGTTCTGCGCCGGCAGCAGCGAGAAGCTCGACGACGAGGCGGGACTGATCGAGGCAACGTTGCCGTGCCAGACGGCACCGGGATAGGTGTCGACGCTGATCGTCGCCGTCTGCCCGGGACGCACATAGGTCAGCTCGGTTTCCTTCGGTTCCGCCGCGATCCACAGATCGGTCGACGAGACCAGGCTGAACGCCGGCTGCGAAGCCGGCAGGTACTTGCCGACCTGCAGCGCGTCGACATTGGTGACGATGCCGTCGAACGGTGCCTTGACAACGGAATCGGCGAGGTTGCGCTGCGCGTCGTCGACGCCCGACTGGGCCTGGAGGTAGAAGGGGTTCTTCTCCACCGGCTGGTTGGCGTCGCCGCCAAGCTGGGCGAGCGTGGCCTGCGCCTGCGCCTTGGCGACGGACACTTTCTGGCGCGCGGCGACGAGATCGTGCTGGGCGCTGTCGAAAGACGCCTTCGAGGCGGTGGAGGTCTTGAGCAGATCCTGCTGCCGCTGGAAAGTGGCTTCGTAATAGGGAATGTCGGCCTGCGCCTGCTCGATCTGCGACAGCGACTGCTGGTAGCTCGCCTCCAGGGTCAGCACCTGGTTGCGGACGGTGCCGAGCTGGGCCTGGGCGGCGGCGAGAGCGGTCTCGAAGGAGGCCGGCCGCAGGCGAAACAGCACGTCGCCCTTCTTGACCGCCTGGTTCTCATGCACGTCGATCTCCTGCACCGTGCCGGAGACGTCGGTGGAGACGCCGAGCGACTGAGCCTGGATATAGGCATTGTCGGTCGTCATCAGCTGACCGCCGGTGACATAATAATAGCCGCCGAAGACAAGCGCGACGGGAAGCAGGGCAAAAAGGACGGGCCGCGTCAGGCTGCGCTTCGGTTTGACCGGAACAGGAGGGGCGACGGCGGCAGGGGCCTGCCGTGGCGGCGGCTCCTTGGCCGGAGCCTCCAGCGCCGCCGGCTCCAGGGCGACCGGCGCTTCCAGTTCGTCATTTTCGATGACGGCGCTGGCCCGCCGCTGTTCGCGCTCACTGTCGAGCTGGATAATCTGGTCGGTCCGACCCGCCGGTGTTTCGTCTCCGGCAGGCTTCTTGGGGGATGTCGATTCAGCCATGTACTTTCTCCCGGTCGACGGCTGGCTGCGTGCAAGCCGCGAGCAGATTGGATTTGATCAAGCTTAGGGTTTGCAGCAGATGCTGCTGTGTTTCGGACGAAAGGCCGGCGAAGGCCTCGTCTCGTGTTTTCTGGCCGTTGCCGCGCATGATCTCGAGCAGCGGACGGGCCCGCGGTTTCAGGTAAAGCAGCCATGCCCTGCGGTCGACGGGATCGGGCCGGCGCTCGATGAAGCCGCGCGCCTCCATCTTGTCGAGCAGCCGGGCGAGCGTGATCGGCACGATCTCGATGAGGTCGGCGAGCTTGTTCTGGTGGATGCCTTCATGCAGCGAAAGGAAGGCCAGCACCTGCCATTGGGCGCGGGTCAGCCCCGATGCGCGTGACCGCTGCTCGAACCGCTTGCGAAGCAGGCGCGCGACGTCGTGCAGCACGAAGCTGATATTGGGGGAAGAGGGCATGGGAGGAGGTCGGGGTCGGGTGGCAACTTTTCGTGAGCATGCTTATTATCATCATGCACATAATCCTGCTGGACGCCCCGCGCAAGACCGATTAAGCCCCGGGGAAGAAAAAACGCATGGGCCACGGCATGCAAAAGCCGCGTGGTGATGTGGATTTGCCGGCAAGGATTTTGGCGATGGATTGGATCAGGATCGCGGCTCTCACGGCTCTCGTTCGGTGCCCCGGCGCCGCTGCCGCGAAGGATGCGGTCAGCTGCGGCGGCGCCGCCATGCTGGGCGGCGCGCAGCTCAACTGCAGCCATGTCGAACCCAAGGCACCGCCGCAGTTCTGCACGTTTAGTTGGGATCTTCACACGATGGCGGGAGATCAGAAGGTCGTCGAAGGCAGCTTCATGCTGCCGCCCGGAGCGTCGAACGTTCAGGTCTATCAGGGCAGTGGTTTCGACAGCGCGCTGTCCAACCCGATCGTGATCTGCCGCGGCAACAAATGAGCGTGGCGGGCAAGGAAGGCTCGCTCGTCAGCCGATTGGTGCTATAGGGCGGATCACGTTATTTTGACCAGGCGCGCGGATTGCGGATCCGCGTGGCTATCACTTCCTGGACGGACTTCGACATGGACGGACCCAACCCCAGCATCAAGCACCCGATCCC
The DNA here is from genome assembly GCF_004794715.1 of Mesorhizobium sp. M8A.F.Ca.ET.207.01.1.1. Classification (NCBI taxonomy): domain Bacteria; kingdom Pseudomonadati; phylum Pseudomonadota; class Alphaproteobacteria; order Hyphomicrobiales; family Phyllobacteriaceae; genus Mesorhizobium; species Mesorhizobium sp. M8A.F.Ca.ET.207.01.1.1. Next base: position 480,495 of record NZ_SRUS01000003.1, on the reverse strand, counting down.
GATGCACACGCGCGTCGGCTTCCTGAAGCCTCTGGTGACAGAGCCGAACATCGAGATCGGCGACTTCACCTATTATGACGACCCGGACGGGCCGGACAAATTCGCCGAAAAATGCGTGCTGCATCACTATCCCTTCATCGGCGACAAGCTCATCATCGGCAAGTTCTGCGCCATCGCCGAGGGCGCGCGCTTCATCATGAACGGCGCCAATCACGCCATGTCCGGCTTCTCGACCTATCCGTTCAACATTTTCGGCCATGGCTGGGAAAAGGGTTTCGACCCCCAGACATGGTCGAAGGAACTGCGCGGCGACACGATGGTCGGCAACGATGTCTGGATCGGCATGGAGGCCGTGATCCTGCCCGGCGTGGAAATCGGCCATGGCGCCATCATCGCCGCCAAATCGGTGGTGACGCACGATGTGCCGCCCTATGCGATCGTTGCCGGCAACGCCGCGAAAGTGGTGAAGATGCGTTTCGACGACAGGACGATCCGACGGCTGCTGGCGGTGGCATGGTGGGACTGGCCGGTGGACAAGATCGGCCGCAATCTCGACGCCATCAGGAGCGCCGATATCTCTCTACTGGAGGCAGCAGCTTGAACGTTCCCAACAGCACCGCGATCCAAACCGACCTGTTCACGCGCGGATGGATCTTCATCCGCGGCGTGCCGGCCATGAAGTTCCTGCCGCCGGAAGGGCCGCCGGAGATAGCCTTTGCCGGCCGCTCCAATGTCGGCAAGTCGTCGCTGATCAACGCCCTGGTCAACCAGAAGGGGCTGGCGCGCACCTCCAACACGCCGGGGCGCACGCAGGAACTCAACTATTTCGTGCCGGACGGATTTTCAGGCGAGGGCACCGACCTGCCGCCGATGGCGCTGGTCGACATGCCGGGCTACGGCTACGCCACCGCGCCCAAGGAGAAAGTCGACGAGTGGACCAAGCTGGTCTTCGACTATCTCAAGGGCCGCGTCACGCTGAAGCGGGTCTATGTGCTGATCGATGCCCGCCACGGCATCAAGGCCAAGGACGACGAGGTGCTGTCGCTGCTCGACAAGGCGGCGGTATCCTACCAGATCGTGCTGACCAAGACCGACAAGATCAAGGCCGCCGGCGTGCCGCGGCTGATCGAGGAGACGCTGCAAAAGATCAAGAAGCGTCCGGCGGCGTTCCCGTTCGTGCTGGCGACATCATCGGAAAAGGGCGAGGGCCTTGAGGAATTGCAGGCTGCCATCGTGCTCGCGGCGAATGGCGGCTAGTCGTCGTGCGCGCATACGTTGACCGCGCCCTGGCAATCCGTCAACATCGCAGTGCCGTTCGAGGGCAACCGGATGCGTATCGTTTTTCGTTGTGATCCCGCGCTTGCCGAAATGCTCCCCCGGCCGGTTCCCGCGCGTGGCGTGCTGCCTGACTGGCTCCGCAAGATGCCTCCGAAAGCCTATTCGGAAATCCATGGGCGAGAGATCAGGACAGTAAAACAGTGTCCGCCCTTCGTTGATGCGATGACACATGGCTTCATGATCCTGCTGCCATGCGATGTGACAGTTGAGAACGGGGCCTTTGAATGGCGGTGGGACATCGCCGAGCCGTCAACGAAGGGCCACCCGCGTTCGCCGCTCAGCTTCCATGTCGCCGAACAGCTCTCCGGCGCACCGTTGTCGAATGGCCTGGCGGCGATAAAATTCAACAGTTTCTGGACGATCGAGTTGGAGGAAGGCTGGTCCCTCTTCGCCACCCATCCGGTCAACCGCGATGATCTTCCTTTCCGCCTGGTGACTGGTGTCGTCGATTCGGATCACTTCCAGGACGCCGGCATCAATTTCCCGGCGATTTGGACCGACCAGGGTTTCTCCGGCGTGCTGGCGAAGGGCACGCCGGTTGCGCAATGCTTTCCCGTGCCGCGCGCCGCGCCCGAACTCGTTTTCGAAAGCTTCGATGTCACACGCAAAGCCTCCTATGAAAAAACCGTCGCCGAGGTTCTTGCCGAACCCGGCGTCTACCGTAAGCAGTTTCGCGTGAAACGCGCCCGCTAGAGCTCCGATTCGAGTGCCGCCGCTCCAAATGCGACCCGACCTAATTTTTGTTTTTACCAAGCAAGCCCTTCAACGCTTCGCGATCGATCCAAAGCTTGCCGTGCGGCGCTGACGTCAGGGCCATCGCGATGGTGCCAAAGGTTGTGGCGCGCTGCCCGTAGGCCGTTCGATAGGCCTCGATCGCGGCGTCCATATCGCCCGCTTCCTGAAGCGCTACCCCCAGATTGACTGCCGCCTCGGCGTCGTCGGGGCGTATCTCCAGCGCTTTGCGATAGGCGGCCGCTGCCCCCACATGATCATGCAGATCCTGCCTGACAAGGGCGAGGTCGAACCATGCCGACGCGGGCGCGCTTCCCTTTACGGCCCGCTCCAGCAAGGGTGCCGCATCGGCGGGCATTCCGTCCTCGAACAGCATGCGGCCCAGGCGTGCTGCCGCCTCCGCCGAAAAGGGATCGGCAAGTGTCAGCTGTCGCCATACCTCGAGCGCATGGGCCCGGTCGCCTGCCTCATCGAGCGTGCGCCCCTGCTCGATGAGCACAGCGGCGCCAGGCGCCAATTCCGCCGCGCGCGCGAGATGGAACAGTGCTTGGTCAAAATCCCGCGCCGCCCGCGCCAAGCGGCCGGCGAGCAATTGGGCGGATGCGTTGTCAGCCCGGATCGCCAGACTTGCCTGAATATGGGCGCGGGCTTCCGATATCTCTCCCTTGGCGAAAAGAACGGCAGCCATAAGGTGGTTGAGGGCAGGGTCGTCAGCCGCCTCGCGAAGAGCCTCCCCGCAAAGCAGCCGTGCCTGCTCGTGGCGACCGGCGTTGAAGTCCGCCACGATGCGTCGCATCTGATTCTGGAGCTTCGGAACGCCCATCCCGATCTGCCCTCACGCTCGCGAACGAGAACCATTCCCGCCGAATGATCGGTTCTACCCAGATCCAGACGTTGACGCTCCGCGCCTTGAGGTCAAGCCGCCCTCCGCAAAAAATCGGCCACTGGACGGCCGTTTCGGAGATTCCTGTCAGGGCGAGTGTGAGCTGTTTTCTTCCTCTGCCAGCCTTTCGGTGCCGTAGGCCTTGAGGAACATGCCGACGCCCGACCGGACAATGTGATCGATCTCGTCCTGGGTCGGTGCCTTGGTGCGGTAGGCGAAGATGCACTGCCGGAAAAGACCGGCCAGGCACAGTTCGGTGAACTGATAGGCGGCGAGGTCGACATCGTCGATCTCGAGCAGGCCGCGCTCGATGGCGGCGTTGAGGAAGACCACCACCTTGTCATGGCCGCGCTTGGGCCCGCGTTCGTAAAAACGCGCGCCCATGTCCGGAATTCTGTCGGAGGCGCCGATAACCGTGCGCTGCGCCTGGATGACCCTGGCCGAGGTGATCTTCATCGACAGGACCTTGCCGAACTTGACCAGCGTCTGGCGCAAATCGTCGGCGCGGTCGAGCATGTCGTACATGTTCTTGAAGATGGTGCCGCGCTCTTCCTCGATCAGCGCCTCGAACAACTCTTCCTTGTTGGCGAAGTAGACATAGATGGTGCCCTTGGAGACACCGGCCTCGCGCGTGATGTCGTTCATCGAGGCGGCCTCGAAGCCCTTTTCGATGAAGACGCGGCGGGCACCGTCGATGATCTGGCTGCGCTTGACCGGATCCTGTCCGGCTGCCGGGCGGCCACGGCGCAGACCATCCAGCAGATCCTCGCACTGGTCGGCTTCGGCGTTGCGCACAGTCTCAACCATAAAAATCACACCCCGAAAATAATTCGAACCAACCGGTTCGATTGCCCCTTGATATGGTCCTCTTTACGCGCTATGTCAACGCCCAGATCGAACCGAACGGTTCAGTATTATAACTTTAGAGAGATGTCATGTCCTCGAATACGTCCGTCACCGCCGAAGTCCGCCCTTTCCCCAACGCCAAGGTTGCCCCGGCGACGGAAGCGCCCGATGTGCATGTCCAGCCAGTCGTCGCACCGCCGCCGGAGGCTGAAGCTCCGGCCAAGAAGAAGCGCTCGGTGCGCTCTTTCCTTCTGCCGATCATCGGCCTTGCCCTTTTGAGCGGCGGCGCCTGGTACGGCTATGATTACTGGACCACGGGCCGCTTCATGATCTCCACGGACGATGCTTATGTCCAGGCCGACATGGCGTTCGTCTCGCCAAAAATTTCCGGCTATGTCGATCAGCTCCTGGTCAGCGAGAACCAGCAGGTCAAGGCCGGCGATCCGCTGCTGACGATCGATGCCGGCGACTACAAGATCGCCGTTGCCCAGGCCGAGGCGCAGATCGCCACGCTGGCCAAGACGCTCGACCGCATCGACGCGCAGACCAAGGCCGCGCAGGCCTCCCTGCAGCAGGCGCAGGCGCAGAAGGTCGCCGACCAGGCCGCCGCCGACAATGCCGGCCGCGCCCAGCAGCGCGCCGCGCAACTGGTCAAGACGCATGTCGGCACGCAGGCACAGCTGGACGACGCCCAGACCGCGCTCGACCAGGCCAAGGCCGCTCTCGTCGGCGCCGACGCGCAGATCGCCGCTGCGCAGGCCAATATCGGCGTGCTCGAGGCACAGCGTGCCGAATCGGCGAGCACGCTTGCCTCCTTGCAGCTCGGCCGCGACAAGGCCGCGCGCGATCTCTCTTTCACCGTGCTCAAGGCGCCGTATGACGGCGTCGTCGGCAACCGCTCCGTCGAACAGGGCGATCTGGTCAGCCCCGGCCAGAAGCTCGCCGTGGTCGTGCCGATGGACAAGCTCTACATCGTCGCCAACTTCAAGGAGACGCAGCTTGCCCGGCTGGTTCCCGGCGAAAAGGTCAACATCTCGGTGGACGCCATCGACGGCCACCCCATCCAGGGAACCGTCTCCTCGCTGGCGCCGGCGTCGGGCGCGGTGTTCTCGCTGCTGCCGCCGGAAAACGCCACCGGCAACTTCACCAAGGTGGTGCAGCGCGTGCCGGTCCGCATCGACGTGCCGGCCGATGCGCTGAAAACCGCCAAGCTGCGCGCGGGCTTGAGCGTCGTCGTCGCCGTCGACAGCCGCACGGCGCCTGCCGCGACCAGTAACTAATCGCTTTTCGGAGGGCGGCTTGGTGGCTGATTGAAGCACCTGGCCGCCCGGCCTGCCTCAAGGAGGCTTAGGACATGGCAACCGCAACCATCACCGCAGGATCGCCACCGGCCATGCCGGCGGTTCCCGACACGATTTCGACGCGACGCGTCATTGCCTTCCTGGCGATGGTGTTCGGCATGTTCATGGCGATCCTGGACATCCAGATCGTCTCAGCCTCGCTGGCCGAAATCCAGGCCGGCCTCAGCGCCAGTTCCGACGAGATCCCGTGGGTGCAGACAGCCTATCTGATCGCCGAGGTGGTCATGATCCCGCTGTCGGGCTTCCTCAGCCGGATGCTGTCGACGCGCGTGCTGTTCACCGTCGCGGCCGCGGGCTTCACCGCGGCCAGCGCGCTGGCCGCGACCGCCACCAACATCGACCAGATGATCGTCTACCGCGCCGTGCAGGGCTTCATCGGCGGCGGCATGATCCCGAGCGTCTTCGCTGCCGCCTTCACCATCTTCCCGCCGTCGCGCCGCGCCATCGTCTCGCCGATGATCGGCTTGGTGGCGACGCTGGCGCCGACCATCGGCCCGACCGTCGGCGGCTATATCAGCCACGCCTTTTCATGGCACTGGCTGTTCCTGGTCAATGTCGTGCCCGGCATTCTGGTGGCGACCGCGGCCTGGTCGCTGATCGATTTCGACAAGCCCAATCTCAAGCTGTTCTCGAAGTTCGACTGGTGGGGCCTCGCCGGCATGGCCGCCTTCCTCGGCTGCATGGAGTACGTGCTGGAAGAGGGTCCGAACAACGACTGGCTGCAAGACCAGGCCGTGTTCATCTGCGCCATCATCATGACCATCGGCGCGGTGATCTTCTTCTGGCGTGTCTTCACCGCCGAGGAACCGATCGTCGACCTCAAGGCGTTCAGCAACATCAACTTCGCCTTCGGCTCGCTGTTTTCCTTCGTCATCGGCATCGGCCTCTATGGCCTGACCTATCTCTATCCGGTCTTCCTGGGGCGCATCCGCGGCTACGATTCGATGATGATCGGCGAAGCGCTGTTCGTCAGCGGCCTAGCCATGTTCTTCACCGCGCCCATCTCCGGCATCCTGTCGAGCAAGATGGATTTGCGGCTGATGATGATGATCGGCTTCTTCGGCTTCGCTACCGGCACATGGTGGATGACCCACCTGACCGCCGACTGGGATTTTTATGAGTTGCTCATCCCGCAGATCCTGCGCGGCTGTTCGATGATGCTGTGCATGGTGCCGATCAACAACATCGCGCTCGGCACCTTGCCGCCGGACCGTTTGAAGAATGCATCCGGCCTGTTCAACCTCACCCGCAATCTCGGTGGTGCGGTCGGCCTTGCCCTCATCAACACCGTGCTGATCGACCGCAATGCCTTCCACTACGCAAGGCTCGGCGAGCACGTGCAGTGGGGCAGCGCGGCGGCCCAGCAGAAGCTGCAGAACATGACGCTCAACTTCGAGCAGACATCAGGCCTGGACGCTACCAGTGCGGCGATCTCCAAATTGTCGGGCATGGTCCATCAACAGGCGGCGCTGCTGTCTTTCATGGACGTGTTCTACATGCTCACGGTGCTGTTCGCGACGCTTGGCCTGTTCACCATGCTGATCAGGAAGCCGGCCGCGCCCGGTGGTGGCGGAGGCGGCGGGCACTGAAACAAAAGAACCATACGCGGCAGCGGTTTCAGGAAGCTCCTCCAGTCCACGCCTGAAACGCTGACAGCGCAAAAAACTCCGGGCCGCAAAGCCCGGAGTTTTTTATTGCCCTTGCTAGAGCAATTCCAGGAAAAGTGTGTAGCGGTTTTCCGTCCGGAATTGCGTAAAAACAAATAGTTAGAGCAGTTCAGCGATTCTACCAATCGCTGAACTGCTCTAGCGTCAGGCGGTGGCGGGCTTGAAGGTCAGCGCGACGCCGTTGATGCAGTGGCGCAGGCCGGTCGGCGCCGGGCCATCGTCGAAGACGTGGCCGAGATGGCCGCCGCAGCGGCGGCAATGCACTTCGGTGCGGGTCATGCCCAGCGACCGGTCCTCGGTCTTGCCGATGCCATTGGCGATCTCTTGCCAGAAGCTCGGCCAGCCGGTGCCGGAATCGAATTTCGTCTCCGAGGGATAGACCGGCAGGTCGCAGCCGGCGCAGGCGAAGATGCCCTTGCGGTGTTCGTTGAGCAGCGGGCTGGTGCCTGGATACTCGGTGCCCTCCTTGCGCAGCACGTCGAAGGCGGCCGGCGACAGGATGGCCTTCCATTCGTCGTCGGTCTTGGTGACCTCGAATTTCTCGGCGGCCTGCGCGGCCTGCGGGCTGCCCATGCGAAGCACCGTTGCCGCGGCACCGACGACGCCGATCGCGGCGGCACCGCTCAAAAGAAAGTCGCGACGGTTCATGACCAGTTCCTCCTGTCGTCCGTTTTGCCAAACTATACCCGCCACGCAAAAGTCAAAAGCCGGTGACGGTTGCCCTCAAACGACACTCCACGCCGTTCACGGGTGACCGTGGAACGGCGCGGAGCAGGCGTGCCGATAGCGGATCACGGGAGCGAGACGACGCGATCGACAGAGAGCTCTTGCCTGCTGTTTCGTCCGCGGCAAGCGCCTTGTTACATTTTCGGTCCCATCACATTTTCGGGAGCAGAACCTTGTCGATGACATGAATGACGCCGTTGGATTGTTCGACGTCGGCTATCGTCACATTGGCGATATTGCCGTTCTCGTCGGTGACGGTGACCTTGCCGCCATCGGCCTTGAGCGACAGCTCGCAGCCGCCGACCGTCTTGACCTTGTGCGTCCCGCCGTCGGCCTTGGCCATTGCGGCCACATCCGCCCCCATCGCCTTGGCGCCGATGACGTGGCAGGCCAGGATCTTGGTGAGCTTGTCCTTATTCTCGGGTTTGAGCAGCGTGTCGACCGTGCCGGCTGGCAGTGCCGCGAAGGCTTCGTTGGTCGGCGCGAAGACGGTGAACGGGCCGGCGCCTTGCAGCGTCTCGACTAGGCCGGCGGCCTTGACGGCGGCGACCAGCGTCGTGTGATCCTTGGAATTGACGGCGTTGTCGACGATGGTCTTGTTGGCAAACATGGCGGCGCCGCCGACCATCGGGTTTTCAGCATAAGCAGCCGTGGCAAGCGCGGAGACAGCGATCGTACCGGCGAGCAAAAGGGTGGCGAATCTACGCATGATATCTGGACTCCTCGGGTTTCTCTTCCCATTTTTGGGGACGCGAGGAGATACGGAACACAGATGCGTGAGTTTCAGACTATTTCCTGGTTTTTAGATTTATCTGCATTGCGGGATAAATTTTTCGAGCACGGCGGTTTGCCGGCTTACGGGCCTATTAGACATATGTGATGGAGATAGACTGGGTAATTTCTACCTTGTCACAATCCGAAGGGTCGATCAGATGCCCTTCAGATCGCCCGCGGCAACAACGGGGCCGGTCGGCTGGCCGGTCGGCGAGCCTCCGGCAGGCTCGAGGCTGACGGCCAGCACGGCGCCCTGCGCGAGTTTCTGCTGCGTGGCGGGCGAGACCCCAATGTGCGCCGTCGCACCGGCCGGGATGACGCCCATCGAGACCGGCGCGTTCTTGCCCTCGATCATCCACAGTTCGAAGTCCTTGCCGGAGGCGAGCGCGCCGGAAACATGCGAAAGGCTGACTTCATGCCGTTCGGAATCATAGACGGCGAGATATTTGACGTCGCTGCCGTCGGCGGCCAGCGAGGCGACCAGTCGCGCCTGCGGCTGTTCGGCCGGCCGATTGACATAGGGAACGGCGACATAGAGCGCCAGCGCGGCAACAGCCGCCACGGCGAGGCCACGCCAGAAGGCGAGGCTGGACCACAGGCCGGCGCGCGGCTCGGCGGGTGCGGCGGCGGTGGATGAAAACAGCCGGCGGTCGATCGCCGGCTTCACCGAAGCCGGCGGTTCGATCTCCGGATAGCCCGCGCCCAACGGCGAGAGGTGAACTTCCCAACCATCGACGAGCCGCGCGAACTCTGTCTCGCTGTCGATGCGCCTGGATGCGATCTGCCGCTCTTCCGCCGGCAGAACACCAAGAACGTATTCGGCGGCGAACAGGTCGTCGCCTCCACGTTCCGGTCCATTGTCCTCTGCCAGCGTCATCTTTCCAGGCATTCCCTGAGCTTCATCAGGCTGCGGCGCAGCCAGGTACGCATCGTGTTCAACGGCACGCCGTGACGTTCCGCCAGTTCGGCATAGCTTTCGCCCTTGAGATAAGCGCCGCGGACGGCCGCCGCCCGGTCCTTTTCCAGTTCATCGAGACAGTGGTGGATGCGTTCGGTCTCATCGCCCGCCACCGCCATCGCTTCTGGTCCCGGCGCCGGATCGGCCACGTCGAGCGCGGTATCGATATCGACTGCAGGCCTGCGCCGCGCTCGGATGCGATCGATCGCATGGTTGCGCGCGATCGCCACCAGCCAGGAGATCGGGCTCAGATCGGAGACGGCAAAACGATCCGCCTTCGTCCATATCTTGACGAAGACTTCCTGCAACGCCTCTTCCGCGTCTCCCCGGTCGTTCAATACACGAAGGCACACGCCGAAAAGTTTCGCACTGGTCTGCCGGTACAGCAGGTCGAACGCAGCCCGATCCTTCATCGAAGTCCGAACGATCAGCTTGGTGATGTCCTGCGGCGTCATGCGGGTCCAAATTAGGCAATTGCGATGTATTTGCAACGCGGAAATATTCCGCGCGCCTAAAGTTCCGGCGTCCGCACACCTGCCTCGAGGCTGTGTCCCAGTTTGAATTCAAAGATTGGCAATCGCATTTGAGGCGATGACCCCGACATGCTACACTTTAGCGAAAGCAAGGGAGATTTGGCATGAGATTGGTAGTCGCCAAACCTGAGGATGTCGCGACTGCCTTTGCCGATGCTTGGAATAGACATGACATGGACGACTTCGCGGCGCTGTTCGCCGACGACGCTAATTTTGTCAATGTCGTGGGCATGTGGTGGAAGAACCACACCGAGATCGAAAGGGCGCACCGCGCAACTCATGAAACCATGTTTCGCGACAGCCGATTAGAAGGTGCCGTCTCGTCAGTTGTTGAATTATCTTCCGGCATTGCATCGGTGCATTATACATGGATCCTGACTGGTGCATCCGCTCCGGACGGCTCATCCGCCGGAACGCGAAAAGGCATTCTGCTTCTGGTTGTTGTGAAGGAAGAACAGTCGGGCTGGCGGATAAAGGTTGCCCAGAATACCGACATTGTTCCGGGGGCGGTTGCTCCCCCTCCAACTCCATGAGATAGGCGTCTTACAAAAACTCGCCGCTCAAATTCCAAACTGAGACATTATGGCCTGGATTGCCAACGGAATCGCTGCTGACTAGCTTGGCGGCAACGGGGGAGCGCGCATGTCGGTCGAACGAATCCTTTGGGAAGAAGACGCGACCGGCCTCGCCGCTCTGGTGCGCAAGGGCGACGTGTCGGCGATCGAATTGACCGAAGCGGCAATCGCCCGCGCCGAGGCCACTCGCCCCGAAATCAATGCCACGGCCGAAACGCTCTATGACGCCGCGCGGGCGCGGGCGAAGAGCATCGACCGCTCCTTGCCGCTAGCCGGCGTCCCCTTTGCCATCAAGGATCTCGGCATCGCCGCCAAGGGCGTGCCCTCGCATGGCGGCAGCCGCATTCCCGCATGGGTGCCCGATTTCAATTCGGTGATGACCGACCGCTATCTCGCCGCCGGGCTGATCCCGATCGTCACCTCGACCTCGCCCGAGCACGGGCTGCGGCTGATGACGGAATCCAAAGCCTTCGGCATCACCCGCAATCCCTGGAATACCGGCCACACCACCGGCGGCTCATCGGGCGGTTCGGCAGCCCTGGTCGCCGCCGGCGTCGTGCCGGCGGCGCATGCGTCGGATGGCGGCGGCTCGATCCGCGTGCCTTCGGCCTGCAGCGGCCTTGTCGGTCTCAAGACCTCGCGCGGCCGTGTCCCGCTGTCGCCGCTGGTAAGCGAAAGCTGGTACGGCATGGTCGTCGATCACGCCGTCACCCGCTCGGTGCGCGACTGCGCGCTGCTGCTCGACCTCACCCATGGTCCAGATGTGCTGGCGCCTTATGCCGCGCGGCCGCCAAAGGGTCCGTTCGCGGCCGCTGCCGCGCGCGATCCCGGCAAGCTCAAGCTGGCCGTCTACCGCAAGTCGCCGCTCGGCCTGCCGATTTCGGCCGAGACGCTCAAGGCGCTCGACATTGCCGTGGCGCTCGCCCGTGAGGGCGGCCATACCGTCGAGGACATCGAGCTGCCCTTCATCGGCCGCGATTTCTTCGCCGATTTCTGCACGACGGTCGCCTCCGCCGTTGCCGGCTCGTTGCGGGGTGAAGCGCTGCGCGTCGGCCGCTCCGTGACGGGCGACATCGAGCGCGCCACGCGAGTGCTCGGCCGGTTGGGCGAAATGGTCTCGGCCGGCGAGGTCTATGCCGGCCTGCAGCGGCTGCATGCCGCCTCGCGCCGCCTGATCGAGGACACTGCGCGCTATGATGCGGTGCTGATGCCCGTCATCGCGCACCCGCCGCTTGCCTGCGGCGCCATGGATCCCAAAGGCGCCGACGAGTTGATCGAAACCCTGGTCGACAAGCTGCATCTCACGGCGCTGCTCAGGATCAAACCACTGTTCGGCCAGTTGATGGACAAGAGCCTCTGGTTCACGCACTGGCCCGCAATCCACAATGTCAGCGGCCAGCCGTCGATTGCGCTACCGGTCCATGTCACGGACGCCGGCCTGCCGCTCGGCATCCAGGCCGCCGGCCGCCCGGGCGACGAGGAAACGCTTTTGTCGCTCGCCGCGCAGATGGAGAAGATCTCGGGCTGGCTGAAGCGGCGGGCGCCGCTGATGGTGCCGTCACAATGACGACACCGTGAACGGCTCGAATATGACAGCAATGCCATTTGCGGCTCGCGTCAATTCCCGCTAAGACGCCGCCGTCCTTACCTGATGCATGTCGCCCAAATGTGCCCAGCGGTTTGGGGACAACGGCATGCATAAAACCAAAAGCCAGGGAACCACGCCGATGACGGACGTCGCCGCCACCGCCGAAATGCAGGCCGCACTCTTGTCGCGCGCGCTGCCCTATATGCAGCGCTACGAGCACAAGACGGTCGTGGTGAAATATGGCGGCCATGCCATGGGCGACATCGAGCTCGGCAAGGCCTTCGCCCGCGACATCGCGCTGTTGAAGCAGTCCGGCGTCAATCCGATCGTCGTCCATGGCGGCGGCCCGCAGATCGGCGCCATGCTGAACAAGATGGGGATCGAATCCAAGTTCGAGGGCGGCCTGCGCGTCACCGACCAGAAGACGGTCGAGATCGTCGAGATGGTGCTGGCCGGGTCGATCAACAAGGAGATCGTCGCACTGATCAACGCCGAGGGCGAATGGGCGATCGGCCTGTGCGGCAAGGACGGCAACATGGTGTTCGCCGAAAAGGCGCGCAAGACCATGATCGACCCCGATTCCAACATCGAGCGCGTGCTCGATCTCGGTTTCGTCGGCGAGCCGGTCGAGGTCGACCGCACGCTGCTCGACCTGCTGGCCCGCTCCGAAATGATCCCTGTTCTGGCGCCGGTGGCGCCCGGCCGCGACGGTCACACCTACAACATCAACGCCGACACTTTCGCCGGCGCCATCGCCGGCGCATGCAAGGCCTCGCGCCTGCTGTTCCTCACCGACGTGCCCGGCGTGCTCGACAAGAACAAGAAGCTGATCGACGAGCTGACGGTCACCGAGGCGAAGGCGCTGATCAAGGACGGCACGGTCTCGGGCGGCATGATCCCCAAGGTCGAGACCTGCATCGAGGCGATCGAGCGCGGCGTCGAGGGCGTCGTCATCCTCAATGGCAAGACGCCGCATTCGGTGCTGCTCGAACTCTTCACCGAACACGGCGCCGGTACACTGATCGTGCCTTGACATTTTGCGCTTCGGAGCCCGGCATCCTCAGTCCGGCAGAGCGGCGACGGCCACGATCTCGATGACGAGATCGGATTGCGCGAGCGCGGCGACCCCGATCACTTCCGAGGGCGGCGGATTGTTGTAGCTGCAGTGCTTCGGGCAGTGCTCGGCGAAGAATTCGTCCATCACGTCCAGCCGGAAATTTGGGGAGCTCAGCGCGCCTCCGTCGGGAAACGGCCCTTTGACGTACTGGGTGATCTTGACGAGATATTCGAGCGAGCTACCGAGCTCCTCCAGATCCGATTTGATGTTCGTCAGAATGGAACGCCATTGCGTCGCCGCGTCGCCGACGGCGCCCCCCTTGCCGCTCGACGGGTCATAATTCTCGGCCGTGCCTGTATTGCCGGCAAGGAAGACATACCCCTTGGCTCCGGTCACGACGGTGCCTTTCCCCCAAGGCATAGGCCGGCCACCTTTCATCTTCTTATGCGTGACAAGTTTCATCGCTTCCTCCTGCTGGTCACCATCGTCCGATCGCCAGAAATTAGCGCGAGGTCCGCTGGCGGCCAGGGCGAGACGGGTCAGGCCGGCGGTGAGACGCCAAAGGCATGCTGCTCGGCGGCAGGCGCCGTTACTGGTCTCTTCGCCGGGCGCTGAAAGGTCATCGACTCTTCCTCCGCATCCTGCGGCGCGCCCCAGAATTCGGCGAGCGTCGGGCCGCCTTTCACCCGGTTGTCGGTCACCAAGAAACCCCACACCTCGCGGAACCAGACGCGGCGGCCCATTTTGGTGTACCAGCGCATCGAATGCCGCTGCTCGGGATCCGGGTGGAACAGGATGCGCGCCAGCGCCTTCGGCCGCGACTGCACGGCGAGTTCGATCAGCTTGACCGAGAAGAACAGCATCCATGGCTTGAGCCGCGTCATGTGCAGCACCTGGTGTTTGTAGTCCCACAGGCGGGCGTCCTTCTGGATGACCCTGCGATCCCGCGCGATGCGGAAGAACGGCGTCCACCGATGCGGCGTCACATAGAGCGCCTGGATCTGGTCCGGGTCATAGGCGATGAGCTGGCGGAAACCACGCCAGAGATCACGAAAACCTTCATCCTCGAAACCGGCCACCCAGGTCGCCATCGACAGGATGCCGTGCTTTCGCAGCAGCCGTATCGCCTCGCGGTCGGACGAGGTGCTGCCGCCCTTGCGGATCAGTCGCAGCGTCTGCTCGTCGGTGTTTTCCATGCCGAGCAGCCAGCGGATAACACCGGCCTTGCGGTAGAGGTGCAGCATGTCGGCGTCGCGCACGATATCGTCGGCGCGTGTCGAGCCGACGATCAGCACCGGCACGTTCTCGGCGATCATCGCATCCAGGAAAGCGCGCCAGGCCTTCTTCGAGACGGTCGGGTTCTCGTCGGCGAGGTTGATCAGCTCGACGCCGTGCTCGCGGTGCAGCCAGGCGATCTCCTGCGCGAATTTCTTGGGATCGCGATGCCGCCAGCGGGTCCAGAAGCCGCGCTGGCCGCAATAATTGCACAGATGCGGGCAGCCGCGCGAAAACTGCATGACCACCGCGCGCTTGCCGCCCCAGTAACTGTATCTGCTGACGTCAATCAGTTCCCAGCCGACGCGGTAGGCGTCGAGGTCGGCGATGGTCATCGCCGCTTGCGTGGCAAAAGGACGGGTGAGATTGTCGCGGTAGGCGATGCCGGCAACGCTTGCCGGCGGCTGGCGCATCTCCACCGCCTCGACCAGCGCCACCACGGTCGCCTCGCCCTCGCCGCGCACGATGAAGTCGAAGACGTCGGTCTCAGTCAGGATGTCGCGCCAGTGATAGGTCGGGAAGACGCCACCATAGATGACGATCGTCGCAGGTTCGCGCGCCTTGATCATCGCGGCGATCAACAAGGCGGCCGGATGCGCCGAAGTGGACCCGGAATGACCGATCAGGACGAAGCCGGGACAGTCCTTCAGGGCTTCCGCAACGACCGAGGCGAGCGGCATCGGCCCGAACTCGGCATCGACGAGCCGCACGTCGTGGCCGGCGTCGACCAGCGGGCCGCCGATGGCCAGCAGGCCGAGTGGCGGCAGGTGATCGTCGGGCACGCGGCTGCCGATGGCGGTGTGCGGCGGATTGATCAGGACGATTTTCATAGCGGACCTCCAGGACGTTGGTCCGCATGCTGGCCGGCGATCGTGCCGCCCGGTTGGCCCGTTTCAGCAGTTTGCTCGCAGCTTTTCCGCAGAAAAGAGTGAGCGCTGTCAGCGCCTGAGATGCGCGAGCGGCACGTGGCCGGGTCCCTTGATGTTCTGCAGCACCAGCTGGGTGTGGACGTCGCGCACGCCCTCGAGCCGCATCAGCCGATGCATGACGAAGGCGTTGAGCTCGTCGACCGATGGCACCATGACATGCAGCAGAAAATCGTGGTCGCCGGTCATCGTCCAGCACGACGACACCTCGTCCATGCGCTGCACGGCGGCAATGAAGCTTTCGGGAGAGCCGTCGCTGTGGCTGACGAGGCGCACCTGGATGAACACCTCGACCATCAGGCCGACCGCGCGGCGGCTGATCACGGCGGCAAATCCCTTGATGATGCCGGCTTCCTGCAGCGCTTCGAAGCGCCGCGCGCAGGGCGTGGTGGAGAGGCCGATCTCCTGCGCCAGCTCGGAGACAGGTTTGCGCCCGTCGCGTTGCAGGACATCGAGCATCCTGATCTCGAAATCATCGAACTGAGGCATTTTCACTCTCCTGATGCCGACTGTGAGTGAATATTATCTCGAATATGCCGCTCCATCTAGGATCAAAACCAATTTGCCTCGGTAAGTCGGGCTACACTTTCGGCACCGCAGCCATCGATGCTTTGCGAGGGAGAAGACATATGACGACGATGAGCGTTGCCGAATATGCCCGCGACTGCGCGGCGCAAGGGTTGCGCGGCGACTATTCGGTCTGCCGCGCCGATTTCACCGTGGCACAGGGCTATGACTACAGCGCCGAGGAGCAGGCGGTGTGGCGCACGCTGTGCGACCGCCAGACCAGGCTGACGCGCAAGCTCGCCCACCATTCCTATCTCGACGGCGTGGAGAAGCTCGGCCTGCTCGACGCCATTCCCGATTTCGCCGACGTCAGCGCCAGGCTGCGCAAGCTGACCGGCTGGGAGATCGTCGCCGTGCCCGGCCTCATTCCGGCGGCCCCGTTCTTCGATCACCTCGCCAATCGCCGCTTCCCGGTCACCAACTGGCTGCGCACCAGGCAGGAACTCGACTATATCGTCGAGCCGGACATGTTCCATGATTTCTTCGGCCATGTGCCGGTGCTGTCGCAGCCGGTGTTCGCCGATTTCATGCAGATGTATGGCAGGAAGGCCGGCGACATCATCGCGCTCGGCGGCGACGAGATGATCACCCGGCTCTACTGGTATACGGCCGAGTATGGCCTGATGCGGGAAGCCGGCCAGCCGCTGAAAGCCTTCGGCGCCGGGCTGATGTCGTCGTTCACCGAATTGCAATTCGCGGTGGAGGGCAAGGACGCCCATCATGTGCCGTTCGACCTGGAAACGGTGATGCGCACCGGCTACGAGATCGACAAGTTCCAGCGCGCCTATTTCGTGCTGCCGTCCTTCGACGCCTTGCGCGACGCCTTCCAGAGCGCGGATTTCGAGGCGATCGTCGCACGCCGCAAGAGCCAGCCGGCGCTCGACCCGGCGACGGTCTAGTCCGTTTCGGTTTTGGGAATACGACATAAAAACAAAGACCTAAAGCGCGTCGCATGACTCCGTTTCGACGCGACGCGCTTCAGATGCTTTGATCCAGACAGACTATTGCAGGGCGGCGGGGTTCATCCACATGAACTCCCAGACGTTGCCGTCGGGGTCTTCGATGTGGCGGTTGAACATGAAGCCGAGATCCTGCGCTGGATTGGGATCAGCGCGTCCGCCTGCCGCCACGCCCTTCTCGATCATGGCGTTGACGTCGTCCTTGCTGTCGGCGGTGAGCGCGATCAGCATCTGGCTTTCACGCCTGGGGTCGCCGATCTGCCGCTCGGTGAACTGGCTGTAGTACTGATGCGAAAGCAACATGACGCCAATGGAGTCCGAGAACATGATCGAGCTGGCCTGGTCGCTCGAGAACTGCGGATTGAGCGTGCCCCCGATCGCGAGATAAAAATTGGTGGCTGCCTGCAGATCGCGCACCGGCAGATTTATGAAGATCATCTTGGTCATCGGTCTAAAGCCTCGCCTTCGTTGACAGGTACTAGTCAGTCCAGTACCGTTTGACGACTATCACGAGAGAACGGTACCGTCTAGTACCGGTCAAAGGGGTGCCATGGAAATCAAGGGGGAGACCAGATCGGCACGCAAGGATCGTGAAATCATCCAGGCGGCCACGGCGGCGTTCATCGCCAAGGGCTATGATGGAACCAGCATGGAGGAAATCGCCAACAGGGCGGGAGCTTCCAAGCAGACCGTGTACAAGCATTTCACCGACAAGGAGACGCTTTTCGGTGAAGTCGTTCTATCAACCGCTGGCCAGGTCAACGACATCATCGAGTCCGTGACGACACTGCTTTCCGAGGCGAAATTCATGGAGGGCGGCCTGCAGCAGCTTGCTCGGCGCCTGATAACGATGCTCATGGACGACGAGTTGTTGAAGCTGCGCCGCCTGATCATCGCCAACGCGGATCGAATGCCGCAGCTTGGCCGCGGCTGGTACGAAAAAGGCTTTGAGCGCATGCTTGCCTCGACGGCGTCCTGCTTTCAAAAGCTCACCGATCGGGGGCTGATGCAAACCAGTGATCCCCGTCTGGCGGCCAGCCATCTTTTTGGGATGATCCTTTGGATCCCCATGAATGAAGCCATGTTCACGGGGAGCAACCCGCGTTCCAAAGCCGAACTTGAACGGCACGCGGATGCCTCGGTCGAGGCGTTTCTTGTCGCCTATGGGGTCCAACCGAAATAGTCTCGTCCTCTGCCGACATTGGTTCACGGTCGGGAGCAACGATGCCCACCATGTGCCTTTCGACCTCGAGACGGTAATGCCCGCCGCCGGACATCCCGCCATCTCCTACAAGGCGTAGATGGTCCGGTTGAACTTCGTCTCCATCACCACATGGGAAGCGGTTTTGACGACGCCGCTGATTTCGTTCACGGCATTCACCTCCCGGTTCAGCTTCTCGAGCGTCTCGGCGGCAAGGTGGATGATCAGGTCCCACTCGCCGGTGATGGCGTAGACCGCCTGGATCGAAGGCATCGCCTTGATCTTTCTGGAGACGTCCGGATAGCTCTTGTTGTTCAGGGCGGCGAGCGTGAAACAGTGGACGGCGTTCTGGGCCACCTCCTTGGTCAGCCGCACGCTATAGCCTTCGATAATGCCGCCGGCCTCCAGCTTCTGGATCCGCTCCTGCAGCGCTGTCCGCGATACGCCGAGCTGACGTGCCAGTGACGCGACCGGCTCACGCGCATTCTTCTGCATCAGCGCGAGCAGCTGACGATCCTTCTCGGTCAATTCCACAAACAAATCCTCTCGCTCGATCCGCGCTGTAACCGCCGCGATCCTATCGGCTGAACCGCCCCCGCGACAATCCGGAAGACCGGCCTTAGCGAACGGAACAAGGCGAACATATCCGGCACTTTGCCGTCTCAAGGCACGCAATGACTGCGCGATCGCCATTATCCCGCATTTCGCCGGGTGGAACCCTTCTTTTTGCGACCTGACTGTCTGGGGTCACAAACGCCGGTCCATCAGGGGGAACGAGCTTCGGCTGTGGTGGGCACAAACCGATCCGCGTTGAACCTGTGGCCGAAAGCGCTGAGGTCCGACGTTACGCATCCTATCAGTTTCAACCACAAGGGAGGGATAACTTTGAAAAAGCTGCTCGATTTAGCCGTTCTTGCCGCCGCGACATTCGCGATCACAACGGCGGCCATGGCCGGGGAAACCCTGGACCGCGTCACGTCGAAAAAGGCGATGGTCATCGCCACCAACGCGGCCTGGCCACCGCAGAGCTTTCTCAACGACAGCAACGAACTCGCCGGCTTCGACATCGATGTCTCGCGCGAGATCGGCAAGCGGCTCGGTGTCGAGGTCTCGTTCGAAACGCCCGACTGGGCGACGCTGACCGGCGGACGCTGGCAGGGACGCTACGACCTCGGCGTCGGATCGGTCACGCCGACCAAAGCCCGTTCCAAGGTGATCGACTTTGTCGGCATCTATTATTACAGCCCCTATGTCTACGTCCTGCACAAGGACAGCGGCGCGAAGTCGGTCGCCGATCTCAACGGCAAGATCATCGGCGTCGAGACGGCCACCACCTCGGAGGATTTCATCCGCCGCAAGCTCGAAATCGACGCACCCGGCCTGGCTCCCATCCAATACAAGCTGGAACCGGGCGAGGTCCGCACCTACGCGGATTCCATGCTTCCCTTCGATGACCTGCGGCTTGGCGACGGCGTGCGCCTGAATGCCGTGATCGCACCGGAGCAGACGGCGCAGAACGCCATCAAGAACGGCTATCCCGTGAAGATCCTCGAAGGCGAGTACGCCTTCCGCGAGCCGCTCGTCGTCATCGCCGAGAAGAAGGATCCGGAGTGGACCGCGAAGGTCGCGGGCATCATCACCGGGATGAAGACGGACGGCACGCTCGCCGCGCTGACCACGAAGTGGTACGGCAAGGACTACAGCGCCAAGTAAAGTCATTCCGCCGGCTGCCCCTCGGCAGCCGGCGGCATCACCCACCAAATACATGCCCCTCACCGCAAAGTCGTCGATGGCCTATCCGGATACCTACTACGCCCGCACCCTGACCGACCGGAAGACGAGGCCTCCGCTGCAAGGCGAGGCGCAATGTGACGTGGCCGTCGTCGGCGCCGGATTGGCCGGGCTGACGACGGCGCTGCAGCTGGCGCGCGCCGGACTGCATGTCGCCGTGCTGGAAGCCCAGCTCGTCGGTTTCGGCGCTTCGGGCCGCAATGGCGGTTTCGTCACGCCCGGCTTCGCCACCGGCGGCGACAATATCGCCGCACGTGTCGGCGGGGAGGCCGCGCGCGACCTGCACCGGCTGTCGATCGAAGGCGTCGAATTCGTGCGCGACACCATCGAGACGCTCGCAATATCGGCCGCCCAGCCGCGTGCCGGCCTGCTCAGCGTCTTGCGCTACGACGACGGCGATGCGCTGAAGGCCTATGCCGAACAGATGGCCCGCGACCATGGCTATGAACTTCAGTATCTCGAGAGAGAAGACGTCCGATCGGTGCTGAAGTCCGCTCGCTACCACCAGGGCCTGCGTGACCCGAACGCCTTTCACATCCATCCGCTCAACTATCTGCGTTGCCTTGCCGACGAGATCGAGCGGCTTGGCGGCGAGATTCATGAAAGCTCCGAAGTCGTGCAGTGCGACCTCTCGGGGCCGCAAAAGATGCTTCGCACCAGACAGGGCACGCTTCGGGCGCCCCGGATCGTGCTCGCGACCGGCGGCTATACCGGCCCGGTATTCGGCCAACTCTACCGGGCGTTCCTGCCCATCGCGACCTATGTCATGGTTTCCGAGGCGGCCCCCCGCCTCATCGCGCAAGCGGTCGCCACGACGGACGCCGTCGGCGACAACAGGCGGGCCGGCGACTATTATCGCCTGGTCGAGAATGGCCGCCGCCTCCTGTGGGGCGGGCGCATCACCACGCGCGCCGCTTCCGCCGACGCGTTGGCGCGCGAATTGCGCCGCGAGATGGTCGGCACCTACCCGCAGCTTGCCGGCCTCAAGACCGAACTGGCGTGGTCGGGGCTGATGTCCTATGCCCGGCATCTGATGCCCCAGATCGGCGAGCTGCAGCCAGGCGTCTGGTACTGCACCGCTTTCGGCGGCCATGGGCTCAACACCACGGCGATTGCCGGAAAAATTGTCGCCGAGGGCATTCTGGGCGCCTCGGACCGGTACCGGCAGTTCGCGCCCTTCGGACTGAGCTGGGCCGGCGGCGCCGCCGGCCTGGCCGCCGCGCAGCTTACCTATTGGAAACTGCAGGCGCAGGACTGGTGGCGGGAACGCAACGCCATCGCCAAGGACAAGGTGACGGCATGATCGGCAGGCTGATGCTCTCCCATCCAGGGCTCGCCCGCCGCGCCGCGGCCGCGCTTTTTCCGGCGCTGCTGGCCGCAGCCCTCTACGCCATGGGCATCAAGTCGAGCTGGATCGGCTCATTGATGCCGCTTGCGTCCGACTGGCTGCAGGCCAACCCAGCCTTGTCGCGCGCCCTCTCGGCCGTGTTGATCGCGCTGCTGGTGCTGATGAATTGCAAGCTGCTTCTGCTCCTGCCCCGACGCCAGCAGATCGTCGGCGTCTGGATCGAGCTGTTCGTGCTCCTGATGCTGTTCTTCTATTCCTTCGACCTCTCCTTGGCCTTCATCGCCAGGAAAGTCGGCTTCCTGATCACCCAGGGCGTCACCACGACGCTTTACATTTCGGCGATTTCGATCCTGATCGCGACCTTGATCGCGCTGGTCGGCGCCATCGCCAAGTTGACCGGAAACGGCATCGTCTACGGGCTGGCCACCTTCTACACATCGCTGTTTCGCGGCCTGCCGTTGCTGATGCAGATCTACATCATCTATCTCGGGCTGCCGCAGATCGGTTACGTGATCGGCGCGGTGCCGGCGGGTATCGTCGCGCTGTCGCTGTGTTACGGCGCCTACATGACCGAGATCTTCCGCGCCGGCATCGAAAGCATCCCGCGTGGTCAAAGCGAAGGCGCCACGGCGCTCGGCCTGAGCCCCGGCCAGACCATGGCGCTCGTCATCCTGCCGCAGGCCATGCGCGTCATCATCCCGCCGACCGGCAACCAGTTCATCGCCATGCTGAAGGATTCCTCGCTGGTCTCCGTCGTCGGCGTCTGGGAGATCATGTATCTCGCCCGCACGATGGGCCAGACGGAGTTCCGCCATATCGAGATGCTGATTACCGCCTCGATGATTTACTGGATTCTGTCGATCGCGCTGGAATTCGGCCAAGCCTATCTCGAACGGCGCTTCGGCCGATCAGGACGCTAGGTGGTCTGACCCTCTAGATCAGCGCGGCTGCGGCGCCTCGGCCTTCAGCCGCATGAGCTGGTCGCGCTGCAGGTCGAGCGCGGCGGTGACGAAGCGCCGAATGGTGGCAAGCTCCGCGTCACTGAACGTGGCAATGAGCTTCTCCCCTTCCCGCGCGATGGCGCCGTAATAGCGTGCCGACAGCTCCCGTGTTGACTCCGTTGCCTCGATGACCACCTTGCGCCTGTCCTCGAGGCTGCGCGTGCGCGTCAAGAGGCCGCGCGCCTCCAGCCGGTCGATCAGCGCGGTCACCGCGGCCGGCGTCAACCCGGTCGCGGTCGCGATCGCGCCGGCCGATTGCGGGCCGCCGTGGAGCAGTCCGATACAATGGCGCTCGGCCATGTTGAGGCCGAGTCTCATCCCCACCGCCTCGTCATAGGCCTGCGTCGCGTCCTGCCACTGCATGATGGCAAGACCGATGGCTGTCGTCAGTTCGGCTCGATTCCCGCTTGACGAATTTACTTCGATCATCTAACTATCAATCCGTCTAACATTTAGACCATTATAGCAATATGCGGCTACGCCCCCGACAAGGCAAGAGCCGCTCCCGGGCAAGGATATGAAAAATGAGTTTGATTCAACAGCGTACGCCTCTCTCGCACGAGGAAGAATTCAAATACGCCAAGCTGGCCATGGAATGGTATGGCTGGGGCTCTCCGATCGGTCTCGGTATCCTGCTGGTGTCGCTGGCCGCCGCCGCCGTGCTGGTCCGGATCGCCGTCTACGGCTTTTGAGCCTCTGCCGGCGCCATCCTTGGCGCCGGCCCTGCCGGTCGTGGCTTGGCAGGACGACGGCTTCGTGGAGGTCGTTCAGGCCATGACGACCTTGCTCAGATGGTCGCCCAGCCGGCAGGCGAGCGCGGTGATCGTCGTCGTCGGGTTGGCTTGGCCCGACGTGCAGAACACGGAAGAGCCGCCGACATAGAGATTGTCCATGCCATGCACCTTGCAATTGGCGTCCACCACGCTCCTGGTGACATCCGTGCCCATGCGCGTGCCCCCCATATGATGATGGCCCGCCGTCTCTTCGTTGGTCGGATAATCCTCGCCGTTCGAGATCCAGTCGGCAATACGGACCCGGCCCAGGTTTTTCTGGGCAAGCGTCGTGCCGAACAGCCTCAGGCCTTCGAGAAGGGTGCGTTGTTCCAGTTTCGATTTCTTCCAGTGCAGTTCGATGCGCGGCACGCCGGCATGGTCGACCTCGGTCTTCGACAACTCGATCTGGTTCGAAGCCAGCGGCGCCTGTTCCCAGGCGACATAAAGCTGAGCGGCGCAACGCAGGTTCTGGTCGAGCTTGCCAGATACCCATTCCGCCATGTGCGGCGCCGTGCAGGCTAGGTCGGCGATGAGGCTCTTGACGCCCGGATAGGGCGTCTCGATCAGCCGGATGCCGAAATTCATGATCTTGAGACGTTCCATCGCGGCAGGCATCGGCGAGAAGAAGGCCTCCTTGACGGCATCGACCTCGAACGCACCATAGTCGGCCAGGATGGCGTTGCCGCCCTCGAAGGTCGGATGCTCCATCCAGTAGCGGCCAAGCGCCGTCGCGTTCGGCACGACGCCGCCGTTGGAGCGCTGGTTCGACCACAAAAGCAGCCGTGAATTCTCCAGCCCGCCGGTGCAGACGATGAAATAGTCGGCGCTGAACAAGCCGGCGTCCTGTCCGTTGGACCACAGCTTGGCGCCGGTCACGCGTTTGCCGTCGCCGGCAAGCTCGGTGGCGTAGGTGTTGAGCACGACGGCGATGTTTTTGCTCTTGTCGAGTTCGTCGGCGAATTTTTCGGCAAACCGCACCGCCGGGCTCTTGATCAACTGCACCCAGCGAATGTCGTCCGAGATCGGCACATCAGGCCGGAAATCGGGAAGATCGAGGATAGCGCGCACTTCCGAAAGGTAGGGTTCGATGTCGGCGCGGCGGATCGGCCAGCCGGTGTCGGGCGCCCAGGCCTTGGGCTCGAAATCCAGTTTGTCGAGCACGCGGCACCAACCGGCCCAGTGATTGGAGCTGCCGCCCATGAACCGCAGCCGGGTGATGTCGAGATCGAAATAGAAATCGCCGACGGTGGTGCCGCGGTAGAAGTCTTGCGAGTCGTCGCTGAATTCCCGCGGACCGGCTTCCAGCACCACGACCGGAATGCCGGCAGCGCCAAGTTTTCTGGCGATCGTTGTGCCGGCCGGACCGGAACCAAAGATGCAGACCCTTGCCACAAAGTTGGCGGCGCGATACGCCTCGTAGCTGTCGAAGATCATGCCAGGTCGCTCCGCTTCAGGATCCAGCCATTGACCTCGACGATCTCGTCAGGATCGGCCCGGGATAAACCGGCATGGGTGGTGTCGGCATCAGGCAGCTTGCGGAACAACGACAGGGCAGGCAGGGCGATCAGCGCCCGCACGAGCGTGCGGCGCGACATTTTTTTTATGAGGAAACTCATGGCAGGTCTCTCGGCTAGGGCTTCGATGCGCGCATGACATTCCCCGAACGGCACACACATCGTCACGGAAGCCAGTATCGTGCCAAGCATGGCATCAAGGCGGGGAAAGTGCCGACAAGCGGCACAACCGGATGCAAACAGGGTTAGAAATTTTTTAACGGGCCAGGTGTGCCGGCCCGGCCTGCTCATGCCGCTTCGGAAATATCGGTATCGAGGATCGTCAGGTTGCGGCCCGCATGCTTGGCTTGGTAGAGGCGCCGGTCCGCGGCGCGCATCAGCTCCGATACGTTGACATCCTCGCCGCAGACAGTGCCGCCGATGCTGACGGTCAACGGAATGGTCCGTTCATCGACCGGCCGGAAGCGGATCAGTTCGACCTCGCGGCGGATCCGCTCGGCAACGCGCTTGGCCTCCTGTTCCGTGGCTCCGGTCAGAAACGCGCCGAACTCCTCGCCGCCGATGCGGCCGAGCACGTCGCCGCTGCGCACGCCGCGCTCGATGGCGCTGGCGATCAACAGCAGCGCGTCATCACCGGTCAGGTGGCCGAAATTGTCGTTGATCGTCTTGAAGTGGTCGGCGTCGATGATCAGCAGGGCGCCGCGGTCGGACTTGCGCCGGGAGCCGTCCAGCGCGGCAAAGAAGCTTTCCCGGTTGAGCATGCCGGTCATGTCGTCGCGGCTCGCCTTTTCCGCCAGGCGGCGGTGCGCGGCGGCGAGTTGGGCATGAGCACGGGCAAGCTCGCGATGCGCGTTTTTCAGCCTGTCGCTCTGCCAGAACGTGCTGGCGCATGCGGCCCAGGCAAGGACCAGCGGACAGAGCGTCGAGGTCAGCCAGATCGTGCGCGTTATGGGGAATCCCATGGCTGGGACGACAATCAACGTCAGCATGAGAGAGGCGGCGACGGAGGCGAAAGCGATGGCGGCGGATTTGAGAATAATGCTGTTCATCGCGAACTCCCCTCAGGACTTGTCTCTGTGCCAGCAAGCCCTGAAGGCCACCTTTCCCGGACGGTTAAAATTTGAACCGTGAGGCCATTTCTGCAACCTCAACGGGCAGAAGTTGTGGATAAAGTCCCTTTCGGAATCCCTGTTTCATGCCATAAGGAGCGCATGACGACGCTTCCCGATCCCGCCCGCTTCGCCCATGTCACCGACTGGGTGTTCGACCTCGACAACACGCTCTATCCGCACCACTCGAATCTGTTCTCGCAGATCGACGTCAAGATGACCGCCTATGTCGGGGAGCTGCTGGCGCTGCCGCGCGAGGAGGCGCGCAAGCTGCAGAAGGAGCTCTATCTCGAATACGGCACGACGCTGAACGGGCTGATGACGCGCCACGGCATCGATCCCGACGACTTCCTCGAGAAGGTCCATGACATCGACTATTCGTGGCTGGTGCCCGATCCCGTTCTCGGCACCGCCATCCGGCAGCTTCCCGGTCGCAAGTTCATCTTCACCAATGGCGACCGCAGGCACGCCGAGCGCACCGCGCGCCAGCTCGGCATCCTCGACCATTTCGACGACATCTTCGATATTGTCGCCGCCGACCTCAACCCCAAGCCGGCGCGCCAGACCTACGAGAAGTTCGCCGAGCTGCACGCCGTCACCGGCCACAATGCGGTGATGTTCGAGGATCTCGCCCGCAACCTGGCCGTGCCGAAGTCGTTGGGCATGACCACGGTTCTCGTGGTACCGCGCAATTTCGAACCGACCTTCTCCGAAATCTGGGAACGCGACCCGGCCAACGAGGATGACGTCGATTTCGTCACCGACGATCTCGCCACGTTCCTCACGACCATAGTCGCAAGGGAGTAGGGAATTGAGGAATTGAGGGAATGAGGAATTGAGGAATTGAGGAATTGAGGAATTGAGGAATTGAGGAATTGAGGAATTGAGGAATTGAGGAATTGAGGAGGGACGCAAGACCATGCCCCTTATTTCGTCAATTCTTCATTTCCCCAGTTCCTCATTTCGTTTCCCAAATTCCCCCAATTCCTATTCCCCCAGCTTGTAGAAGCGGCTGACGATGGCCCAGGCTTCGTCGGCTGTGTCGACGAAATCGATGATGTCCTGGTCGCCCGGGCTGATGGTGCCTTGCTCGGCGAGGAAGTCGAGGTCGATCGCCCGCTTCCAGAAGGACTTGCCGAACAGGATCACCGGCACGCGCTCCATGCGCCCGGTCTGAATCAGCGTCAGCGTCTCGAAGAACTCGTCCATCGTGCCGAAGCCGCCGGGAAACACCGCCACGGCCTTGGCGCGCATGACGAAGTGCATCTTGCGGATGGCGAAATAGTGGAAGTTGAAACAGAGCTCCGGCGTCACATAGGGATTCGGTGCCTGCTCGTGCGGCAGCACGATGTTGAGCCCGATCGACGGCGCGCCGACATCGTCGGCGCCGCGGTTTCCCGCTTCCATCACGCCGGGTCCGCCGCCGGTCACCACGACATATTCGCGATAGTATGACGTGGCTGACTGCCGCGAGCAGAGGCGGGCGAATTTGCGGGCCTCCTCGTAGTATTTGCTGTTTTCCTCGAGGTTCTTCTTCTGCGTCTCGTTCTTGGCCGCCCAGGCTTCGCCACCGGGCTCCGGCAGGCGCGCGCCGCCGAACAGGATCACCGTCGAACGGATGCCGCGCTCGGCCAGGATCATTTCCGGCTTCAGCAGTTCCAGTTGCAGCCTGACCGCGCGCAGTTCGCGCCGGGTCATGAAGTCGGGATCGTTCCAGGCCAGGCGGTAGGTTTCGGCGCGCGTCTGCGGCGTGTCCGGCACGCTTTTCGACCGCTCCAGATCCTCATCCGAATGCGGCAGCGGCGTCCATCCCGCCTTTTCCATGGGAGTCATCGAATCCACCCGTCCATTCCTTTACTTGCGTCGTCCCGTGACGCAGTCGCGATTGACCCCCATTGAGCCTTAACATAGGGTCCGCGCGACTTTTAAACAGGTTAAGGCGCAGCCCCTTAACAGCTTGGTAATGGAGCAAATTCATGTCGAAGCCCGATCTGGCGAGCCTCGAAAAGACCATCGACAAGGCCTTCGAGGAACGCGACGCCATTTCGACCGCGACCCGCGGCGAGGTGCGCGACGCCATCCAGTCGGCGCTCGACCTGCTCGACCGCGGCACCGCCCGCGTCGCCGAGCGGCAGACCGACGGCAAATGGCACGTCAACCAGTGGCTGAAGAAGGCCGTGCTGCTCTCCTTCCGGCTCAATCCGATGGAGATCATCAAGGGTGGCCCCGGCGAGGCCGTGTGGTGGGACAAGGTGGCGTCCAAGTTCGACGGCTGGAGCGCCGTCGATTTCGAAAAGGCGGGCTTCCGCGCCGTGCCGTCGTCGATCGTGCGCCGTTCGGCCTATGTGGCGCCAGGCGCCGTCTTGATGCCGTCCTTCGTCAATGTCGGCGCCTATGTCGATAGCGGCACAATGGTCGATACCTGGGCTTCTGTCGGCTCCTGCGCCCAGATCGGCAAGAATGTCCACCTTTCGGGCGGCGTCGGCATCGGCGGCGTGCTGGAGCCGATGCAGGCCGGTCCCACCATCATTGAGGACAATTGCTTCATCGGGGCGCGTTCCGAAGTGGTCGAGGGCTGCATCGTGCGCGAGGGCTCGGTGCTCGGCATGGGCGTCTTCATCGGCCAGTCGACCAAGATCGTCGACCGCGCCACCGGCGAGGTCTTCTATGGCGAGGTGCCGCCGAATTCCGTCGTCGTCGCTGGATCGATGCCGGGCAAGCCGTTTCCAAACAACGAACCGGGCCCAGGTCTCTATTGCGCCGTCATCGTCAAGCGGGTCGACGCCAAGACCCGGTCCAAGACCTCGATCAACGAATTGCTGCGCGATTGATCTTTGCCCCGGTCAGGCGCACCTTCCGCCGGCGCGACGATCGGTCGCGCTGGTTCAACATGGAGGGGGTGACATGGACTGGAAGTATCTGCTCACAAGCTTTGATGGCCGCATCAACCGAGCCAAGTTCTGGGCCGGCATCGGCGTATTCATCGTGATCGGCATTATCGCTTTCATTCTCGATGCGATCCTCGGCACGCGTTTCACCACCGCCAGCGGTGCCCAGATCGGCATCATCGGCATCCTCTTCGCGTTGGCATCGATCTATTTCGCGATTGCCCTCTATGCCAAACGCTGGCACGACCGCAACAAGTCGGGCTGGTGGACGCTGATCGGCCTCGTACCCATCATCGGCGGCATCTGGCTGCTGGTCGAACTCGGCATCCTCGAAGGCACCAAGGGTGCCAACCAATATGGATCGGACCCGCTTGCCTGAAAGATCGGATCTCAACTGGCTTTTCTTCAAGACATCGGGCCGCGTCAGCCGCGCGGCCTATTTTCTCGGCGGATTGCTCGTCGCCATCATCCAGGCGTTCCCGCTGTACCGCTTCACGCTGGTGCCGGAGGGCTCGGCCGAGAGCAATATGTGGTCGTTCATCTTCTTCATCGCCTTCATCGCCTCGCTGTGGTCGAACATCGCGCTGGCGGTGAAGCGTCTGCACGACCTCGACAAGCCGGGCATTGCCGCGCTGATCCTGTTCGTGCCGGTCGTCTCGATCGTCGCCTTCCTTGTGTTGTGCCTGTTTCCAGGGCAGCCTGGGCCCAACCGCTATGGCCGGCGCACCAACGAGCCGGCTGAATCGAAGAGATAGAGAGGCATGATGTCGTCCGAAAGCCGCTCCGCACTTTTCGGCATCATGTTCTAGGGGCCGATCGGATATCTCGCCATGCGCTACCGCACGCTTGATCCGAAACTGATCATCGAAACCGCCGAGCGGCTTGAAGGCCGCGTCGCCGACCGTTTCCCGGACGCCGGGCTGCGCGGCGTCGCCGCCGAACTGGTGTCGCTGTCGCGCGATCTGGCCAAGGCCGCCAAGGCACTGGAAGCGCCGATCTGGTGGCTGCGCGGCATCATCGTCGCCGCCGTGATCGCGGGCGCGCTGATCTTCCTGTTCGTCGGCACCATCCTGCCGCTCATTCACATCTCCCAGGCCGACGACGCGGTGCAGTCGGTGCAAGGCATCGAAGCCACGATCAACATGATCATCCTCGCCGTACTCGGTTTCCTTGCCCTGATCCGCACAGAGGAGCGCATCAAGCGCAAGCAGGTGTTTCGCCAGCTGCACGGCCTGCGTTCGCTGATCCACGTCATCGACATGCACCAGTTGACCAAGGATCCGGCGGCGCTGTCGGCCAGTTTCAAGCCGACCTCGCATTCGCCGGCCCGCATCACCAATGCCGCCGATCTCGCGCGCTATCTCGATTATTGCTCCGAAATGCTGTCGATCACCGGCAAGATCGCGGCGCTGTTCGCCCAGTCCGTCAATGACGCCGTCGTCATCGACGGCGTCAACGACATCGAGAACCTGGCGTCCAACCTGTCGCGCAAGATCTGGCAGAAGATCACGTTGATCGACGGCCGGCCGGCGGCGCCAGAACCTTCTCCGGCACTAGGCCCGGCGAGCCAAGCCGCTCGGCTTCCGCCCCGCGCACCAAGGCGCTGACCCGCTGGACCGTCGGCGCCTGCGTGCCGGCTTTTTCGGCGAGCCGCAAGACAGCACCCTGCAGGTCGTCGATCTCGGTCGGCCGGCCGCGCCGCAGATCATCCCACATCGACGAACGCGCCTCGGGGTCGATCGCCAGCATGCGCCGCGCCAAGAGCTTGAACAGCCAGTCGGGCAGCCTGAGCACCTTCGGCAGCAGCGCAGGGCGCAGGCCGGCGATGCGCGCCGGCTCGATGCCCGAGGCCTTCATCGCCCGGAGAGCCTCATCGATCTGGCCGGCGAGGATCAGCCGCCAGCGCCTGTCGGCGAGTTCGGTCGCCAGCGGCAGGCCCGACAGCGCCACCAGCGCATTGTTCAGGTTCATCAGAAGCTTGCCCCACAGCACGGCCTTCATGTCGCCATGCGCTTCGACGGCGAGGCCTTCGACGTCGAGAAGGCGGGCAAGGCCGGCGTCCCCATCTTCAACCATTACCTTGCCGTCGCTGGCACGGTGGACGCGCAGCGGCAGTTCGCCGTCCGGCGATTGCACGACATTGAACGGCACCATGCCGGCCAGCACCGTTTGCCGGCCAAGCGCCGCGCGCAGCCTGTCGGCATTGTCGACGCCGTTCTGCAGGCTCACCACCACGGCATCGGGACGGGCATGGGCCTTGATTAGGGCCGCCATATCCTGCGTCGCGCCGCTCTTGACTGTAACCAGGATCACATCGGCCACCGGCAAGGCGACAGCGGGATCCACGGTGACGGCGAGTGCTTCCGGCTTGATCAGTCGATCGCGGCCCTTGAGGTCGCTGACGCGCAATCCGCCCTGCCGCAGCGCTGCCTCGATGCGCGGTCGGGCGAGCAGGACAAGCTGCCGCCCGGCGAGTGCCAGGCAGCCGCCGGCATAACAGCCAATGCTGCCGGCGCCGGCAATGACGATCCTCTTTTCCCCGTTTTCCATCTCTTGCTCCGCATCAGTCGACTATACGACATGAAAACCATAATGTCGGCGGTATCGTCGGCCATGGGGCTGGCCCCTACGTCTGGCCGTGACAGGCCTTTCGCTTTCGACTATCGCTTTTGCCATGACGCTGCCGACTGATCCCGCCGCAAACCTCGCCTCTCTCATCCGCTGTGCCTCGGTGACACCAGCCGAAGGCGGCGCGCTGAGCGCGCTGGAGGCGATGCTGGAACCGCTCGGCTTCCTGGTCGACCGGCCAGTGTTCTCGGAGGAGGGCACGCCGGATATCGAGAACCTCTATGCACGGCGCTCCGGCAACGGCCCGCACCTGATGTTCGCGGGCCATACCGACGTGGTGCCTGTCGGCGACGAAGCCGCCTGGACGCACCCGCCTTTCGCCGCCGAGATCGCCAATGGCGAGATGTATGGCCGCGGCGCTGTCGACATGAAGGGCGGCATTGCCTGCTTCATCGCCGCGGTGGCGCGCCATGTCGAGGCAAATGGCGGCCCGAAGGGCTCGGTGTCGCTGCTGATCACAGGCGACGAGGAAGGACCTGCCATCAACGGCACGGTCAAGCTGCTCGAATGGGCCGCATCGAAAGGCGAGAAATGGGACGCCTCGATCGTCGGCGAGCCGACCAATCCGGACACGCTTGGCGATATGATCAAGATCGGCCGGCGCGGCTCGATGTCGGGCAGCATCACCGTCAATGGCCGCCAGGGCCATGCCGCCTATCCGCAGCTTGCCGACAATCCGGTGCGCGGCCTGATGAGCCTGGTGGATGCCTTGCTGCACCCGGTCTTCGACAAGGGCACGAAGGATTTCCAGCCGACCAATCTGGAGGTGACCTCCATCGATGTCGGCAACCCGGCCACCAACGTCATTCCGGCCAAGGCGACCGCCACCTTCAACATCCGCTTCAACGACAGCTGGACGGCCGAGACGGTCCAGGCCGAAATCCACAACCGCCTCGATCAGGCGGCGGGGCGCAAGAAGTACCGGCCAGGCAAGAAGACGCCGGTGGACTATGACCTCGTCTGGCGCGACCGGCCGAGCCATGTCTTCCTGACCCGCGACGACAGGCTGGTCGAGACGCTGAGCGGCTCGGTCGGTGCGGTGGTCGGCAAAAAGCCGGCGCTGTCCACCTCCGGCGGCACATCGGATGCGCGCTTCATCAAGGATTATTGCCCGGTGGTCGAATTCGGCCTGGTCGGCAAGACCATGCACATGGTCGACGAGCGCGTCGCCATTGCCGATCTGGAAACGCTGACGCGAATCTACCAGCGCTTCATCGACGACTGGTTCGGACAGGGCTGACCGGCATGCTTTCGGCGGACGAAACCCAAGCTTCGCTGACCGGCGCCTGGCGGCTGATGCTCGGCAAGGCCGATGGGCTGCGCCTGCTCGACCTGTCGGCCGACGGCTTCTGGAATTCGTTCTTCGCCATCATCATCGCGGCTCCGGCGCTGATCGTCGGCTGGGTCGGCATCGCCAACGAGATCGGCGATCCCGATGCCTTCGCCGGCCGCTTCTCCATGCTGGTGCGGCTGGCGACGGTCGATATCGGCTCCTGGGTGCTGCCGCTGGTAGCGCTCGCCTTGGTGGCGCCGCGCGCCGGCATTGGCGGGCGCTTCGTCCACTATGTCGTCGCCAGCAACTGGGCCTCGGCCATCACCGCCTGGCTGATGCTGCCCTCGGCGCTGATCAGGCTTTTCCTGTCGTCGACAAGCCAGGTCTCGAGCCTTGTGTCGCTGCTCCTATTTTCCCTGTCGATGGTGCTGACCTGGCGCATGACCAATGCCACGATCGGCAAGGGCGCGGCCGTCGGCACCGCCGTTTTCGTCGGCATGTTCACCGCTTCGCTGCTGGTGCTGTTCGGGCTGCAGATGCTGCTCGGCATCGCCGTGCCCGACGATATCGGGGCTCAGAGCCTCTCGGGACTCTATCCGGGGTAGAGCCCGGTTCTACCAGGGCAGAGTTGGTGTCTATCCGGGGTAATCGACGCCTATCAGGAAAAGCCCATCGGGCGGCGCCACCTGGCCGCAGGCGGCGCGGTCTCGCGCCTCGAGCGCGGCCTTGAGGTCGCCTGATGTCCAGCCGCCGTCGCCGACCCGCTTCAGCGAGCCGACCATGGAGCGCACCTGGTTGTGCAGGAAGGACCGCGCCGAGGCTCTCACCTCGATCACGTCACCCGTTCGGCTGACATCGAGCCGCTCCAACGTCCTGACCGGGCTGTTGGCCTGGCACTGGGTGGAGCGGAAAGTGGTGAAGTCGTGCCGGCCGAGCAGGAGCTTCGCCGCCTCGTGCATGGCGGCGGCATCGAGCCGCTTCGGCACCCACCACACCTTGCCCTGTTCCAGTGCCGAAGGCGCGCGCCGATTGAGGACACGGTAGAGATAGTGCCGGCCGGTGGCCGAGAAACGGGCATCGAAGTCGTCGGAAACGACTGCAGCTTTCAGGATGGCAATGCGCGCGCCCGCCGCCTGCAGGTGCGCATTGATGGCATCGCGCACCTTGTCGTCGGGCCACGCCTTGGCAAGGTCGACATGCGCCACCTGCGCGGTGGCGTGCACGCCGGCATCGGTGCGGCCGGCGGCGCGCAGCCGGACCGCCTCGCCGCAGAATTTCTCGATCGCCTGTTCGATCGCCTGCTGCACCGAAGGCTGATCGGCCTGGTGCTGCCAGCCGGCAAACAGGCTGCCGTCATATTCGATGTCGAGGCGAAAACGCGGCATGCCGGTCGGCTGTACGCTCTCGCCTAGGCGGCGAGAGCGGTGAAGGCGGAGGCGTAGACCAGCCTGCCGGCTTCGGGTGCGTCGCCCCAGGCCAGCGCCTGCAGCGCTTCGCCTTGGTATTCGCTGTCGAACTTTTCAGCCCGGGCGTGGCTATAGCCGAAACGGCCGTAATAGGCCGGATCACCAAGCACAACGGCCAGTGTCTCGCCAGCGTCCTTGAGCCGGATATGGGCCTCGCGGATCAGCGCGCCGCCGATGCCGGAGCCGTGAAAAGACGGCTCCACCGCCAGCGGGGCAAGCGCCACGGCGGCAAAACTCTTGCCGCCGTTCTGCACGAACAGGCGCGAAAACAGGATGTGGCCAACGGCTTGCCCGTCTTCTTCCGCCACCAGTTCGACGACGGCATCACCGCCGGTCACCAGCGCGTCGACCAGTCCGGCCTCCGCCTGCTGGCCGAAAGCGTGTTCCTCGACGAGGCGGATGGCCTCGCGGTCCCGCGGCGTCGCCGCGCGTATCGACATCATGCTCATGAGAATTTCAGTCCTTTTTCGATCTTGGCTCCGCGCAGGAATTCCGACGCGGCGGCGGGCTTTCCGCCCGCACGTTGAACTTCGACCAGCCTGATCGCGCCTTTTCCGCAGGCGACCGTCAGCCGGTCATCGAGAATTCCTCCCGACTCGCCCAAATCTTCCGAAGGCGACAGGCCTTCGGACAGCGTCGAGCGAAGCAGTTTCAGCCGTTCCATGCGGCCGCCAAATTCAATTTCGGACCAGGCGCCGGGAAAGGGCGACAGGCCGCGAATGTGATTGTGGACATCGGCCGCAGGCCGCGTCCAGTCCACGCGCGTCTCGGATTTATCGATTTTCCTGGCGTAAGTCACCCCTTCGGCCGCTTGCGCGGTAAATGTCAGGGTATTCCGTTCCAGCCGTGCCAGCGCTTCCACCATCAGGGCAGCGCCAACGCTCATCAATCGATCATGCAGATCGCCGGCTGTCATATCGGGGTCGATGGCGCATTTTTCAAGCAATGCCACCGGTCCGGTGTCCAGGCCCTCCTCCATGCGCATCACCATCATGCCGCTTTCCAGGTCTCCTGCCATGATGGCCCGCTGGATGGGGGCGGCGCCGCGCCAGCGCGGCAAAAGCGATGCATGGCCGTTGATGCAGCCGAGCCGGGGTGCCTCCAGAACCGCCCTGGGCAGAAGCAAACCATAGGCGACGACCACGGCGATATCGGCGCCGAGCGC
Organism: Mesorhizobium sp. M8A.F.Ca.ET.207.01.1.1; assembly: GCF_004794715.1. NCBI lineage: Bacteria > Pseudomonadati > Pseudomonadota > Alphaproteobacteria > Hyphomicrobiales > Phyllobacteriaceae > Mesorhizobium > Mesorhizobium sp. M8A.F.Ca.ET.207.01.1.1. The sequence continues at coordinate 445,573 of NZ_SRUS01000003.1, read as the reverse complement.
AGCAAAGGCAGCCTGTTCGGCCTCGCCTTTCAACGATGCCGGCGTGCGCACCTCGATGCCCAGCCGCTCGGCCTCGCGCTGCACCGGCGACGGCGTCAGCTCCAGCCCGCGCCGGCCTGCGGCGCGCGGCGGCTGCGTATAAACGGCCGCTATCTCATGTCCGGCTTCAGCGATGGCGCGCAGCGTCGGCACCGAAAACTCCGGCGTGCCCATGAAGATGACGCGAAGGGGCATTGCCCTATCCCACCAGCTTGCCCGGCGCCTTGTCCTTGGCGAGCTTCCTGAACTTCTTTACCACCATGTCGCGCTTCAGCTTCGAGATGTGGTCGATGAACAGCACGCCGTTGAGGTGGTCGATCTCGTGCTGCAGGCAGGTCGCCATCAGGCCCTCGGCCTCCATCTCCTGCAGCGTGCCGTCGCGGTCGAGATATTTGACCCGCACGGAAGCCGGGCGCTCGACCTCGGCATAGTAATCCGGGATCGACAGGCAGCCTTCCTCGTAGACCGACCGCGCGTCGGCACTTTCGAGAATCTCCGGGTTGATGAAGACGTGCGGCGCCGGCGTTTCGTCTTCCTTGGCAAGGTCGATCACCAGCATGCGCAGCGGTTCGCCGATCTGGATTGCCGCCAGCCCGATGCCGGGCGCGTCATACATGGTCGCCAGCATGTCGTCGGCCAGTTTGCGCAAGGGCGCGTCGACGCGCTCCACCGGCTTGGAAACCTGGCGCAGGATGGGGTCGGGAAGGATGATGAGCGGCTTGATCGGCATGGCGTTTCACCTAAGACCTCCAAGGAAAGGCGTCAACCGGTGCGCCTGAGCCTCGTTCACGTTTTGATCTGTGCCCGCCCGCCGAATCGGCTATGCTGTCCACATGAATGATCTCAGCACCATCTTTTCGGAGCCTGTCATACGGCTCGGCGCCTCGACAATCACGCTGGGTCACGCGCTGGCCTTCGGCGCCTTGCTGTTTCTCGGCTTGTTCGTGGCGCTCGTCGTTGCGCTGTGGCGGTCGGCCAAGGCGCGCGCGGTCGCCGCCGCGGAGGCCGCCGACCATGCCCGCGACGCCGAGACACGCATGGCTGGTATTTTGCAGTCGCAGGCTGAAATGCAGGGCCGCATGGGGGCCATCGCCGAAGTTTTCGGCGCCCGGCAGGCCGAATTGACGCAATCGATCGGCCAGCGCCTCGACGCCATGACCGGCCGCATCGGCCAGACCATGACCGAGCAGACCAAATCCACGCATGAGAGCCTGGCGAAACTGCAGGAGCGGCTGGCGGTCATCGACACCGCGCAAGGCAACATCCAGTCGCTGGCCGGCCAGGTCGTGCAGCTGCAGGCGATCCTCTCCAACAAGCAGACCCGCGGCGCCTTCGGCCAGTCGCGCATGGAGGCGATCGTCGCCGACGGCCTGCCGCATGGGGCCTATGAATTCCAGGCGACGCTGTCGAACGGCAGCCGGCCGGACTGCCTGGTGAAAATGCCGAACGGCGCGCCGTCACTTGCCATCGACGCCAAATTTCCGCTGGAAGCATGGAATGCCATCCGCGCCGCCGACGGCGCCGACCTGCAGAAGGTCGCGGCCCAGGCCTTTCGCCGCGACATCGAGGTCCATATTCGCGACATTTCGGAAAAATACCTGCTCCAGGGCGAGACGCAGGACACGGCCTTCATGTTCGTGCCGTCGGAATCGGTGTTCGCCGAAATCCATGAGAATTTCGAAGCGGTCGTGCAGAAGGCGCACCGCGCCCGCGTCATCATCGTCTCGCCTTCGCTGCTGATGCTGTCGATCCAGGTCATCCAGGCGATCCTGAGGGATGCCCGCATGCGCGAGCAGGCGCATCTGATCCAGGGTGAAGTCATCAGGCTGATGGAAGATGTCCAGCGTGTCGACGAGCGGGTGCGCAAATTGCAGGGCCATTTCGGCCAGTCGGCCAAGGATATCGAAGACATCCTCGTCTCGACCTCGAAAGTGACCAAGCGCGGCCAGAAGATCGAGGCGCTGGAGTTCGGAGAAGGCGAGGCCGACGTCCCACACGGCGGCGCCGCCAAGGTGGAAGCCGCACCGCGCGTGGCTGATTCCAAGACGGGGCAGTTGAGGCTGAGGGTCGTCGAAGATGGAGAGTAGCCGCTCGACGCCAGAGATTAGCGAAGCGTCTATCCCATCGTCATTCTAGGGCGGAGCAAGGAGCGGAGCGACGCGCGCAGACCCTAGAATTCATGCCGCGACCGCGGCGCGCCGCAACAGTGCAGAATTCCGTTCCACGGCATCCTTCGGCAAGGTCACGGCATGGATCCTCGGGTCAAGCCCGAGGATGACGAAGCGATAGGAGGCTTCGCTAATCGCAGAGGTCTTGTGGGAGCCTACTAACCCTACTGCTCCTCCACCGTCGTCATGCCCTCGAAGTCCGGAAGCCAGTGCAGCGCCGACCGGTGCCATTTCTGGTGTCTCGGGACCAGGTCCTGACGCTGCCGCGAGGTCCCGACCCTGATCCCATAGACCTTCGGACCGTCGCCGACCGATGTCGCATAAAGGTGCGAGCCGCAGTCGGCACAAAAAGCCTGGGCGCGCTTGGCGCCGCTCGCCACGGTCTTGATATAGATTTTCGGCGCGCCCCTGGTGATCCGGTAGTGATCCTGCGGCGCGGGAACGGTGACGCGAAAGGCCGTACCGGTCAGCTGTTGGCAATCGGTACAGTGGCAGATCGAGGTCTTTTCCGGGTCGACCTCCGCCTCGTAGGTGATGGCACCACAATGACAGCCGCCGTCTATCTTCATCGTCATTCCTCCAAAATCGATCGGCTGATCTTAGCGACGCGGGGATGCGAGGCAACGGCGCGGCGCTGGTCCAGAGGCCAGGGCATGGATCACGAAGAGGGTTTTCGGGATCATGCTCAACTTTCATCGGACGCGGATTCGATCACCTTACGCCGCTTTTCCCAGGTGCCCGTGGTCTGCGGCTTGACGAACAGCCGCGCGATCTCAGGCATTTCCTTCTTCAGCCGCGCCTCGATGCGTTCGACACAGGCCTCGATCTCCGGCGCCGCCAGATGGTCCTCGAATTCGATGCTCAGGGCGGCAACGATCTCTTCCGGTCCCATATGCACCGTCAGCACACCGTTCGCCCGCTGCACCGCCGGATCCTGCTGGACGATTGCCAGCACCTTCCTCTGCACCTCGGGTGAGGCCGGCTCGCCGATGAGCAGGCCCTTGCTTTCACGCGCCAGGAAGATTGCCGTCGCGCCGAGGATGAGCCCGATGCCGATCGAGGCGGCGCCGTCAAGTTCGGGCATCTCGAAAATCTCCGCCGCCAGGATGCCGGCAAAGGCGACGGTCAGGCCGAGCAGGGCGGCACTGTCTTCAAACAGCACCGTATAGACGCTTGGGTCCTTGCTCGATTGCACGGCCCGCAGCCAGCCTTGCCTGCCCTTCTGCTTGCGGAATTCCTTCAGTGCCACCAGCCAGGAGCTGCCTTCGAACAGGAAGGACAGGCTGAGAACGACATAGTTCACCTTGACGTTGGCGACCGGCTCCGGCGCCAAGATGTGGACGACGCCCTCGTAGAACGACACGCCGGCGCCCAGCGCGAAGACCAACAGGGCGACGATGAAGCTCCAGAAATAGAGCTCCCGGCCATGCCCGAGCGGATGCGTACTGTCCGCAGGGCGCGCGGCGCGGTGCATGCCGTAAAGCAGCAGGCCGCCATTGCCGGTGTCGACGAGCGAGTGCACGCCTTCCGACAGCATGGCCGAACTGCCGGTGAAAAAGGCGGCGGCGAACTTGGTCAGCGCTATTGCGAGATTGCCGGCGAGCGCCGCATAGATGACCGTTCTGGAGCCGCCGTGCCCTGCCATCGCTTCCTCGCCGCCTCCGATACTCGCGAGCTTGTGCCGGGGAGCTTAGCCACCCGCGCGCTGAAGCTCCATATCCATCCTGAACGCATAACCCGTCGATCCGTTCAGGCCTCGGCGTTGCCCGCCCGAGGCCATTGGGGGCCGGAAAAGCGGTTGATACGGGCACTGGCAGTGGTGGCGGGACGGAAACAGCCCCTTGCCTAGAGACGCTTGTCTTGTTTCACTCCGTTTCCCGCAACTGGAGGAACGAATCATGGCTAAAGGTGCGATGAAGGCAGGCAAGGAAGCCCGCAAACCGAAGAAAGACGCCAAGAAGCCTGTAGCCGCTCCGGCCCTGAAGGCGCCGCCGGTCAAGGCAATGAGGCTCAAGGAAAAGTAAGTCCCGGCAACCCGGCGCGGCGGGATTTCACCGGCGGCATTCGACAATGCCGCCGGCCCGTGTTGATCGGGCATTCGGACAGCCCTATATCGACGGCGCGGGGACGACCTCGCACTTTCCGAAAAATTCGGCCGGGACGACCCGCCATTGTCGACTGAGCAGCCAAGGCCGGAAAGCCTGGATGCTCCGATGGAGCGTTGCGATGTCCTGGACTTTTCTGTTTTTCGCCGGCCTGTTCGAAATCGGCTGGGCAATCGGCCTCAAATACACCGACGGGTTCACCAGGCTGGTTCCAACCGTGCTCACGGTCGCGTCGATGATCGTCAGCCTCACCTTGCTCGGCCTGGCGCTGAAGGCGCTGCCTGTCGGCACCGCCTATGCGGTATGGACCGGTATCGGCACCGTCGGCACGGCGCTGCTCGGCATCTGGCTGCTGGGCGAGCCCGCCACGGCGATCAGGCTCGGCTGCATCGCGTTGATCGTCTGCGGCATCATGGGGCTGAAATTCGCGGCCTGAATGGCCTTGTCCGCCGGCGGGCGACATCGACCGAGCCGATATCCCCGGATGTCCAAGCCGACATCCCGGATGCAGGGGCTTCCGGTCGGCGACATGGACAAGCGAAAAAAGGGCCGCGCCTTGGCGCGTCCCTTGTTGGTCATCCGTCGAGGCGAGTGCGCTCTTAGCGACCCGTAAAGCCGGGAGGAGTCCTGCCGGTGCGCTGCTTGCGTGCTGCGTAGCGCGCGTCGCGCTTTGCCTTGCGCTCGGCTTCATCGGCAAGCAAGCGAGCAATGCGCTCGTTCTCTTCAGCCTCCCGAAGCTTTGCTTCCGCCTCCGCTGCCTCTTCGGCGGCAATGCGCGCCGCTTCAGCTGCTGCCTCACGCTCGGCCTTCTCGATCGCCTCGCGCGCCAGCTTTTCCTGCTTCAGCTTGGCCTTTTCGGCCTCGCGGATCTCACGTGCCGCAAGAATTGCCTTGCGTTCGGCCTGTCGTGCCAGCACCGCGGGATCGTCTGCTGCCGGCTTTGACTTGAAGCGCTCCAGAAGCGCCTTCTTTGCCTCGGTCGCGGCATTGCGCCGCTCGAAAATGTCTTTTTCCCTGTAGATAGCCAAGTCCACTTCCTTGAAGTCTATTCGCGAGGCTTACATACGCGTGAAAACCGGGAGTTCAAGCGCCAAAACGGTATGGCAGCCATGAAATTCCGGGATGTTGCACCGGGGAGACGCATTTCCGGCCGAAATCGACATGCACTGTTCACCAGCCACCCTCTGGCGGCGCGACGGACGCGTCGCTACCTCTAGGGCGACAATCAACACACTGGGATGACATTCAAATGGAACTCGGCCTCTACACTTTTGCCGATGTGAGCCCTGTGCCGGGTCCCGGCGCCATCGGCCCGCATGAGCGGCTGCGCAACCTGATCGAGGAGGTCGAACTGGCCGACCAGGTTGGCCTCGACGTCTTTGGCCTCGGCGAACACCATCGGCCCGACTATGCCGCCTCGGCGCCGGTCGTGGCTTTGGCCGCGGCGGCGGAGCGTTCGAAGCGCATCAGACTGACCAGCGCTGTCACCGTGCTCTCTTCCGACGATCCGGTACGCGTCTTCCAGCAATTCGCCACGCTCGACCTTCTGTCAGGCGGCCGCGCCGAGATCATGGCCGGGCGCGGATCGTTCATCGAATCCTTCCCGCTGTTCGGCTACAACCTCGAAGACTATGACGAGCTGTTCGCCGAAAAGCTCGACCTTTTGCTTGCCATCCGCGATCAGGTGAAGGTGACCTGGTCGGGCAGTCTGCGCGCGCCGATCAACGATCGCGGCGTCTATCCCAGACCCTTCCAGGACAGGCTGCCGGTCTGGATCGCGATTGGCGGAACGCCGCAATCGGCAGCCCGCGCGGGCGCGCTCGGCCTGCCGCTGGCGCTTGCCATCATCGGCGGCGAACCGGCGCGCTTCGCGCCGCTGTTCGACCTCTACCGTGATGCAGCCAAGCGCGCTGGCAGCGATCCGGCAGGCTTGGCCACCAGCATCAACGTGCATGGCTTCATCGCCGACACGACCGAGCAGGCGGCGGACGATTTCTACGGCCCGCAAGCCGAGGTGATGAACCGCATCGGCCGTGAGCGCGGCTGGGGTCCGACATCGCGCGCGCATTTCGACCAGTCGCGTGGTCCCGATGGTGCGCTGTTCGTCGGCAATCCGGAGCAGGTGGCGGAAAAGATCGTCGCCCAGCACAGGATTTTCGGCAACGACCGCTTCCTGCTGCAAATGGCGATCGGCACCATGCCGCACGCCAAGATCATGAAGGCGATCGAGCTTTATGGCACCAAGGTGGCGCCGATCGTGCGCAAGGAAACGGCGAAATCCGTGCCGGCCGTGGCGGCGCCTGCGGGCTTGGATTTCTCCGGCGCCGACTCGATTGTCTGAAGGGTAAATCTTTGCATCGCATGAAATATGGCGCACTCGCAGCCGAGTCTCCGGTTGCGCAATTGGCGGCACGATCCCTCGACGGCGGCCCGTGCGGCAGTGCCGGCTAACGGAACCTTGAAGCCGTGCCGGCGTTTTCGTCTGCGGATTGCATCAGTTGTGGTGCGCCGCCGAGGGGGCCACTATGAAAGCCGAACCCGCCGCTTTGGGCGCAGGCGTTGCCGAGGCCGAGGCCGAGGAGTCACGTTTGGTAACGCGCGCCGACACACGCCTGATGCGCTCGCTGCTCATCGGCATCTTCCTGTTCATGAGCATCTATGCGCTCTATTTCGCGCGCGCCTTCTTCATGCCGGTCATCCTGGCCTTTCTGCTGACGCTGACACTGACGCCGATCGTGCGGCTGCTGCGCAAGCGCGGCATTCCCGAAGTGGTCTCGGCGACGCTTCTGGTGCTTGTGTCCCTCTTCGTCTTCGCGAGCGCCGGCTATGTGCTCAGCGGCCCCGTCATCGATCTCATCAACAACACGTCGTCCATCGGCCAGCAACTGACCGAACGGCTGGCGCAGTTGCGGCGGCCGGTCGAGAGGATCATGGAGATCGCGCACCAGATCGAAGGGCTGACCGAAACATCGCAGGAACCGGGCGTGCAGAAGGTCGCTGTAGCGCAGTCCGGCTTCCTCTCATCGGCGGCGAGCAACATCCTGTCGGCCGGAACAAGCCTGACCATCATCTTCGTTTTGTCGCTGTTCCTGCTCGCCTCGGGCACGATGTTCTACGAGAAGATCATCCAGTCCTTCGCCAGCCTCACCGAAAAGAAGCGGGCGCTGCGCGTCGTCTACGACGTCGAGCGGGAAATCTCGCACTATCTGCTCACCGTCACAATCATCAACACCGGCCTCGGCACGGTCATCGGCCTCGGCCTGTGGGCGCTTGGCATGCCCAATCCGCTGGTCTGGGGCGCCGCGGCCGCTCTGCTCAATTTCCTGCCTTATGTCGGGGCCATGATCACGCTCGTCCTGGTCACGGTCATCGCGCTGATCAGCTTCGACACGATCGCCTACGCGTTGTTGGCGCCTGCCTTCCTGGTGTTGTGCGACATTGTCGAAGGCCAGTTCGTGACGCCGATGGTGGTCGGGCGGCGGCTCGAGATCAACGCCGTGGCGATCTTCATCGCCATCGCATTCTGGTCATGGCTGTGGGGCTTCGTCGGCGCGCTGATGGCTGTGCCGCTGCTGGTCGTCGTCAAGGTGTTCTGCGACCATTTCGAGAGCCTTAGCCATGTCGGCAATTTTCTCGCCGCCCAACATACGGCGGTCGTGGAGGAGGACGCCGACGAACAGGACGGCACGGCCGCCGCATAACAGGCGCACCGTTTGCGGCGGCGGGATCGAATGCCTATATCCGCCCGATCAGTGCCCGGTGCCCTTCCCGATGAACGACGCTCCCTTCGACCTCGACGCCTATTTTGCCCGGATCGGCCATGCCGGTTCCAGTGATGCTTCGCTCGACACGCTGAAGACGCTTCATTTCCTGCATCCGCAGGCGATCCCCTTCGAGAACGTGGATCCGTTTCTGGGGCGCCCGGTCCGATTGGACGCCGCATCGCTGCAGGACAAGATGGTCCTCGACGGGCGTGGCGGCTATTGCTTCGAGCACAATCTCATTTTCATGCACGCGCTGAAGGCGCTTGGCTTCGAGGTCGGCGGCCTCGCCGCGCGTGTGCTCTGGGGTCAGAGCGAGGACGCGATCACGGCGCGTAGCCACATGCTTTTGCGCGCCGAGCTCGATGGCCGGACCTATATAGCCGATGTCGGCTTCGGCGGCCTGACGCTGACCGCCCCGCTGCTGCTCGAGCCGGGCCTCGAACAGACGACCCCGCACGAAACGTTCCGCATCGTTGAAACCGGCGATCACTTTCGCCTGCAGGCCGCCATCGGCGGCGGCTGGCGCTCGCTGTATCGCTTCGATCTGCAGCCGCACTATGAGGTCGATTATTCCGTCACCAATTATTTCCTGTCGACCAACCCGGCATCGCATTTCCTGACCTCGGTTCTGGCGGCGCGCGCCGCGCCCGACCGGCGCTACGCGCTGCGCGGCAATCGCCTGTCGATCCATTACATTGATGGCCGCACCGAACAGAAGCAGATCGCCACAGCCACTGAACTCGCCGACACGCTGGAAGGCCAGCTCGGCATCACCATTCCCGACCGCACGGCCTTCGAGGCTCGGGTGCGTGAGAAGAAGATCGTGGAGACCAGTACATGACCGAACTTTCCGTCCTCGACCTGTCGCCGATCGTCGAAGGCAGCGATGCCTCGCAATCGCTCGCCAATTCGCTCGACCTCGCCCGCCACGCCGAGCGGCTCGGCTACAAGCGCTACTGGCTGGCCGAGCACCACAACATGCCAGGCATTGCCAGTGCGGCCACATCGGTTGTCATCGCCCATGTTGCCGGCGGCACCAAAACCATTCGCGTCGGCGCCGGCGGCATCATGCTGCCCAACCATGCCCCGCTGGTGATCGCCGAGCAGTTCGGCACGCTGGCGGCCTTGTTTCCAGGCCGCATCGACCTTGGCCTCGGCCGCGCTCCCGGCACCGACATGAACACGGCGCGGGCGCTACGCCACAATCTCGAGGCCGGCGTCGACAATTTCCCGCAGGATGTCGTCGAGCTGATGGGTTATTTCCTGCCGGCCGAGGAAGGCCAGCGCCTGCGCGCCGTGCCTGGCGAAGGGCAGACGGTGCCGATCTGGATTCTCGGGTCGAGCCTCTACGGCGCGCAACTCGCCGCCATGCTCGGCCTGCCCTATGCCTTCGCCTCGCATTTCGCCCCGGCGGAACTCGACCACGCGCTGGACATCTACCGCTCGCGCTTCCAGCCGTCCGAGCAGCTCGACAAGCCTCATGTCATGCTCGGCCTCAATGTCTTTGCAGCGCCCACCGACGCCGAGGCACGGCTGCTGTTCACCTCGCTGCAGCAGGCCTTCGTCAATCTGCGCACCGGCAGGCCCGGAAGATTGCCGCCGCCGGTCGAGGACTATGACCGGGATCTCGACCCGATGGCCAAGACCATGCTCGGCCAGGCGCTGTCCTGCGCCGTCGTCGGCTCGCCGGAAACGGTCCGCCAAGGCATCGATGCGTTCGTACGCCGCACCGGCGCCGATGAGCTGATGGTCACCGCGCAGATATTCGATCACGCCGCCCGCGTGCGTTCCTTCGAAATCCTGGCCGAGGCACACAAATCGCTGTCGCAAGCGGCCTGACGTCTTGTACTTCGCCGGGTGCTTTTGCCGGTCACAATGCTCTGCTAAGTGCAAGGCATCCATCGGCAGCAAGTGAGCTTTCCCGTGACACATGATCTCGAAGCACGCATGCGGTTCGCCATCGATCTGGCGCGGCGCGCCGGCGAACTCGGCCTGAGATATTTCCGCGATCTCGACAGCCTGACCATCGAGAGCAAGGGCCATCAGGACCTGGTCTCGCAAGCCGACCGTGAGGTCGAGCTGTTCATCCGCGCGGCGATCGCCGCCGACTATCCGCGGGACGGCATCGTCGGCGAGGAGCATGCCTCGGTCGCCGGCTCTACCGGCCATGTCTGGGTGATCGACCCCATCGACGGCACCGCCAATTTCGTGCGCGGCATTCCGGCTTGGTGCGTGGTGATCGCTTGCGCCCGGGATGGGGAGACGATCGTCGGCGTCATCCACGAGCCATCGACCGGCGAGACCTTCCACGGAAGGCTGGGCGGCGGCGCCTTCGTCAACGGCAGACCGATGAAGGCGAGTACGGCGACCGGCCTGGAAGAGGGCTCGGTGGGCACCGGCTTCTCAAACCGGGCCGAGGCCGAAAACATCGCCGTGCTGATCAAGAAGATCCTCGCCGAAGGCGGCGTCTTCTTCCGCAACGCGTCAGGCGCCCTGATGCTCGCCTATGTCGCCTCGGGCCGGCTGCTCGGCTATGTCGAAGAACACATGAACGCCTGGGACTGCGTGGCCGGCATGCTGTTGATCGAGGAGGCTGGCGGCACCGTTCTGAAGGCGGACCCGAAGACGGTGCTGCAGAGCGGCACGCAGGTCATCACGGGCGGCAAGGGCGTGTTTTCGAAGCTGCAGGCGCTGTGTTCCGGTGTCTTTACGCCCTGATCAGGCTCCAAATCTCGGGAAGCAGGATGGCGTCCGAAAACCGCTTCACATTTTTCGGCATCATGCTTTAGGCACTGACGCTCTGAACCGCCCCCAGCGGCCGGCATGAATTGCGGATCATCAGGCGGCCCTTGAGCACGAGCTTGCGCGGCGGCGCGTCCCGGTTGCCGGCGAGGCGGTCGAGCAGCAGATTGGCCGCTTGCTCGCCGATGGCCTGCACCGGCTGCGCCACCGTGGTCAGCTGCGGCTGGAACACGTCGGACCAAGGAAAATCGTCGAAGCAAGCGACCGAAATGTCCTCCGGACAGGACAAGCCGATGTCGCGGATCGCCTTCATGGTTCCGATCACCATCGGGTTGTTGGCCGAGAAGATCGCGCTTGGCCGGTCATGCAGCGACAGCAGCTGCATGGTTGCGTTGTAGCCGTCGATCTCGTGGAAATTGCCGGAGCGAACCAGTTCCTCGGCCACCGGCAAGCCGGCGGCCTGGAGCGCCTCGCAATATCCGGTCATGCGGTCATGCATGGGTGAAATATCCGAGGTGCCGGTGATGTAGCCGATGCGGCGGTGGCCGAGGTCGATCAGATAGCTGATGGCGTCGAACACCGCGCGCTGGTTGTCGAGAACCACGGCGTCGGTGTCGACCCCCTCGCACAGGCGATCCATCAGCACCACCGGCACGTTGGCATCGGCGACGATCCGCTCGAGGATCGCGCCGTCACCGACGCGCGCCACGATCAAGCCGTCGACCATGCGGTCGAGCAGCAGCCTGATCTGGTCGTCCTGGGTGTTCAAATCCTCGTCCGTACAGCACAGCATGACAGCATAGCCGGCGCGGTCGAAGGCCTGCTGGATGACCGAGACGACGGCGGTGAAGAACGGGTTGGTGATGTGGGGAACGGTCAAGCCGATGGTGCGCGTCGTACCCATCTTCAGGCTGCGGGCGATGGCGTTGCGCTTGTAGCCGATATCGCGGATCGCCTGCTCGATGCGAGCGCTGAGCTCCGGACTCACGGTTGCGGTGCCGTTGATCAGCGCCGACACGGTGGCGACCGAGACACGCGCCGCTTCGGCCACGTGCAACATGGTGGGCGCGGTGGATTTGCGTTGTTTTTTTGGCCCTGACGCTGTCATTTTCGAAACGTTTCGTCACCCCTTGCCAGCAATACCTACGGAATCCCGTCATTTTAGGCAAGAATTGAAATGCATCAAAGTTTCGTCACCCTATATCGGCTTGACAGGATCGAAACGTTTAGATTAGCGTTCGAGAAGCTGACGAAGACGGAAGGGAGGCCGCCATTGTCATGGAACAGAGCAATTCCCTTTCCTCGGCGCGCAATGCGACATCGGATCGCTCGGACACCGTTCTGAGCGCCGAGCATATTTCGAAGAGCTTTGGCGGCATCGCCGCGCTCGTCGATGTCGGCTTCGAATTGCGGCGCGGCGAAGTGCATGCCTTGATGGGTGAGAACGGCGCCGGCAAGTCGACGCTGATGAAGATCCTCTCCGGCGTCTATACCGGCTACGAAGGCACGGTCAGCATCGACGGAAGGCCGGTCAGCTTCGCCGGCGTGCGCGACGCCGAGGACGCGGGCATCGCCATCATCCACCAGGAGCTCAACCTGGTGCCGGAGCTCAGCGTCGCCGACAACATCTTTCTCGGGCGCGAGAAGCTGATCGCGGGTCTGATCGTCCACCGCAAGGCGAGCAGCCGCGCGGCAAGCGCCCTCCTGCAGCGGCTCGGCATCGAACTCGATCCGGACGCACGCGTCGGCGCGCTGCGTGTCGGCGAACAGCAGTTGGTCGAGATCGCCAAGGCGCTGTCGATGTCGGCGCGTATGCTGATCATGGACGAGCCGACCTCGGCACTGTCGCCGGCCGAATGCCAACGGCTGTTTCGCATCATCGGCCAGCTTGCCGACAGCGGTGTCGCCATCGTCTACATCTCGCACCGCATCGACGAGGTCATGCATCTGGCCGGCCGCGTCACCGTGTTCCGCGACGGGCGCCATGTGCTGACGCGGCCGATGGCCGAGCTTGACGAAAATGCCATCATTTCGGCGATGGTCGGACGGGACCTGCTCGCATCCTCCCAGGACGAGCGGGATCCCGGCGGCAGGACCGTACTTTCGGTCAGCGATCTGTCGCTGTCGAAGCCAGACCGCCAGGGCTGGCGGCAGATGATCGGCGGCATCAGCTTCGATCTGGCCGCCGGAGAAATCCTCGGCATTGGCGGGTTGCTGGGCTCCGGCCGCACCGAGATCATGGAAGCGATCTTCGGCTCGAGCGATGGCCGTGCGGGCGGCGAGATCCGGCTCGACGGCCAGCCGGTGGATATCCGCTCACCGCGCGATGCGCGGCGGCTGGGCATCGCACTGGTCACCGAGGACCGCAAGACGCAAGGCTTGCATCTACAGGCCTCGATATCGGACAATGTGGCGCTGCCGCTGGTCGGAGCGCTGGCCCGCTTCGGCATCCGTTCGCTGGCCGGCGAACAGGGGCTGGCGCGGCAAGCTGTCAAGGCGCTCGGCATCCGCTGCCGGGATATCGACCAGCCCGCCGGCACGCTGTCGGGCGGCAACCAGCAGAAGGTCGTCATCGGCAAGTGGCTGGCGACCAGGCCGAGGGTGCTGTTGCTCGACGAGCCGACGCGCGGCATCGATGTCGGCGCCAAGCGCGAGATCTACGACCTCATCTTCCGGCTGGCGGGCGATGGCCTGGCCATCGCCGTCATCAGTTCCGAGCTGCCGGAATTGCTGCATCTTTCCGACCGCATCCTGGTGATGGCCGACGGCCGCCAGACAGGCATCCTTTCCCGCGAAGCGGCGAGCGAGGAGGCCATCATGCGCCTCGCGGCACCGCGCCGGAGCCTATCGAGACCCGCCGCATGACCGCACTGAAACTCCTGTCCCGCACCAAGCTCTACTGGGGCCTGATCGCCATCTTCCTGATCGGCGTGCTGGGCTCGCCAGTGAGTTCCAAGGGCAACAACATCTTTCTGTCCTACGGCAATCTCCTCGACGTGCTGCGCCAGGTGTCGACCACCGGGCTGATCGCCACCGGCATGACGGCGGTGATCATCACCGGCGGCATCGACCTTTCCGTCGGCTCGCTGATGGCCATCTGCTCGGTGGTGTGCGCCATGCTGCTGACGGTTCCGGGCGTGACGCCGGGCGTCGTGCTGGGCGTGCCGACGGTTGCCCTGGTTGCGCTGTGTCTCGGCTTCGTGGTCACGCGCTTCATCTTCCTCAACGTGGAAAAGTCCCGCGCCGGCGTTGATGCCGTGGCCCGCGACGTGAGGCTGGACACCGTTCGCGGCCTGGTCACGCCGGCAATCGTCGGCATCGTCCTGTGTTGCCTTTCGCTCTCGTACCTGCTGCCGCAGATCGAGCCCAAATTCGGCGTTCTCGGCGTGCTTCTGGTGGCGCCTTGCGTTGGTCTGCTGTTCGGCGCCATCAACGGTTTCATCATCGTCGGCGGACGGCTGCAGCCTTTCATCGTCACGCTGGCGATGATGGTGACGGCGCTCGGAATCGCCCGGCTCACCGCCGGCCAGAACAATGCCGTGTTGCCGGTCTATACCGGTTCCAACGCCACCGCCGATTTCGAGCTGCTGCGCTCGCTGGTATTCGGCGTCATCCCGATGCCCGGCCTGTTCTTCCTCGGCGCCATCGTCATCTACGGCGCGCTGCTGCGCTTCACGCCGTTCGGCCGCTATGTCTATGCCATCGGCGGCAATGAGGAGGCGGCCAGGCTTTCCGGCATCGCCGCCGGCCGCGTCAAGATCGCCACTTATGCCATATCAGGACTGCTCGCCGGCATCGCCGCCGTGCTCTACGTAGCGCAGTACCGGCAAGGCAAGCCGGACGCCGGCGCCGGGCTGGAGCTCGACGCCATCGCCGCCGTGGTCATCGGCGGCACCAGCCTGATGGGCGGGCGCGGCAGCCTGATAGGCACCTTCTGCGGCGTGCTGATCTTCGGGCTGCTGTCCAACATATTGCAGCTCCACAACATCAATTCGAACCTTCAGCTGGTGCTGAAGGGGATGATCATCATCGGCACCGTGCTCGTGCAGGAGCGCAATGCCGGCGATCTGCTGGCCTATCTGCGCCTGCCCGGAGCGGCGCACAAGGAAACGGCCGCCGCAAAACGGCCGTCGCAAGAGACACCGTCTCTCAATCTCGGAGGAAACAAGAAATGAAACGACGTGACATGCTGAAGCTTGCCGCATTCGGCGCGGCCCTGCTGACCACCACGGCACTGCTCTCCACCGGACATGCCTTCGCCCAGGACAAGAAGTGGAAGATCGGCTTCTCGCAGGTGACCACCATCGAGCCCTGGCGCGCGCAGTTCAACAAGGACATCATTGCCGAGGCCGCCAAGCATCCCAATGTCGAGCTGATCATCACCGACGGCGAGGACAAGACCGAGAAGCAGGTCGCCGACGTCGAGAACCTGATCCGCCAGGAAGTCGACGCGCTCCTGGTGTCGCCGAAGGAATCGGCCGGCCTGACCGGCGTCGTGCAGCAGGCGATCGACGCCAAGATCCCGGTCTTCGTGCTCGACCGCAACGTCGACACCAAGGACTTCACCCAGTTCGTCGGCGGCGACAACAAGCTGATCGGCCGCGCGGCCGGCGAATATGCCGTCGAACTGCTCGGCGGCAAGGGCAAAGCGGCAGGCAATGTCGTCGAGATCTGGGGCGGCATGGGCACCCAGCCGGCGCATGACCGCCATGATGGTTTCCATGAATTCACAGACAAGGAGCCGGGCATCAAATACCTGCTCGACCAGCAGTCGGGCGACTGGAAACAGGACCAGGCCTACAATTTGATGGCCAACGCGCTGAAGACCAACGAGAAGATCGATCTCGTCTACGGCCATAACGACCCGATGGCCTACGGCGCCTATCTCGCCGCCAAGGATGTCGGCCGCGAGAAGGACATCAAGTTCATCGGCATCGACGGCCTGCCCAACGAAGGCGTGCAGATGGTGAACAAGGGCGAGCTGACGGCGACCTTCACCTATGTCACCCCAGGTGCGGAAGGCCTGCGCCAGGCGATCAAGTTCCTGAACGGCGAGAAGGTCGAGAAGACCATCACCTTGCCGACGCAGAAGATCACCAAGGAAAACGCCGCCCAGGTGCTGAAGGACAACGGCCTGTGAGATAGTGGAGCTTGAGGGGCCTCGGTTGGCGCAGCCCCTCATCCGCCTGCCGGCACCTTCTCCCCGTATAGTGACGGGGAGAAGGGAGCTGTGGTGAAGCCGGCGCCCTTCTGCAACGCCGGCGACTAGCGAAGCCGTCGATGACAGCGCCTTTCTCCCCGTCCCTATACGGGGAGAAATGTCCGGCAGGACAATGAGGGGCAGCGCAGACCAACCAATTCTACTCAACTCAATCGTTTCGGTGACCAGCTTCTGCAGGCTGGTAAGATCCGCACCTTACGCCAGCTTGGCCAGCAGCTTCATGAAAGTGGCGGCCTCCTTGGCCGTGAGCGGCGCCAGGGTCTCCAGCGTGATCTCGCGGGCCAGCGGGATCAGGCGCTCGATCGCGTCGCGGCCCTCCGCCGTCAAATTGACAAGCAGCCGCCTTTTGTCGACCTCATGCCTGGAAAGCTCGACCAGGCCACGCGCCTTCAGCCGGTCGATGACGCCTTTCACCGTCGCCGCGTCCATGGCGATCAGCGTGCCGAGCTGGTTCTGCGAAGTTTCGCCAACGTCGCGCAACTTGGCGAGTGCGGCGAATTGCGGAGGCGTCAGATCGGCGATACGGGAGGCGAAGATCGAAACATGGCGCTGATGCGCCTTGCGCAGAATGAAGCCGACCTGCTCCTGCAGGAGGTAGTCGTGATCATCGGCCTCTTCGGCCTCGACCAGCTTGAGCAGGTTGTCCTCGCCGCTCACCGCAGCCCGTCCCAGGCTTTTATGTCATCCGCCGCGAGGCCACCCATCCGATTATGGACGCGCGGGCCGCAGGTCATGGCGAGGCAGAACAGGATCTCGTCAGGACGCGGGCCGTCGCTGATGCCGACTTCCATGGCGTCGAAATGGCTGCGCACATAGGCGGCGTTGATATGGCCGAGCGGCACGTCGAGCTTTGAGCCGAAGGCGCCGACCTTCTTGGCCGACGGCACGATCGCCTTGGCATCGCCCAGCCGCTCGCGCATCGCATAGCCACCCGGCACATGCCACAGCGCGCCATGTTCCAGCTCGCCCGCGCTTCCGACGATGGCGCCCTTGCCGTAGCCGTCGATCTGTTTGATGTCGCCGCCGAGGACGGCGACCAGCCGGTCGGCGAGCAGCAGGCCGAGCGGCTTCAGATCGTCCATGGCGCTTTGCAGATCCTCGACATAGCGCCCGGCGAACGGGTTCCCGACCGCGGCCATGGCGGCGGCACGACGGCGCGGCACCGCGGCGGCCGGTCCCCCGTCGTGGAAGATCTCCTCGCTCAGCACCGCGATCTTGCGGATCGGAAATTCAGGCATGGGCAACTTCCTCCGGTTCATGCTTGGTGGGCGCGCCGAGTGCAACGGAGCCGCTGATGCGGGCCTCCCCGCCAAGAAACAGCGCCGATGCTGCAATCAGGCCGCGCCGGCGAAAATCTTCGGCGACGGCAAGACCATTGTCCAGCGCGCGTGCCACCTCATCAGGCGCAAGCGTGCCGACGCCTTGCGTCACCAGCCGCGCGCCAAGATCGCTGTCGGGCGACAGGTCGCGTGCGGGAACGCGCCTGATGGCGGGATTGCCGGGCAGGTCTACCGCGTTGGCTATGAGCGTTGCCGCCGCATCGGCCTCCGCGCCGGTCCGCGCCAGCACGGTGACGGCGTCGGCAATGCCAAGCGAGAAGGAGCGGCCACGCCAGCCGCTGGTTGCAACGCCACGCACGCCATCCTGCGCGCGGATCGTGATCCGGTCGGCCATGCCGTTGCCGGTGCCGGCGACCGCCAATCCCATCGAGCGGCCCTTGCCGATGTGGAGGGCGCTGTCGCCGCCATTGTTGACATAGGCGCGATCGAGCTTGCGTCCGGCAAGCAGCGCGGCAAGCATTTCGTCGGCTACCGACCCGGCAACGGCGGCCATCGGTGTGATGAAGCATTCCGCCATGGGCATGACGGCTGCTTCCATGCGGCGCGCCGTCGGGCCGGCGAAGGTTCGCGGCGCCAAGAAAAATGCAGGGAGCCGCAATTCGGGAAGCTCCTCGACCAGCTCGATCAGGATCGTTTGGAAGCGCGCGACGGCCTGGACGTAGGCGGCGCGACACTCATCAGCCTCGCCAAAGGCCTCGACGATCAGGTCGATCGGCCCATGGTTGAGATGCAGCCGCTTGCCGTCCTGCAGCCAGTGCGCTTGCGGATCTTCCATCACCCCGCCCCGTTCGGACCCACGCGGCGCAATTGCGCCAGCGGCGGCCATGGATTTTGGGTTGCGGCGCCTGTGCCGCGTCGGGGATTGAGATACTCGCCGCCTTTGGCGACGATGTCCGCAACGCTGCGGATCTCCGCCTCGTAGCCGCCGAGCCTGACATAGTCGTCGCGACGCAGCGTGAACTCGATCGGCGCCACCAGCGCCGGCGTCGGCACATAGCCGAAGGCGCCTTCCGGAACCCTGGTGACATCGACCATCAGCGTGATGCCGCCGCCCGGCCAGACATAGACCGGGGCGCCGCCAACGGTGACATAGGTAGTCAGGCCTTGCACCGAACGGGTGAGATTGACCGGGTTTTCGGTGACGCCGGCGCGCAGCGACCCGCCGGCGCCGCCGATGAACAGCACGGTGCACAAGGCCGGCTCGCAATTGTCCTCGATCAGGTTGACCGATTTCCTAAGCCGTTCCGGAAACGGTTTTTCGACCGGCTTCAGGTCGTCATCGAGCTCGTAATAGGCGAACTGCTCGCCGGTGGTCGAAACCATCAGCAGCGACAGGCCCGGCCGCGCACCCTTCTTGGCGTTCCATTCGCCGAGTATCGACAGCGGATCAGAAATGCTGGTGCCGCCCCAGCCGAGGCCTGGCTCGGACACTTTGAAATAGCGGCCCGGGGTCGAGCGGCGGCCAACGATCTTGATGCCGGTATCCTGCCAGCCCAGCACCTTGCCGGCCTGGTGTTCGGAGACAACGCCGGTGATGTGGTCGTCGACCACCACGACCTCGTCGACCAGCCCGCGCCATTGCGTGGCGAACATGCCGATCGTGGCCGAGCCGCAGCCGACCCGCATGCGGTGTTCCTGCTTGCCGTCGATGACAGGCGGTTTGCCGGCTTCGACGATGACCGTGGCGCCGCCGTCTATGCTGAGTTCCACCGGTTTGCGGTTGCACAAATTGAGCAGGGCGTCACAGGTGGCGCGGCCTTCCGCCTTGGAACCGCCGGTCAGATGATGCACGCCGCCCAGCGACAGCATCTGCGAACCGTATTCGCCCGTCGTGACATGGCCGATGGCCTCGCCCTCGGCCCGCACGACGGCCGTTTCGGGTCCGATATGTCGATCGGTGTCGATCTTCACCTTGACGCCGCAGTAGGAGAAGATGCCTTCGGTCACCACCGTGACGAGATCAACGCCCTCGACCTCCTGGCTGACGATGAAGGGAGCGGGCTTGTAGTCGGGATAGGTGGTGCCGGCGCCGATTGCCGTGACGAAGCGGCGGCCGGTGTTGAGCAGCTCGCCGTCCCATTGCTCGCCCTCGGCGACAAAGGGCACCATGGCAGCGCCTGTTTCGGCCGCGTGGTCGAGGATGGTCAGCGGATCCATGCGCACGATCCGGCCGGCGACATTGCCATAGCGGTCGCAGGCGCCGGTGCGGCCGTCGGCGATGTAGCACATGACGGGACAGGCATCGCAGCGGATCTTCTCCGCCACCAGCTTCTCGCCGGGATCATGGGTTTCGAAGCGTTCGGCAAGCTCGCTCATGCGCGTGCCTCCTTCTCGCGGATGGCCGCCAGGATGCGGCTTGGCGTTGCCGGCACCTTGGTGACCAGCACGCCGGTGGCGTGGCGGATGGCGTTGAGGATCGCCGGCGCCGTCGGGATCAGCACGTGCTCGCCCAGGCCCTTGGCGCCGAACGGCCCTTCGGGATCGGGCACCTCGATAAGGATGGTCTCGATCGGCGGCACGTCGCCAATGGTCGGGATGAGATAGTCGTGCAGGTTTTCGGTGCGCCCGGGAATATATTCTTCCATCAACGCCATGCCGATGCCTTGGGCGATGCCGCCTTCGATCTGGCCCTCGGCCAGCAACGGATTGATCGCCTTGCCGACGTCATGCGCCGCCGTGATCTTGATCAGCCTGACAGTGCCGAGTTTGAGGTCGACCTCAAGTTCGGCAATCTGCGCGCCATAGCCATAGACCGCATAGGGTTTGCCCTGGCCCTTGGCATCGAGGGGCAGCGTCGGCGGATCGTATGTCTCTTCGGCGCGGAAGACGAAGCCGTCGGCATTCGCATCGAGCGCGGCAAGGTCGATGCGGCGTGTCGCCTCGCCTTCGCGGATGACGATCACCGCGCCATCCAATTTAAGGGAAGCCTTATCCGAGACATTGGCAAAGCGCAGGATTTTTTCGCGAAGGGCCCGCCCAGCCTTTTCAGCCGCCTTGCCGGTCACGAAAGTCTGTCGCGAGGCCGAAGTCTTGCCGGCGTCTGGGCTGATTGCCGTATCGGCGCTCTTCAGCTGGAATTTGTCCAGCGGCAGGCCGAGCGCGTCGGCGCAGATCTGGGTGATGACGGTGTTGGATCCCTGGCCGATGTCGACGGCGCCCTGGTGCAGGATGACGTCGCCCGAGGGTGCGATGCCGACCCTGATGGTCGACGGATTGGGAAGCGAGGTGTTGCCGCAACCATACCAGCAGCACGCGACGCCGACGCCGCGCTTTCTATCTATGCTGGTGCTGTTGAAAGTATCCGCGTCGGCCGTCGCCCGCGCCCAGTGCAGCCGCAGCGCTTCGAGGCATTCGGCGATGCCGACGCCAGACACCAGAAGCTGCCCGGTAACCGTTTCGGAGCCGTTCCGAAGGCAGTTCTTCAGGCGAAAGTCTAGCCGATCCATGCCGAGCTTGCCCGCAAGCTCGTCATAGAGCGTCTCCTGCATGATCGTCGCCTGCGGCACGCCGAAGCCACGGAAGGCGCCGGCAATCGGACCATGGGTGTGGATGGCGCGGCCCTCGGCACGATAGTTGGGCGTGAGATAAGGGCCGGAGGCATGCACCGGCACGCGGTTGGCGACCGTCGGACCCCAGCTGGCATAGGCGCCGGTGTTGAAATCGCCGGTAAAGACCATGCCGGTGACGTAGCCGTCGGAGGCGGCACCGATGGTGGCCTTCATCTCAGCCGGATGGCGCTTGGTGGTCGACATCATCGATTCGTTGCGGGTGTAGGCAAGGGCCGCGGGCCGTCCCGTCTTGATGGCGACGAGGCCGATCAGAGGCTGCAGGGAAACGTCGAGCTTGGAGCCAAAGCCGCCACCGGTCGCGGTCGGCACGATGCGCACCTTGTTGACGGCAAGGCCGAGCACTTTCGCGGTGTCGTCACGGTCCATGTAAGGCGCCTGGGTGCAGGCGACGACGACAAGCGTGTCGCCGTCGACATATGCATAGCCGGCTTCCGGTTCGATATAGGCGTGCTCGACATAGGAGGTGTCGATCGCGCCGCTCGCGGTGACGGCCGCATTGGCAAGTGCCGCCTCGGGATCGCCGCGTTCGACAAAGCCCTTGGTCAGCAGGTTGTCCGGCCGGTTGCCGTGGATCAGCGCAGCACCCTCGGCCTGCGCGTCACGAGGCTGGAGAACATGCGGCAGTTCGGTCCAGCGGATAGGGAAATCCGACAGATCGAGATCGAGGATCGCCTCTCGCTCGCCGGCGACCAGGGCGACCGCCTCGCCGCGAAGCCGGGCAAAGCCTTCGGCCAGCGCCGGCTGGTCGGCGAATGGGCCGATAACGCCGAAACAGTTTTTTCCCGGGATGTCGGCGGCCGTGAAAACGCCCGCGATGCCTGGATGCGCCTTGGCCCAGCCGTCGAGGTCGCCGAAATCGAACTTTGCATGATAGTGCGGCGAGCGGACCACCAGCACCGCAAGCGCATCGACCGGGAAGGAATCGCCGCCGAATTTCTCGGCCCCGGTCACCTTTGGCACGCCGTCGAGCCTGATCGGCGACGCGCCAATGGCGTGGCCCGAGGCCGGCATCCTCCGATCGAGATCGCGATCCAGTCCATAAAGTTGGCGCTGCCCCTCACCCTTACCCTCTCCCCGCAAGGGGCGGGGAGAGGGGGGCGCCAACGCTGCAGCGCTTCCTTTCTCCCCGTCACTATACGGGGAGAAGGTGCCAGCAGGCGGATGAGGGGCGGCGCTGGCAGTTGACCGTTCACTGCCGAACCATCCCGCCTCCATCACCGCCGCGATGATCTTCCGGTAGCCGGTGCAGCGGCAGAGGATGCCGCCCAGCGCATCCTGCACCTCGGTCTCGGTCGGCCTGGGTTTCGTGTCCAGCAACGCGGTTGCGGCGACCAGCAGCGCCGGCGTGCAGATGCCGCATTGCGCGGCGCCATGCGCCAGGAACGAGGCTTGCAACGCCGACAGTCGGCCATTGGCCAGTCCTTCGACCGTCGTCACCGCGGTGCCAGCGGCCGAGGCCGCCGGCATCAGGCAGGCGCAGACAGGGTCGCCGTCGACCAGCACCGTGCAGGCGCCGCAGTCGCCGGCATCGCAGCCGACCTTTGTGCCGGTCAGCCGCAATTCGTCGCGCAATACCGAAGACAGCCTACGCAGCGGCGGCACGTTGACCGAGACAGCGGCGCCATTGACCGCGAAAGCGATATCGGCGCGATCCATGCTCATGCGGCCACCTTGTCGCCTGCTGGCGTCTCCGTGGCCGCGAGCACGGCGCGGGCAACGATCTCGCGCACCGCGTCCAGCCTGTATTCGGCGCTGCCGCGCACATCGCCGATCGGCGACAGCTCAGTCATCGGCGCCGACCGGACCGCGGCGACAAGCCCGGCGCCCACGGCAAGCCCGCGCAGCGCCGTCTCGACCCCGGGCAACCGCCTGGCGACGGCGGAACAAGAGCCGACGGCCACGGCCGCATCCGCGACGGTGCCATTTTCGACAACCAGACGCGCCGCCACCATGGCGATGGAGATGACGAGATAACGCCGGGCGCCAAGCTTGACGAAGGCCGATGTGCCGGAGAGTTTCGGCACGCGGATGGCAGTCACCATCTCGCCAGGCTGCAAGGCGGTACGGCGGTTGCCGAGGATGAACTGCGACAAGGGCAGATGGCGTGTCGCCGCCACCGAGCGCAGTTCTACCTCAGCGTCGAGCGCGAGCAGCCCCGGCACGCCGTCGGCGGCAGGTGAAGCGTTGCAGAGATTGCCGGCGACCGAGGCGACGTTCTGGATCTGCGCCGAGCCGACCTCCCGCGCCGCCTGTTTCAAGGCGTCAAAGGCTGGCGGCAAGGGGTGGCGGATGACATCGGTCCATGTCGTGCGCGCGCCGACGATCCAATGGCTGGCGGTTTCGACGATGCCGCGCAGCGTTGTCAGTCCGTTGACATCGAGGACATTGTCGCGAAACGGCTTGCTTCCCTGCACCGGATAGAAATCCGTGCCGCCGGCAAGAATGCGCCAGGTGCCTCCGCCAAGCAGCGCGAGCGCCTCGTCGACCGTGGTGGGTTTCGCGTAACGGATCACGCTTTCCTTCCCAATAAGATGGGCCTTCCCAGTAAGATGGCCTTCCCAACAAAATGGGCTTTCCCAACAAGATGGGGCCTTCCCCGAGATCGGCCCTCCCAAGACGTTTTGCCTGGGAATATCCCGCCGGTTTTCGATCCGGCAAATTCATTCGTATGCAAATGATATCAAGACGGCTGAATTTGTCAAAGCCAGAGTTTACGCCGGAGCCCGTGTGGCTGGCATCGCCACGCATTTGTTATTCCGCTGGAGGTTGACGCGGCCCGCCATCTGGTCAAGTTTCTCCCTCCGGTCGCGCCAGCGGCTTTTTCTTTCGCCGAGCCCCTCATTCGGAGCCGACCGCAGCCTGACAGGAAGGAAACTCCATGGCCGACGAAGCGCTCGTTGTCATCGACCTGCAGAACCACTTTTGCCCGGGCGGCGCGCTGGCCGTTGCCGGCGGCGACGAGATCGTGCCGCTGGTCAACGACATGATCCGGCGAACCGACCATGTCGTGCTGACGCAGGACTGGCACCCCGCCGGCCATTCCAGCTTTGCCTCCAGCCATCCGGGTTCGCAGCCCTATTCGACGATCGAAATGCCATACGGTGCGCAGACCTTGTGGCCGGACCATTGCATCCAGGGCAGTCTCGGTTCGGATTTCCACTCGGGGCTGGCCTGGACCAAGGCCGAACTCGTCATCCGCAAGGGATTTCGTCCCGCCATCGACAGTTACTCCGCCTTCTTCGAGAACGATCACGCGACGCCCACCGGACTCGCCGGTTATCTCCGGGAACGCGGCATCGACACGCTGATCCTGGTCGGCCTGGCGACCGATTTCTGCGTCGCCTTCTCGGCGCTGGATGCGGTCAAACAGGGGTTTAGAACCACGGTCAGGCTCGATGCCTGCCGTGGCATCGATCTCAACGGATCGCTCGAGACAATGCTGGCGAGAATGCGCGACGCCGGCGTGACGCTCGAAGATCATACGTCGGACTGACCGCACCGTGGCGGGCAGAGGGGGATGCATGCCGATGGCGATCGGGGCGGCCGGCGCGATCATCGTCGCGTTGCTGTTTCCGGCATCGGCCTTGGCGGCAGAAGAGCATGGCCTGCCGGGCGCCGCCATGTCGCTCTGGTGGGCGCTGCCTTTTGCCGGACTGCTCCTGTCGATCGCCACCGGTCCGCTGCTGTTCCACCATGTCTGGGAACACCACTACGGCAAGATCGCTGCCTTGTGGGCGGCGCTGGTGATCGTGCCGCTCGCGGTCGCCTTCGGCACCCCGGCGGCAACCGAGGCGGTGCTGCACGCGCTGCTCACCGAATACATGTCGTTCATTGTCCTGCTGTTTGCGCTCTACACGATTTCAGGCGGCATCCTGCTTGCCGGCAACATCCACGGGACACCGCTGGTCAATGCCGGACTGCTGGTCGTCGGGGCGGCGCTTGCCTCGGTGATCGGCACGACGGGCGCCTCGATGATCCTGATCCGGCCGATCCTGCGCGCCAACGACAACAGGCCTTTCAATGCCCATGTCGTCATCTTCTTCATTTTCCTGGTGTCCAACATTGGCGGCTCGCTGACGCCGCTCGGCGACCCGCCGCTGTTCGTCGGCTTCCTGCGCGGCGTCGATTTCTTCTGGACGACCGCCAATCTCTGGCGCGAGACGCTGTTCGTCGTGGTGGTCGTGCTCGCCGTCTTCCTGGCGATCGACCTCATCCTGCACCGGCGCGAGGCCGGGGCACCGAAGATCAAGGACCCAACACCGGACACGAAAGTGCGCCTGCGCGGCCTGGCCAACGTCCCGCTGCTGGCCGGTGTGATCGGCGCCATCCTGCTGTCGGCGGCCTGGAAGCCGGACGTGAGCTTTTCCGTGTTCGGCGTCGGTCTCGAACTGCAGAACCTGGTACGCGACGCGATCATCCTCGCGCTGGCCCTGCTATCGCTTCCCCTCTCCTACAAGAGCCACCGCCGAGCAAACGGCTTCAACTGGGGACCGATCGCGGAAGTGGCCAAGTTGTTTGCCGGCATCTTTATCTGCATCGTTCCGGTCGTCGCCATTTTGAGAGCCGGCCATGACGGCGCGCTGGCGCCGCTGGTCGCGCTCGTCACCTCGGCGCAAGGCACACCCAACGACCTCGCCTATTTCTGGCTGACCGGGGCGCTGTCGTCCTTCCTCGACAATGCGCCGACCTATCTGGTGTTTTTCGAGCTGGCCGGCGGCGACCCCCAACACCTGATGACGGAGTTCGCCTCGACGCTTGCCGCGATCTCGGCGGGCGCTGTGTTCATGGGCGCCAACACCTATATCGGCAACGCGCCCAACTTCATGGTCTATGCCATTGCCAGGCATCGTGGCGTCAAGATGCCGGGCTTCTTCGGCTATATGCTGTGGTCCGGGCTGGTGCTGATTCCGACCTTCTTGATCGCCGGCTTTCTGTTTCTCGGTTGATCAGCCGACACCGACATAGCGCCTGACCGCTGACGGGTCGGCGCGCAGGGCGTCGACATCGACCGTCTCGCGGTTGCGGCCGTTCTCGATGAACGAGACTCGGTCGGCGACCGACAACACAGCGTCGACCCGCTGCTCGACCAGGATGGTGGAGACGCCCAGCTCGCGCAGCTTCGATACAGTCTCGCGGATCTTGGCGATCATCGACGGCATCAATCCTTCGGTCGGTTCGTCGAGCAAAAGCACCTGCGGCTCGAGACAGAGCGCACGCGCCATGGCCAGCATCTGCTGCTCGCCGCCGGACAAGGTGCCGGAGCGCTGCTTCAGCCGCTGGCGCAGCAGGGGGAAAAGATCGAGGACGTTCTCCTTCGTCGCCTTGCCCTTGCCGCGCGCCATCAGCCCGATCTCGATATTCTCGGCCACCGTCATCTCGGCGAACAGCCGCCTTCCCTGCGGCACGTAGGCGACGCCGGCCTTCGGCACCTCATGCGCCGGCAGGCCGGTCAACTCCCGGCCGGCGAGCCTGATCGAACCGGCACTCGCCGGAACCAGGCCCATGATCGCTTTCAGCGTCGTCGTCTTGCCGGCGCCATTGCGGCCGAACAGGCACAGCACCTCGCCCTTGTTCAGCACGAGATCGAGCCCGTAGAGCACCTGGACCTCGCCATAGAAGCAGTCCAGCCCCGAGATCACCAATGCATCGGTCATGGGGCGGTCCCCAGATAGGCGTCCTGCACCGCCGCGTCGTTTCGGATCGCTTCGGGCGCGCCCTCGGCCAGGATCCTGCCGGCGTTGAAGACGGTGATGCGGTCAGCCAGATGCATGACCACAGGCATGTTGTGCTCGATCAGCAGCACGGTGGCGCTCTTGGCGATGTCGCGTACCAGCTCGACGAAATTGTCGATCTCGCTATCGGCAAGGCCTTGCGTCGGCTCGTCGAGGATCAGCAGGCGCGGCTTCAGCGCCAGGCCCATCGCCACTTCGAGCAATCGCTGATGCCCGTAGGACAACTGCCCGGCCGGCATATGGGCGCGGTCGGCCAGCCCGGTGCGTTCGAGCGCCGACATGACGCCGGCGCGCACCGCACCCTTCGAGCGGCCGTCGCTCAACGTGCGCTGCACCGGCAGCGCGACATTGTCGTAGGCAGGCAGGTTGGCGAAAACGCTGGTGATCTGGAAGGTGTAGGCGATGCCCTGGCGGACCCTGACATAGGCCGGCAGGCCGGTGATGTCAGCGCCGTCGAAGAGGATCGCTCCCGAAGATGGCCGGATGCGGCCGCTGACCAGGCTGACGAAAGTGGTCTTGCCTGCCCCGTTGGGGCCGATGACGGCGCGGATTTCTCCGGGCATCAAGGTGAAGTCGACGCTGTCGACGGCGCGCAGGCCGCCGAAATTGCGCGACAGGCCCTTGGTGGTCAAAAGCGGCGTCATGGCAGCCATCCGAGCCAGCGCTGGCGGATGCTGCCGAGAATGCCCTTGGGGAAGAACAGCACCAGCAGGATCAGCGCAACGCCGACGATCAGCAGATAGGCCGATGTGTAGCCGCTGGTGACGTCGATGACATAGTACATGAACAGCGTGCCGATCAGCGGTCCGAGCGTCGTGGCGGCACCCCCGAGCAGCACCCACAGCAGCGGCAGGATCGAGTATTGCACCGAGGCGAAGCTCGAGCCGACATAGCCGAACAGCAGCGCGTAGGCGGCACCCGAGGCAGCGCAGATCGTGCCGGAGACGACGACGGCGGCGAGCTTGTTGGAGAAGGTGTCGTAGCCCAGCATCTTCGTGCGTTCTTCGTTCTCGCGGATGGCGACCAACACGCGGCCATAGCGGGACCGGACGATGGCGAGCGTGATCAGCAGCACGAGTGAGAACAGCGACAGCGCGCAGATATAGCGCACGGTCGGGTTGGTGAGGTCGAGCGAGGTTGCACCGAAAGAGAGGACCCGCGCCGGCTGCGGCACCACCATGCCCTGGTCGCCCCCGGTCCAAGCCGCGAAATAGAGGATGGCGAGATAAAACACCTGGGCGAACATCATGGTGACGATCATGAAGGCAACGCCCGTGGTGCGCAGCGCCAAAAGGCCAATGATCAGGGAGAGGACGGCACCACAACCGAGACCAGCGCCGAATGCCGCGGGCACGCTCCAGCCGAGCTGGATGACGGCGAGTCCGGCGCCATAGAGCCCGGCGCCGAAGAACATGGCGTGGCCCAAACTGAGCAGGCCGACATAGCCGAACAGCATGTTGTAGCCCATGGCGAAGACCGCTAGCACCATGATGCGGGCGAGCAGGCCGTGATAGTACTCCGGCAAAAGGAAGCTCAGCACGAAGAGCAGGGCGATGACGCCGAGATGCAGCGCGTAGGCCTTTGCCGGCGAAGCTTCGCTCATCGCGATGCCGTCCCGAACAGGCCTTGCGGCCGGAACACCAGCACCATGGCGACCAGCAGCGTGGCGATGATCTTGGCCAAGGTCGGCGAGAAGAACATCGAGATGATGCCGTCGGACAGGCCGATCAGCACGGCGGCGACGACGGTGCCGCGCAGCGAGCCGAGGCCGCCGATGATGACGACGATGAAGGACAAGAGCAGCGGGTCCTGTCCCATCAGGTAGTGCGCCTGGCTGATCGGCACGATCAGCACCGCAGCGATCGCCGCCAGCATGGCGCCAAGCGCGAAGACGCCGCCATAGACGCGGCCGACAGAGATGCCGAAGGCTTGCGCCGTCTCGCTGTCGTACTGCGTGGCGCGCATGATGAGGCCGATCTTCGTGCGCGTCAGCACCAGCCATGTCGCGATCAACAGGACAGCGGATGCGGCGATGATCGACAGCTTGTAGCCGGAATAGCCGAACCACGGCAGAAGGATGCGATAGCTGAAGGGCGGCTCCACCGGCCGCGCTTCGGGACCATAGAAAGTCAACGCCAGCTGCTGGATGATGTAGAGCATGCCGATGGTGGCGACGATGGTGGCTTCAGGGTTGTAATTGAGCCGGCGCAGCACCAGCCGTTCGGCGACCACCGCGATGGCGCCGACGATCAGTGGCGCGATCACCAGCGCTGCCAGGAAGCCGAGCGCGGGGTGGCCGCCGATTGCTGATGTGATCGCCCAGGCAAGCACGGCGCCGAGCATGAAGAACTCGCCGTGGGCGACGTTGACGACACGCATGACGCCGAACACCAGCGACAAGCCCAGCGCCGTCAGCGCCAGCACGGCCGAGGTGACGAGGCCTTCGAGGGTTGCCAGGAGGAGATGAGGTCCGAAGTGCATTGATTACACGCTTGATAGGGCGGCGCGAAGCGCCCCCCTCTGCCCTGCCGGACATCTCCCCCTCAAGGGGGGAGATTGGCAGCTCCTGCGACGGCTCTTTTTTTCCATCGTCTGCGATTGGCGAAACCCGCCGTAAAATCCAATCTCCCCCCTTGAGGGGGAGATGTCCGGCAGGACAGAGAGGGGGGCCTGGGCGCTCACGCTTGCTGGAAAAGCAACGCCTACAGCGCCTGCGTCGTGTAATCCCCTTCGGCCTCGTAAAGCCCGTCCTCGATCTTGGTCTTGTGCACGACCTTGAGCTTGCCGCCTTCGACCTTGGAGATGTTCTGGATGCCAAAGCACTGATGAATCTTGCCGTTGAAGGTTTTCGGCCCTTGCGGATGCTCAGGCCCTTCGGCGAATTCCTTCAGCGCTTCGGTCGCCTCGACCAGCTTGGCGCGATCTTCCGGTCCCTTGTAGCCGGCGTCTTCCATCGCCTTCTTGACGACGTAGAGCGTCTCCCAGCAGCCGAACATGTGCGCGGCGGTGGAGACATCCTTGGGATCGCCGACAGCGGCGCCATTGTCGTCGATGCCGACGGCGGCGCGATAGGCTTTCTGCGCGGCGGAATCATCCGGTTGCGCATAGCGCGGCGAGCCCTCCCAAAAGTGGCTGCCGTCGAGGAATTCCAGGCCGGGGCTATTGATGTCGGTGGCTTCGAGCGAATCGATGAAACCGAACAATTGCGGCCGGTTGGAGCCGTAGAATTCGCCGAGTTCCTTGACGAAGGTGAGCACCGCCGGTCCGACCATGACATGGTAGATCACCTCGGTCTCGGCCGGGATCTGCGGGAAATATTTGGTGAAGGACGATTCCGTCGGCGGAATGGCGATCTGGGCAATCACCTCGGCGCCTTGCGCCTTCAGCGCCGGCGGCAGGTAGTCGCGATGGTCGTAGCCGAAGGCGAAATCGGGGAATATTTGCGTCACCTTCTTGCCGGCATTGGCCGCGATCCACGGCGCCATCGACTGGATCTGGCTCTTCACATCGGTGATGCCGGGCTGGAAGACGTAACGGTTGAGCTTGGTCGAGGCGACGTGGTGGCCTTCGCTGACGACGAAATAGGGCATCTTGGCTTCGCCGGCGGCGGGCGCCGAGCCGATGACGACATGCGAGAACAGCGTGCCGAAGACGATGTCGGTCTTGTGCTGTGTGGCGAACTTGCCGACCACCTCGGCGCCGCGGCCAGGATCGGTGCCGTCATCCTCGATGATGACCTCGACCTGACGGCCATTGATGCCGCCGGCGGCATTGATCGCCTTGATCGCGGCGGCGGTGGTCTTCTCATACCAGCGGCCATAGGCGGCGCCGATGCCGGTTCGGTGCGACTGGAAACCGATCTTGATCGGCGCCGAGCTTTGCGCCTGGGAATAGCGGACAAAGCCGGGCGCCATGGCGAGACCGGCGCCGGCGGCGAGACCCTTCAGCGCATTGCGGCGGGTAAGTGTGGTTTTGGAGAGGTCAAAAAATCCGTTCTTGTCAGTCACGTTCGTTCCCCTGTTTTTGCGTTTTGACCAACGATAAGGCGGCTCGAACATCCTCGGCAAGAGGATGCAAAATTGCATGTGTACAAACTAAATCACCAAAGGCTTGGCCTGGCAAGCGAGCTTTCCGTGGCGGCAAGCCCGCACGGGATGGCTTGTCTCATCCGACCGTCGGCGTGGCAAGCAGCCAAAGACCGAAAATGGTGTAGGCGATCATCAAAACAGTGAGCGGAAACTGGCTGAGCGCGGCGCGAGTGGGCTGGGGATGCAGGCGCCAGGCAAAGCCGTGGGCGACGAGAACCGCCAGCACATGGCCAAGGATGATGGCGCTGGCCTGGACATTCCACAGCCACCATGCGGAGCCGGCGCCGGCAACGATGCCGGCTTCGACCTGCATGTCGGCGGTGCCGAACAGGTTCCAGCCCAGCGCGAATGGATCGGACAGGGAGGCCAAAGCATACTGGCCGTCGACCAGCAGCGCCGTCAGATAGTGCGCGACATGATAGGCGAGCGCGATCGGCACGATCGACCACACCAGCAGTCCCGCCGACTGGGCGAGAGACCGATCGCTGCGGGCAAGACGCTGGCCGAGAAAGACGGCGAGAAGGAACACCGCTGTCAGCAGCGCGAATGTCATACCGAGTCCCAGCGTGCCGCTGTCGATCACCGCCGTGCGGCCGGGAAATTCCAGCGGGTTGATGCCGAACAGGCCGAGCCAGAAGAAGGTTTTCGACAGGCCGTCGAACGAGACCGAGGACAGAGCGAGCAGCAGGAACGCCATGCCGCTGGCCGGCAAGGGCTCGGCCGCGAGCAGCTTGGCACCTGGCCAGCACAGCGCAAGCCGGCCGTCATCGTCGCGCGCGACCGGCGCGAAGCGCGCCACCATCGAGAAGAAGATGCCGAGGAATTCGCCGCCACGGCTCCACTTGTCGTAGCCGAACACCCGCATGGCGATGAGGGTAACCAGCCAATAGAGGCCGGCGGCAAAGGCAAGCCGTGCCGGATCATCGGGCGCAGGATCGATGAGTTCGAACCAGGCAAAGGCCAGGAACAGGATGACGGCCGGCCAGCAGCCAAGCCATTGCGGAAGTGGCCTGGCCACCTCATCGCCTCTGCCCATCAGGCGGGACAGCAGCCGCCACGGGCCGTACCACGGGTTGAGCCACGACCAGAGATCACCGAACACGCTTTGCAGCAGGGTCAGCCCGGTCCATAGCAGCGTCCATACCACCAGCGGCAGCGGGTTAGAGAGCGGATCGCGGCTGCCGAAGGGGCCGGCGGTGATGAGGATTACAAAGCCGGCAAAGGACACTAAGCTGATAGTGGCTCGGGCACTGTCACTGAATGTGAAAAGCGGCAGGCGCCGACGCCAGAAACGGTCGAGGGAAGCAGGTGGGAGCAATGCCAGGACGAGGAAACTGGCTGCTACGGCGAAGGCGCCGCCGATGAGATAATAGCCGGTTGGAAGGAGCAGGACGTGGCCACGGTCGGAGGCGTGGGCGAAGGCGGGGGTGGGTAAGACGAGCCCCAAAGCGGCAGACAGCAACGCTAATGACCAGCGACAGCCCTCTACGGCGGGACTCGACCTCTCCAAGATCCCGCCTACCTCCTCAAACCTTGACCAGTTGCTCCACGCGATCCTTAGCGCCAAAAATCCGCAAATACCGCTCGATCTCCTTGAGATCGCCGGTCGCCTTGGCCGGGTTGTCGGACAGTTTCACCGCCGGCCTGCCATTGGCCTCGGTCACCTTGCAGACCAGCGATATGGCATCGAGGCTGTTGGTCTCCGTCGGCGCGCAGCCTTCGAAATCATTCGTCAGGTTGGTGCCCCAGCCGAAGGACATGCGCACCTTGCCTTTGAAGTGGCGGTAGGTTTCCTCGATGCTCTCCACCTCGAGCCCGTCGGAGAAGATCAGCAGCTTCTGCCTGGGGTCCTTGCCCTTCTCGCGCCACCAGTCGATGATTTTTTCGCCGCCCTCGATCGGCGGCGCGCTGTCGGGACGGAAGCCCGTCCAGTCGGCGACCCAGTCCGGCGCGTCGCGCAGGAAGGAAGCGGTGCCGAAGGCGTCGGGCAGCACGATCAGCAGATTGCCGCCATAGTAACGCTGCCAATCCTGCAGCACCTTGTAGGGTGACTGCTTCAGCTCTTTTTCCGAATTGGCGAGTGCCGCAAACACCATCGGCAGTTCATGCGCGTTGGTGCCGAGCGCTTCGAGGTCGTTGTCCATGGCCAGAAGCACATTGGAGGTGCCGGTGAAGGCTTCGCCAATGCCTTCCTTCAGCGCCTCGACGCACCAGCGCTGCCACAGGAAGGAATGGCGCCGCCGGGTGCCGAAATCGGAAATGCGGATGCCGGGCAGCGCCTTCAGCCGTTCGGTCTTGGCCCACATCTTGGCCTTGGCGCGGGCATAGAGCACATCGAGCGCGAAAGGCCCGTAGGCCCGCATGGCGGCACGGGATCGGAGCTCGTTGATGATGGCGAGCGCGGGGATCTCCCACAGAGTGGTGTACATCCAAGGGCCGGAGAAGGAGAGTTCGTACTGGCCGTCACGCCTGGAGAGCTCATAGTCAGGCAGCCGGAAGCCTTCCAGCCAGGCGAGGAATTCCGGTTCGAAAATCTGCTTGCGGCCGTAGAAATTGTTGCCGCCGAGCCAGATCATCTCCTTCTTGGAGAAGCGCAGCGTGCGGGCATGGTCGAGTTGTTCGCGCAACTCGCCTTCGTCGATCTCGTCGGCGAGCCGCACCGAGGTGGTGCGGTTGATCAGCGAAAAAGTGGCATCGACCTTGGGATACATCCCCCAGATCATCTGCAGCATCAAAAGCTTGTAGAAGTCGGTGTCGAGCAGGCTGCGCACGATCGGGTCGAGCTTCCAAGTGTGGTTATAGACGCGCCGTGCAATATCGGTCTTGGCCATGTCTCGTTACCGCCTTCGCTGCCCTGCCACCACAATAGCGACAGGCCTCATAGCATCGAATTGACCAAAACGCTGCCCGCTTTCAGGCTGGCCCGACAAAAAGAAAGCCCTGCGTGCGGCTACGAGGGTTTGCCGCCCATCACCTTGAGCGCTGGACGTTTGCGGCGGGTGACGAGGCGGCCCGCCACGGGGGCGCCGGCGCGGCCGTCATCCCCCGCCTTCTCGGCGAACAGCCAGTCCATGAACACCTGCACGATCGGCGTCGCCCGCATTTCGTTGCGGCAAACGACATAGAAATCATCGACCGCCGGCACCGACAGGCTGAACGGAGCGACCAGCATGCCCCTGGCCAGCAGCGCGCTTGCCGTCACCGAGTCGCCCAGCGCCACGCCATGGCCGTGCACCGCGGCTTCCGCCGTCATGCGCGCATCGCCGAGATGATGGCGCCGGCCGCGTTCCAGGTCCAGCGCGTCGGCGGCGGCCAGCCAGGTGTGCCACTCGCGGCCATCGTCCCCATGCAGCAAGACATGGTCGGCGAGGTCGCGAACATTGCGGATCGGCCGGTTGTTGATCAGCGTCGGGCTGACCACCGGGAACAGCTCCAGGCCCGACCATTTGCGCATCCAGCAATCGGTCCAGCTGCCATCGCCATAGTGCACGCAGACATCGATATGCGGCGCCCGGATA
Source organism: Mesorhizobium sp. M8A.F.Ca.ET.207.01.1.1 (assembly GCF_004794715.1). NCBI lineage: Bacteria > Pseudomonadati > Pseudomonadota > Alphaproteobacteria > Hyphomicrobiales > Phyllobacteriaceae > Mesorhizobium > Mesorhizobium sp. M8A.F.Ca.ET.207.01.1.1. The sequence continues at coordinate 411,287 of NZ_SRUS01000003.1, read as the reverse complement.
TCCCTTGGGTCGTTGGAGGGGATGAGCGTCAGCTGGATATCAGGATATTGCGCGGTGAAGCTGCCGAGCCTCGGCGTCATCCACAAAAGCAGCAGTGCCGGCACGCAGGACACCGACAGCGCGCCGCTGCTTGCCGGCCGCGTCAGCCTTTGCGTTGCGGCGGCGATGCCGTCGAAGGCCGTCGACACCGCCGGCAAAAGTTCGGCGCCATGCGGGGTCAACTTGACCCGCTGGCCGACGCGTTCGAACAGCTTGACGCCGAGCGATTGCTCCAGCGCCTTGATCTGGTGGCTGACGGCGCCATGCGTGACATTCAGCTCACTCGCCGCCTTGGTCAGCGAGGCATGGCGCGCCGTGGCCTCGAAGGCGCGCAGCGGGTTGAGAGGTGGCAGGCGCTTGGCCATGGGCGCTCGGCTTCATTGTGAGATTTTCTCACAGAAACCACCCTAACAATATCAATTGCTTTTTCAATGCGGCTGCCGGACACTTTTGCCCGGAACAACATCAAGACGTGAAATCTGCATTCAGCCAGCGGGACAGCGGCCCGGCCGGATGACGGTCGGTTCGCCCGAGATCACCGACGGCGACACTGCATCACTTGAGGAGGAGCGGATATGGGATACGATCGCGGCAAGCTCGACGCGCTGCGTCGCAAATATGGCGAGAGCCATGGCGGCGAGATGTTCGACCCGAAATTCCGCAAGGTCGCCGACAAGATCTTTTCCAAGAGCGGCACGCGGCTGGCGCCCTATTCCGGCATCCCGACGTTCCTCACGGCGCCTTATCGCGAAATCGCCGCTGACAATCCGGACTTCGGCGACCTGCAGGTGGCGATCATCGGCGTGCCGATGGATCTCGGCGTCACCAACCGGCCGGGCTCACGCTTCGGGCCGCGCGCATTGCGGGCCATCGAGCGCATCGGCCCCTACAATCATGTGCTGGAATGCGCGCCGACGCATGAGCTCAGGGTCGCCGACATCGGCGACGTTCCGTTCCAGAGCCGCTACAGGCTGGAGACCAGCCACGAGGATATCGAGCGGCGCATCAACCAGATCGTCGACGCCGGTGTCATCCCATTGTCGGTCGGTGGCGACCACTCGATCACGCACCCGATCCTGAAGGCTGTCGGCAAGAAGGCGCCGGTCGGGCTCATCCACATCGACGCCCATTGCGACACCAGCGGGCTGTTCGACCTGACCAAATTCCACCACGGCGGTCCGTTCCGCAACGCGGTGCTGGACGGCGTGCTCGACCCGACGCGCACCATCCAGATCGGCATACGCGGCGCCGCCGAGTATCTGTGGGAGTTCACCTACGAGTCCGGGATGACCGTGGTCCATGCCGAGGAGGTGACCGGTCTCGGCATTCCCGCCATCATCGAGAAGGCGCGCAGGATCGTTGGCGAAGGCCCGACCTATGTGTCCTTCGACATCGACAGCGTCGATCCGGCCTTCGCGCCAGGCACCGGCACGCCGGAAGTCGGCGGGCTGACCACGCGCGAAGTCCTCGAATTGCTGCGCGGCTTCAAGGGCCTCAACATCGTCGGTGGCGACGTCGTCGAGGTGGCGCCGCAATATGACGCGACCACCAACACCGCGCATGCCGGCGCCCAGGTGCTGTTCGAAATCCTGAGCCTGATGGTGTTCAGCCCGGCCCTGGCCGGCAAGGGAGCCTGACGGCCGGAAAGCAAAGGCGGCCGCCGCGCTGGAGCCGGCGGCCGACCCAAACAATCAAAAGCATCCAGAAGGGGAATGACAATGACAATCCGATCGACGTTCAAATCATCCATCACCGCCGTCCTGGTCCTGGGCGCGGCAGGTCTCGGCCTCGCCACGCAGGCGGCCAAGGCCGACGCGCTGGCCGATATCACCAAGGCCGGCACGATCAATGTCGGCGTCTTCGCCGACTTCCCGCCCTTCTCCTCGGCCAGTGCCGACATGAGCCTCAAGGGCTACGACATTGATGTCGCGCAGTACATCGCCGACACGCTCAAGGTGAAGCTCAACACCGTGGCCGTCACCGGCCAGAACCGCATCCCTTACCTCAACGACCACCGCGTCGACATCCTGATGAGCGTCGGCTACTCGAAGGAACGCGAGCAGGTCATCGACTTCGCCGCCGCCTACGCGCCGTACTACATCGCGGTGATCGGTCCGGCAGCGATGTCGGTGAAGGGCAAGGAAGACCTTGCCGGCAAGTCGATCGCCGTCAATCGCGGCACGCTGGAAGACACCTCGCTCACCGAGGCAGCGCCCGCTTCTGCCGACATCAAGCGCTTCGACAACTACAATTCGGTGATCCAGGCCTTCATTTCCGGCCAGACCCAGTTGATGGTCGTCGGCAACGATGTCGGCGCCCAGGTTCTGGCGAAGCAGGACGTGCTGAAGCCGGAGCAGAAGTTCCAGCTTCTGACCTCGCCCTCGCATATCGGCCTCAACAAGAATGAGGATGCCCTCAAGAAGGCCGTCAACGATGCCGTCGCAAAGATGCTCGCTGACGGCAAGCTGGATGAAAGCTCGAAGGCCTGGCTGAAGACGCCGCTCAACCCCGACAATCTCAAGGATTGAGTTGCCGTGGCCTTCGGCTGGCTTCCAGGTGCCGTGGGCGACATCGCGCACGGCGCCGCCACGACGATCCTTTTGATCGCCGTGACCACGCTGGCGGGAACGCTGCTCAGCATTCTGGGTGCCGCCGTACGGCGAAACGGCCCCGCGCTGCTGCGCCACGCCATCGCCTGGTATGTCGAGGTGATGCGCAACACGCCGTTCCTGGTGCAGCTGTTCTTCATCTTCTTCGGCCTGCCGAGCCTCGGCATCAGGCTCGACCCGATCCTGGCCGCCATGCTGGCGATGACGCTCAACATGGCGGCCTACACGATCGAGATCGTCGGCGCCGGGCTCGACGCCGTGCCGCACGGGCAGACGGAGGCGGCCCTGGCGCTTGGACTGCGGCCGCGCCAGGTGTTCATCAAGATCGTGCTGCCGCAGGCGCTCAAGATCATCTATCCCGCGCTGACCAGCCAGATCGTCATCATGATGCTGGAATCCGCCGTTGTGTCGCAGATCGCGGTGCGTGAGCTGACCTATGAGGCCGACATGCTGCAGGCGCGCACTTTTCGCTCGTTCGAGACCTATTTCGTCGTGACGCTGGTCTATCTCGCCCTGTCGATGGCCTTGCGGCGGCTGCTGGTTACAGGCGGGCGCCGCGCGCTCGGAGCTGGCGTGTCATGATCGAGTTCACGCTGTGGGACATCGTGCGCAACCTTCTGCTCGCCGCCCGCTGGACGGTGCTTTTGTCGCTGACCGCCTTCGTCGGCGGCGCGCTGGTCGGAATGGTGGTGCTGTTCTTCAGGATCGCCAAGAACAAATGGAGCCGGCGCCTTGCCTCGGGCTACATCGCCCTGTTCCAGGGAACACCGCTCCTGATGCAGCTCTTCCTGATGTTCTTCGGTCTGCCGATGCTCGGCCTGCGCATCGAGCCCTGGACGGCGGCCGTGCTCGGCCTGACCTTCTTCGCCAGCGCCTATCTGGCCGAGATCTGGCGCTCTGGTGTCGACGCGCTGCCGCTTGGTCAATGGGATGCCGGAGCCAGCCTCGGCCTGCACTATCTGCAGGAACTCAGGCTGATCATCCTGCCGCAGGCGTTCGCCATCACCCGCGCGCCGACCGTCGGGTTCCTGGTGCAATTGATCAAGTCGACAGCGCTGACCTCGATCATCGGCTTCGAGGAGCTGGTGCGGACCTCGAACGCCATCAACAACGCCACTTTCGAGCCGTTCAAAGTCTACGGACTGGTGGCGCTCATCTTCTTCCTGATGTGTTTTCCGCTGACGCAATATGCACGGCGGCTGGAGCGGCGGGCGGCGGCCCGCTAGGGCGATATCGGCGCGGAGCATTCGCCGCGCGACTGCGACGTGTCGCAAGCCGCAGCGCGGACGCGCAGAGCTCCACGAACTGGTCTTCACCGCCAATGACGACGGCGTTGGCAACGGCGGCTATGCGGTTCAATGCCTGAACGCCAATGCCGGCGCCAGCGTCGGCCTGCAATGTCTGCAGGAATTCCGGTTGATCATCCTGTCGCAGGCGTTCTCGATCACCCGTGCGCCCAAGGCTGGCTTCCTAGTGCGTGGTATCGGTCGACGGCGCCGCGATCGCAAAGTCGGCTTGGAGTGGCTCCGCATCGATGCCGGTGTCGTCGCGGCGATGGCAGGCATAGAGCATTCCTGTTAGGAATAGGCCTTGACATGTCGTCGTGCGAATTGTCCATTCGAAGCTTGGCCATGCCGAATGGGGCGGCAAGGGCGGACAGGGGCAAGCCTGCGCGTGGACAGACAGTCGAGCCGAGTGCTGTTGAGGACGGACGGGCTGACAAAAGCCTTCCGGGGCCTGGTTGCACTCCGGGATCATTCCATCGAGCTCCACGAAGGTGAAATCGTCGGGGTGATCGGCCCGAACGGCTCCGGCAAGAGCACGCTTTTCAACCTCGTCACCGGTTTTTCCCAGCCGAATTCCGGCAGCATCGAGATGAAGGGCCGCTCGATCGTCGGCCTGCGCACATCGCAGATCGTCGCGATGGGCATCGCCCGCACCTTCCAGGGGTCTCGCCTGTTCGGCAGTCTCAGCGTCGCACAGAACGTGCTCACGGCGGCGCAGTTGCGCCATCCTGTCGGCTTCGCCGATACGGTGCTGCGCGGCCGGCGCTATCGCCAGCGGGTGGACGCCACGCGCCGGAAGGCCGACGAACTCCTCGACCTCATGGGCCTGACAGATCAGGCCGGCAGGATCGCGGCGGATCTTCCTTACGGCGATCAGCGACGGTTGGAGATTGCGCGTGCGCTGGCGACCGGCCCGCAACTGCTGCTGCTCGATGAGCCCGCGGCCGGCCTTGATTCCAACGAGACCAAGGTGTTGGCGGCGCTGATCCGGACGATCCGCGACCGCTACGGTGTAACCGTGGTCGTCGTCGAGCACGACATGGACCTGATCATGGCGCTGTGCGAACGCATCCAGGTGCTGGCGACCGGCGAGGTGATCTGCGTCGGAACACCGGAGCAGGTACGCGAACACCCGAAAGTGCGGGAGGCGTATCTTGGCCACGCCTAGCCCTGCCCTGCTCAGCGTCGAGAACCTCGAGGTCAATTTCGGCGCGGTGCGGGCACTGAAGCGCATTTCGCTCGACGTCCATGCCGGCGAGGTGGTGGCGCTGGTGGGGGCCAACGGCGCCGGCAAGAGCACCACCTTGCGCACCATTTCCGGCCTGTCGCGGCCGCGTGGCGGCAAGATCATCTTCGATGGCAAGCCGATTGGAGGTGTCGCTCCGTCGCAGATCGTGAGTCTGGGCATAGCGCAGAGCCCGGAGGGAAGGCGGCTGTTCGGCGGCCTGACGGTGGCCGACAATCTGCGGCTCGGCGCCTGCACCCGCACCGACAAGGAGGCCGTCGCCCGGGACAGCGAGCGCATGTTCACGCTGTTCCCGATTCTCAAGCAGAGGCTGAGGCAGCTGGCCGGCACGCTGTCGGGCGGCGAGCAGCAGCAGCTTGCCCTGGCGCGTGCGCTGATGGCGGCGCCGCGCCTGCTGCTGCTCGACGAACCTTCGCTCGGCGTTGCGCCGCTGCTGGTACGCCACATCTTCAGCGCACTTGCCGAACTCAAGCGCCAGGGCATGACGATGCTGCTGGTGGAACAGAACATCGCGCTTGCCCTGGACCTCGCCGACCGCGCCTATGTGCTGCGCACGGGTCAGGTGGCGCTGTCGGGCCTGTCCGCGGAACTGCGCGACAGCGAGCGCGTGGCGCAGGCATATCTCGGGGCGGCAACATGACCCAGCTGGACTATATCCTGCAGCAGATCGTCAATGCGGTGAGCCTCGGCAGCCTCTACGCGCTGGTGGCGGTCGGCCTGTCGATCGTCTTCGGCGTCCTCAAGCTGACCAATTTCGCGCATGGCGACGTCATGATGGTCGGCGCATTCGGAGTAGCACTGCTGGCGGGAGTGGGCGTTCCATTCCCGGTCGCCGTGATCTGCGGCATCGCCGCGGCCGCCGTCGCGGGCTTCCTCATCGAACGCATCGCCTATCGCCCGATCCGCGACGCGCCAGACGTCGCGCGACTGCTGACAAGCCTCGCCGTCACCTACATCATCGAGAATGTCGGCATCCTGGTGTTCACCTCCTCGCCGCGCAATTTTCCACTCCCCGATATTCTCAACACCTCCTGGGAAGTGTCGAACGGCGCCATCACCTTCACCAGCATCAATCTCCTGACCATCGCGCTGACCTTCGTGTCGCTGCTGCTGCTCGGCTGGTTCATCACGCGCACCACGACGGGGCTTGGCATGCGCGCTGCTGCCGAGGACATGTCGGCGGCACAGCTTGTCGGCCTCAACGTCAACCGGCTGATCATCGTCGCCTTCTTCGTCGCGTCCGCCTATGCCGGCCTAGCCGGCATTCTGTGGGCGGCACAAGCCGGCGTGGTGCAGCCGCAGATGGGCTTCACGCCACTCCTGAAGGCCTTCGTGGCGGCGATCATCGGCGGCTTCGGGTCGATCGCGGGCGCCCTGGTCGGCGGTTACATATTGGGCGCGCTGGAGATCTTCATCGTCGCGTTCCTGCCGAGCGCCGTCTCGTCCTATCGCGACGCAATCGTCTTCGCGGTGCTGATCGCCTTCCTGCTGGTGCGCCCGGGCGGACTGCTCCAGCCGAACCGGGAGATAAAGCTGTGAGCCGGGAAACGCGGATCACACTCCTCGTCCTCGCCGCCCTGGTGGCAGGCGCTGCCATCGCTTTTGGTGCGCCGCACGTGCTGAGCGACTATTTCGTCCGGATCATCCTGCTGATCGCGCTCAATGCGATCCTGGTGCTGGCACTGTCGCTGAGCAATGGTTTTACCGGCGTGTTCTCGCTCGGCCATGTCGGATTCATCGGCGCCGGCGCGTATATTTCGGGGATCCTGTCGATCCCGGTGCAGCAGAAGATGGCATTGCTGCCGCATCTGCCGGCGTTTCTGCATGCCTTCAGCCTCCCCTTCCTGCCGGCGACGCTGGTGGCGGGTCTTCTGACGGCGCTGCTTGCGGTGGTCGTCGGGTATCCGTTGATGCGCCTGTCGGGCTACTTCGTTTCGGTGGCGACGATGGGATTCCTGATCATCGTCAACGTGGTGCTGATCAATGCCTCGGATTTCACCAGAGGCGCCCGCACCTTCACCGGCGTGCCGCTGGAGACGACGTTGCCCTGGGTGATGGGTTGGCTCGCCATCACGCTGTTCGTGCTGGCCCGCCTGGTTTATTCGCCTTTCGGGAGCGCCATGAAGGCGGTGCGCGACGACACCATCGCGGCCAGCGCCGTCGGAATCGGCGTGCTGCGGACCAGACTGATCGCCTTCGTTACCGGCGCGTTCTTCTCGGGGGTCGGCGGGTCGCTCTACGCGCACTATCTCGGTTCGTTTTCGCCAAACACCTTTTACTTCGCGCTGACGATGAGCCTGATCACCATGCTGGTGCTGGGCGGCATGGGCTCCCTGACCGGCGCGATTGTCGGCGTCATCTGCGTTTCGCTGTTGTCGGAGGTTTTGCGCGCGGTCGAACGCGGCTTCACCATCGGCGATTTCGCGGTGCCGGCGCTTTTTGGCGCCAGCCAGATCGTGCTCGGCTTCATTTTCATTCTAATCATGATCTTCCGGCCGAAGGGGATCATGGGCGACCGGGAGCTCACGTTCGGATTAACCCAAAGATCGGCAACGGTGAACCAGAGAGAGGAACGAAAACCATGATCAGACTCACTCGACGCGGCACAATCGGCCTGGGACTGGGCGCATTCTTCGCGCTTGCCTCGGCCAGTACGGCACTTGCTGCCGACACGATCAAGATCGGATATCCGGCGAACCTGACCGGCATTCAGGCCTCGCTCGATGGTCCGATGCTGAATGGCGCCAAGCTGGCAGCGAGCCAAATCAACGCCGCCGGCGGCGTGCTCGGCCAGCAGATAGAACTGGTGATCTACGACTCCAAGAGCGATTCGACGACGATCTCGACCGTCGCCAGCCAGTTGATCGACAGTGACAAGGTCGTCGGCATCATCGGCTTCGCCGATTCCGACTCGGTGCTGGCCATCGGACCGCAGGTCCAGAAGGCGCAGATACCATTCATCACGCCCGGCGCGACCTCGCCGAAATTGCCGAGCCAGCTCGGCAACGAGATCTTCCTCGCCGCTTTCGGCGACAATGTTCAGGCCGCGGTTGGCGCGGAATTCGCGCTGAACAAGCTGAACGGCAAGACAGCCTATCTGCTGACCGACATCGGCACCGAATATACAACGCTGCTGTCGGACTACTTCGTCTCCGCCTACGAGCATGGCGGGGGCAAGATCTTGGAGCGCGACACCTACAAGATCGGCGACAAGACCTTTACCGCCCAGATCGCCAAGCTGAAGGCGCTGTCGCCGCAGCCCGACTTCGTCTATTCGTCGTCGAATGCCGAGGAAATCGGGCTGATCCTGAAGCAGATGCGTCAGGCCGGCATCAATCTGCCGGTGGTCGGCGGCGACGGCTACGACACGCCGTTGCTGATCCAGGTCGGCGGCGACGCGGCCAAGGATACCTACTTCACCACCCATGCCTATATCGGTGAGGGCGCCAGCCCGAAAGTGCAGGCCTTCATCGACGCCTACACCAAGGCGGTCGGCAATGCGCCCGAGAACGCCTTCGCCGCGCTCGGCTACGACTCGGTCAAGCTGATGGCCGACGCGATCAAGCGCGCCGGCGCACCGGATCCGGCCAAGATCCGCGACGCGCTTGCCGCCACGTCCGGGCTCGACGGCGTGACCGGCACCATCACCTACCGTCCGGGCATTTCGGTGCCGGACAAGTCGGTTTCGGTCATCGGTGTCAAGGACGGCAAGCTTGTCTTGGCGAGTGAAGCGGCACCGACCTTCGTCGCGGAGCCGTGATCTTGTCGACTCGGGGCTCGCTTTGGGACATCTACAGGTCGCGGCTCTCCGCCGCGACCTTCACCGACCTGACGCATGCCTTTCGTCCGGGCCAGCCGCATTTCCCGGCCTTCCCGGATGAAGAGCGCAACGCGTTGCTCGACTTTTCGAAGGGCGACGCCTTTCAGGTGCACCACTACGCCTTCGTCGGGCAATGGGGCACGCATGTCGACCCGCCGGTGCACTTCATCGACGGCGGCCGCTCGATCGATCAACTGCCGGTGTCGGAGATGCTTCTGCCACTGGTCATCCTCGACATCACCGACAGGGTAGTGGCCGATCCCGACGCGACGCCGACGCTGGACGACATTTCCGCCTGGGAGGCCCGGAACGGCCGCATCCCGGAAAAGTGCTTTGTCGCGCTTCGCACCGGGTGGTGGCCGCGCTGGCCGGACCCGGTGACGTTTCAGAACAGGTCGGCCGACGGTATCTCGCATGCGCCGGGCTGGTCGAAGCCGGTGCTGGAGGAACTTCTGGAGCGCCGCGGTGTCACTGCGATCGGGCACGAGGGCATGGACACCGACCCCGGCCGCGCCACTTCGGCGGGCGATGCAAGTCTGGAATATTATGTGTTGTCCCGCGACTGCTGGCAGATCGAGCTCCTGGCCAATCTCGACAAGGTGCCCGAAGCCGGTGCGTTGATAATGGCAAGCTGGCCAAAGCCGAAGGCCGGATCCGGCTTCCCGGCTCGCGCTGTCGCGATCCACGAAGCCACCGGCTGAACGCCTGAAGCCTCTGTCGGCGGCAGGACCCCGCACAACGACCAGTCAGACACGGAATTCAGACATGGATGTAAACACAGTCCGCGATGCCTTTCCGGCGATGGCGAGAGATGCCGCGCCGACGAAGCGGATTTTCTTTGACAATCCGGCGGGGACCCAGATGGCGGGCCGATCGATCGAGCGCATGACGCGCGCCATGATCGAGACCAACGCCAATCTCGGCGGCTATTTCGAAACCTCGCTCGCAGCCCAGGCGATGGTCGACGACGCGCATCAGGCGATGGCCGATTTCTTCAACGCCGCCGACCTCCGTGAAGTGGTGTTCGGCCAGAACATGACGACCCTGACTTTCGCCGTCTCGCGCGCCATCGGCCGCGACCTGAACGCCGGCGACGCGATCGTGCTGACGCGCATGGATCATGACGCCAACGTCGCGCCCTGGCTGATGCTGGCGGAGGACCGCGGGCTTGAAGTCCGCTGGATCGACCTTGATCCGAAAACCTTCGAACTCGACCTGTCCACGCTGGAGACAACGATCGACGAGCAGGTCAAGCTTGTCGCCGTCGGTTATGCCAGCAACGTGACCGGCACGATCAACGACGTGAAGCGGATCGCTCGGCGCGCCCGCGCGGTTGGGGCGCTGAGCTATGTCGACGCTGTGCAGTTCGCGCCGCATGGGGTGATCGACGTCCAGGCGATTGGCTGTGATTTCCTGGTTTGCTCGGCCTACAAGTTTTTCGGACCGCATCACGGCGTGTTGTGGGGCCGGTTGAATCTGCTGCAGGCGTTGACCGCCTATAAGGTGCGTGCGGCTTCGAACACGCCGCCCGGGAAATTCGAGACGGGGACGACCAGCCGCGAGGCGCTTGCTGGAGTGCTTGGCGCGGTCGAGCACTATGCCTGGCTCGGACAGTCCTTCGGCAATATCCACCCGCATGCGACGCGGCGTGAGCGCATCGTCGCCGGCATTGAAGCCGCCGACCGTTATGAGCGCGTCCTGACAGCACGGCTGATTGCCGGACTGTCCAGAATCGATGGCGTCGTCATCCAGGGCATAACCGATGTGGCGGCGCAGGCGCGCCGGGTGCCGACCGTGTCGATCACCGTCGCCGGGGCCGATCCCGCCGACATCGCCAAAGCAATGGCAAAAGAAGGCATCTATCTCTGGCACGGACACAATTACGGTTTGGAGCCGATCAGGCGGCTGGGGCTTGCGGACCGAAACGGCGTCGTGCGGATCGGGCTCGCCCACTACAACACCGCGGCGGAGGTCGATTTCCTGTTGGCGAAGCTGGCGGACTGGATGAAGATGCGGACCTGAGATGCGCGACAGAAACGAAACCCCGAAGATCGGCGTCAAGCTGCGCCATGCCAGACAGGTGCTTGGCCTCAGTCTGGAGGAGCTCGGCGCCCGCATCGGCCTGACGGAAGGGTATCTGTCGAAGATCGAGAACGACCTGGCGACGCCCTCGATGGCAGCCCTGCACCGGCTTGTGCAGGCGCTGGGCATCAATATGAACGCAATGTTCGGCACGCTGCAGCACAATGCCTCGGAAGTGTTCGTGTTAAGGCAAAACGAGCGTCCACACATGGAGACGGGACATCGGCGTTCGGGCAACCATGTCGTGCTCGAGCAATTGGTGCCGTCCGGTCCGGAATATCTGTTGCAGATCAACGTCCATGTGATCGAGGCCGGCGGCGGCAGCCTCGAGTTGATCCGCCATAAGGGACAGGAATTCGGCTACGTGCTCGAAGGTTCTGTCGAGTTGCTGGTCGAGGCGAACGTGGTGGCACTGGAGGCCGGCGACGCGTTCTACTTCAACTCCGAACTCGGCCATGGCTACCGCAATGTCGGTTCGACCACCGTCCGTATCCTCTGGGTCAACACGCCGCCGACATTCTGACCGCCGCCAGGCCTGGCGGCCCTCGGGATTCAATGTCCGAACGCCAGCGACGGCGCGATGCGGTTGCGCCGCAGCCAGCGCGCCAGAAGCAGCGCCGCCACCACGGCCAGCCCCGATGACAGGCCGATCCAGATGCCGACGCCGTGGAAGCCGAAATGGAAGGCGAGCAGCACGCCGAGCGGCAGGCCGACGCCCCAGTAGCCGATCGCGGCATAGATCATCGGCACCTTGGTGTCGTGCAGGCCGCGCAGCATGCCGGCGGCAACCGCCTGCGCGCCGTCGAAGACCTGGAACAGGGCGGCAAAGACCAGGAACGACACGGCAAGCGCGATCACCCTGGCATTGGCGGGATTGCCCAGGTCGATGAAGGCGCTGATCAGGAGATGCGGCCAAAGCACCATCACCAGCCCCATCAGCGCCATGAACGAAACGCCGATGACGAAGGCGGTCCAGCCGGCACGCGACACGCCCTCGGGATTGCCGGCGCCATGCGCCAGTCCGACCCGAACCGTCACCGCCTGGTTGAGGCCGAGCGGGACCATGAAGGAGATCGAGGCGATCTGGATGGCGATCGCGTGCGCGGCCAGCGAATCGGCGTCGATCAGGCCCATCAGCAGCGCCGCCGCGTTGAAGATCGTCACCTCGAAGGCGAGGATGCCGGCGATCGGCAGGCCGAGCCGCAGCAGGCCCTTGAAGCGCGGCCAGTCGGACCGCCAGAAGCGGCCGAACAGATGGTAGCGCCGGAACTTCTTCTCCCACATCACCACGACAGCCATGCCGACGAACATCAGCGTGCTGGACAGCGAGGTGGCAAGGCCCGAGCCGGCGATGCCCATCGCCGGAACACCCAGATTGCCGAACATGAACACCCAGTTCGCAAACACGTTGAAAGCCACGGCGACGAAGACGATGACCAGCGCCCAGCCCGGCCGCTCGAGCGCCGAGATGAACGAACGCAGCACGATGTAGCCGTAGAAGGGCAGCACCGCCCATTCGAGCCAGCGCAGATAGATGCCGGCCTGATGCGCCAGCGCGGGCTCCTGCCCCATCGCCAGCAGGATGGCCTCGCCGTGCCAGAGAACGAGCCAGATCGGGATCGAGATCAGGATTGCCAGCCAGAGGCCCTGGCGCACGGTGCGGCGCAGGTCGCGCACGGAATGGCGGCGGCGGCCAAGCTCGGTGGCGATCATCGGCGAGGTCGCCAGCATCAGGCCGAGGCCGAAGATCAGCGGCATGAAATAGAGGTTGGCGCCAAGCGCGCCGCTGGCCAGCGTATCGGCACCGAGGCGCCCCATCATCATGACGTCGGTCGCGGTCATCGCCGTCTGGCCGAGATTGGTCAGCACCATCGGCCAGGCCAGCGCCAGCGTCGCCCTGATTTCCTGGCGCCAAAGATTTTCCGGCGCGCGGGCGCCGGCTTCGATCGCGGACATTGTCCTGCTCTTTCAAGGTTGCGGCGCATCGGCAAAGAGCCGGAAGCCGCATTGCAAACGGCAAAACCTTCGGTTTCGCGGCGTTTGCGCCGTCTATTGAACGAAATGCGACATGAAGGCAAGGGAGGAGGCGCGTGAACAGATTGAGCCAGCGGCTTTGCCCGGCAGGCGTCGCCTCGTTCCCTTGCCGGCCGGGGGCTGCTACGGATTGGACATCGGCAACCGGCGAATGTGGGAGGCAGGATGGCGTTCAGACGCAGAAAGAACACGGCCGCGATCCCGCGCACGGCGCCTTCCTTCGAGCACATCGTCACCGAGGCGAGCGACAGTTTCCTGTGGCGGCTGGACGACTATCCCTGGGAGCGCAATGTCTGGAATTTTCATCCGGAATACGAGATCCATCTGCTCAGGAAATCCTCCGGCGTCGTGCTGGTCGGCGACCATATAGGCGAGTTCGGGCCCGGCTACCTCACCATCGTCGGCGGCGGCCTGCCGCATGACTGGGTCACCGCGGTGCAGCCGGACGAATTGATCGAGGGCCGTGACATCGTGCTGCAATTCGATCCCGAGCGGCTGCGCGGATCGGCGGGATTGTTGCCGGAACTGCGCGAACTGGAGCCGTTCCTGGAGCGGTCGCTGCGCGGCATCGTCTTCCACGGCCGAACCGCGCTTGAAGGCGCCGCGCTCATGGAGCGGATGGGCACGGTGCAGGGGCTCGCCCGCCTCTGCCTGTTCCTCGAACTGGTCGACCTGCTGGCCAGGACCGACGAATACGAGCTGTTGTCGTCGCCGGATTTCTCGCCGGTTCTCGACGCCGCTTCGCTCGATATCATCCAGCGCACGCTGACCTATCTGTTCCAGCACTTCGCCGAGGATCTCAAACTGCCTGACATGGCCGATCTGGCCGGCATGAGTGAAAGCACTTTCTCGCGCTTCTTCCAGAAGAACACCGGCAATTCGTTCAGCGACCATCTTGCCAAGCTCAGGCTCTGGCAGGCCTGCAAGCTTCTGGCCGATACCGACGTCCCGATCACCGATATCTGTTTCCAGGTCGGCTACATGAACATCTCCAATTTCAACCGCGCCTTCCTGCGCAAGCACAAGATGACGCCGTCATCCTATCGCAAGCTGTCGCGACAGCGTCTGGCGATGCGCGCATAAGCGCTTCCTGAATCATCGTTTTGGACCAGATCGATACTCGTGTGACAGGCTCCCCATAGGGAGGCCGGGTTTTGCGCTGCACAATGCATAAAAGTACAGGTCTGCTGCAACGGGGCTTCTAGCTTGGCCCATCGCAACTGCGCATTTTGGCGATGGGCGGCATGTCGTTCGGGCGATGGTGAGGATCGCGTAACCCGAGGACCTGCGCTTCCCGCGAAATATTCCTGGAGGAGAAAAGACCATGAAACCAGTTCGGCTCGCTGCCAGCCTCGGCGCAGCTCTCGTGCTTTCCGCTACCGTTTCAACCCTTGCACTGGCGCAGGCGCCGGTCTGCTCGGCACCGGTCAAGGTGCTGGCGCAGCCGCGCGACGGCCTGACGCTTCTGGAGGACTCCAAGGCCGAGTTCGAGAAGCTCTCCGGCGCGAGCTTCAAAATCGACTATCTGAACGAGAACGACCGGCGGGCGAAGTCGCGCGCGGACGCCTCCACGGTCGGCAACTACAACGTCTACTATGTCGATGAAGCGAACGTGGCGCTGTTCGCCTCGTCGAAATGGATCGTGCCGCTGACCGATTATTACCCGGCTGACTACGACTATGCCGATTTCGATCCGGGCCGCCAGAAGGTCGCCACCTATGACGGCAAGGTGTGGTTCGCGCCGCTGACCGGCGGCGGCGACCTGATGGTCTATCGCAAGGACGTGCTGGAGGCCGCCGGCATCCAGCCGCCCAAGACGCTGGACGAGCTGATCGCCGACGTGCCGAAGCTGACCGACGCCAGCAAGGGCATGTACGGCATCGCGCTGCGCGGCGCGCGCGGTTCAGGCGCCAATGTCTGGCGCTGGATGCCGTTCTTCAAGGCCTATGGCGGCAAGTGGTTCGACGGCGACAAGCCGGCTTTCAACTCGGACGCCGCCGTCAAGGCGACCGAGACCTATCTGAAACTGTTCAAGGATTCGGCGCCCGGCACGCAGACCGGCAGCTGGGATGAATCGACCGGCGCCTTCCTGTCGGGCCAGGTCGCGATCCTCGTCGAATCGACGCCGCTGTCGGGCATGGCGGTCGATCCCAAGACCTCGCAGGTGGTCGGCAAGATCGGCTTCCTGCCGCCGCCCTCGCCGCTGCCCGGCGGCGGCTACGGCCATGGCCTCGCCATCGCGGCGAAGGCCAATGCCGACGATGCTTCGAAGAAATGCGCCGGCCTGTTCATCGCCTGGGCGACATCGAAGGAGAACGAGAAGCGCCGGCTCGACGCCCATCAGTTCGGCGAGCTGAACCGCACCAGCATCCTGTCCAGCAAGGAGTTCGCCGACATCTACGGCGCCGATCTCGGCCAGGCGCTGGCCGAAACCGGCAAGGTGACTGCTGTCAACTTCTGGCAGGATCCGCGCTGGCCCGATCTCGGCGACCGCTGGGGCATCATCCTCGAGGAACTGGTCGCTGGAACGCGCACCGACGTCAAGGGCGGCCTCAACGAACTCGAAGCCTATGCCAACGAGCTGGTGAAGAAGTAGGCCCCTCCCTCTTGCGGCGTACGGTCCGCGGCATTCCCGCGAATGCCGGGACCTGTGCGCCGCAGGAGGGCCTGCCTTTCCCTGAAATGCGCGACGGTTTCGTCATGTCCAGATATCAGCGACACAGCAAGGCCTGAGACCAATGCCTCGACGTTCATCCCTGCCGGTCACCTTTGTCGTGCCGACGCTGGTCATTCTGCTGATCCTGTCGATGGTGCCGACGCTCTATGCCATCGTCATCGCCTTGCAGAACCGCGAATTGAGCGCACCCGGCTATTCCTGGGTCTGGTTCGCGAATTTTGCCGACCTGTTCCTCGACCGCCGCTTCCTCAACGCCGTCTGGGTGTCGGTGAAGTGGGAGATCGTCACCGTCGTGGCGACGATGGTGGTGGCGATCGGGCTCGGCGTGCTGATGTTCGAGGTCGCCAGCCCACGTCTGCGCAATGTCTACTGCCTGCTGTTCATCATCCCGGTGCTGTTGCCGCGCGTCTCGGCGGCCTTCGTGTGGAAATTCGCCTATCATCCGCTCTACGGCATTGCCACCTACCCCTATCGGTTGTTGACCGGCGGGCTGATCTTCGACCCGCTCTCCAAACCGTCGACGGCGCTGTTCGCCGTCGCCTCGGTCGACGTCTGGCAATGGGGCCTGTTCTTCGCCGTGATCGTGCTGAAACTGCTGGAGACCCTGCCGCCGCAGCCGATCGAGGCCGCGAGGCTCGACCACGCCAAACGCTGGCAGATCCACGCCTATGTGACCTTGCCGATGCTGAAGGCGCCGCTGGTCAGCCTGATGTTCGTCAAGATGATCGAATCGCTGCGCTCCTTCGACCTGATCTATGTGATGACCCGCGGCGGGCCGGGCGTGGCGACCGAGACGCTCGACATGTACGCCTTCTCGCAAGGCTTCATCGAGTCCGGCAAGGTCTCCTATGCCTCGGCGATGGCGGTGCTGATGATGATCGCCACCGTCATTACCTTCACCATGTTGTGGAAGCGGGTGCAGGCATGAGAGCGGGTCGCCTGATCGGCAGGATCGTGCTGGCGTTTGCCGGCTTCATGGCCGTGTTTCCGCTGCTGTGGACGGCGCTCAACGCGCTGAAGAACAATGTCGACATCATCACCCGCGTGCCGCGCCTGGTGTTCACGCCGACATTGGCCAACATCAGCTACATCATCGGACGCGACAGCGTGCTGACCGGGCTCTACAACTCGATCGTCGCCTGCGGCTCGGCCGTGCTGATCGGCGTCGTGCTCGGCCTGCCGGCGGCTTACGCCGTGGCGCGCTATCCCAACCGCTGGGCCGGCGACATCCAGTTCTTCGTGCTGTCGCTGCGCTTCCTGCCGCCGGTGGCAGTGGCGATCCCGCTGATGGTGATCTGGCTGCAGCTCGGGCTCTACGACACGCTGCCGGCGCTGATCGTCACCTACTCGCTGCTCACCATCTCGGTGATCATGTGGCTCGCCATTCCTGCCTTCCAGGCCGTGCCGAAAGAGGTCGAGGAGGCCGCTTTCGTCGACGGCTACGGCGCCTATTCGGTGTTCTGGCGCATCGCGCTGCCCGTGGCGGCACGCTCGCTGGCCGGAGCGGTCGCCTTCAGCTTCGTGCTGGTCTGGAACGAATTCCTGATCGCGCTGATGCTGTCGAGCTCCAACGCCAAGACCTTGCCGATCGTCGCCTCCGAACTTTCCCAGCAAGGCATGAACGTGCCGTGGGGAATTCTCAACGCCTCGGTCGTGCTGTTGTCGCTGCCGCCGCTGCTGTTCCTCGGCGTGTTGAGCGGCTTCCTGAATTCCGTTTTCCGGCAAAAGAAGAATTGAAGTGAGGCTTACGTCGATGCAGGCACTGGTGCTTGAGAAAAAAGGCGAACTGTCGCTGCGCGAGATCGCGCTCCCGCTCGACGTCGGACCAGACGATGTCAAGATCGCCATCCACACGGTCGGCGTCTGCGGCAGCGACGTTCATTATTACACGCATGGCGCGATCGGCAGTTATGTCGTGCGCGCGCCGATGGTGCTCGGCCACGAGGCCGCCGGAACGGTGGTCGAGATCGGCGCCAATGTCGCGAGCCTGAAGCTCGGCGACCGCGTCTGCATGGAGCCGGGCGTGCCCAACCTGTCATCGCGCGCGACAAAGCTCGGCATCTACAATGTCGATCCGGACGTCACCTTCTGGGCGACCCCGCCGGTGCACGGCATTCTTGCTCCCTATGCCGTGCACCCGGCCGCTTTCACCTACAGGCTGCCGGACAATGTCTCCTTCGCCGAGGGCGCGATGGTCGAGCCGTTCGCCATCGGCATGCAGGCGGCAAGCCGTGCCCGCATCGTTCCGGGCGATGTCGCCGTCGTCGTCGGCTGCGGCCCGATCGGCATCATGATCGCGCTGGCGGCGCTGGCCGGCGGCTGCTCGAAAGTGCTGATCTCCGACTTTTCCGCGCCCAAGCTTGCGATCGCCGGGCAATATGCCGGCATCGTGCCGGTCAATATCGGCGAGCGGTCGCTGGTCGATGCCGTCGCCGCCGCGACCGACAACTGGGGCGCCGACATCGTCTTCGAGGCGAGCGGCAGCCCGAAGGCGTTCGCCGACCTATTCGACGTCGTGCGCCCCGGCGGCGCGGTGGTGCTGGTCGGGCTGCCGGTGGAACCGGTGAGCCTCAATGTTCCAGCCGCGATCTCCAAGGAAGTGCGCATCGAGACGGTGTTCCGCTATGCCAACATCTTCGACCGCGCCCTGCAGTTGATCGGCTCAGGCAAGGTCGACCTCAAGCCGCTGATCACCGGCACCTATGACTTCGCCGACAGCATCAAGGCTTTCGAGCGGGCCGCCGAGGGCAACCCGCAGGACGTCAAACTGCAGATCCTGCTTACCGGCGAAAAGGGCTGATCATGTCCGCGATCGTTTGCTCCCATGTCGACAAGGTCTATGGCGCCACTTCGGTCATCCGCGACCTCAACCTGGCGATCGAGGAGCACGAATTCGTCGTCTTCCTCGGCCCGTCCGGCTGCGGCAAGTCGACCTTGCTGCGGATGCTGGCGGGGCTGGAGGACATCAGCGGCGGCGAGGTCTCGATCGGTGGCAAGGTGGTCAACGATCTCGATCCCGGCGACCGCGGCATCGCCATGGTGTTCCAGAACTATGCGCTCTATCCGCACATGAGCATCTTCGACAACATCGCCTTCGGGCTGCGGCGCCAGAAGGCGCCGGCGCCGGAGATCGACAAGCGGGTGCGGGCGGTGGCGGCGACGCTGGGGCTGGAGCCCTATCTCGGGCGCAAGCCGACCGAGCTTTCCGGCGGCCAGCAGCAGCGCGTGGCGATCGCGCGCGCCATGATCAAGACGCCGAAAGTGTTTCTGTTCGACGAGCCGCTGTCGAACCTCGACGCCAAATTGCGCAACCATATGCGCGTCGAGATCGCGCGGCTGCACCAGTCGTTGAAGACCACCACCGTCTACGTCACCCATGACCAGCTCGAAGCAATGACGCTGGCCGACCGCATCGTGCTGCTCAAGGACGGCAAGATCGAGCAGATCGGCTCGCCGGCCGAAATATACGAGCGTCCGGCCAATATGTTCGTCGCCGGCTTCATCGGCACGCCGAACATGAATTTCATCGACGTGGCCATCGGGCGCAAGGATGACCGCTGGACCCTGACCGGCGCCGGCACGGTGTTTTCCATCGACGGCTCCCGCTTCGACCTGCATGGCGTGTCGCGCGCGGTGCTCGGCATCCGCCCGCCGGACCTCAAGACCGCCGGAGCCGACGAGACCGGGAACCTGTTGCAGGGTGCCGCCGACCTGATCGAGTTCCATGGCAATGACGCGCTGGTGACGTTCGGCACCGGCGGCAAGGAAATCAGTGCCCTGGTTCCGACCCGGGAATGTCCGACGCGCGGCAGCGGCATCCGCTACACGTTCGAGGACAGCCGCATTCACCTCTTCGACGCGGCGTCCGGCGTGTCGCTGCTGCGGCAGTGACGGCCGTTAGAGCATTTCACCGTTTCACGGAAACGGTGAAATGCTCTAACTCTTTGTTTTAACGCAATTCCCAAGGGCAAGCGCTACGCGCTTGTCCCGGGAAAACCGCTCACACTTTTCCTGGAATTGCTCCAGAGCCTACCTTATCGCGTCGAGCGCCTGCCGCTGGCGGTGCATTTCCAGGAAGATCCGGTAGTCGCGGTCGAAGCGGGCGCCGGCTGCCGGGTTGGCGGCGCGCGTCCTGCCGCCCTGCTGCATGGCAAGGCAGGCGGCGTTGAGGTCGGGGAAAAGCCCGGCGGCGGTGGCGGCGACCATGCCGGTGCCGAGCAGCACGGCCTCGTCGGCCAGCGGCTCGACCACCGTGCAGCCGGTGGCGTCGGCATAGAGTTCCATCAGGAGCGGGTTCTTGGTGTGGCCGCCGGTGACATGCAGCGTGTCGATCAGGTAGCCGTTCTCGTTCAACGCCTCCAGCACGTGGCGCACGCCGAGCGCGATGCCGACGGCGGTGCGCCAGTAGAGCTTGCACAGGCTGTCGAAGGAGGAATCCAGCGTCAGCCCGCTGACCACGCCGACGGCATGCGGGTCGGCGAGCGGCGAACGGTTGCCGTGGAAATCCGGCAGCACATGCAGCCTCGCGGCAAGGTTCTCGCCCTCGGCGGCGCGCAGTTCGGCCACGCGCACGGCGATCCTGGCATGCATGGCCGCGTTCGGCTCGCCGCCGGCGCCGTGCCAGCGGATGATATGGTCGAGCAGCGCCCCGGTCGCCGACTGGCCGCCCTCCGACAACCACAGCTTCGGCAGTGCGGCGCCGTAGTAAGGGCCCCAGACACCGGCGAAAGGCTGCGGATCGGGCGACATCGCCATGACACAACTCGATGTGCCGGCGATCAGCGCCAGATGCCGGCCGATATTCTGGTCATCGCCGGCAAAACCGCCGAGCACGCCAAGCGCGCCGGCATAGGCGTCGATGACGCCGGCGCCGACCCGGCATTCCTCGCTCAGGCCGAGTTCGGCGGCTGCCCGCGGGGTCAACCGGCCGATATCGGCGCCGACCGGACTTGCCCTTTCGGGCAGATTGCCGTGATCAAAAAGATCGTCGAGGCCGACGAGCTCGAAGAAATCGCGCTGCCATGCGGTTTCCTGGTGCGCCAGATAGGTCCACTTCGCCGTCAGCGTGCATTGCGAGCGGGCCAGCGATCCCGTCGCCTGCCAGGTCAGGAAATCGGCCAGGTCGAATAGATAGCCGGCTTCATTCCAGGTCTTGCGCAGATTGCGCTTCAGCCACATCAGCTTCGGCGTCGCCATCTCCGGCGACATCACGCCACCGATATAATTCAGCACCTCGTGGCCGCTCGACGTGCATTCGTCGGCTTCGGCAATGGCGCGGTGGTCGAGCCAGACGATGGTGTCCCAGCGCTGGTCGCCGGTGGTCGAAACGCTGAGCTGGCCGCCTTGCCTGTCACGCACCACCAGCGAACAGGTGGCATCGAAGGAAATACCGGCGATGTCCTCGGCGGCGACGCCGGCTTTTTCGCGCGCGGCACGCACGGCGGTGCAGACGGCGGACCAGATGTCGCGCGAATCATGCTCGGCATGATCGGGCTTCGGCTGGTTCATCGCGATCGGCCGCTCGGCGCGGCCGAGCAAGGTTCCACTGGCGTCGAGAATGCCCGCGCGAGCGCTCCCGGTGCCGACATCGACCGCGCAGACAAACTGTTTCGTCAAGATGCTTTAACTCTCGCTCCCAGGCCTGCAATCAGATCGGGCAATTGCAGCATGTCAGCGAATATAAAGTCCGGTTCGGTCGACGCAAGCCGCGCTTTCAGAGCCGGGTTGCCGGCGTGCGCGCCGCCGGTGAAGGCGAAGACGCGCATGCCTGCCGCGCGTGCCGCCGCGACGCCGGCGGGGCTGTCCTCGATGACCAGGCAGTTGCGCGGACGTGCCCGCATGCTGGCGGCAGCGTGGAGAAAAAGGTCCGGTGCCGGCTTTCCCCTGGCAACCATGGCGGCGCTGAACAGATGCGGCTCCATCAGCGTAAGCAGGCCGGTGACGTCGAGCGCGTAACGAATCCGTTCCAGCGTACCGGAAGAGGCAACGCAATACGGCAGGCGGAGCTTCGGCAACATCTCCCTGACGCCGGCGATCGGCTTCAGCTCCTCGCGGAACTTTCGCATGAGGTCGACGCGCATGGCGGTGAGATGCCGGTCGGTGATCTCCAGGCCGAAGTCGCGGCCGAGGATCTCGCGCACGCTCTTCATGCTCTTGCCTAGGAAATGCTCGTAGGCGGCGTCTTCGCCTATGCTGCCACCGGCAAGTTCGATCATGCCGAGCAGCGCCGAGACGGAGAGCGCCTCGCTGTCGACCAGCACGCCGTCGCAGTCGAAGATGACCAGTTCAGGCGTCATGGTGCCGGCTGGCTCTCAGAGCTTGCCGGCGATGTAGCGCGTCAGCGTGGCGCGCGTGCCATTGGCCCAGAGCACGTTGAGCGCGTGGGCGAAGGCCTCGACGAAGGCGGTGGCGCGGCCGACATCGCCATAGATGTCGTCCATCGCAAGCCAGGCGGCAGGCGCGGCCTTTGCCGCCTTTGCCGTTGCCTGCATCCGATCCCAGCTCGGGTCGTTGGGTTCGATGACGGCGCCGCTGTCCGTCGTGCCGAAGCAGTAGCGGCACCACAGCGCCGATTCCAGCGCCAGACCGGCAACGCCTTTGCCCGCCTTCAGCCGGTCGGCGATGGTCGGGATGATGAATTTCGGCTGGCGGTTGGAGCCGTCGAGGCAGAGCCGGCGTACCGTGTCGCCGATCTTGGGATTGGAGAAGCGCTTCTCGATGAGCTGGTAATAGTCCTCCAGCACGGTGTCCGGCACGGGCGGCACGGTCGGGATGATCTCGTCATGCTCGAGCTTGTCGAGGAAGCCGCGCACCAGCGGCTCCTGCATCGCCTCATGGACGAAGTGGATGTCCATCAGTCCGGCCGGATAGGCAATGGTGGCGTGGCCGCCATTGAGGATGCGGATCTTCATCAGCTCGTAAGGGGCGACCTCTTTGACGAACTGCACGCCGACCTTTTCCAGCGGCGGGCGGCCATCGGTGAAATGATCTTCCAGCACCCATTGCCGGAACGGCTCGCAGAACACCGGCCAATTGTCTTCGAGGCCGAAGTCGTCGGCGAGGATCTTGCGCTCGCGGTCGCTGGTCGCCGGCGTGATCCGATCGACCATGGCGTTCGGGAAGGCGACGTGGTCGCTGACCCAGTTCGCCAGGTCCTCTTCGATCAGGCGGGCAAGGCCGATCACACCGTCCGACGTGACATGGCCGTTATGGGGAATGTTGTCGCAGGACATGACGGTGAACGGCACGATGCCGTCCTGACGGCGGCGCATGAGGCCAGCCAGGATGATGCCGAACACGGTCTTTGGTGTGGCGCCCGGCTGCGCGTCGGCGACAATATCAGGATGAGTCGGATTGAAGACTCCGGAGGCCGGATCGATGAAATAGCCGCCTTCAGTGATGGTCAGCGATACGATCCTGATCGCCGGATCGGCCAGCCGTTCGATGGTGGCGGCGGCATCGCCCGGCATCAGGAAATCGATCATCGCTCCGGTGACGCGGGCGCTCATGTGGCCTTCGTCCTGCTCGACCACGGTGGTCAGCCAGTCCTGCTCTTCGAGCTTGCCGCGGCCGATCTTCTCGCCGTCGAACACGCCGGCGCCGACCAGGGCCCAATCATGGCCGATGCCCTGACCGAACAGGTCGTCGAGATAGACGGCCTGATGCGAGCGGTGGAAATTGCCGACACCGAAATGCACGATGCCGGCTTTCAACGCCGACCGGTCATAGTTCGGACCTGCGACCTTGGACGGAAGCGTGGCGAGGCTTGAGGAAGAGAGTTTCACGGTCATCTGCTTTACCCTTTGGCCGATTTGCAGCCCGACTGTTTCGCCTCCTTCGGGAGGGTGAGGATGAGGGGCCGCACCTGGTGTTCCAGTATGCTGCCCCTCATCCATCCCCTCGGCACTTCTCCGGAGGAAATGAGAGAAGCGCCTTCCCCCTCAACTCATCCTTTTCAACTCATCCATTGGCCGCCATCGACATTGTAGGTCTGGGCGACGATGTATTCGGCCTCGTCGCTGGCGAGGAACACGGCCATGCCCGCGAGGTCTTCCGGCTTGCCCATGCGGCCGTACGGCACGCCCTCGCCGACCAGCCGTTTCTTTTCGCCTTTCGGCCGGTTCTCGTATTTGGCGAACAAGGCATCGACCTCGTCCCACATGTCGCTGTCGACGACGCCGGGCGCGATGCCGTTGACATTGATGCGGTGTTTGATCAGGTCGAGCCCGGCTGACTGCGTCAGCGAGATGACGGCGGCCTTGCTGGCGCAATAGACCGCGACCAGCGGTTCGCCGCGACGCCCGGCCTGGCTCGCCATGTTGATGATCCTGCCGCCCTTGCCCCGCGCGATCATCGACCGGGCGGCTGCCTGCAGCATGAACAGCGTGCCGGCAACGTTGACGGAAAACAGCTTTTCGTAGCTCGCCTTCGAGATCTCCACGATCGGTGCCAGGTCGAACAGAGCGGCGTTGTTGATCAGGATATCGAGGCCGCCGGCCCTGCTCTCCACCGCCTTGACCGCGGCGTCGATGGATGCCTGATCGGTGACGTCAAGCTTTAGCGCATAGGCGTGATCACCGATTTCAGCAGCGGTCTTGCGTGCTGCGTCGAGGTTGATGTCGGCAATCGCCACGGTGGCGCCTTCGCGCACATAGGCTTCGGCGAAGGCTCTGCCGATGCCGCGCGCCGACCCGGTGATCAGCGCCGATTTGCCTCTCAGCCTCACCGCTCCATCCTCACCGCTCCATACTCACTGGGCCATCGCCTTGCCGTCGGGACCGAAGCGGTGCAGCTTGGCTTGGTCGGGCGTGAGATAGATGGTGTCGCCGTGGCGGACCGCCAGTTCGCCGTCGGCGCGCACCGTCAGTGGCCCGATCCCGTCAGCCTGGACGTGCAGGAACGTGTCGGAACCCAGATGCTCGGCCACGCCGACGGTGGCCTTCCAGTCGCCCGCCGTGGTCGAGATCTGCATATGTTCAGGCCGGATGCCGATCGTCTTGGCGCCATATTTAGCGGCCGGCGCGCCCTCGATCAGGTTCATCTTCGGCGAACCGATGAAGCCGGCGACGAACAGGTTGCGCGGCGTCTTGTAGAGCTCCATCGGCGAGCCGACCTGCTCGATGTTGCCGGCGTTGAGCACGACGATCTTGTCGGCCATGGTCATGGCCTCGACCTGGTCGTGGGTGACGTAGATCATCGTCGTCTTGAGCTGATGGTGCAGCTCGCTGATTTCGAGCCGCATGGTGCCGCGCAGTGCCGCGTCAAGATTGGACAAGGGCTCGTCGAACAGGAAGGCCGAGGGCTGGCGCACGATGGCGCGGCCGATGGCGACGCGCTGGCGCTGGCCGCCGGAGAGCTGGCCGGGACGGCGTTCGAGATAGTTGGTGAGGTTCAAGACGCGCGCCGCGTCCTTCACCTTCCTGTCGATGGTCGCCTGATCCTCGCCCGCCATCTTCAAGGGGAAGGCGATGTTCTTGGCAACCGTCATATGCGGGTAGAGCGCATAGGACTGGAACACCATGGCAAGCTTGCGCTTGGCCGGCGCCTCGCCGGTGACGTCACGGCCATCGATGTTGATGGTGCCGCCGCTGGTGTCTTCCAGGCCGGCGATCAGCCTCAGCAATGTCGACTTGCCGCAGCCCGACGGGCCGACGAAGACGACGAACTCGCCATTCTCGATCACCAGGTCGAGACCGGGGATGATGGACGTCGATCCAAAGGATTTGGAGACGTTCTTGAGCGTGATGTTTCCCATGGTTTCCTCCCCGAGAGCTATTTTTCGCCGATTGCTTCAGGCAATTTCCGTTACTTCACCGCACCAAAGGTCAGGCCGCGCACCAGCTGCTTCTGGCTGAACCAGCCCATGATCAGGATCGGTGCGATGGCCAGCGTCGAGGCCGCCGAAAGCTTGGCCCAGAATAGGCCTTGCGGGCTGGAGAAGGAGCTGATGAAGGCGGTAAGCGGTGCTGCTTCCGTGGTCGTCAGCCGGATCGTCCAGAATGCCTCGTTCCAGGCCAGGATGATGTTGAGCAGCATCGTCGAGGCGATGCCCGGCACCGCCATCGGCGTCAGCACATAGATGATCTCGTTCCACAGCGACGCGCCGTCCATGCGGGCCGCTTCCAGGATCTCGCCGGGAATCTCGCGGAAGTAGGTGTAGAGCATCCAGATCACGATCGGCAGGTTGATCAGCATCAGCATGACCATCAGGCCGATGCGGCTGTCGAGCAGACCGGTGTCGCGGAAGATCAGGTAGATCGGAAACAGAACCGCGACCGCGGGCATCATCTTGGTGGACAGCATCCACATCAGGATGTCCTTGGTCCGCTTGGTCGGAGAGAAGGCCATCGACCATGCCGCCGGGATGGCGACGAGCAGGGCCAGGACGGTCGAGCCGACCGAGAGCAGCACCGAGTTGAAGAAGAACTTGAAATAGCCGCTCTGCGCCTGGACCTCGGAATAGCTTTCGAAGGTTCCAGACGGGATCAGGTTGAAGCCCTGGATCGCTTCCTGTTCCGACTTGAACGAGGTGATGATCGTGTAGAGGATCGGAAAGAAGATCAGCAGGGCGACGATCCAGGCGGCTGCCGTCGCGATGGTCTTGTGCTGGGTGGTGACTGCGCGTGCCATCTTGTCCTCCCTTACTTGTCCAGGTTCTTGCCGACGGCGCGCATGGCGAAGAAGGCGACGATGTTGGCGAGAATGACGGCGATCACACCGCCCGCGGATGCCTGGCCGATTTTGAACTCCAGCAGCGCCTTCTGGTAGACGAGGAAGGGCAGGTTGGTGGAGGCATAGCCGGGGCCGCCATTGGTGGTGACCAGGATCTCGGCATAGACGGAGAGCAGGAAGATCGTCTGGATCAGGATGACCACGGTGATGGCGCGCGACATGTGCGGCAGCGTCAGATAGATGAAGCGGCTGATGAAGCCCGCGCCGTCCATCTCGGCGGCTTCCTTCTGCTCGCCGTCGAGCGATTGCAGCGCGGTCAGCAGGATCAATGTCGCGAAAGGCAGCCATTGCCAGGCGACGATGATGATGATCGCCGTCATAGGATGCTGCCCGAACCAGTCGATCGGTTGCGCCCCGAAGAAGCGCGCTATGTCGGCGAAGACGCCATATTGCGGGTGCATGATCATGTTCTTCCACACCAGAGCGGCGACCGGCGGCATGACGAAGAACGGCGAGATGACGAGGATGCGCACGATCCCTTGGCCCCACATCGGCTGATCGATGAGCAGTGCCAGCAGGATGCCGCCGATCACCGTGATCAGCAGCACGCTGACCACCAGGACCAGCGTGTTGAGGATCGACTGCAGGAAAGCCGGGTTGGAATAGAACAGCGCGTAGTTCGAGAGGCCGACGAAGCCATCGCGAACCGGATTGAGCGGGTTGTACTGCTGGAAGGAGAACCACAGCGTGAGAGCGAGCGGAACAACCATCCAGACCAGCAGCAGCACCACGGATGGCGCCATCATGAATCGGGCAAGCGAACGGGTCTGCTGAGTAGCCATGACGGTCACCCTTCAAGGATCAGACTGAATTTTCACAGGCGTTGGAAAGGCGGCCGCCCGAACTGGGTTTCGGGCGGCCGTTGCCGGTCGAGGAGGTGACCGGCATTCGGCACCGGGAGGAGCCTTACTTGATATAACCGCCCTCGGTCATCGCCGCGGTCGCGGCGTCCTGGGCCTGCTTCAACGCATCGTCGACGCTCGACTGACCGGCAAGTGCCGCCGAGAAGAGCTGGCCGACGGTTGTGCCAAGGCCCTGGAATTCAGGGATGGCGACGAACTGCACGCCGACATAGGGCACCGGCTTGACGGTCGGATGCGTCGGGTCGGCGGCGTTGATGGAGTCCAGTGTCATCTTGGCGAACGGAGCCGCCTTCTGGTACTCGGCGTTCGCATAAAGCGAGGAGCGCGTGCCCGGAGGTACGTTGGCCCAGCCTTCCTTCGACGCGACGAGCTCCGCATAGTGCTTGCTGGTCGCCCAGGAGACGAACTTCTCGGCAGCGTCGGCCTTCTGCGTGCCGGCGGGGATCGCCAGCGACCAGGCCCACAGCCAGTTGCCGCGCTTGCCAAGGCCGTTGTCAGGCGCCAAGGCGTAACCGACCTTGTCGGCGACGGTCGAGTTCTTCGGGTCGGAGACGAAGGACGCCGCGACTGTGGCGTCGATCCACATGCCGCACTTGCCCTGCTGGAAGAGCGCCAGGTTTTCGTTGAAGCCGTTGGAGGACGCGCCTTCGGGGCCGTCGGCCTTCATCAGGTCGACATAGAACTGCAGCGTCTTCTTCCACTCGGGCTGGTCGAACTGCGGCTTCCAGTTCTCGTCGAACCAGCGGGCGCCGAACGAGTTCGACATGGCGGTCAGGAAGGCCATGTTCTCGCCCCAGCCGGCCTTGCCGCGCAGGCAGACGCCGTTCACGCCATTGGCGCGGTCGGTCATCTTGTCGGCGGCCTGTTTGATGAAGTCCCAGGTCGGCGCATCGGGCATCTTCAGCCCAGCCTTCTCCATCAGGTCCTTGCGGTACATGACGAAGGAGCTTTCGCCGTAGAACGGCGCGGCATAGAGCTTGCCGTCGACCGAGAGGCCGCCGGCGATGGCCGGGATGATGTCCTTGGCGTCGTAGTCGTCGCCGAGCTTGTCGAGCGGCAGCAGCCAGCTCTGCTTGGCCCAGATCGGAACCTCGTAGGTGCCGATGGTCATCACGTCATACTGGCCGCCCTTGGTGGCGATGTCGGTGGTGACACGCTCGCGCAGCACGTTCTCTTCGAGCGTGACCCAGTTGAGCTGGATGTCGGGGTTGGCCTTGGTGAAGTCGTCGGTCAGCTTCTGCATGCGGACCATATCGCCATTGTTGACGGTGGCGATGGTGATGGATTCGGCATGTGCGGCGAAAGCCAGCGCGCTGGCCGAGCACAAGCCCAGGATGAGCGTACGAAGTTTCATCAAATTCCTCCCATGGACCAAGATGAGCATTTGCCTTGGCTGTGAGCAATTACTCACTAAGTGTGAATTATGTCAAGCCGGATTCGATGCTGCAGCGCAGCACCGGGCTTGCCGATGGACCGCCGACGGATGGAAGTTGGAGACGACGAGCCGCGCGCGTGCCGGATATCAGGCAACGGGACAGAAAGGGGTCCAGGATCGAAGCGGGCGCGACGAACCGGTCAGCAGGCGATCTCGGCCAGCAGCCAATCGCGGAAGGCGCGGATCTTGGGCACGTTGCGGCGGGCTTCCGGATAGACCAACCAGTAGGCGTGGCCGTCGTCGCCGACCAGGTCGAACGGCTGGATCAGACGGCCGTCGGCGAGTTCGGCCTTGAACAGGGCCCGGGTCAGGATCGCCACGCCGTGGCCCGATATGGCCGCGTTGGCTTCATAGGCTTGCGCGCCCATGCTGCTGCCGGGCCGCCTGGCAAGGTCATGGCTGTGCACGCCGGCGGCCTCGAACCATTGCGTCCACCAGATATCGCTGGGATCGAGGATCGGCAGCTTGAGCAGATCGGCCGGTTCGTTGATGCCGCCGATGCTCGCCGCGAGCTTCGGGCTCAGCATCGGCGTGAAATCGGCATCGAGAAGCTTGTGGGCTTCCAGCCCGGGCCATTTGCCGCCGCCAGAACGAATGGCGAGGTCGACGTCCTCGCGGGAGAAATCCGTCAGCCGGCTCGACGTCTCGAGCCGCACGGCAAGCGACGGATGCGCGATCTGGAACGCGCCCAGATGATGCGCCAGCCAATTCGAGGCAAAGGTCAGCACCGTGGTGACACATAGCAGCCCGTCCGCGCCGCCGCGCGCGGCGGCATAGGCCTGGCTGAGGATGGCAAAGGCCTCGCTGACAGCCGGCGCTAGGCGCTGGCCCGCTTCGGTCAGTTCGATCTGTCGCGGCCGGCGCAGGAACAGCGGCGCGCCGACGCGCTCCTCCAGCACCTTGATCTGGTAGCTGACCGCGGCTTGCGTCATGGCGAGTTCCCCGGCGGCCTTGGTGAAAGAAAGATGCCGCGCCACCGCCTCGAACACCCGGATCGCCTGCAATGGCGGCAGTTGCGAAACCTGCGGCGCGCTGAGGTCAGGCATAAAGCCTCCTTATGGGTCGTTATCGACGTTCGATTGGCAAAGGCGGCCGGCAAGGCCGACATTCATCCTCAACCCGTCATTCGGGTTCAGGATAGCGAAGGTTGACGATCATGACCATGACGCAGCAAAAATGCACTCCCGCTCCCGATCATCGCTGGATTTCGTGGTTGGTGGACGGATTCGGCTGGTTCGCGCCCCGAAAAAAGGCGCATCTCGACATCAGGGACCTGTCGCCCCATCTGCAGCGCGACCTCGGTTTTCTCGACGGCAACGACCCTTTCGGCCGGCACCAATAGCCTTCCTGGCTTTATCAGGAAGCCGTCAAATACCGGCCAGCAGGGCGGTCGCCGTCCGCTCGTCGGTGATGAGCCCGTTGACCAGCCGCCGGTTCACGGCCGCCAGGATTCCCGGCAGCTTACGCTCGCCCATGGCGAGCGCGATAACCAGCGACTTCTCGCGCGACGGCAGCGCCGCCGACGACACCCGGTCATTGGTGATGCCTTCGATCATGCGGCCCTCGCGATCGAACACCCAGCCGACGATTTCGGCGACGCCGCCCGCCTTCTGCAAGGCTTTCAGCTCGCTTTCGGAAATGAAGCCGTCCTCGTAGAGCGGCGCCTTCGGGCCGAGGTCGCCAATACCGATGAAGGTGACATCGGCCTCGGCGGCAAGCGCCAGCGTCGGCTGGATCATCGGCTGGTTGAGCAGCATTTCGCGCTCCTGCGGCGAGGAGGCGATGACCGGCAGCGGCATCGGGAAGGACCGCGCCTTGACCCTGTCGGCCATGGTGAAGATGACGTTGTAGAAGGCGGCCGAACCGTCCGGCGAGATGTTGCCGGTCAAGGACACCACCTTATGCTGCGGGCATTCCATCGGCGGCAATTGTTCGATCGCCGCCTTCAGCGTGCGTCCGGTGCCGATGCCCATGACGATCGGTGTCGGCGACCGCAGCCGCCGTTCGATCTCGGCGGCGGCCGCTTCGGCGATGCCGATGGTGGTGGAGGATGAGTTGGGATCGCTCGGCACCACCTCGACAAGGTCGAGCGCGAAGCGTGATTTCAGCCGCGCGGCAAGGTCCAGGCAGTTGGCGATCGGATGATCGACGCGGACCTTGATCAAGCCTTCCGACACCGCCAGCGACACCAGCCGCTGCGCCGTCTGCCTCGATATGCCAAGCGTGGCCGCGATCTGGTCCTGTGTGTTGCCGGCAACATAATAGAGCCAGCCGGCGCGCGCCGCGTCGTCCAGCCTGTTGCTGCCGCCATCCTGCCGGCTATTCACGTCTTGCCTCCCGAAACCCGCCGATCATCAGGCGATCCGTATCAGTTTCGCAGGGAATGGCCGCCTGCGCAATTGTCAATCTCAAGAGCAAATGCTTACGCTGATACAGCGGAGGTTTCTCGGCCAATACCCGGTCGGAGAAAACGCGGCGGGTTCCGTTTCGCTTTGAAGGCATGTTCTATGGCCGCCAAAGGTTTATCTCCCGCCGCAAACCCTTTAAGGGATCGCAAAAAGGAGCGCTGCATGACACCGAAGGCGGTTTTCTGGGACATGGACGGCACGCTGGTCGACAGCGAACCGCTGCATGAGGCAGCCCTCATTGCAGCGATGCGCAATGCCGGCCTGACGCCGCCTGACGATCTGCATGAGCGCGTGCTGGGCGTCGCCGCCTGGCCGGTCTACGAAATGATGCGCGACGAGTTCGGGCTGCGACTGCCCTTCGACGAGTGGATCGTTCACAAATATGAGCATTACCTGCCGCTGGTCGAAGGGCTCAAGCCGCGCCCAGGCGCTATCGAGGTCTTCCACGAACTGCACGCGCTCGGCGTGCAGCAGGCGGTGGTGTCCAATTCGGACCGGATGATCGTCGACGCCAATCTGCGCATGGTCGGCCTCACCTATCCCGGCATGAAGACGATCAGCCGCAACGACGTGCGCGACGGCAAGCCGCACGCCGAGCCTTTCTTGCGCGCCGCCTATCTGGCCGACGTCGATCCCGCGCACGCCGTCGCGGTCGACGACAGCTGGCCGGGCGCCATGGCGGGGCTGGCGGCGGGAATGAAGACCATCTTCTGGCCTGAAAAGCCGATGGAAGGACCGCCCGGCGCCATCGTCATCAACAGCGCCGGGGAATTGCGGGCTCAGCTCGGGCTGTGAGTAGCCTCCTTCTCCCCCGTCACTATACGGGGAGAAGGTGCCGGCAGGCGGATGAGGGGCAGCGCTGACTTGGCAAAACGTCGGCGTGCAGGTTCTGATTTCTGAGACCTTGGTGCCGCCCCTCATTGTCCTGCCGGACATTTCTCCCCGTATAGTGACGGGGAGAAAGTGGCGGTGCTGACGGTTTCGCCAATTACCGGCGTTGCGAAATGATCGCTTAATTCCGGTACACCGGCTCCTGCTCGTCGAGGATCGCCTTCAACTCGGCGAGGTGACGCTCGGCCTGGCCGGGATAGTCGTCCATCTCGCTCGCCGCCTTCTCGGCGATCGCGTCGGAGAGCGTGCGCAGCGGGCGACCGGTCCACAGCGCCTTGATGTAGGTCTCGGCGGCGCGCTCGAAATAGAACATGCGGTTGAAGGCGTCGGCGACGGTGTCGCCGATGACCAGCACGCCATGGTTGCCCATCACCATCACCTTGACCTTGGGGTCGGCGAGAAGCTGCGAGCAGCGTTCGCCCTCTTCCTCGAAGGCCAGCCCGCCATAGTGCGCGTCGACGACATGGCGGTTGAAGAACATTGCCGAATTCTGGTCGATCGGCGGCAGCGTCGAGTCGGCCAGCGAGGCCAGCACGGTGGCGTGGATCGAATGGACATGCATGACGCAGCGCGCGTGCGGTACGTTGCGATGGACGGCGCCGTGCAAGCCCCATGCCGTCGGGTCGGGTGCATTAGGCCCCGAAAGTGTGTCAGGGTCGTTGGCGTTGATTTCGATCAGGTCGCTCGCCTTGATGCGCGAGAAATGTACCTGGTTCGGGTTCATCAGGAACCTGGTGCCGTCGTCGTTTATGGCCAGCGAGAAATGGTTGGCCACCGCTTCGTGCATGTTGAGACGCGCCGTCCAGCGGAAGGCGCAGGCGAGATCGACGCGCTCTTCGTAGAAGGGCAGGTTGGTCAGCGTTTCCTTCTGCAGGCGGGCTATGCTCATCGTAAAAATCCTCCGGTTTCGGCAAGAATGGCGCGCGCCGCTGGTGCCTGCAACCGCTTTCGCTTGGTGCAGACGGCCAGCTATGCCGCGGTGCTTGCGGCGCCAATGGTGCGCAGTCCGCCGTGCTCGACGATGAAGTCGATCACCTCCCGCAGGCCCTTGCCGCGCGAAAGATCGGTGAAGCCGAACGGGCGCTTGCCACGCATGCGGCCCGCATCGCTTTCCATGATGTCGAGATTGACATTCACATAGGGCGCCAGGTCGCTCTTGTTGATGATGAGGAAATCGGAACGGGTGATCGCCGGGCCGCCCTTTCTCGGAATCTCTTCGCCCTGGCAGACCGAGATGACATAGAGCGTCAGGTCGGCAAGGTCCGGCGAAAAAGTGGCGGCAAGGTTGTCGCCGCCGGATTCGATGAAGATGATGTCGAGATCGGGGAATTTGCGGTTCAACTCGGCGATCGCCTGCAAATTGATCGAGGCGTCCTCGCGGATGGCGGTGTGCGGGCAGCCGCCGGTTTCGACGCCGACGATGCGGTCCTCCGGCAGCGCCTGCAGCCGGACCAGCATCATGGCGTCTTCCCTGGTGTAGATGTCGTTGGTGACGACGGCGATGGAAAACTCGTCGCGCAGCGCCTTGCAGAGTTTTTCGGTGAGCGTCGTCTTGCCGGAACCGACGGGGCCGCCAATGCCGATGCGAAGAGGACCGTTAGCTTGTGTCATATCGGAAACTCCATAATGGCAAGAGCCGCGAAGCCGAGCCCGATCAGCAGGCACAGCGGCGAATAGAGACTGGTATCGAGCCACGCGAAAGGCTGTTGCGGCGCCAGCCGGCGCCACCAGGGCGTGAAACCGGCAATGCCACGCCCCAGGAACACCAGACCGATCAGCATCGACGTGGCGGCAAGGCCCTCCTTGGGAAAGGGCGAGGCGAAGAACCCGATGAGCGCCAGCGGCCAGAGCGTCGCCAGGCCAAGGCAGGCGGCAACGGCGAAACTGGCGATCGGTGTCGGCATTTCGTCGACGCCGCGAAAACCGACGACGGCATGGGCGCAGGACGCGGCATCCCTGCCCGGCCAGATGCCGCCGATGCCCCAATAGACATGCAGTGCCGTGATCAGCAGCAGGACGAATGAGAGGACGAAGGCGAGGAGGATCATGAGCGGAACAATCGCGAATACTGGGTTTCGTGCTTCATCGCCATGACGTCGGAGACGAAGGCGCAGCCGCCGAGATCGTCCGATGTCGAGCGGGACGCGCGCGCCGCCGTCGAGAGCGCCAGCGGCTCGAAGCCGGCAAGCAGCGCGGTGGCTTCGTTCTGACCGATGACGCCGAGCCGGATCGCGGCCTGGACGAGGTTGGAAAAGAAGGCTTGCAGGAAGGCGGACAGCGCGTCCTGCAGCGCAATGCCATTGCCCCCGGCGACGGCGCCGACAGCGACGCAATAGGCGCATTCGGCCGGCAAGCGCTCCAGCACGGAATTGGGCCAGGCGCCGGCCGCTTTAAGGAAGGCCGCACCTTGCAGCATGGCCTCGGCGTGGCGTTCGCGCGAGCCGGCCAGTGCCTCGGCCAGCGCGGCGACCTCGGCCAGATCGCCGCCTTCGCGGGCGCGGCGCCAGCTCTCGGCGAACAGCACGGCATCGTTCCAGCCGGAGCCCATCTCGACCAGCGTCTCCAGCCAGCTGGCAAGGCCGGCGGCATCGTCCACCAACCCGTCATGCACCGCGCGCTCCAGACCATGGCTGTAGGCAAAGCCGCCGACCGGAAAGGCCGGCGACAGCCATGCCATCAGCCGCAGCAGGGCGATGCCGGAGGGCTGGTCAGTCATGATGATGATCGTGATGCGAATGCGCATGGCTGTGCGAATGGGATTCGCCGTGGCCATGGCTGTGCGCCTCGGCGTGGGCATGGCCATGCCTTCCGGAATAGGCGCCGCGCACCGGCTTGAACGGCTCCGAGACGTCGCGCACCGTGGCGCCGAGCCCCTCCAGCATCGCCTTGATGACATGGTCGCGCAGGATGAGGATACGGTGCGCCTCGATGCCGGCGGCGAGGTGGCGGTTGCCGATATGCCAGGCGAGTTCGGTCAGATGCACGGCGTCGCGGGCGCGGATGTCATAGACCTCTTCGGGCGCCGCGATAATCTCGATATGACCGCCGTCCTCCAGCACCAGCCGGTCGCCGTCGTTCAGGGCAACGGGCTCGGGCAGGTCGACCAGCACCTTGCCGCCGTCGGCAAGTTCGATGGCGCGGCGGCGCAGATGCCGCTCGTCATGGGCGAGGACCGCACGGCCGGAAGGCACAGTGGTCGCGGCCGTGCCGGCAGGCAGCACCGAGACGGCGCGCGGAAATTTGGTGAAGTCGGTGTTGAGGTTGAGCTTCATTTCATGGCTCCGCCATTAGAGCGCCGCGCGTCCCCTTGGACGCGCAAAGGACGCTCTAACATGTTTGAATCTATGCATCGTGCTTTCCGAAAACCGATTCCGATTTTCGGGCCGATGCATTGGCTTGGGCACGGGCGCGGGCTGGGCGGCCCAGCACGCGGTCGAAATAGGCGTTGACGCGGTCGGATTCGATCGGGAAGCGGCCGGCTCGGGCCCAGCCGCCCATATCGCCGAGCAGCACGTCGACGGCGGAAAACCGGTCGCCGAGTGCGAACGGTTTGTCGCCGAGCCGGCGATCCAGTGCCTTGAGCTCCGTAGCGAAATCATAGGCCGCCGCGGGGCCGACCTCGACCCGCACTTCCCTGGGTAAGAGGAAGCGATGGCGCAATTTGTTCCACAGCGGCGCCTCGAATTCGCTCTGGGCAAATGCATCCAGGAATCCATCTCGGCACGGCCCGCAAGGCCCGGATTGGCACCCATGCCTTTATCGGCGTGCTTGTCGGCGAGATAGACGCAGATCGCCGCCGAATCCGTCACGATCAGCTCACCGTCGATGAGGATCGGCACCTTGCCCGACGGATTGAGCGCATAGGCTTCCGGCGAGCGGAGCTTGACCTCGACGAATTCATAGGGCTGCCCGAGTTCCTCGAGCATCCAGAGGACGCGGCTGACCCGGGACCCACGCGATCCAATGGCCTTGTACATCGCTGAACCTGCCTTTCCCCGAAACTCTAGATCATCGGCTGGCGTCATACGATCGTGTCGAAGAGCCGCAGGATGAACGATATCTGGTAGATCAGCGCCGCCGTGACGAAGGCGATGTGGAAGCGGCGGTCGCGGACCAGGATCGCGGCGATGCAGAGCGCGACGAAGATCGGCGTTCGGAACAGATATTCGTTGCCGAAGCGGGCGAAATGCTCCGGCCCTTTCAGCAGGGTGTCGATCACATCGAGCAGATAAGTCGCCGCCAGAAGGCCGAAGAACCAGGCGCGGCGCGAGTAAAAATAGTCCTCGTAGCTGGTGTAATCGAGCATCGAATCCGGAAACAGCAGCGCGCACAGCAGGAACAGCGTGATGGCGTAGAAGATGATGAACAGGTACTTGCCGAAGGTCCAGGTTTCGATGGCGTAAAGGCCGAACTCCCACCACCAGAAATGCACCATCATCAGCAGCACCGAACCGACCCAGGCGAGGTGCACGGGATAGAGCCGGTACTGGCCCGGATGCTGGACGATGCGAGCCAGCCCCGACAGAAGGCGAGTGACGCCGAGCCCGATCACCATGCCCATGACGATGCGAATATGCGGGAAGATGTCGTGGGGAGAGGCTATTTCGGTGGCCATGCCTAATCACAATACGACTTTTCGAGGCCGCATATTGCGGTGTGGAATCCTCCCCTGCAATGGATTTTGCACCACTTGAGGCGGTCGCCGATTTCGCGTCAAAACAGAAAATACCGCTGCGCCATCGGCAGCACGGTTGCCGGCTCGCAGGTCAACAGCTCGCCGTCGGCGCGCACCTCGTAGGTTTCGGGATCGACCTCGACATGCGGTGTGGCATCGTTGAGCACCATGGAATGCTTGCCGATACCACCGCGCGTGTTTTCCACGGCGACGAACTGCTTGTCGACGCCGAGCCGGCCATGCAGCCCCGACTCGAGCGCGGCTTTCGAAACGAAGGTCACTGACGAATTGGTCCGGGCTTTGCCATAGGCGCCGAACATCGGCCGGTAGTGCATTGGCTGCGGCGTCGGGATCGAGGCGTTGGGGTCGCCCATCGGGGCGGCGGCGATCATGCCGCCGATCAGCACCATGTCCGGCTTGACGCCGAAGAAGGCCGGGTTCCATAGCACCAGATCGGCGCGTTTGCCGACCGCGATCGAGCCGATGTCCTTCGACAGGCCATGGGCGATGGCAGGATTGATGGTGTATTTGGCGATGTAGCGGCGGACGCGGAAATTGTCGTTGTCGCCGGTCTCCTGCGGCAATGACCCGCGCTGGCGCTTCATCTTGTCGGCGGTCTGCCAGGTGCGGATCGCCACCTCGCCGACGCGGCCCATGGCCTGGCTGTCCGACGAGATGATCGAGAAGGCGCCGATGTCGTGCAGTATGTCCTCGGCCGCGATGGTCTCCTTGCGGATGCGGCTTTCGGCAAAAGCGATGTCCTCGGGAATCGATGGCGACAGATGATGGCAGACCATCAGCATGTCGAGATGCTCGGCCAGGGTGTTGACCGTGTAGGGCCGCGTCGGATTGGTCGAGGACGGGATGACGTTGGGTAGGCCGCAGACCTTGATGATGTCGGGCGCATGGCCGCCGCCGGCGCCCTCGGTGTGGAAGGCATGGATGGTGCGGCCCTTAATGGCGGTGACCGTGTTCTCGACGAAGCCGGATTCGTTCAGCGTATCGGTGTGGATCATCACCTGCACGTCGTGGTCGTCGGCGACCGACAGGCAGCAATCGATCGCCGCCGGCGTCGTGCCCCAGTCCTCATGCAGCTTGAGCGAGCAGGCGCCGCCCAGCACCATCTCCTCGAGCGCTGCAGGCAGCGAGGCGTTGCCCTTGCCCGACAGGCCGATATTCATCGGGAAAGCGTCGAAGGATTGGATCATACGCGCCATGTGCCATGGCCCCGGCGTGCAGGTGGTGGCCAGCGTGCCATGCGCCGGGCCGGTGCCGCCGCCGAGCATGGTGGTGATGCCCGACATCAGCGCTTCCTCGATCTGCTGCGGGCAGATGAAGTGGATATGCGCGTCGAAGCCGCCGGCGGTGAGGATCTTGCCTTCGCCGGCGATGATTTCGGTGCCGGGTCCGATGATGATGGTGACGCCGCCTTGAGTGTCGGGATTGCCGGCCTTGCCTATTGCGGCGATGCGACCGTCCCTGAGGCCGATGTCGGCCTTGAAGATGCCGGCGCTGGCATCGATCACCAGCGCGTTGGTGATGACGGTGTCGACCGCTCCTTGGGCACGGGAAACCTGGCTCTGCCCCATGCCGTCGCGAATGACCTTACCGCCGCCGAATTTCACCTCTTCGCCATGGATGGTGAAATCCTTCTCGACCTCGATGATCAGCTCCGTGTCGGCAAGCCGCACTCTGTCGCCGACCGTTGGGCCATACATCTGGGCGTAGGCGGCACGGCTCAGTCTGGCCATCAGCGATTGCTCCCGAAATGCGGTATGGTCGAAACCCGGCTGCACATTGCCGCCACCCAATGGTCACGCAATGACCCGCTGGGCGACACCTTCTGATCCCATTTGGCGGTTGAGGTTGGCAGGCCACCCCAAAACGACCGTTTGCCAAACCGATGGAAGGAAAATCCATGCGCAAAACGATAGTTCTTGCAACCGCCGCCAGCCTGATGCTGGCGGGCGCCGCCAGTGCCCAGCAGCAGCCTGCCCAACAGCCCGCTCCGACCGCGCCGGCCCCAGCCGCCCCCGGCGGTCAGCAGGCCGCGCCGGCAATCCAGAGTGTCAACATCATCGACATCAGCGAGTTGCCGAAGGACACCCAGACGCAGGTCAACCAGGTGATCACCCAGCGTGGCGATGCCGGCCTGCAGAAACTGCGCAGCTCGATCGATGCCACGCCCAAGGTGAAGTCCGCCCTCCAGGCCAAGGGCATGACCTCGGCTCAGGTGGTCGCGGCCAGCATGGAGCCAAACGGCGCGCTGACCCTGATCACCAAGAAGGCGAGTTAACGACCCGGCGCGGCGGGCCGGCATCCGGTCCGCCCACCGAATCGGAGAGGGAACCGTGGCAGGGTTGGCGTCGTTTTGTTTCCTGAGCGTTGGAACAAACCGCGGAAGTGAACCATGACCGATACCACCTTGCCAGATATCCGTTGGCTGCATGCCATTGCAGCGGCTGCGTTTCTGGCAGTGGGCCTCCCCCAGGCCGCGCTGAACGCGCAGGGCCTTCAGAGCCCGGAAACCGTCGACCGCATCGTCGGCTCGCAAGTCAACCAGGAAGAGGCCAAGACGACCGCCGAGATTGGAAAGGTCAATTCGGCGATCGAACGCACGCGGGAAAACATCAGTACGGTGCGCAAGACGTCCAAGCTCGACAAGGTCGATATCGTGTTCCTGACCGATGCGGCGCGCAGCGAAGGCGGCCCGCCGCCGGTCATCGAGAACAAGGTCCGGCAGCATCAGGACGATGTTACCGAGCTGCGCAAGGAGATCGAGGCCAACGCGCTGCTCTTCAACGCCATCGAGTCGCGGCGCGTGCTGGCACAAGATGTTCTCGCAGTGGAGTTCGACGATCCCGGAAAGATCGTCATCTATGCGGCCGCCAAGCCATCGGACTGAGCGACGCGCAGCGGCTGCGTTCATGCCCGCCGTGAAGCCGTTCGCCGGCCTTGCGCGCGAAGCATGAGACGTCCTCACAGCTTACCCATTACCTTCTGCTGGAATCCATAGACCTCGCGCTTGCCGCCAAGCGGCACCAGCGTGACGTCACGTTCCTGCCCCGGCTCGAAGCGCGTGGCGGTGCCGGCGGCGATGTCGAGGCGCATGCCGCGCGCGCTCTCGCGGTCGAATGTCAGCGCCTCATTGGTTTCGAAGAAATGGTAATGGCTGCCGACCTGGACCGGCCGGTCGCCACTGTTGGCCACTTTCAGGGTGACGGTCGGCAGACCCTTGTTGAGTTCGATGTCGCCTTGGGCAGGCATGATTTCGCCGGGGATCATCGGACCTCACACGACGCCGAAGACGAGGCCGACGCCGATCGCCGCGCAGGCGGCACCCACGATGCGGGCCACACCACGAAATCTCATGCCGAGGCCGAGCCCGGCGGCGATGCCTATGGCATGGAGCAGCACGGTGGCGATGGCAAAGCCGGCCATATATTCGAGCCCGCCGGCATTTTCCGGCACTTCCGTGCCATGGGCGTGGCCGTGAAACAGCGCAAACAGGCCGATGATAGCGACACCGGCCGAAACGGGGAGATCGACCGCCAGCGCGACCAGTAGCCCGAGCGCCACGACCGAGGCCAGTATGCCCGGCTCAACGAACGGCAACGGCAGATGGGCCATGCCAAGGGCCGCGCCGGCCAGCATGATGCCGACGAACGCCGCCGGCCAGGCCCAGATCGCCTTGCCGCCCTTGAGGGCCGCCCACAGGCCGACAGCGAGCATCACCGTCATGTGGTCGAGGCCCGACAATGGATGCGTGAAGCCGGCCATGAGGGAGGACGTCGAGCCGATGCCGACATGGGCGTAGGCAGGCATGGCTGCCGCCACGAGCAGGATCGCCGAGAGGCACAGGCGTTTGACAGGGATCATTTACTTGCCTTTCGTTTGCGGTGTCAGGCGGCCCTGCGGGGACCGCAGCCCTCGGCCTTGAGCACGCGTTTGGTCGAAGCCGGATATTTCTTCAGCATCGCGGCGGGACGGATCGGCCGGGCTGTAAAATCGCCGCCGCAGTTCGGGCAGACGCCGCCAAGCACGTTTTCGACACAGCCGGCGCAGAAGGTGCACTCGAAGGTGCAGATCCGCGCATCCCGGGCTTCCGGTGGCAGGTCCTTGTCGCAGCATTCGCAGTTCGGGCGCAGCTCAAGCATGTCGGCCTCCTCACCTGATCGGTTCGTGCACGGTCACCAGCTTGGTGCCATCGGGAAAGGTCGCTTCCACCTGCACGTCATGGATCATCTCGGCGATGCCTTGCATCACCTGCGCGCGGCTGACGACATGGGCGCCGGCCTCCATCAGTTCGGCCACAGGGCGGCCATCGCGGGCGCCCTCGACGACGAAATCGGTGATCAGCGCGATGGCTTCCGGATGGTTGAGCTTGACGCCGCGCTCCAGCCGCTTGCGCGCCACGATCGCCGCCATGGCGATCAGCAGCTTGTCCTTTTCCCTTGGCGTCAGGTTCATGCGTCTTCCTGAAATGATGCGGACACAGTCACAGTGACCATAATTTGGGCAACCCCGCCCTTCCGTTGAGCAATCCGACGAGCGGAACCAGCCGTTGGCGCAGCTGGTAGCCGTCCTCGGCGTAGAGCCTCGCAAGAAGCTTGCCAGATGTCGTCACGGTCCAGACACTGGCGCCACCTCGGTCGCCAATGATCTCCCGGACCGCATCGAGCAGAGCCTCGGCTCGCGGCGACACCAGCAGCAGCGTTGCCACGGCGATCGCGCCACCGGATATCGCCGTACGGGCCAGTGTATCGGCAATGGCAGGTCCGATGCGGAAATCCTCGGCATGAATGAGGGCTCCTTGCCTCCGGATACGCCAGCGATCGCGAAAAGTGCCCTGCGCGGCACGTTCGCCCATGGCCAGGCGGCCGAAGACGGCCGCTTCCAGCACCAGCGCCTCGGCTCCGGCCGCAAGCTCGACATCGAGCGTGCGGGCAAAGGCGGCGCGGTCGAAGACGATGGTTTCCTGCGGCAGCCAGGCGATGCTGCCGTTCTCGCCGACGGTCAGCTTGACCCGCACTTCGGCATGGTCCGACGCGGCGCGATAGACTTTTTCGCAGGCCTGGGTTGTTACCGCGGCGCTGGCATCCGCGCCGACATCCACGTCCCAACCGAGGCGGTCGCCGCCGGTCAGCCCGCCGGCGGTGTTGATCAGGACGGCCTCCAGCGGACCGGCCGAAACGGCCGGCAGCCTTATCTTGGCCGAGCCGTCCTGATAGAGGCGCCGCAGCCGCGTGCGGCCGTCGACGCTGGCGCAACCAAGCTGCGCCTTGCCCGCCGCGCGCTGGGCCAGTTGACCTGATAACTTCGTATTTTCGATCGTATCCACGCCGTCAGGTTAAGCACTGTGGCGGTTTTGTCGACATATAGCTTGTTGCTTGATGGCGTTTCCGTTTCTATAGAGGGAACCACCTTGGTACGGTCGGGCGACGCTTGACGGGGGTATAAGGCGAAGATCGCGGCCTGATATCGAGGATAAGAAGGCGCTGTTCAGTTAGCGCCGGGAAACGACAAGTGGGGAAGAAACCGAATGGCTGACCAGCTGGCAACGGACATCATCGAGAAGATCAAGGCCCATGCCGAGCCGGGCGGCGAGGAAATCACCACCACTACCGAATTGACGGCGCTCGGCATCCATTCGCTGGAGTTGACCGAGATCATCTTCGACCTCGAGGAGCAATATGGCATCGAAATCGAGATGAACACGGTCGATGCCTGGAGCAATCTCAAGAATGTCGGCGACATGGTCGAGGCCGTTCGCGCGCTGATCGCGAAAAAAGCCTAACCGAATGCTGAAGCGCGTCGTCATTACCGGCATCGGCGGGCTGTGCGGATTGGGCACCGACGCGCAGGCAATCTGGGCCGAGATGCGGGCCGGCCGATCGGCGATCGGCCCGATCGACAATCCCTTCCTGCACGACCTGAAGGTCAAGACCGGCTGCGAGATCAAAGCACTGCCGGATCACGGCATCGAGCGCAAGCAACTGGTGTCGATGGATCGCTTCAGCCTGCTGGCGGTGATCGCGGCGAAGGAAGCCATGCGGCAGTCCGGATTGGTGCCGCATGCGGACAATACCTATCGGATGGGAACCATTGTCGGTGTCGGCGTCTGCGGGTTCGAGACGGTCGAGGAGAACTATCGCGCCATCCTGATCGAGGGCAAGAATCGCGCCGGCATCTTCACCGTTCCCCGGGTCATGCCGGGCGCGGCCGCCGGCCAGGTCAGCATGCATCTGGGTTTGCGCGGACCGGTGTTCGGCGTCACTTCGGCCTGTTCGTCAGCCAATCATGCCATCGCCTCGGCGGTCGACCAGATCAGGCTCGGCCGCGCCGACGTCATGGTGGCCGGTGGCACCGATGCGCCGCTGGTGTGGGGCGTGCTGAAGGGCTGGGAGGCGCTGCGCGTTCTGTCGCCCGACACGTGCAGGCCGTTCTCGGCCGACCGCCAGGGCCTAGTGCTGGGCGAAGGCGCCGGCATGGCGGTTCTGGAAAGCTACGACCACGCGATGGCACGCGGCGCCACCATTTTGGCCGAGATCGCCGGCGCCGGCCTTTCGGCCGACGCCTCCGATATCGTCGCGCCGACCGTCGAGGGCCCGGAAGCCGCCATGCGCTTCTGCCTGGCCGATGCCGGCCTCAATCCCGAGGATGTCGACTACCTCAACGCGCACGGCACCGGCACGAAGGCCAACGACCAGATCGAATCCCTCGCGATCAAGCGCGTCTTCGGCGACCATGCCCGCGCGCTCTCCGTCTCATCGACCAAGTCGATGCACGCGCATTGCCTCGGCGCCTCGGGCGGGCTGGAGATGATCGCCTGCGTCATGGCGATCCGCGAAGGCGTCGTGCCGCCAACGGCGAATTACCGCGAGGCCGATCCCGACTGCGATCTCGACGTGACGCCGAATGTCGCGCGCGAGCGCAAGGTGCGCGCCGCCATCAGCAATGGCTTTGCCTTCGGCGGCACCAATGCGGTGCTGGCCTTCAAGGCCATCTAGTACCGGGAGGTCACCACCTGTTCGGGCGGCTACTATCCGCCCGGGCGATCCGATCGATTGACTATCCATGCACGGTGAAAGCGCGGCCGCCATATTGATCCGGCCCGACCGCAGCCCTAATTCTTGGCCGACCCGCCAACACCGCGCCGCTTGGTGCGAATCCCCCCGCTCAGGAGTTCTCGATGGCCGACCTGTCCGCCTTTCCGATCGCAACCCGTTGGCCTGCCAAGCATCCCGACCAGATCCAGCTCTATTCGGCAACGACGCCGAACGGAGTGAAGATATCGATCGCGCTGGAGGAACTCGGCCTGCCCTATGAGCCGCATCTGATCAACATCGGCAAGAACGAGAGCTGGACGCCGGAATTCCTGTCGCTCAACCCCAATGGCAAGATCCCGGCGATCATCGATCCCGACGGCCCGGACAGCGCGCCGATCGGCCTTTTCGAATCCGGCGCCATCCTGCTCTACCTGGCGGAGAAGACCGGCCTGCTCATGCCCGTTGACGCGGCGCGGCGCTACGAGACGATCCAGTGGGTCTTCTTCCAGATGGCGGCGATCGGGCCGATGTTCGGCCAGGTCGGTTTCTTCCACAAATTCGCCGGCCGCGAGATCGCCGACAAGCGGCCGCTGGAGCGTTACCGCGACGAATCGCGCCGCCTGCTCGGCGTTCTCGACGTCAGGCTGAAGGGCCGCAAGTGGATCATGGACAATGACTACACCATCGCCGACATCTCGCTGCTCGGCTGGGTGCGCAACCTGATTGGCTTCTACGAGGCGCGCGACCTGGTCGGCTTCGACGATTTCGCCAATCTGGCAGCGTGGCTTGAGCGCGGCCT
The DNA here is from genome assembly GCF_004794715.1 of Mesorhizobium sp. M8A.F.Ca.ET.207.01.1.1. Classification (NCBI taxonomy): domain Bacteria; kingdom Pseudomonadati; phylum Pseudomonadota; class Alphaproteobacteria; order Hyphomicrobiales; family Phyllobacteriaceae; genus Mesorhizobium; species Mesorhizobium sp. M8A.F.Ca.ET.207.01.1.1. The sequence goes on along the minus strand of NZ_SRUS01000003.1, from coordinate 366,643 downwards.
GGCGCGGCCGGCGGTACAGAAGGGCCTGACCATCCCGGCGCGAAGCTGAATCTGCCCCCGCCGGGAAGCGCGTCGCTACTTTGCTTTCGCCTTGGACCCGCCCTTGCCGACGACAGATGCGGCGAGAGACGCGACACTCCGCGCCGTGGCCACGACCGCTCCGGCCGCGACGTTGGCTGCCGTGCGAACCTTCGAGCCGCCGGCCGCGGCCGGTTTCTTCGCCTGGGCGGTCTTCGCTGCCGCTTTGGGCGCGGTCACCTTCGACGCGCTGCCTGGCACGACTTTCTTGGGCGATGCCTTGCCGAAGGCCGGCTTGGCATCCTTTGAGCGCTGGGCGACCGCTGGACCAGCCCCGGCCTTCGATTGCGTCGCTTTCGGTTGGGCTGACTTGCCCCTGACGGGCTTTTTTGCCTTGGTTGCCATCGGACGGAATCCCTCTTCTGGCATGATTGCCTGACCGGGATAACGCCTTGTAAGTCTTAAGGTTCCCGTCGAAAAATATTGAAAATTAAGAGGGTTAATCGAGATTAACCCGGGTTAACCAATGACCAGGTCGGCCGCCCGGCGTCGTGCCAGCACGCGTTCGATGTTGGGCATGTCGTTGGAAGCTATCCAGGCCCGCGCGTCGGCTTCGGAACGGCCATGCTCGTGCCAGCGTTCCATCAGGCGGCGTTCGAGCTCATTGCGCGGTACGTCGACGAAGATCGAGAAATCGAACAGCGGCGCAAGGCGCGACCACGGCTCCTCGTCGAGCAGCAGGTAATTGCCTTCGACCAGGATGAATTTGGTCTCGGCATCGACGATCGCCGCGGCGGCGCGCGACAATTCCATGCTGCGGTCGAAGACCGGAATGGCAATGTCGGGCTCGCCGGCGCGGATGCGCTTCAGAAGCGTCTCGAAGCCGCCGAAGTCGAACGTGTCCGGCGCACCCTTTCGCGCGCGCAGGCCGCGCCGCTCGAGCAAGATGTCGTCAAAGTGGAAGCCGTCCATGGGCACGACTTCCACCGCGCCTTCCGGCAAAAGGTCGTGCAGGCCCGCCGATAGCGTCGACTTGCCGGCGCCCGGCGGTCCGGCAATGGCAACAATGAAGCGCTTGGCCTTGCCGGCGCGCTTGAAGATGGTGGCGGCGAGGTGGGCGATTTCGGACATTTTGGCTCCTTCCGCACGATTTCAGGCGCATCTTGTCGGCAGTTGGCGGAAATTTCAAACCCTGCCGTTGGCTGGGTTGCACTATGCCGCCGCTGGCTGGCCGATGCGCAGGAAATCACTGTCGAACGGCACCTCCGAGGCCGCGGAGCCAGCCAACCGAAGACGGCCATCCGCCGTGGTGATCTCTCGTGGGGGTTCGCCAGCCGACAGCGGCAACGCACCGATGACGTGGCGGAACGAGACGCCCTCGCCGAGCGCGAATGCCGTCGCCACGCCTTCGCGCTTCAGCCAGTTGTCGCCGAGCGAGGCGGCATGGCCGATCGCCGTGCGCCCATCCTCGATGCCGAGCACGCCGAGATGGCGGCCGCTCCACGGCGCGTAGTCGCGCCCGCCATTGCTGAACCACAGCATGGTGACCGGCAGTTCGGCCGGGTTTTTCAGCACCAGCACCAGATCGTCCTCGGCCTGGCGCGCAAGCGCGGTCCAGCCAGGTCCGCCATGATCGGCCTCGACCAAGGTGAGGAAATCCTCGCGCCGATCCTCCATGCGGTAGTCCGTGAGATCCAGCGTACCGCCGCCGGCAGCGGGGAAATGCGCGAGGTCGGACGACCGGCTGGGATAGGCCAGCATGAAGCGGCCACGTGCAGGATCCGGCTCCAGCGGATCGGCAGGCGTGGCGGCAAACCGCTTCGGCGAGAAAGCCAGCCTGCCGCCGCCTTTCATCGCCGTCATCGGGTGATGGGCGACCGAGATCGCGCCGGACCCGCCGGAAAACACGTGTTCCTGGTAGAGGAAGGGATGGTCGTCGCGCAGGGTGAAAATCTTGTCGACGCTGGCGCCCATCACCTTGTGGCGCAACCGGAAGACGGCGCGCCATCCGCCCTCGGTGGCGCCGCTTTCGACCACATCCCAGGCGCTGTTGGCCGGCCAGCCATGCAGTGGCGCCTCCTCGACATCGCTGCGCGAAAACGGCGCGCAGAGAAAGTCGCCGGAGAGCCGGACGGTGCCCTGCGGCAGGTCTTGAGGCAGCGTCTCGCTTGCGTCGACCCAGGGCGCGCGGTGCAGTGGCCGCAATTGGCGCCCGCCGCTCTCGATGCTCATGTCGGCGATGTGGCCAACCGTGAGGTCGAGCGAAACCGAAATGCCCTTGGCGTTGATCGTGATGGTGTCCATAAGCTCTCACCCGAATCTGACGGGTGCCAAGAAGAACCCGTTCGGCGCACCGCGCAAGCGCGCGGGCGCGCATTTTGCATCAGATGTATGTCCGCCTTCCCACACGCCGAAAGGTGCCGCCCTACTGCCGCTTGTATTCCCGCACCGGCGATTTTGTCCCGTCGGTATAGGTCACCTGCACCGACATCGATTTCACGCTGTCGGCAACCTTGAAATAGGGCTGGAAATCATCGGGGATGGCGTAGGGGTCCTTGGCATTGCAGGGCGGCATGGCAAGCACCTTGTCGAGCACGGCGCCATTCAGGCTGTAACGCACCTCCTTGATGGCGCAGCGGTAGGACAGCATCTGCGTGAAATAGACCAGCCCATGATTGCCGCTGGCGTCGAAGGCGATCCATGACGTCCAGAACTGGTCGAGGATCTGCTTGTTGCCTTGCTGCAGGGCGGCGTCGGGATCGAAGCGGATGTCGAACGGGCCGGTCTCGCGCCCCCTGATGTCGAGATATTTGATCGCGATGGTGGTCGTCGCCGTGCTGTCGGGCAATTCAAAGCTCGGATTGGGCATCGGCTTGCCGGTGCGCTGGTCGTTGAGCGCCAGCGGGCCGGTGTCGGTGAAGGGGCCGGTGTCGCCAAGACGCCAGGATATCGCGGTTGCCGGCTCGGGCAGCGAAATGGTCATCGACCAGCCCTGGTTGGAGCGCATCGGCGTCAGCGAAGGCACGAAGCGGGCGGGGTCGAGGACGTCGCCAAGGGCCGCCAGCCGGCTGCGGCTGCGGTCCAGCCAGTCGGCAAGCTGGGTCTGGTCGACGAAATATTTGAGCAGCCCGCCATCTTTTTCGTAGGAGACGAATTTGGTCAGCGCCTGGGCTTCGCTGCGCTTGTCGGCCAGCGTCTGGCTGCCGAGGCGATCTTCCGAAAACTCCTGCGCCTCGAGGTAATAGGCCGGCGCGAAATCCGGATTGGTCGATATGAAGGCGCTGAGCTTGTCGAGCCGCTGCGCATCGTCGAACTGCAGGATATGCACCAGCTTGATCGACAGCGCCTTGCCCTTGTCGGCCAGTGCTCCGAACACTTCGCGGGCGCCCGCCTTGCCGTCCTGGACCCGCAGCAGCGTGGCAAAGCGCGTATAGGGGTCGATGGCGTCGACATCGAAACCGGCAAAGGCGAGGTAGGAGCGCCGCGCGTTGAGCATGTCGCCCGACAGCTCGTAGACACGGGCATTGTGGTAGAATTCGTCCGGCCGTTTCGGTTCGGCGATGGCGCCGCCTTGCGCGGCCAAGGTGGCAAACCCCTTGGCGATCGTGTCGATCGAAGCGGCGATCTGTTCGGTCGTCGCCTGAAGCTTTTCGGCCTGGGCCACTTGCTGCTGCTGGCCTGCGGCGAGCGTCTCGGTCGTCTGCTTGACCGCTTCCACGGTCTTTTGCGTCTGCGCCCCTTGCGCCGTCTGCTGCTGCTGGACGGAGGCGATCTGATCGGTTTTTTGCGCAGCCGTGTCGGTCGATTTCTTGACCTCTTCGACGGTTTTCTGTGTCTGCGTGACGGTCTGCTCGATCCTGGCCACCTTTTCGGCGACGATGCCCATCGACTTCTGCAGTTGCGCGATCGCCGGCACCAGGCCGGCGATGATGCCGTTCTGCGAACTGGTCTCCTTCTGCACGGCGTAGACGCCGCCGGCAACCGCCGCCGCACTGGTGGCGAACACCAGCGCCGGCAGTGCCTTGGCCGCCAGCACCAGCCTGAGCACGATGGCAATGGCGATGATCACGGCCGCGATCGAGGCAACCAGCGCGATATAGGCGGCAAACGGCGCCAGCGGGTTGAGAATGTCGGAAACGGCGCCGCCGATGAAGGCGATGCTGCCGGCCCATTTGCCGGTGCGGCTGAGCGATGCCCTGATCAATGACGGCGCGGCGCCAGCCCCAATGTCAGTCATTTTGCAACCCCCAAGCCGCCAGATGCCACACTCCTTCCCACGGGAAACGCGGCTCTGGCAAGGAAAGACAGGAACGGGGCGATTTCGGGGCGGCGGAAGCGGAGCTCGAGTTCCTCGCCCCACTCGACATTCCCAGGGCTAACCGGCATTAACCAAATGGACGCATCCGCCGCGTTACGTTAGCTTCGCCTTATCTCAGCAACAGCATCGCCAGAACAGTCAGCCCTTGTCCTTTCCGCGTCTCTTTCCGCTCTTCCAGAAAATCCTGGCTGTCCTGGCCCTGGCGGCCTTGGTTGCCGGCTGCTCGACCACAACCCCGCCCGACACGGTGCTGTCCGTGCCGGCGCCGCCGCAGAAATACGCCGCCATCGTCGTCGATGGAAAGAGCGGCAAGCAGCTGTTCGAGGTCAATTCGACGGCGCAGCGCTATCCGGCGTCGCTGACCAAGATGATGACGCTCTACCTGCTGTTCGAGGCGATGGACACCGGCCGCGTCACCAAGGAGACGCAGATCCCGGTTTCCGATCACGCCGCCTCGCAGCCGCCGACCAAGATGCGCTTCCGGCGCGGGGAGACGATCGACGTCGATTCCGCCATCCGTGCCATCGTCGTCAAATCGGCCAACGACGTGGCGGTCGCGGTGGGCGAATATCTCGGCGGCTCGGAAGACCAGTTCGCCGCCATGATGACATCCAAGGCGCGCCAGCTCGGCATGAGCAGCACCACCTTCCGCAACGCATCCGGCCTGCCCGACGACGGCCAGATGACGACCGCGCACGACATGGCGGTGCTCGGCATGTCGTTGCAGCGGCGCTTCCCGCAGCACTTCCATTATTTCTCCGAAAGCGACTTCATGTTCCGCGGCAGGCTGGTGCGCGGCCATAACGACATGCTCGGCCGCGTGCGAGGCGTCAACGGCATCAAGACCGGCTATATCAGGGCTTCCGGCTTCAACATCGTCACCTCCTACGATGCCGACGGCCGTCAGCTGATCGTGGTGGTGATGGGCGCCGACTCAGCCCGCCAGCGCAACGACCATGTCGAAGCGCTGATCCAGCGCAGCCTGTCGCCCACCATGGCCGACACCAAGACCAGGCTGATGTACGCCGAACAGCAGTAGGTGAGGAGTGGTCCGCGCAGCGGACGAAAAGCCAATTGCTTGGCTTTTCGAATGACGAACGCCCTGAGCCTGCGAAGGGCCGTCCGGGGCCCTCGACTTCGTCATCCACGGGCGGAGCAAGGAGCGAAGCGACGCGGCGCAGACCCGAGGATCCATGCCGCGACCTATGGGCGCCGCAACGGCGCGGAATTCTGCTCCGCTGCACCCACGTCCAACGTCCCGGCATGGATCCTCGGGTCTCCGCGACGGAGCTTCGCTCCTGCTCCGCCCGTGGATGACGAAGTCGGAGGGAAGCGCCCGCTAACCTGCCAACAGCCGGGCACAGCAGGCGGTCGCCCTTGCGCTCGCCCGCAACCCCGCGGCCCCATCCCCCCAACAAAAACCCCACAGCCGGCTATTGTTTTGCCACTGTCACGCAATCGTGCGGAAGACGTGGCATAGGCTGCGAAAACCGGCAGTGGATATGCGCCACCGCCTAAGCGTATTCTAGCGTATCCTCGCCCCTTCCAGCAGGAGCCCATCATGAGCACCGTTCCCAAGGCATCCGAGCAGCAGGGCGCCGACAACCAGAACGACAGCGGCGGCGAGTATTTCGAGGCGCCGACCACCGAGGCCAATCTGCAGGAGGTTTCGGACGAGCATTTCGACACACCCGAAGTGCCGGACTCCGAACCGACGCCGCCCGACGCGTCGCGGATAAAGCCCAGGAAGAAACCGTCGGCGATCTCGGGCCGCAAATTCCGCAAGCGCGACCTGGTGCGCATCGACACGCTGCGCCCGAGCCTTGCCGACCGTATCCGCTCCGACCATCCGGACCTGCCCAAGGGCGCGCGCGTCAGCCGCGAGGAGCTCGGCCGCTACCGCATGCGCTACATGGAGGAGCTCCTGCAGCAGGAGCACGGCGAATTCTCCGAGCTCGACCGCCAGGTGGTGGAATCGATCGCCAAGCAGGACACGATCTCCGAAAACTCGGAAGAGGAATTCGAGGAGCACAGGACCTTTCCCGACCGCGTCTCCGACAACATGGCGGCCTTCGGCGGCAGCTGGTGGTTCCTGATCTCGTTCGCCACCGTGCTTCTGGTCTGGATCGGCATCAACCTGTTCGAGGGCTTGAACGGCGCCTTCGACCCCTACCCGTTCATCCTGCTCAACCTCTTGCTCTCCTGCATCGCCGCCATCCAGGCGCCGGTCATCATGATGAGCCAGAAGCGCCAGGAGGTGAAAGACCGCCTGCGCTCCTTCAACGAATACCGCGTCAACCTCAAGGCCGAGCTCGAAGTGCGCCACCTGCACGAAAAGCTCGACTATTTGATCTCGCGCCAATGGACACGGCTGGCCGAAATGCAGCAGATGCAGCTCGATGCGATGAACGAGCTGGCCGGCGCCAAGAAAGCCAAACGCGCGGTGCGCCGGCGGCGGACGGCGAAGGGTGCGGCGGGGCCGCAGTGAGGTACCAGGCTGCCATGGATAGGGAAATGAAAAACGCAAAGTTTTGCTCTGGTCATAGAAGGCGTTTCTATGCTTCATTGCCGAAATGGGACTCGGCGGAGCGGGATTGGTGAGTGCAAATTCGTCTTATTCGAACTTAATTAGAAATGCGGAAGAATTTCTACGAAAAAGAGGTTCAGTTAGTTCAGAGAGCTCCGTTAGAAGCAAAGATATAGTCGATCATTTGTCAAAGCTTATGTCGGATGGAGAGCTTAAGCCTCCACTGGCGCGGAACACTATATTCAACTATTTGAGTCAGGCGGCAAATACGGACCAAGAATCTAGCATTGTGAGCGGGGGAGCATGGGGCGGTTACTGGCTGGATACCTCGCCAACCGTTGCTCCGCCGAGCCCAGATCCCTCCTCGGTGGCAACCGAAGTTCAAGCAGACAAGGGGACTATCTCATTTCAAGAGAAGGACCTCTATCCACTGATACGCCTTTGGTTTGAGACTAAGGGCTACGTGGCCAAAGATGCCGCAAATAAGCGATCAGGTGGCAAATGGGGAAATCCCGACATCGTTGGGATGAACCGCGTCGAAATCCTTGGGTGCACAGAGTTGGAGGTCGCGTCTTGCGAAGTAAAACTTAGCGACGCGCAGTGGGAGACTTTTATATTTGAAGCGATCTCTCACAAACGGTTCTCGAATCGCTCGTATTATTGCTATCGAACAAGAAATCCGGAAGAGCCTTTGCCCAAGGGGATGGAGTACTATGCTGAGCGGTATCGGGTAGGTCTTGTACAGATTACCCTTTCAGATAACGATTTGGCAGAACTAAAGGAAGCGACCGATTCCAAACTAGAAGCTTTTGTGGATAAGGTGAGGGAACGGTTCCCCGGGCTCTACGAACCTGTGCCGCTGCAGGAAAAGGTAGACCTAATTGATCGTCTCGATTTTCAGGCCAAGCTGTCTCTCCAAGCAGGCTGACCGAAACCCTTCGCTGCCGTAGGGGCTTCAAGTCTGCTCAGCAGCTATTTGGCCGTTGAAGCCCGCGTCGGCTTCCGCTAAGAAGCGGTGACTTGCCGGTTCACCGGCTGGTTCGTTTTCCGGGCTCTTCGTCCTGAAAGCACCCGTAGCTCAGCTGGATAGAGCGCTGCCCTCCGAAGGCAGAGGTCACAGGTTCGAATCCTGTCGGGTGCGCCAAGTTCCATAGGTCCGTTCCGGACACATAGGTTACGGTTTGTACCGGGTAACACGTTTGGCCCGAACGGGTTTTGGAGCCTGATTTGGCCGCAACCACCCCCAAAACCAGGCGTGTCCTGATCACCGGCGCCGGCGCTGTCGACGGCATCGGCTTCGCCATTGCGCGCCAGTTTGGCCAGGCCGGGCATGCCGTTTTCCTGACCGGCGCCAGCGCGCGGGTGCTTGAGCGCGCCGGCGGGCTTCGCGGCGAGGGCATCGATGCCAAAGCCGCTATCGCCGATCTCACCATCGCCGCGGAGGTGGAGCGGCTGCAGGCAGAGGTCGGTACTGTCGATATCCTGGTCAACAATGCCGGCATGGGATCGCTGGCCTCGCCGTCCATCGACAAGACGTTCCTGGCGATGAGCGAGGCCGAGTGGGACCAGGGCATAGACACCAGCCTGAAGACGGCGTTTCTCGTCACCAGGGCGTTTCTGCCGGCGATGGTCGAAGCGGGATATGGGCGCATCGTCAATGTCGCATCGGTGACCGGGCCGCTGGTTTCCTACCAGGGCACCGCCGCCTATTCCGCGGCTAAGGCCGGGATGGTCGGCCTGACCCGGACATTGGCGCTGGAAGTGGCGCGCCACGGCGTCACCGCCAATGCCGTGGCGCCGGGCTGGATCGAGACAGGCGCCTCGAGCGAGCCGGAGCGGATAGCGGCCCTGCATGCGCCGCCGGGCCGCGCCGGCCGGCCGGACGAGGTCGCGGCGGCAGTCGTGTTCCTGGCCTCCGAGAGCGCCAGCTATATCAACGGCGCCTTGCTCGTCGTCGACGGCGGCAACAGCCTTGAAGAACGCAAGGGATAGATCTCGCGGCCGGGTGGATCTCGACCTGACGTAATTCCTTCCATCCAAACGAATGCGATCTCTCTTTCGGGAGAAATTCCCGCACTGCCAAACAGGGCCTACTAGGTGCGCCCGCTTGACTCAATCATCAGTCTGCACTAATCATAAGTCATGACTGTTGATAGTGCACAGCTTGCCGCCTTGGGCGATCCGACCCGAAGGCAGATTTTCGAGCTGATCGCGGAGCGGCCGCGCTCGGTGGCGGAGGTCACGCGGCAGGTCAGCGTGTCGCAGTCCGCGGTGTCACAACACCTGAAGGTGCTCAGGGATTCGCGGCTGGTGCGCGCGGAGCCGAAGGGCGCCAGCAACGTCTACCACATCGATCCGCACGGGCTTGGCCAGATGCGCGCCTGGCTCGACCGGTTCTGGAGCAAGACTCTCGCGGCCTACAAGCTGGCTGTCGAGACCCCACCAGAGGAGTCACCATGAACACCCAGGTCCCCATCGCCTCCGTGAAACAGTCCGTCGTGGTCGAGGCGCCGATCGAACGCGCCTTCAAGGTTTTCACCGAGGATTTCGGCAGTTTCAAACCGCCAGAGCACAATCTGCTTGCAGCCGAGGTCGCCGAGACGGTGTTCGAGCCTCGGGTCGGTGGCCACGTCTATGATCGCGGCGTCGACGGCAGCGAGTGCCGCTGGGCGCGCGTGCTGGCCTATGAGCCGCCCAACCGCGTGCTCCTGAGTTGGGACATCAGCCCGCAATGGCGCATCGAGACCGACCCGGCCAGAACCAGCGAGTGGGAGGTGCGGTTCACCGCCGAAACGGCTGAGCGTACCCACGTCGAGATCGAGCACAGGAACCTGGAGCGCCATGGCCAGGGCTGGGAAGGCGTCCGCGATGCCGTCGCCGGCGATCAGGGCTGGCCACTCTACCTGCAACGCTATGTCGATCTGGTTGCACGGCAGGCCTGACAGCAGCTTTTAAAGGCGCTTCGCCGCCTGCGGTCAGGGCACCATGCCCCTGCACGCCCAGGCGACATTGGCGAACGACCTCGGCCCGTCCGGTCGTCCGGCCTGATAGGCATCGCGAACGGCAGCCTCGGCGCGCTCGCGTTCGGCTGCCTCCAGCGTGGTCATGTATTTGCCGAGCGGGCCCTCGCCGGCTGATATCGGCGCCCAATAATCGGCGAAGTCCTGATAATCCATGCGGATCATCAGCTCGGTTTCGGTCACGTCGGCCAGCCCCTGTTCCACGAAACTCCGCTTCATTTCGCCGGGCTGCATCATCGGCTGGAAGCAATAGCGGCTGCGCAGCTGGCGTCCGCTCTCGCTGAGCGCCGCCACAGTGTCGATCATCATGCGCATGCCCGCCATGCCGCCGAGATGGTCCCACACCACGGCCGCGACCACGCCGCCCGGCCGCGTAACACGGCGCATTTCGGCAACCGCCTTGCCGGCTTCCGGCACGAAGTGAAGCACCAGCAGGGCCAGCGCCCGGTCGAATGCATTGTCCGCGAAGGGCAAGGCGGTGGCATCCGCCTGCTGGATTGCGATGCGCGGATCGGTGTTGCGCCGCTTTGCCGCCTCGACGAAAACAGGCGAAAAGTCGATTGCCCCGATCGCCGCGAGTTCGGCGGATTTCGCCAGCTCGAACGTCAGGCTGCCGGTGCCGCAGCCGACGTCGAGTATCTTTTCGCCAGGGGCAAGTCCGGCGAAGCCGATGAACTTGGGCGCCAGCTTTCGGCTCCAGCGGCCCATGAGTTGCTCGTAGCCGGACGCGTCATGAACGGTGAAACTCGATGTCATATGCCCCTCCCCAGGCTGCAGGCTAGACCTCTATCGGGATGAAGCCAAGACGCGGGGAGCACGGTGGATGCCTGCATCCGGGACGGGACAAGAGAGCCGGCGGTTTATGCGAGGCCCCTGAACGTCGCCACGCTCTCCCGCTCCACCAGCGGACACTCCAGCTTGGTGATGGGATAGCGCCCCCGTCCCGCCACCGCCGGCGCTTCCAGCTGCTCGATCGCCCATTGACCCATGGCCATATGCGGCAGGATCGAGGTGGTCAGCGGCGGAAACAAATGGCGGGCGATTTCCTCGTCATCGTAGCCGACGACGGAGATGTCGGCGGGGATGTGCAGGCCGGCTTCCTTCAGCGCTTCGTAGCAGCCGATGGCGGTGCGGTCGTTCTGGCAGAAGATGGCGGTGGGGCGGTCTTTGAGGGCCAGGAGCTTGACGGTGGCGGCGTAGCCCGCGCTGGCCGACCAGTCGCCTTCGACCACCAGCTCGGGGTCGAAGGGAATGTCGGCGGTGGCGAGCGCGCGGCGGTAGCCTTTGAGGCGGTCCTGGGCTGCCTGCATCCAGGGTTCGCCCGTGATGGTGGCGATGCGGCGGTGGCCGTGGCTGATCAGATGGCGGGTTGAGCTCTGGCCGCCAGCGATCTCGGAGGGCACCACGGCGGGGAAGGCATAGTCCGACGTGTAGCAGTTGAGCAGGATGACCGGGATGTCGAGGCCGTAGAGGAAATCGGGCGCCGTGATCTCGCGCGTGAAGATGGTCATGTAGATCAGCGCCGAAATGCCCCGCCTGGTCAGCGCTGAGATGGCGCGCGGCTCCATCACGGCGTCGCCCATGGTCTGCGCCACCAAAAGCACGTTGCCGGCATTCCACGACGCCTGGCGCGCGCCCTCGATGGCGACCACGGCCTCCGGGCTGGTGGCGAGCTGGTCGACACAGAAGCCGATCACGCCGTCGAGTCCACCAAAGGCGGCGCCCTCGAAAGCCGCAACCGGCTGCTTCAGCGCCGAGAAGGCGGGCGCGCTGTAGCCGAGCGCCCGCGCCGCCTCGATCACCCGCTCGCGGGTCTGCTGCGACAGGCGAATGCCGGGCGAATTGTTGAGCACGAAGGAAACCGTGGCCTGCGAGCAACCGGCGGCGCGCGCGATGTCGGTCATGGTGACGCGGCCCTTGGGCTTTGCCGGCGCCTTGCGGCGCTTCGCGGTTGCGATGTCCGGATCCGTCGTCTCGCTCATGCCGTAGATGTTCCCCAATTCCCAGCCTGTCTAACGGCGGCCCGGCGGGCCGACAAGATGGAGTGACGCCGCCAGTTCGTGGGCGCGTCGGGCAAACTAATAACTATTATCACCCTTTGCAGCCCATCCCATCATGCAGGCCCAGCCTCGCAAAAATACCCAGATCGCAAGGGCCCCGGCTGCGCTCGGACAAGCATCGCTGCGTCATCGAATCGGTTCGGCTATGACACCCGAGCGCCACCAGATCGGTCCTTTGCTAATAGTATTTACTAATACAAGGATGCGCTGTACCGTCAATCCACCGCATCCGGCCTGATCGGTCCGGTTGCGGTGGACGTGTCTGTGAATAGCCCGATGGCAAGCGGATATTGCTTCCGCAAACCATGTCTCAGATATGTGATATGTCAGACAAATCGGACTATTTACGAATGAAGAATGGTTGTCTAAAGTCCGTGGCCGTGGCTGGGAACGACGCCATTCTTTTCAGTGCCGGGAACCCTTGAGGAGGAGGGCGTCCACGCCGCAGACGGCAATTCAGGTGAGCAAGACAATTCTGGTGAGCAAGTCCGGTCAGTCCTACGACTGACCAAAACGGGAGGTTGAACATGAAATCCTTGATACGCAATGCATCCATGGCCGCCGCGGCCCTGGCTGTCGGCCTAACGGCGACGGCCATCGCGCGCGCCGACGACAAGCCGACGCTGGCCTTCGTCGTCAACGGCGCTTCCGACTTCTGGAAAGCGGCCGAAGCCGGCGTCAAGAAGGCGCAGGGCGAACTGCCCGACTACACGCTCGAACTCAAATATCCCGAACAATCCTCGGTCGCCATCCAGCAGAGGCTGATGGACGATCTGGTGACCGCCGGCGTCAAGGGCATCATGGTCTCGGCCGTCGATCCCAAGACCTCGACCGATGGCTTGAACAAGATCGCCTCGCAAACGGCGCTGTTCACCACGGACTCCGATGCTCCGCAGACCAAGCGTGTCGCCTATATCGGCTCGTCCAATGTCGACGCCGGCAAGCAGGCGGCCGAAATCGCCAAAAAGGCGATGCCGAACGGCGGCAAGTGCCTCGGCTTCGTCGGCCTGCTCGGCGCCGACAATGCCAAGGAGCGCATCCAGGGCATGAAGGACGGTCTCGCCGGCACCAAGATCGAGCTCGTCGACGTGCGCGGCGACGACATCGACCAGGCCCGCGCCAAGAAGAATGTCGAGGACGCGCTGGTCGCCAGCCCCGACGTCACCTGCATGGTCGGCTTCTACTCCTACAACACGCCGCGCATCTATGAAGCGCTGCGCGACGCCGGCAAGCTCGGCTCGATCACCGTCGTCGGCTTCGATGACGATCCGATCACGCTGGGCGGCGTCAAGGAAGGCACAGTTGCCGCCACCGTCGTGCAGCAGCCCTTCGAATGGGCCTATCAGGGCATGAAGCTGATGGCCGCCTATCTCAAGGGCGACAAGTCGGGCATCCCGGCCGGCAATTTGATCATCATCCCGACCAAGATCATCGGCAAGGATGACGTCGACGCCTATGCCGCCAATCTCAAGGCGATGGCAGGTAACTGATCGGCGTTGGCGCTGCCCCTCGTCCGCCTGCCGGCACCTTCTCCCCGTATAGTGACGGGGAGAGGGGAGGTGGCCGCGACGCTGGCGACCCCCTCTCCCCGTCTCTATACGGGGAGAGGGTAAGGGTGAGGGGCGGCGCGACGTTTCGCTTTTTATTGACGGGTTCGATCAGGCCAGTCAGTCTGTGAGCCCGCCAAACGCTGTCAGGCATGATGAATTATTCCGACACATCCATCGCTGCGACCACCCCGTTCCTCAGCTTGGAGAACGTGCGCAAGACCTATCCGGGCGTCGTGGCGCTCGATGGCTTCTCCATGGAGGTCAGGCCGGGCGAGGTCATCGGCCTGGTCGGCGAGAACGGCGCGGGCAAATCCACGCTGATGAAGATCCTCGGTGGCGTCACCACGCCGGATACCGGCACCATCACGGTCGACGGCACCGCCCATAAGGGCCTGAGCGTGGAGGGCAGCCTGGGGTCGGGCATCGCCTTCGTTCACCAGGAACTCAATCTGTTCGAAAACCTCGACGTCGCCGCCAACATCTTCTTCGGCCGCGAGCCGCTGCGCGCCGGGCCGCTGAAGCTGGTCGACCGCGCGAAACTGCGCGAAATGGTGGCGCCGCTGCTGAAGCGCGTCGGCGCCAATTTTTCAGCCGACACGCAGGTCGCGGATCTCTCGCTCGCGCAGCAGCAGATGGTCGAGATCGCCAAGGCGCTGTCGATCAAGGCAAGGCTGGTCATCCTCGACGAGCCGACATCGAGCCTGCCGCTCGCCGAGACCGACAAGCTGCTCGACGTCATCAAGGCGCTGAAGGCCGACGGCATCTCGGTCATCTTCATCTCGCACCGCCTGCACGAGATCGAGCGCGTCGCCGACCGCGTCGTCGTGCTGCGCGACGGCATGCTGGCCGGAACATTGGGCAAACGCGACATCAACCACGACCAGATGGTCAAGCTGATGATCGGACGCATGCTGAAGGAACGCGAGAAGGCCTCCGAGGCCGCGCGTGCCCCCGGTGCCGTCGCGTTCTCGGCCAAGGCGGTCCGCACCCCCACCTATCCCAGCCGGCCGGTCGATCTCGACGTCAGGCGCGGCGAAATCCTCGGCCTCGCCGGCCTCGTCGGCTCGGGCCGCACCGAACTGGCACGGGTGTTCTTCGGCATCGAAGCCAGCCTCGGCGGCACGCTGGAGCTCAACGGCAAGCCGCTGACGCTGGCGAGCGCGGCGGACGCCGTCGCGCAAGGCATTTTCCTCGTGCCGGAAGACCGCAAGCTGACCGGCATCCTGCTCGACCTGTCGATAGCGCAGAACATTTCACTCCCCAATTTGCCGGCACATGCGAAGCGAACGCTGGTCTCGAACAGCGCGGAAGCGGCTACCGCCGAGAAGCAAAAGAAGAATCTCGGCATCAAGGCACCTTCGGTGCAGACACGCACCGGCACGCTGTCTGGCGGCAACCAGCAAAAGGTCGTGCTCGGCAAATGGCTGGCCATGAACCCCAAGGTGATGATCCTCGACGAGCCGACGCGCGGCATCGACATCGGCGCCAAGGCGGAGATCTACGGGTTGATGCGGGCGCTGGCCGACGCCGGCGTCGCCGTGCTGATGATCTCCAGCGACATGGAAGAGGTGATCGGCGTCTCCGACCGCATCGCCGTGATGCATGAGGGCCAGATCTCGGGCATCCTCGACAAGGACCATTTCAGCCAGGAAAACGTGCTTTTGCTCGCGGTGGGCAAGCCGGCAAACTAATGCATGCCCGCGCAAAAGTTGCCTGCGGTTTTTGCGGCAACGGCATGCATAAACAAAGAGCTGAAGCGCGCGACGCGCCTTAGCTAAGCGGAGACGGCGATGACAAAGAAAGATCTCGGCCTGCTGATCCTGATCCTGGTGGTCGGAGCGATCGTTGCCATCATCAATCCGCGCTTCCTCTTGCCGATCAATCTCGCCAACACCTCGAACCTCATCGGTCTCTTCGGTATCCTGTCGATCGGCCAGGCCTTCGTCATCATCACCGGCGGCATCGAGCTCTCCGTCGGCTCCGTCGTCGCGTTGCTGGGCACGCTGTTCATCGACTTCATCGCCGTGCGTGGCATGGGATGGCCGATCGCCTTCGTGCTGATCCTGGCGCTCGGCGCCATCATCGGGTTGGCGCATGGCTGGCTGATCACGCGGCTCAAGCTGCAGCCCTTCGTCGTGACCCTGTGCGGCCTGTTGATCTACCGCGGCGTCGCGCGCTTCTACACCGCCGACGGCACCGCGGGCTTCGCCTTCGGCCAGAATTTTCCCGATCTCGAATTCCTGACCGCCGGCCGCTCCTGGGGCGTGCCGAACTCCTTCTTCGCGCTGATCGTCATCGCCATCGTCATGTGGGTGGTGCTGCACCGCTCGGTGTTCGGGCGCTATCTCTACGCCATCGGCAAGAACGAGGAGGCGGCGAAATATTCGGGCATCCGCACCGGGCGCGTCGTCATGGCGGCTTACGTCATCTGCGGCGTGCTCACCGCGCTGTCGGCGATTTATTTCGCCATGTACACGCGCTCGATCTCGCCGGCCAGCCATGGCCAGTTCTACGAGCTCTACGCCATTGCGGCGGCCGTGCTCGGCGGCTTCTCGCTGCGCGGCGGCGAGGGCTCGCTGATCGGCGTCCTCCTCGGCACGGTGCTGCTGCAGGAGCTGCAGAACCTGGTCAACCTGCTCGGCATCCCCTCCTCGCTCAACTTCGCGGTGATGGGGGGCGTCATCCTCATCGGCGTGCTGGTCGATCAGCAATGGGGCGTGTTCCGGGCGCGCCGGCGGATGGTCGATGCCGCCCGCAAGGGCGCGGTCGGGGCGGCCGCGGAATAAGTCCCGCGCGCCCGTGTAGCTGCTTGTCCGCGCCACCAGATTATTATAATAGCATAACCTGTGCTGCGGGAGGCTGACGGGACATGCGCTGCGATTTGCGAGGCAAGGTGGCGCTGGTCACGGGAGCCGCCGGCGCCATCGGCAGTTCGATCGCCAAACGCCTGTCGGACAATGGCGCGGCGATCGTCGTCGCCGACATAAATGGCGAGGGCGCACGCCAGGTCGCGGCCGGGTTGAGCGATGCGATGGCCTGCACCACCGACATCCGCGATCCCGCATCGGTGGACGCCGCGATTGCCGCGCTCATGCGGCGCTATGGTCGCCTCGACATCCTCATCAACAATGCCGGCGTCAACACGCTGGCGCATCGCGTCACATTAGACGAATTCCCGGCCGACGAATGGCACCGCATCACCGGCATCGACCTCGATGGCCTCTACATCGTGAGCCGGGCAGCACTGGCCCCGATGCTTGACGCCGGCAAGGGCGGGCGCATCGTCAACATCGCCTCCGTCGTCGGGCTCGCCGCCATGCGGCTGCAAAGCCCGTTCGTCGCCGCCAAGGCCGGCATCATCCATCTGACGCGGTCGATGGCAATCGAACTCGGCGCCAGGGGAATTCTCACCAACGCCATCGCGCCGGGGTCGGTGATGACGGCGCTGACCGCCAAGCTGTTCTATGGCGAGGACGGCAAGTTCGCCGGGCGCACGCAGGAATTCCTCGACCATGTGCCCCTCGCCCGGCCTGCCCAGCCGGAAGAGATCGCCGAGGCGGTGCTGTTCCTGGCCTCGCCGGCCGCCAGCTATGTCAACGGCCAGGTGCTGGCCGTCGATGGCGGCTGGACGGCGGGATACATGATGTGAGCGGGGCCATGGAAATCGATCTCACTGGCTCGACAATAGAACTGGAAGGCGCGAGCAATCCGGTTGCCGAGGCGGCACTCGCCGCCTTGCGCGCCAATGGCGGCCGCGTCCTCGAAGGGGCGCGGCACGCCAGCGTCCTTTCCCCCGACATCGTTCTGGTATCATGCCCTCTGCGTCCGGGAAGCACGGCCGAAAATCCCGGCACCTTGTACGCGGCGGCGCGCAAGGCGGCGGTGGCCATGACCGAGCGCGGCGGCGGACGCATCGTCTTCCTGCTTTCGGTGACCGCCGGCATGCCGATGCGCCGCTATCCGCGCTTCTCCATGGAGAACGCCTCGATCCTGGCCGGCATGCGCACGCTGGCCATGGAGTTCGGCCCCAAAATCCTGGTCAATGCCGTCGGCGTCGGCTTGGTCGAGGACGAGACCATGGTTTCGGGTGACAAGGCGATGCTCAGCCACGTCCCGGTCAACCGCGCCGGCAATATCGAGGAAGCGGTTGCGGCCGTGCTGTTCTTCTGCGATCCACTGAACACCTATACGACGGGCCAGATGCTGGGCGTCGACGGTGGATGGATGGCAGGCTATGGGCGTAATTTCTGAGCCGCTGGCGCTGACGGCCGACGCAATCGAGGTCGGTCTGGTGTCGCAAATCGGCGGCTCCGTGAGTTCACTGCGCTGGCGCGGCATCGATCTGATGCGCCGGCTTTCGGACGGCGATCGCGAGGCCGGCAACGTGCTGGGCGTCGCCATGTTCCCGATGACGCCCTATGCCAACCGCATCGCCGGAAATGCCTTTGAGTTCAGGTCAAAGCGTTGGCAGGTCCTGCCCAACAATCCGCCGGAAAAATTCAACGTGCATGGCAGCGGCTGGCAGCTTGCCTGGACTGTCGTGGAGGCAGGAGCCGGTAGCGCAACCCTGGCGCTGGATATTGCTGGCGCCGGCGAACCCTATTCCTATCGCGCGATGCAGACTTTCGTGGTTTCCGACGAGGGGCTTGACGTGACCATGACGCTGACCAACACCGGACCGGTTTCCCTGCCGTTCGGCTTCGGCCTGCACCCCTGGTTCGATCGCGACCCGGACGCCACTCTGCAATTCAAGGCCAAGTGTTTCTATCTCGAAGAGCCCGACGGTGTTTCCGGCGACCCGATCACGCTGCCACCCGAACTCGACTTCGCCGAGGGCCGGCCATTGCCGGCGGGCTGGCGCAACAATGATTATGGCGGCTGGGGCGGCGAGGCGATCATCCGCTTTCCCTCGCGCGGCGCGGGGCTGCGGATCACGGCCGATCCGGTCTTCAGGCACCTGATGCTCTATGCCGACCCGACAAAACCGTTTTTCTGCGTCGAACCCCAGACCAATGCCTCCGGCGCCTTCAACCGCGGCCGATGGGATGATCCGGAAGAGGGCGTCATCGTGCTTGGCCCGGGGGAAAGTGCAGCCGGCGCTGTTTCGTTCATGCCCTTCGCGCTTCAATCCTAAAGCAGCCGAGCCAGCAGGCCGCCATCCACCTGCATGGCACTGCCGGTGACGAAGGAAGAGGCGTCCGAGATCAGGAAGCCTATTGCCGTGGCGATCTCGGCAGGGTTGGCGATGCGCGCGATCCGGTTCGGTTCGAAAGACAGGCCCAGCGCTTCCGCGCCGCCGGCTGCCTCCAGCCCGTCCAGCGTCATGCGGGTGGCGACCGAGCCGACCAGCACGGCGTTGACGCGGATGCGGTCGACGGCATAGTCGAGCGCCATCTGCCGCGACAGGCCGACGACCGCCGCCTTGGTCGCCGCATAGGCGGGCACGCCGGGTACGGTGGCGTCGGCATGGACGGAGGCGATGTTGACGATCGAGCCGCCGTCGGCCTCGCGCAGCAGCGGCAAGGTCGCCCGGCAGACGCGGAAAATGGCCGTCAGATTGACTGATATGGTCCTGTCCCACTCCTCGTCGGAAAGCTCTTCCAGCCGCTTGCCTGTCGGATAGATGCCGGCGCAATTGACGACCGCGTCGAGCCCGCCGAACCGTTCCGCCGCCGCCGCGACGGTTGCCCGGACGTCTGCTTCGCGCGTGAGGTCGCTCTCCCGGAAGATCAGCCGGCTCTCGCCATAACGGCTCGCCAGTGATTTGCCCTCATCGCCGTCCAGCCCGGCGCCAAAGACCTTGGCGCCCTCGGCGACAAGGTATTCCGCCGTTGCCCGGCCAATCCCGGTCGCGGCGCCAGTGACGAAAATGCGTTTGCCGGCAAATATCATGCGGAAACCTGTGCCTGACGCTCGGCCTGCGCCGCGGTGACCGAACGCAAGACGCGATCCTCACCGCCTTCGCCGCGGCCGAATTCATCGACGATGCGGCCGTCGGCGACGACGAGGCAGCGGTCGCAAAGACCGATCAATTCCTCGAGTTCCGACGCGACGATCAGCAGTGAAACGCCCTTGTCGGCCAACTCGACCACGAGCCGGTAGATCTCATGCCGGGTTGCCGCGTCGACGCCCTTGGTCGGCTCGTCGAGCAGCAGTACCTTCGGCGCCCGCATCAGCACGCGGGCAAACAGCAGTTTCTGCTGGTTGCCGCCCGACAGATGGGTGACCGAGGCCCGCGGCGACGATGCCTTGACGTTGAGGGCACGCATGGCTGCCACGATGGCGTTGCGCTCCAGCCCGCCGCGCACCACGCCGCGCCGCGACAAGGGCGCGAGATTGCCGATGGTGATGTTGGCGCCGACCGGCAGGTTGAACAGCAGGCCGTCACGCTTGCGATCCTCGGTCAGCAGCGCGATGCCGGCCGCGCGGGCATCGGCGGGCGACTTGATCGATACCTCCTTGCCGCCGACGTGGATCTCGCCCTCGGACAGCACGCGGCCGTAGATGCCGTGCAGGATCTCGCTGCGGCCGGAGCCAAGCAGTCCCGCCAATCCGACGATCTCGCCGGCCGCGACGGACAGGTTGATGTCCCTCGCGCCATGGACAGCACCGCCGTGGCCGGCGACGCTGAGGCGGCGAACCTCCAGCGCGGTCGGGGTGCCGACAGGCGCGGCATGCTCGGGGAACAGCCGCTGCAACCTTTGCCCGGACATCGAGAAGATGAAGGTCTCGGCGTCGAAATCCTCGCGGGCAATGCGCACCGCCACCTGTCCGTCGCGCAGCACGGTGGCGCGGTCGCAGATGGCGAGCACTTCCGGCAGGCGATGGGTGATGTAGATCATCGCCACGCCCTGTGCCTTGAGCCGACGCAGCACGGCAAACAGCGCGTCGACTTCGGTGCCCGAGAGCGACGCGGTCGGCTCGTCCAGCATCAGCACGCGCGGCTTCATGACGATGGCGCGGGCAATCATCACCAGATGACGCTGCGCCGAGGGCAGCGATGCGACATAGGCCCTTGGGTCGATATCGATGCCAAGATCGGCAAATATCTCGGCCGCCCGCTGCTCGAGCTTCCGCTGGTGAACCAGCACGCCGTCGCCCAGACCGGTGCGGCCGGCAAAGACGTTCTCGGCGACCGAGAGCTGTTCGAGCACCTCGATTTCTTGCGGGACATAACCGACGCCGTTCGATCGCGCGTCGGCCGGCGAGGCAAAGCTGACGGGCTGGCCGTCGAGCTGGATCGTGCCGGTGTAGGAGCCGGCCGGATGCACGCCATTGAGGATCTTCACAAGGGTGGACTTGCCGGCGCCGTTCTGGCCAAGCAGAGCATGGATTTCACCAGAGACCACGTCGAAATCGACCCCGCGCAACGCCTGCACGCCGCCAAAATTCTTGGCGATCGCGGTGGCTGAAAACAGCGGCGCTTGGTTGGTCGACACAGTGGTCCCTCAGGATGTTGCCGGATCCGCAAGATGCGGGCCCGGCGGCAGGCGTTACTGGCCGGCGCTGTCCAGCATCTGGTAGTACGGGTCGAGGTCGGCTGCGGTGATCACCTTGGCCGGCAACGGATTGCTGTAGGGAACCGTCTTGCCCTGGGCGAGGTCGCCGAGCAGTTCGGCCACCTTGGCGCTTTCCTCGTAGAGCGGCTGTGCGACGATGCCGTAGGCGGCGCCCGATTTCACCAGATCGAGGTTCTGCCTGATATAGTCCATGCCGATGATGACGACGTCGCGCCCGGCCTTGCGGGCCGCGCCCGACCAGGTCTGGATGCTGTTGCCGGTGGTGCCGAAGGCGGCGGTCACGTCGGGATTGCCCTGCAGGATGGCCACCGCCTTGGCTTCGGCGGCGGAAGGCTCGAAGCCTTCCATCTGCGTATCGAGCACCTTGATGCCGGGATACTTTGCCGCGATGGTCTTGCGGAAGGCATCCGACATCGCGTTCTCGGTGTCGTTGGAAGCGCCTTGCGTCAGCGCCACAGTGCCCTTGCCGCCGAGCTTGTCGCCGATGGCGATGGCCGCATTGGCGCCGACCTCGGCAATGTCTTCTCCGGTCGCAGCCTTCAGTCCATTGACGGTGCCTTCCGGCGGCAGGACGTGCCAGGTGACGATCGGGAAGCCCTCCTTGGCAAGCTTGGTGATGTAGGAATAGATGGCCGGGTCCACCCCGTAGACGCCAATGGCGTCATATTTGGTACGGGCAAGCGCGGCCTCGGCAAGCGGCAGCGTCGCGGGAATATCCCAGTTGGTGGCGCTCGGGTCGCCGACGACCTCGCAGGTGTAGCCGAGCTCCTTGCATTTGTTGAGGAAGCCCGCCTGCATCAGCCGGTGCACCGGGTGATCCTTCATCGCCTGCACCCAGAGCAGATGCACATCCGCCGCCCGCGCTAGGCTCGCCACGCCCAGCGAGGTGGCGACTGTCGCCGCCACCAGCGCGGCGCGGATCAACCCAGTCTTCAAATGAATTCTCATGCCTTACCTCCCTTGGTTCGCCGGCATTTTGCCGGCGCAATATCTCGATCGGTTCAAGCCCCGGCGATGAAGTAGCGGCGGCGCACGATGTCGAGGCCGACGGCCATGACCATGATCACGCCGACCGCGATCTGCTGCCAGTTGGAGTTGACGCCGATGACGACGAGGCCGCTCTGCACCACTTTCAGCATCAGGATGCCGACGACACCGCCGGCGACCGTGCCGGCCCCGCCGAACAGGCTGACGCCGCCGACCACGACACCGGCGATGACCGTCAGTTCCCAGCCACTGCCGATCGATGTGCCGCCGCTGCCGAGATCGGCCATGACGAACATGCCGGCGATCGCCGACAGCGCGCCGACGGTGATGAAGGCGCCGATCTTGCAGGCATTGGTGTTGATGCCGACGAGATGCGCCACTTCCTTGTTGCCGCCGGTGGCATAGATGTTGCGGCCGAGTACGGTGCGCCGCAGCACGAAATCGGCTGCCACCGCCGCGATGATGAAGAAGGCGAAACTCCAGCCGAGGCCGAAGGCGAGATCCGTACCGCCGATCGTATTGATCGCCTCCGGCAGCGGATAGACCGGATAGCCTCCGGTCACCACCTGGATCAGCCCCTGACCGATGAACAGCATGCCGAGCGTCTGGATGAAGGCGGGGATACCGAGCCTGACGACGATCAAGCCGTTGAGCAGGCCGATCAATGCGCCGACGCCGATGCCGCCGAGAATGCCGACGGTCACCGGCAAGGCGGCAGCGGTCATCAGCTTGGCGGCGACCACTGCGGACAGCCCGGCGACCGAGCCGACGGACAGGTCGAACTCGCCGGCAACCAGCAGAATCGTCTGGCCGATGGCGATGATGCCGACAAAGGAGACGACGTTGAGAATGGCGCGGATGTTGCGCTCCGACAGGAAAGCCGGTTCGAGCAACCAGAAGAAGGCAATCAGCAAGGCCATCGCCGCCAGCACGCCGACTTCGCCCACCGCAATCAAGCCGATCAGTCGCCGCCGGAACGATTGCGTGTCCCGGCGCGGAGAGCTCACCTCAGCCGCGCTGTTCATCCTGACCTCCCTGGCGGCGCCTGTTGCCGGATCCCGCGGCCGGCTCCATTCACCCGCGCCAATCCCGGCGCGCTCCTCGTCTTCATTAAGATTATAATATTATAACTTGTCAACGATGAAAATTCCACGCCTCGCGACAGCGCGTCGCGTCGCTGGAAAGCGTCCGCTGCAACCGCTATGAATGGGCTGATGTGATCCGTGGGACTTTGCCTTGGTGGATCGCGCTCTCTTGGAGCAGGGTGATGACCGATAAGCCGCCGGCGGGCGAGAAAAAGCCGCAGCGCCTCGGCGTTCGCGAGATCGCCAAGCGCGTCGGCGTTGCGCCGATGACGGTGTCACGTGCGCTGTCCAATCCCGACATGGTGTCGCCGGAGACGCGCGCCAAGGTGCTCGAGGCGATCGAGCAGGCCGGCTTCGTGCCCAACCGCCTGGCCTCCAGCATGCGCGGCAACGGCCGCATGATCGGCACGGTTGTGCCACCGCTGATCAATTCGGGCATAGCCGAACAGGTGCAAGGCATGTCCGACGAATGCCACGAGAGCGGCTATTCGATGCTCCTGGTGCAAGGTGAATTCACGCAGGAGGCCGAGGAGAAGGCGATCCGCAATCTGCTTGGCTGGCGCCCGGTCGGCATGATCCTGCAGAGCTTCGTGCAAAGCGAGACGGCGCGCGCGCTGCTGAAGAGCAGCGGCGCACCGGTGGTCGAGATCTCCGAGATCAAGGGCCGCAAGCCAATCGACATGGTGGTCGGCGTCTCCAATTTCGAGACAGCCTATGCCATGACCATGCATCTGGCGGCGAAGGGCTACAAGCGCATCGGCTTCGTCTCGACGCCGATCCACGGCAACGATCGTCTCCAGCAACGCCGCACCGGTTACCACGCGGCCTTGACCGAACTCGGCTTCAAGAACCATGCCGACCTGGAGGTCGAGGTGCCGATCACCGCGCAAGGCGGCGCCGAAGCGCTGGTGACGCTGACCTCCCGCCACAGGGATATCGACGCGATCTTCTTTTCCAGCGATACGCTCGCTGTCGGCGCCGTGCAGGAATGCCACCGGCGCGGTTGGGCGGTGCCTGGAAAAATCGCCATTGCCGGCTATGGCGACATGGATCTGGCCGCGCAGCTTCATCCGCCGCTGACCACGGTGAAGGTCAACCGCTACGAGATGGGCCGGCGCGCGGTGCGGCAATTGCTGGCAAAGCTCGGCGGCGACACCAAGGTGCCGACCATCACCAGCCTCGGCTTCGAGATCGTCGACCGCGAAAGCGCTTGACGTCTTGATGTTAGTCGAAACGCGCCCCCCAGCTTCGTCATCCTAGGGCGGAGCAGCCGCAAAGCGGCGTCGCGAAGACCCTAGGATCCATTCCGTGACCGTGGCCGTAGGGTGCAGCGGAGCAGAATTTTGGACCGCAGTGTCGCTCGGGAGTCCCGGCGTGGATCCTAGGGTCTGCGCCGCGTCGCTTCGCTCCTTGCTCCGCCCTAGGATGACGAATGGCCGGAGGGCTTTTGCCAACCTAAAGGCCACGCTTCCCCGCCTCTTCGCGCCGCCCGAGGCGTTTCTCCCAGCCTTCGGCGTGGACGTTGAGATAGGCGTTGGGATCGTAGGGATGATCCTTGATCGCATCGATGTCGAGGTCGATGCCGAGCCCCGGCGCGTCCGGTAGCGACAGATGGCCATTGTCGGGATTGACGGTCGGATGCCAGCTCACCAGCTCGCGCGTCCAGGGGTCGTTGAAGGCGTCGAAATGTTCCTGAATGAGGAAGTTCGGCACCGCCGCCGCCAGTTGCAGGCAAACCGCCGTCGCCACCGGTCCGCCGCTCTGGTGCGGCGCGATGTAACTGCCATGGGCAAGCGCCAGATTGGCCACCTGCATCGACGGCCCGATGCCGCCGAGCGACATCGGCTCGGGCTGGAAGATGTTGACGCCGCCGCCGGCCGCCAGCGTGTAGAACTGACCGACCGTGTCGTACATCTCGCCCGTCGCCACCGGGATCGGCGAGCGGTGCGCCACTTCATGCACGGTCTCCTGGCGGTCGCGCGAGGTCGGCTCTTCCCACCAGTAGATGTCGAGATCGGCGAATTTTTGCGCCGCCTGCAGTGCGGCGATCTCGGTGAAGCGCGCATGCACGTCAATCAGGATCAGCGTGTCCTTTGGCAGCCTGTCACGTAAGGTCCGGCAGATGGCGTAGGAAAGCTCCAGCTCCTCGCGCGAAATGAAGCCTTGGGCGGTGCCGAACGGGTCGAGTTTGAATGCCTTGAAGCCTTTGGCCAGCACCGCTTTCGCCGCATCGAGAAAGGCCTCGGGCGAGCGCTCGGTGCGGTACCAGCCATTGGCATAGCCGAGCACGCTGTCGCGCACCTGGCCGCCGAGCAATTGGTGGATCGGCACGCCGAGGCTCTTGCCCAGTATGTCCCAGCATGCGACTTCGATGGCCGCGATCACCGTGCGGTGGATGTGGCCGCCGTCGAGCGAGACGCTGTCCAGCATGCGTTTGGCCAGCGCGTTGATGCGGCGCGGGTCCTGGCCGATGGCGAGGTGTTTCAACTCGTGCACGCCGGCTTCGGTAGTCTTGATGAAACCGTTCAGCGTGCCTTCGCCGATCCCGTGGATGCCCTTGTCGGTATGTACTTTGACAAACAGCCAGTTCTTCCAGCCGGCGCCGACGGCAAAGGTCTCGATCTCTGTAATCTTCATGGGAGAACCCTAGCTCAATGCGGCAATGGTCGCGATGACGGCCTCGGTCGTCAGTCCGTATTTCGCTTGCAAGGTCGGCACCGCGCCGCATTCGATATAGCGGTCCGGCAGGCCGACGCGCGTCACTGTCTTCGCAATGCCGGCATCGAACAAGGTCTCGACCACAAGGCTCGCCAGGCCACCGACCACGACGTGGTTTTCCACTGTCACGATACGGTCAACCGACGCGGCGAATTCGGCCACCGCCTCGCTGTCGAACGGCTTTATGGTCGGCACATGCAGCACGCCGGCAGCGACGCCCCGTTTTTGCAAAGCATCGGCTGCATCCAATGTCCTTTCGGTCATTAGGCCGGTCGAGATGATGCCGACATCGCTACCCTGGCGCAGGCGGCGCGCCTTGCCGATCTCGAAGACGTAACCGGGCTCGAACACGACCGGCACGCTGCCGCGCAGCAGCCTCATGTAGACCGGACCCTGATGTTGGGCAATCGCTTCGGTCGCGGCTTCGATCTCGGTCGCGTCGCAGGGGTCGATGATGGTCAGGCCGGGGATCATGCGCATCAGCGCCAGATCCTCGATCGCCTGATGGGTGCCGCCATAGCCGGTCGTCAGACCGGGGAGGCCCGCGACGATCTTGACGTCGAGATTGGAGTGGGCCAGCGCGATGGCGACGAAATCATAGGCGCGCCGCGTCGCGAACACGCCATAGGTGGTGGCGAACGGCACCTTGCCGGTGCGCGCCAGCCCGGCGGCGACGGCGACCAGATTCTGCTCGGCCATGCCGACGTTGAAGAAGCGCTCCGGGAAGGCGTCTCGGAATGGCAGGATGTCGGTGTATTTGCCGAGATCGGCGGTCAGTCCGACAATGTCGGGGCGGCTCTCGCCGAGCCTTGCCAATGCCCGGCCGAAGGGTGCCTCAACGCTGCGCCGTCCGCCGCCGACGGCCTCGTCCTGGCCCATGGCCAGCGTGCGGCCGGCCTCCATCGCCGCGCCGCTCATTGGCTCGCTCCCACGGTTTTCTCGAACTCGGCGATGATGCCATCCCATTGCGCCACGTCGATGCGGAAGAAGTGCGACTTCTCGGAAGTCTCGATGCGCGGCACACCCTTGCCGGGCCGTGTGCGCAGGATGATCGCCTTTGGCTTGCCGTTGCGGTTTCTCGCATCCGCCAGCGCGCCAACCACCGCGGTCATGTCATTGCCGTCGATCTCGGCTGTCTGCCAGCCGAAGGCGCGCCATTTGTCGGCCACCGGCTCCATGTCGAGCACCACAGGCCCGTCGGCCTGAATGCCGTTGCAGTCGATCAGCGCCACCAGCCCGTCGAGCTTGAAGTGGCTGGCCGACATGGCTGCTTCCCAGGTCGAGCCTTCCTGCATCTCTCCATCGGAGAGCTCGACGAAAACGCGCGCGTCGGAGCGGTCGACACGCAGGCCCAGCGCCTGCCCGACACCTTGCCCCAGCCCATGGCCAAGTGAACCGCCAATCATTTCGACGCCGGGCGTGGTGTCGAGCGTCGACATTTCCAGCCGGCTGTTGTCGGCGCCATAGGTGACGAGTTCATCGACAGGAATGATGCCCGCTTCGGCCAGGGCAGCCCACAAAGCGATGGAATAATGCCCGGTCGACAAAAGGAAACGGTCGCGGTCGGGCCAACCGAGATTGCCGGGATCGTAGCGCAGCTCGTGGAAATAGAGCGCCGCCAGCACATCGGCGATGCCGAGGCCCTGGCCGATATAGCCCTGGCCCTGGCCGCGCGCCATCGTCAGCATATGACGGCGCAGCAGCATCGCCTTGCGTTCGAGCGCGCCGATGTCGGCGTAGCCGGGAGGAGAGTTTCGCAGCATCTGGATCAGTCCTTGTCGAGCCCGCCCGACATGTTGAGCCGCTCGGCGGTCATGTAATCAGGCGCGTCGAGGCAGAGCCAGACGACGGCCTCGGCCACTTCCGCAATCTCGGCACGGCGGCCGAGCGGGATGCGGCGGGTGCGCTCGTCGAGAAAGGCCTGCAAATCGTCGCGGCCATTGGCACGGGCAAGGTCGATTTCGGTCGAGCGCTGCATTTCGGTGTCCATCATGCCCGGCGCCAGGCTGTTGACCAGCACGCCATAGGGCGCGAGCGCCACTGCCGCGGCGCGGGTGATGGAATCGACGCCGGCCTTGCTCGCCGTGTAGGCGGTGTAGTCGGGCAGCGCCATGCGCGAGCCCGGCGAGGTGATGTTGATGATGCGCCCGGAGCGCTGCTCCCGCATCACCCGGCCCGCCGCCTTGCAGGCCATGGCAAGGGCTGTGACATTGAGCGCCAGCGTACGCGTCCAGGCCTTGAAGGTGGCGTCGAGGAAGGGCTCGATCACGCCATAGCCGGCATTGTTGACCAGGATGTCGATGCCGCCCCAGCGCGCGACGACTTTTTCGACGGCCGCTTCCGGCGCGCCTTCCCCCGTGAAATCGCTGACGATGCTTTCGGTTTCCGTGCCGGTTTCGCCGATCTGCCTGGCGGTCTCGGCGAGCCCATCGCCGTTGATATCGGTGACCGCGACGAAACAGCCGCGACGCGCCAGCTGAACCGCCACCTCGCGGCCGAGCCCGCCGGCAGCGCCTGTGACCAGCGCCCTGAGCGGCATCTTGTTTCGATTTTGGGCAGGCAAGCGAGCACCCTCCCGGAGGCGATCTTGACGAAATTGATACCGGTACCATAAATGGCTGTCAACGGCTATGTGCTATTGTCCTTGGACTGTAGTATCGGCGGGAGTTGGGAGGAAAAGATGAGAGTCGTCGCGCTCGAAACGCTGCAGCTGGCCGAATTCCCGTTCCTGTTCTGGTTGCGCGTCCACACCGACGCCGGCCTTGTCGGAACCGGCGAGACCTTCTGGGCGCCGGGGCCGGTCGCCGCCTACATCCACGACAATGTCGCGTCCTATCTCTTGGGCAAGGACCCGCGCGACATCGAGTTGCACGACCGCACGCTGGGCAGCGTCTATGTCGGCGCGCGCGATTCCGGCGCCGAGGTGCGCGGCAATTCCGCCGTCAACATCGCGCTGTGGGATATTTATGGCCAGGCGCTCGGCGAGCCGGTCTGGCGGCTGCTTGGCGGGCGCACCCACGCGACCGTGCCGATCTACAACACTTGCGCCGGCTACAAGCATGTGCGCGCCACGAAGAAGAATGCCCTTTTCGAACGCGGCGAGGACTGGTCGCTCAATTCAGGCGATTCGAATGAAGGTCCGTATGAAGACCTGCTCGCCTGGCGCTACAATGCCGGCGATCTCGCCAAAAGCCTGAAGTCGGAAGGCATTGGCGCCATGAAAGTCTGGCCGTTCGACATCGCCGCCGAGGCCTCGAACGGCAGCCGCATCTCGCTTGTCGATCTCGACAAGGCGCTGGAGCCCTTCCACAAGATCCGCGACGCCGTCGGCCGCGACATGGAGATCATGGTCGAACTGCATGGGCTGTGGACCTTGCCGCCGGTGCTGCGCATCGCCGAGGCGCTGAAACCCTATGACGTCGCCTGGCTGGAAGAGCCGATCCGCTACAACGAACTCAACGCCATGGCCGAGCTCGCCCGCCACACCTCCATCCCGATCGCCGCCAGCGAAAGGCTGGCGTCGCGGCAGATGTTCAAGCAGTTGATCGACAAGCGCGCGGCTAGCGTGATCATGATCGACCTCGCCTGGTGCGGCGGCCTGTCCGAGGCGCGCAAGATCGCCAACATGGCCGAAGCCAGCGAACTGCCTGTCACCTTGCACGACTGCACCGGACCGATCGTCTATGCGGCGAGCTGCGCCTTGTCGGCGACCTTGCCGAACGTCAATTACCAGGAAGCGGTACGCGCCTACTTCACCGGCTGGTACACCGAGATCGTCGCCGACATCCCGCCGGTCCAGGACGGTCATGTCGCGCCGCTCGAAGGGCCGGGCCTTGGCCTCAGCCTGCGGCCGGAGCTGTTCCAGCGGCCTGACGCAGCCGTGCGGATCACCAGACTCTAGCCTCTCGCACAGCTCGGTCAGAGCCAGTAGACATTATGCTATTATAATCTATGATGCGTCGAAGCGGGCGACCAACAAGCCCGCCGCCGGCGCTCTGCCGCCCGGCGCCAGATGCATTCAGGGAGGCTTTGGTGGCAATGTCTGCGGCGCGTGCACGCGAGGATTCCAGGAGTGCGTCAAATCTGCCCGACCGGAAAATCCTGCTCGACCTGTTCGAACGCATGGTGCTGCTGCGCCGCTTCGAAAGCATCGCCCAGATCGCCTGCCGCAAGGGCGAAACGCCCGGTTTCCTGCACCTCTATATCGGCGAGGAGGCGACCGGCGTCGGTGTCTGCGCGCATCTCAGGCCCACCGACTGGGTGACCTCGACCCATCGCGGGCACGGCCATGCGCTGGCGAAGGGCGCCGATCCCGGCCGGGTGATGGCCGAGCTGTTCGGCAAGGCCGATGGTATCTGCGGCGGGCGCGGCGGCACCATGCATCTCTATGACCGCTCGGTCGGCCTGTTCGGCACCAATGGCATCGTCGCCGCCGGCATCGGCCATGCCGTCGGCATCGGCATGAGCGCGCGCCAGCAAGGCCGCGACGATATCGGCGTCGCCTTCTTCGGCGATGGCGCCGCCAATCATGGCGGCTTCCACGAGGCGCTCAACTTCGCGGCCGTGCAACGCGCGCCCGCCATCTTCATCTGCGAGAACAATCTCTACGCCACCGCGACGCCGCTCAAATCCGTCACGCTCAATCCCGAGATCGCCAGCAAGGCGGCGTCCTATGGCATGCCCGGCGTCGCCGTCGACGGCAACGACGTCTTCGCTGTCTGGCTGGCGATGAAGGAAGCCACCGAACGCGCCCGCGCCGGCAAGGGCCCGACGCTGATCGAGGCCAAGACCTATCGCACGGTCGGCCACCACGAAGGCGATCCGGTCATCGGCACCTACCGGACGCAGGAAGAACTCGACGCCTGGATCAAGCGCGATCCGATCGACATGTTCCGCAGGAAACTGATCGAGGACTACGGCATTGCCGACGCCGAGGCGCTTGCAGCAATAGAGGCGCGGATCGAGACCGTGGTCAAGCAGGCGCTGACCTTCGCCCGCAACTCGCCCGAGCCTGATCCGGCCACCGTGCGCCTGCATGTTTTCGCCGACCCGATCAATCCGCCCGCCGCCCTGCAGCCGCGCGCGGTCGGCGAGACGCGCATGCAAGGCTGGCTGGAGGCGGTGCGCGACGGCCTCGCCGAGGAAATGCGCGCCAATCCGGCGATCCTTTATTTCGGCGAGGGCACCGGCGAGCGCGGCGGCAGTTTCGCGCACACCAAGAACCTGTGGCAGGAGTTCGGCGCCGAGCGGATGGTCGATACGCCGATCTCCGAACAAGGCTTTACCGCCGCCGCCGTCGGCGCTTCGGCCACCGGCGCGCGGACCGTCTCGGATCTGATGTTCGCCGACTTCGCCTTCGAGACCGCCGGCCAGATCTTTCTGCAGGCCGCCAAGCTGCGCTACATGACCAGCGGCCTGATGAGCGCGCCGATGGTGGTGCGCGTCGGTGCCGGCGCGCTGCGCAGTTCCGGGCCGCATCACAGCGGCATCTACCATCCGATCTTCGCCCACATGCCCGGCCTCATCGTCTGCGTGCCTTCGACCCCGGCGGATGCCAAGGGGTTGATGAAGACCGCGCTGCGGGCCGGCGATCCCGTCATCATGCTGGAGCCCAAGGCGCTGTTTGCCTCCAAAGGCGAGGTGCCGGTCGGCGAGCATTTTGTGCCGTTCGGGGTCGCGCGCATCGCCCGGACCGGCACCGACATCACCATCGTCGCCGCCGGCCAGATGGTGCAGCGCGCCCTTGAAGCCGCCGAAGCGCTGGCCGGCGAAGGCATCGAGGCCGAGGTGATCGACCCGCGCACCATCATGCCGCTCGATATCGACAGCATCGTCGCCAGCGTCCGCAAGACCCATCGCCTGCTCGTCGTCGACGAGGCCTGGGCGATGTGCGGGCTGGGCGGCGAGATCGCCCAGGCGATCAACGAACTCGCCTTCGACGAACTCGACGCACCGCCCGGACGATTGCACACGGCGCCGACCTCGCATCCCTTCGCACCGGTGCTGGAGCGCGCCATGCTGGTCGATACGGCCCGGATCGCGCAAGGCGTGCGCGACGTCATCGCAGGCCGGCCGCCAGTGCCGGATCACTGGTATACGGTCGGTCTGAAAAGCGCTGCGCCGGCTAAACCAACCCCTGCCCCCGTCAAGGTGGTGCCACCCGCGCCATCGGCCCAGCCCCCGGTCGCCGCCAGCGACGACGAGCCGGTGACAATGCCGTTCGGCGACCTAACGGTGAGCGAAGGCACTGTCATCAAATGGCTGAAGGCGGTCGGTGATCCCGTCAAGGAGGGGGAGCTGATCGCAGAGATCGAGACCGACAAGGCCGTGGTCGAGATCGAGGCGCCGGTCAGCGGAACGCTTGCCGCCATCGATCAGCCGGTTGGCGCGGTGGTGCCGATGGGCGGCCGCATCGGCGGGGTCAAGAAATAGACCACTTCCGTACATCAAATCCGAAGGACTGGCATGAAGATCCTGTGCGCCAACTGGCAAGCCGCCGACGAGGCCGAACTCGAGCGCGAGCATTATCCCGACATCGAGTTCATCCTCGCCCGCTCGACCAATGACAAGGCCGCCGCGCTCGATCCGGCCGTCTGCCAGACGGCCGACGCCGTCATCAACTATTCGCCGACCCACAATGTCGCCGCCGCCCCGTCGGCCTTTCCCAAGGCACGCATCGCGGTGCGTTCCGGCGTCGGCTTCGACAACATCGACACGGCAGGCTGGGGCGCACGCAAGATCCCGGCCTGCAATGTGCCGGATTATGGCACGACCGAGGTCGCCGACCACGCCATCGCCCTGATGCTGGCGCTGACACGCGGCACCTCGGCCTATGGCGCTGAACTTCGCAATGGAGCCGAAGGCTGGCATTTTTCCAAGGCGCCGCTGGTGAGAAGGCACAAGGGCGCCACCTTCGGCATTGTAGGGCTCGGTCGTATCGGGCTCGCCACCGCGCGCCGTGCCGCCGCTTTCGACATGAAGGTGGTATTCTATGATCCGCACCTCCTGTCCGGCGTTGATCTCTCGACCGGCTACGAACGCGTCCATTCGCTGGCGGAGTTGATGGGGCGAGCCGATGTGGTGAGTGTCCACGCACCGCTCAGCGAAGAAACCCGCAAGCTGCTCGGCGCGGCGACCTTCGCCGCCGCCAGGCCAGGCCTCGTGCTGATCAACACCGCGCGCGGCCCGATCGTCGATCTCGACGCGCTGGAGACGGCGATGCGCAACGGCACGGTCAGCGGTGCCGGGCTTGACGTGCTGCCGAACGAACCGGGCGATCTCGACCATCCGCTGCTGGCGGCGTGGCGCAATCGCGAGCCGTGGATCGCCAATCGCCTGATCGTCACCCCGCATGCCGCCTTCTACAGCCCGGCATCGATGCGCGACCTCAGGCTGAAATCGATCGAAGTCGTGCACGCCTATCTTGCCGAGGGCCGGCTCACCAACTGCGTCAACTCCGAGTATCTGAAATGAATGCAGCGGCGGTGCAGGCGAGGCGTCTCGCGGTTTCCCCATACGCCCGCCGCCTGGCGCGCGAGCGTGCGCTGCCGCTCGAGACGCTTCGGGGCAGCGGTCCGGGTGGGCGCATCCTGGCCGCCGATGTGCTGAGCTTCGCCACGCCCGCGCGGCCTGTCGGTCAGCCTGCTGTCGAGGCCGCTCCAGCCTCCCCTTCCGTCGCCGCATCCAGCATCGCCGCCTTTGCCACATCGATAGCACTGGGCGCTCTGAAAGACCTTCTGGCCGCCATGGAAAGTACGGGGAGGGTGTTCGACATCGACGATGTGCTCTTGCGTGCGGCAGGTAGAGCATTCGATGAATCCCCAGATATCGATCGGGGCGCCGATGCTTGCGTGGCATTGGAACTGCCCGGCCGGCAAGCAGTGTTCGCGACAGTTCCGGAGATATCCCTGACATCGATGCGCGCAGCGCGGCTTGCATCCCTGCGTGGCGACCGTGACGACGCGGGAAAGTTCGCGGTTCTATCTCTGCGGCCTCTCCCCGCAAGCAGCATTCGGCCGATTATGATGCCACTTCTGCCCGGCCGTGCCATGCGCTTGACCGTTTCGCTCGACACGGCCGGCAATCAAGCCGAGTGCCTGCTGATAACGGATGCCTCGAGCGTCGATGAGTCAAACGCCGCCGCTTGGCTCGCTACCCTGAAATCGACCATCGAACACCCGCTTCGGCTCTTCGTCTGAGAGGGTTGATCATTGCCGCCGTTGCCTAGCCTCAAGCGAAGGAAGCTATTATAAAAGCTTCGACACAGGCGCGACGAGGCACATGGACCATTCCGTTCCCACCATCGAAAGTCTTCCCAAGCGCACGCTCGGCCGCGCCAATGGGCCGCTTTACCGGCAGCTCGCCGACATCCTGCGCGAGCCGATCGGCAACGGCACCTTCCCGGTCGGCGGCGAGCTGCCCAAGGAAGCGACCATCGCCGAGCATTTCGGCGTCAGCCTTATCACCGTGCGCCAGGCGCTGCGCGATCTCGAGGCCGACGGCCTGATCAGGAAGCGCTCGGCCAAGCCCGCAGTGGTGGCGGCGCGCAGCCCTTCGGTCAATCTGAGCTGGAAGTTCAAGAATTTCGCCGACATGGCGGCCTTCACAAAGGATGCCGAACTGACGGTCAAATCCTATCGCAAGGAGGTTTCCCCCGTGCTTCAGCGCCATTTCGGCATGGCCAAGGACGAGGCTGGCTACTGCTTGCGCGGCATCCTGTCGGTGGGTGAGCAGAAGAAGGCCCAGATCACCAGCTATTTCCCGCCTTCTGTCGGAGCGAAGCTGAAGCGGGACGATTTTTCCGACGTGCTGATCTTTCGTTCGGTGCAACGGCATCTCGGCCTGCGGCTGGACGTCGCGCATGTCACGGTCCGCGCCGAGATCGCCGACGAGGTCATCGCGGACGACCTCGGCATCGCGCTGGGCAGTGCAGTCCTGAGTGTGGAGATGCTCTACCAGTCGGCCGACCAGCAGAGCATCGAGTTTACCATCGCGCGGCATCCTGCCGATCTCTTCAGCATCAGCTACGACGCGCCGAACGACCTCGCCTGAACCCGATCGGCGGGATTTCACGCCGATTTCGTCGTCTCGGCCATGGACAGCTTTATAAAATTATAATAGCATCATAGCTAGGATGGAGGCTGCGTCGAGAACCATGATCGAACGTGGAAGCGCAGCCGCATCCGACGTCGAGCATTTGCCTGGTGCGTGTCGCCCAAGTGCACAGTGGTCCTGGGTAGCGGCATGCACAAAACAAAGTCTGTTCATAAGGGGGTGTGCGGCGAAGGCACTTGATAGGCAGCGGCGTTCGCGCGGCTGACACCAAACACGGGAGGAGGAAATCATGAAAGCAGGCGCATTCTTCGCCGGCCTTGCGGTGATCGCGACGACTTTGCTGTCGATTGATGCCGTGCCGGCCAACGCACAGGACAAGAAGCCCTACACCATTTATCTGTCCAACAATTTCGTCGGCAACGACTGGCGCCAGCAGATGCTGCGCAGCGCCGACATCGCGGTCAAGAAACCGCCGCTTGCCGGTCGCGTCGACCTCAAGGTCGAGGTGGTCGAGACCACGGTCCAGGCGCAGATCAATTCCCTCAACAACATCATTCGCAACAAGCCCGACGCCATCGTGATCGACGCGGGCTCCGGCGAAGCGCTCAACCCGACTATCGAGAAGGCCTGCAAGGCCGGCATCGTGGTCATCGCCTTCGACCAGATCGTTAGCGCGCCCTGCGCTTACACGATGGAGTCCGACTGGGGCCGGGCACCGCGCGTGGAGGCCGAATGGCTGGTCAAGAAACTCGGTGGCAAGGGCAAGATCCTCGTTGACCGCGGACTTGCCGGTGCTCCGATCTCCGCCCAACTGCAGGGTGGTTTCGAGGAAGTCATCAAGAAATATCCCGGCATTGAAGTTGTCGGCTATTTCAACGGCGACTATGCACTGGGACCGGAACAGGCCGGCGTCGCCAGCCTGCTGGCGGCGCACCCACAAGTCGACGCCATCTTCGTCCAGGGCTATGGCGCCGGAGCCATCAAGGCGCTGCAGGACGCCGGTCGTCCGATCGTTCCCATCACCGGCAGTCCGTTCAACCTGACGACGACGACCTGTGCGCAGACCCATGGCGCCCAGTGCATCCTTGCGCCCAACCCTGCCTATCTGTCGGCCGAGGCCTTGAAACTCGCGGTGGAGATACTGGACGGCAAGAAGCCGGCGGAGAAGAAGATCCTGCTGCGCAACGCCTTCCTTACCACCGATCCGGTCCCGTCGGAATTGTATCCCGACGCGACCATGCAGAAGATAGAGGTCGGCAAGAATGCCTTTCCGGACATGGCGCCGGGCCTGTTTCTTCCAGTCAGCCCGGACTGGGTTGAAATCACCCCGGCCGAGGCTGCCGGCTCGAAATGACGATGCCTGCCGATCGGTGACGAAATGATCGCCTCCAGGTCTCTCCAATGCGCCTTGGCTTAAATTGACAAGGCGCATTGGTACCGGTATCAATTTACACGCAGCACCCACCAAGATGGCGAAGTCCGTCACTGGCTGATGCAGGAAACGCAAGGAGGAGAGATCATGAAACTGAAGACAATTTGCGCCGGATTGGCAAGCCTTGCCGTGTCCGCGATCGCCATCGGCACGGCGCCTAGCCACGCCGAGGACAAGAAGCCCTACACCATCTATCTCTCGAACAATTTCGTCGGCAATGACTGGCGCCAGCAGATGGAACGCGTCGCCACGGTGTCGGTGAACAAGGGCCCGCTGAAAGGCCGCGTCGACCTCAAGATCGAGAATGTCGAGAACACCGTCCAGGCGCAGATCAATTCGCTGAACAACATCATCCGTCAGAAGCCGGACGCCATCCTCGTCGACGCCGGTTCGGATTCGGCGCTCAACCCGACCATCAAGAAGGCCTGCGACGCCGGCATCGTCGTCATCTCTTTCGACCAGGTGGTGACCGAACCCTGCGCCTTTGCCGTCGCTTCCGACTGGGATCGCATCCCCTCCGTGATGGCCGAGTGGATGGCCACCCAGCTTGGCGGCAAGGGCAACATCATCCTCGACCGCGGCCTGGCAGGCGCGCCGATCTCGGCCCAGTTGCAGCAAGGCTATGAGAAGGTGCTGGCCAAATATCCCGACATCAAGGTCGTCGGCTACTACAACGGCAACTACGCACTTGGGCCGGAACAATCCGGCGTGGCGGCGCTGCTTGCCGCCAATCCGAAGATCGACGGCATCATGACGCAAGGCTACGGCTCGGGCGCCATTCAGGCGCTGAAGGATGCCGGCCGGCCGATCGTCCCGGTCGTCGGCTTCTCCTACAATGTCGCCGCCGTCACCTGCGCGCAGACACAAGGGGCCAAGTGCATTCTTGGCTCCAATCCGGCCTATCTTTCGTCGGAAGCGATCAAGCTGGCGGTCGACATCCTCGACACCGGCAAGAAGCCGGCCGAGCGCTCCGTCTCGGTCAAGGGTGATTTCGTCACCACCGATCCCTTCGAGTCCAAGCTCTATCCGGGCACCAAGATGATCAAGATCGCGGTCGGCGAAAATGCCTTCCCCGACCAGGCGCCCGGCCTGACGCTGCCGATCACGCCCGACTGGGTCGAGATCACCGCTGCGGAAGCCGCCGGCTCGAAGTAACATCACGGGACCACGACCCTGTCTCCCGGCATCGCAAGATGTCGGGAGAGCTTTTCGAAGGCGCATCCATGGACCTCGTCACCGTCAAAGGCCTGTCCAAACGCTATGGCGGCATCGTTGCGCTGAGCGATGCGACATTCAGCGCCCGCGCCGGCGAGGTGCATGCGCTGCTCGGCGAGAACGGCGCCGGCAAGAGCACCTTCATCCAGATCCTGTCGGGCGCGGTGCGGCACGATGGCGGCTCGATCCTGGTCGACGGCCAGGACTATCGCCCTGCCAATCCGGACGTGGCCCAGGCGCGCGGCATTGCCGCCGTCTTTCAGGAACTGTCGCTGATCCCCGACCTCAGCGTGGAACAGAATATCTGGTTCCGCCACGAGCCAAGGACGTTGCTGCGCACCGTCAACCGCGCCGAGATGCGCCGCAGGACGCTTGCCTTGCTCGAAAGGTATGATTTTCCGGCGTTGCGTCCCGACCAGGAATTGCGGCGGCTGACGCTGGCCGAACGGCAGATCGTGGAGATCGCCAAGGGGTTGGCCAAGGACCCGCGCATCCTCATCCTCGACGAGGCGACCTCGGCTTTGCCCGCGCGTGAAGCCGAATGGCTGCTGAAGCTCACCCGGCAACTGGCGGCGGAAGGCAGGCTGGTCATCTTCATCTCGCACCGCATGGCCGAGGTGCGCGCCATCGCCGACCGGCTGACCATCTTCCGCAATGGCAGCACCGTCGCCGCGCACGAGGCCAACGCCGTGTCCGACAACGAGATCGTCACCCAGATGATCGGCCGGCATCTCGACCGGCTCTATCCCGAGCGGGTGGCCACGGCCACGGATCGCGTCGCGCTAAGGGTCGAGGGCCTGTCGAGCGGCAGCCGGCTCTCCGGTGTCGACTTTGCCTTGCGGGAGGGCGAGGTGCTCGGCGTCGGCGGCTTGCAGGGCCATGGCCAACGCGAGCTGTTCCAGGCACTGTTCGGCGCCAGCAGGGCGAGCGGTGCCGTCGAGCTGTGGGGCAAGCCGGTCGCGATCAGCAATCCACGCCAGGCTTTGACCGGCAGGGATGGCATCGCCCTGGTGCCGGAGGACCGGCGCGGGCAAGGCCTGCTCCTTACCAAGAGCGTGCGCGAGAACCTGACGCTGTCGGTGATCAAGCGCTTCACCGAAAACGGCTTGCTCAGCCGGCAAAAGGAAGCGGCTCTGGTCAAGGAGATGGTCGATTTCCTGCGCATCAAGGCCGGCACGCCTGAGCAGCTCGCCGGTACCTTGTCGGGCGGCAACCAGCAAAAGGTGATCTTCGGCAAGATGCTGTTGACGCAAGCGCGCGTGCTCTTGCTCTACGACCCGACGCGGGGCGTCGACGTCGGCACCAAGGGCGAGATCTTCCAGCTGATGCGCGACCTCGCCGCCAAGGGTTACGCGATCCTGTTCCATTCCAGCGACATGCCGGAACTCGTCCATGTCGCCGACCGCGTGCTGGTCATGCGCGACGGCCGTATCGCCGCGACGCTGGAGGGCGATCGCATCTCCGAGGCCGGCATCTTGCGCGCCGCCATGCTTGAACGCGAGGCGGCTTGAGGCATGGTCATGGCGAGCGCGGAGCAGACTGGCGAGATGATGCAAAGGCCGGCCGACATGAAGTCAACCACCCCGGCCATCGATTGGCGCGGCCGCTTGCTCGACCGCGCGCCGTTCCTGGTCGCCTGCCTGATGCTGGCATTGATTGTCGGCATCTACGGCAGCCTGCAATCCGGCGTCTTCACGCTGGATGAACTCAATCTCGACACCGCCGCGGCGATGACGCTGATGCTGGCGGCGACGGGCCAGACCATCGTGCTGCTGCGCGGCGGCATCGACCTGTCGATCGGCGGCATGATCAGCCTTGGCACGGTGATCGCCGCGACACGGTTCGCCGATGATCCGTCAACCACCGGGTTCTGGGCGTTGGCCATCCTTGCGCTCGGTTTTGTCATCGGCGCGATCAACGGCCTGCTGATCTCACTGCTCAAGCTGCAGCCCTTCCTGGTGACGCTCGCGACATGGTCGATCCTCAACGGTGTCGCCATGATCATCCTGCCGACCGACGGCGGCAGCATTCCCACATGGTGGGTCGGCTTTGCCTCCACGCAGCTCTTCGGCCTCACCAGCCCGGTCTGGATGTTGCTGGTCCTGCTGCTGTTCTGGTGGTGGTTCCGCGCCACCCGGGTGGGCATTTCGATCCAGGCAACCGGATCGAACGAAAAATCGGCCTTCCTGTCTGGTGTCTCCATCACCCGCGTCAATCTCGTCACCTACGGCCTGTCCGGCCTGTTCGCGGCGGGCGCGGCGCTGTTCCTGGTGACACAGACCGGTGCCGGTTCGCCGACCATCGGCAAGGACTACATCCTCCCTTCGGTGGCGGCGGCGGTCATTGGCGGCGTCAGCCTGTTCGGCGGCCGGGGCCATCTAGCCGGCACGCTGATCGGCGCCTTCGTGCTCACCCTCATCGGCAACCTCGTCTTCGTGCTGCATGTATCGAGCTACTGGCAGCCGGTCGCGTCCGGTGTCATCCTGCTGCTCTCGGTGCTGGCCAGTTCCGTCGCCGAGAAAACCGCAAGGGGCCGCGTCCAATGAGTGCCTTCCTCGCCCGCAACCGGCTGATTGTGCTCGCCTATGCCGGCGTGGTCGTGCTGCTCCTGGTCACGGCGCTGTTCTCGCCCGGCTTCCTCTCCGTCTCCAACATGCGCTCCACCGTCGTGCTGGCGGCCTTTGTCGGCATCGTCGCGCTCGGCCAGACCTTCGTCATCATCGGCGGCGGCATCGATCTCTCGGTGCCATGGGTGCTGAATTCGGCGGCGATCATCATGGCGCTGCTGTGCGGCGGGCAGGATCTGCCGCTGGTCTGGGTGATGCCGCTGCTGCTCGCCGGCGGCGCCTTCATCGGGCTGATCAATGGTGTCGGCGTCGCCCGGTTCGGCGTACCGCCGATCATCATGACGCTGGCCACCAACGTCATCCTGCAAGGCCTGATCCTGGTGCTGACCGGCGGCTCGCCGACCGCCTCGGCGCCGGCGCTGATCCAGTTCCTGTCGGTCGGCCGCATAGCCGGCTTTCCGGTCATCGCGCTGATCTGGCTCGCCCTGACGCTGGTGGCGACCGTGCTGCTCTCCAAGGCGGCCTTTGGCCGTCACCTCTATGCGCTCGGCACCAGCGCCACCGTGGCCGAATTCTCAGGCGTGCCGACGGCACGCACCACCATCCTGACCTATGTGATTTCGGGCCTTGCCGCCGCCTTCGCCGGCATGCTTTTGACCGGCTATTCCGGCCAGGCCTATCTCGGCATGGGTGATGCCTATCTGTTCACCTCGATCGCCGCGGTCGCCATTGGCGGCGCCTCGATCCTCGGCGGCAGCGGCCACTATCTCGGCACCGTCGCCGGCGCCATGGTGCTGACCATCCTCACTGGTCTTTTGCCGGCGCTCAACCTGTCGAGCGGCGCCCTGCTTGTCGTCTATGGCGCGGTGATCCTGCTCACGGTCTCGATCGGCAGCGAGGCCTTTGCCGGCCTCGGCGGCAGGCTGCGCAGGGGCTGAACGGAGGGAAGAATGGTCGAGATCACTTGTGTCGTCGATGCCAGGGCCGAGCTTGGTGAAGGCACGCTCTGGGACCCCAGGGCCGGCGTGCTCTGGTGGATCGACATCTGGAAGAAGCTGATCCATCGCTACGACCCCGCGACCGGCAAGGACGAGGTCTTCGAAACACCGGAATATCTCGGCTGCCTTGGCCTGCGCGAGAAGGGCGGCCTGGTGCTGACCATGACCAATGGCTTTCATTTCTTCGATCCGGCAACCGGCCAATTCGAGGCGATCGTCGATCCGGAAGCACATATGCCGAAGACCCGCTTCAACGACGGCAAGCCGGACCGCCAGGGCCGCTTCTGGTCGGGCTCGATGTTCGAGGTGGCGGGACAGCCGATCGAATTCATCGGCGCGCTCTACCGGCTCGATCCCGATCTCTCCGTGCACAAGGTGATCGACGGCATCGGCTGCTCGAACGGGCTGGCCTGGAGCCCGGACTCGAAGACCATGTACTTCTCCGACAGCCATGCCGGCGCGGTCTGGGCCTATGATTTCGACCCCGCCACCGGCGACATCGAGAACCGCCGCACCTTCATCGACATGACGGCAACAGGCGGCGTCGCCGACGGCGCCACGGTCGATGCCGAGGGCTGCTACTGGGTGACCATCCCTGTGACCAGCAAGGTCTGCCGCTACGATCCCGATGGCGAGCTGATGGAAACAGTGGTTCTGCCGACCGACCTGCCGACCTGTTGCGAGTTCGGCGGCAAGGACCTCGACATCCTCTACGTCACCTCTGCCGTCCTCAAGCGCCCGGCCAGCCATTTCGTGCGCCAGAAGAATCCGGGCGGTCTGTTCGCGCTCGACGTCGGCGTCAAGGGCCTGACCTTGCCGGCGTTCAAGGGCTGACGGCTTCGCTCAGACTGCCGACATGACCAGCGGCGTCTCGGTCCTGCGAGTCATTCCGGTAGCGAAACGACGCTCGAGGTAGCCTGCGTAGAGCGACAGCGGCCAGCACAGCGCGAAGTAGATCAGCGACACCGTACCGAACACCATCACCGGCTGGAAGGTCACAGTGTTGACCTGCGTGGCGGCCCGCGCAAGCTCGGTCAGGCCGATCAGCGAGGCGATCGATGTCGTCTTGACGATCTGCACCATGAAGCCGACGGTCGGCGGCAGCATCAGCCGCACCGCCTGCGGGATGATCACCAGCCGCAGCGTCCTGACAAAGCGGAAGCCGAGCGCCGTTGACGCCTCCCATTGTCCCTTTGGAATTGCCTCGATGGCGCCGCGAAAGATTTCGCCGAAAAAAGCACCGCCATTGAGCGAGAAGGTCACGGCCGCCGCCACCCAGGGGTCCGGCCGGTAGCCAAGGAACGAAGAACCGTAATAGGCCATGAATAGCTGGATCAGGATCGGCGTGCCCATGAAGAACTGGATGTAGCCCGCGGCCAGCCAGCGCAGCGGCCGCGCCGGCGCCACCCGGATCGCCGCCACCACGAGGCCGATCAGGCCGCCGCCGGCAAAGGCGATCAGCGCCAGAAGGATTGTCCAACGCGTTGCCAGAAGCAGGAACATCAGTTCGTTGGGGCCAAAATCGCGCAGGCTCATGATCTAGAGCCTGTTCCATCCCGATGGAATCGGGATGCGGCTCTATCTTCTTGCTTGAGCATGATCTCCTCCGAAAACCGGATTCCACTTTTCGGGATCATGCTCAGACCTTCCAGCGGAACATGAGCTTGCCGATGCCGGCAAAGAACAGGCTGGCCGCCTGCACCAGCACGAAATAGATGATGGCGATGACGATATAGACCTCGAAGCTGCGGAAGGTCTGCATGACGAGGTTGTTGGCCACCGCCGTCAGTTCTTCCGCGGCGATGGCGCCGACGATCGAGGTGCCCATGATCTGCAGGATGAACTGCGCCGACAGCGATGGGTAGACGGCGCGCGCCGCCGGCACCAGAACGACATGGCGGATGATGCGGTAGCGGCTGAGGCCGAGCGACTTGGCCGCTTCGATCTGCCCTTCGGGGATGGCCTCGATTCCGGCGCGCAGGATCTCGGTGGCGTAGGCGCCGAGATGGATCGACAGCGCCACGACCGCCGCCGTGTTGCTCGACAGTTTGAAGCCGAACAGCGGCAGCGAGAAGAAGACGAAATAAAGCTGGATCAAGAGCGGCGTGTTGCGGATCATCTCGACATAGGCAGCGATGAGCCACGACAGGAAGCGTGGGCCAAAACTGCGTCCGACGGCGCCAAGGACACCGATGGCGGTGCCGAACAGGATCGACAGCGCCGCCAGCTGGATGGACTTCTCCAGGCCGCGCAGCAACAGATCGAGATGCACCAGGATCTGGCCGAATTGCAGGGCGGTTTGCATGGGCATTCCGTCACGAGGTCGAGAAAGCGGGGCTGCTGCCATGCGCGGTCCCGCCGTGGAATGACGCGATCAGAAGACCGGCAGCACCGGCAGTGGCTGGTTGCGATACTTCATCGACAATGCATCCAGCGTGCCGTCCGCCTTCATGGTGAACAGCCAGGTGTTGATCCACTGGCGCAGATTGTCGTTGCCCTTGGCGACGCCGATGCCGAAGTAGAAGGTCTTCAGCACGTATTTCTGCTCGAAGGCGTCGCCGTTCCCGGCTTTCTTCAGGTAG
Organism: Mesorhizobium sp. M8A.F.Ca.ET.207.01.1.1; assembly: GCF_004794715.1. NCBI lineage: Bacteria > Pseudomonadati > Pseudomonadota > Alphaproteobacteria > Hyphomicrobiales > Phyllobacteriaceae > Mesorhizobium > Mesorhizobium sp. M8A.F.Ca.ET.207.01.1.1. The sequence goes on along the minus strand of NZ_SRUS01000003.1, from coordinate 322,992 downwards.
ATTTCGCCGTAATCACCGCCGCCCATGGCGTCGATCTGGCCCGACACCATCGCCTGCAGCAGCGAGGAATAGTCGTCGAAGCGCAGGATCTCGATGCCCGGATTGGCTTCGGCGGCCTTGGTCAGCAATCCGTCCTCGCCGGTGCCGCGCGTCAGGCCAACCTTCTTGCCGACGAGGTCGGCAACGCCCTTGATCGAGGTGCTCTTCGGCGCGATCACCACCGCCGACTGGCCGGCATAGGGAATCGAATAGTCGATCTGGATGGCGCGCGCCGGCGTGATCGAGAAGATCGAGATCACCGCATCGACCTGCTTGGTCAGCAAAGCCGGAATCCGGCCCGGCGAGGTGACGGTGACGAATTCCATAGGCACGCCCAGCGCCTCGCCCATCTTGTTGGCGACCTCGATGTCGAAGCCGGTCGGTTTCAGATTGGCGTCGAGAAAGCCGTAGGGCGGCGTGGTTGTGTCGATGGCAACGACCAGCTTGCCGCGCGAAATGATCTCATCGACCGACTGTGCCGAAGCGATCGACGGCAGCAGCGCCGACAGCGCCAGCACGATGCCGGCTAGCATCGCGTCCCTCAGGAAAGTCCGCATGTTTTCCTCCCATGCATTTTCTGGCGCCTCGTGTCGATATCGACGGTGCGGGGCGCCTGGCCACCCGACGATTTGAAACAGCTCGCTCGCGGACATCCCTTGCAAACCGGAGAGTCAGCGGCTCCTCTGCGAGTTATAATGGTATGCTATTATAATATTATTTGTCTGTCCATGCGCGTTCCGCTAGGGGGCTTCGCATTTGATACCGGTACCATATTTTTCATTTTGGACGTGAGTCAAGGGTGCCGGGGCAAGACGATGATGATCCCCGTGGCGCCGCTGAAGGCTGTCCGCTACCGGTGAGCGTGGCGTGCGGCGCGGCGAACGCTTTGCAAAAGGATGGCAAGGCAGCCGACGAGCAGGAGGGCGCCGCCGAGCAGCGGCGGCAATGCGAGCAGCTTCACCCCCGCGGTAACCGCGGCCACCAGGACCAGCGCCAGCAGCGCCAGACTGCCGTCATCGACGAACATGCCGAAGAATTCCCTGGCGACAAGGCGAAGGACGTTCATCGGGCGAGCCCTCCGGCGGCTGTGGGATTGGTGCCGCGCAGCCAGCGCACCATGGCGAAGGATGCCAGCGCGACGATGGCGAAGATGGCGAGCAGAGCAAGATCGGCGCCCGGCCAGTCGGCGCCGATGCCCTCGCCGGTCCAGAAGATGCCGAAGCTGGTCAGCATCAGGCCGACCACGAATTTGAGGGCGTTTTCCGGCACGCGCGCCAGCGGCCGGTGGACAGCGAGACCGGCAAGCATCACCAGGACGAAGGCGGCCAACGCGCCCATGCTCGCGTAAAATGTCTGCCCATGCGCGGCGCCGACAGCGATGACGATGAACACCACCTCCACCCCCTCGAGCAGCACCGCCTTGAACGAGGCCAGCCCGGCGAGGTAGTCGGCGCGCCGATCGTCAGCCTGCCGGTGCAGCGCGGCGGTTTCCTTGGCGAAGGCCGCCTCTTCGTCATGCAGGGCGATGACGCCGACGCTGCGCAGGATGGCTTTTCGCAGCCAGCGCATGCCGAACAGGATTAGCAGCACCCCGACGATGAACTGCAGCGTGTTGATGGGGACAAGCGCCAGCAGCGGCCCGAACGCCAGCACCAGGGTTGCCAGCACTGCCAGAGCCAGCGCAGCACCCGTCAAGGCCGGACGCCAGCTGCGTGTCACCCCGACCGCGAGCACAATGGTGAAGGCTTCGACGACCTCGACCAGGGAGGCGAGAAATGCCGCCGTGACTGTCGAGAGGATGGGTGTCAGTGTCTGCATCAAGGCTTCCTGTCTTGCTCGACCCTGATTCCCTGGGGGCGAATTCCCGGATCGTAGTCCAGAATCACCCTACGCGGCCAGCAGCCCAAAGCGTTCCGGCGGCAGCGCAAGCAGACGGGTGAAACTGGCCTCGATCAGATCAGCCCCGACATGTCGGAGAAGGCCATTGCCTTGCGTAGCAGCTCGGCGAAGCGCTCACCGGCCACCTCGCGCGGACCGCTGTTGTCGATCGAGGTGACGCCAGGGCCGGACAAGGTCACACTGGCGCTGCGCGCCAGCCGTGCCAGCACTTCGCCGCGCGACTCGCGGCCGCGCATCGCCAGCCGCTCGGCCAGCACCTGGGGCGAAGCGGTGATCTCGACGATCGCCAGATTGGCATAGCGTTCGCGCAAGGTGGGGATGACCGCGCGCGATACGTTGGCAACGGCGACGTGGCCATTGGAAACGGACCAGTCGACATCGGCGGGCAGGCCGTAGCGCAGGCCATGCGCTTCCCAGGAGATGGCGAAGGCGCCATCGGCCTCGGCCTCGGCGAAGGCGGCGTCGGCCAGCGTGTCGTGATCCTCGCTCGCCGCATCGCTCGGCCTGGTGATGACGCGGCGAACGAACTCCAGCTGCGTCTCGTCGGCGAAAAGCGCCTTGGCGTAACCGATCACCGTGTCCTTGCCGGCACCGCTAGGGCCTACGACGGCAACAAAGACGCCATGACGGATCGGAAAGGTTTCGGCGGACAGTTCGCGCTCGATCAAGGCCGACACCATCATGCCACCCGGCATCCCTGCCGCCACACGGTGCGCACGACCGGAACATGATCGTCGACGCGCACCCGCACCAGATCGGCGCGGCGTCCCTGTTCGATGATCCCGCGGTCGTCAAGGCCTACGGCCTGCGCCGGGTTCTTCGAGACCATGGCGACGGCCTGCGGCAGCGAAATGCCTTCGACCATGTCGCCGAGGAAGAAGGCCGACTGGATCAGGCTGAAGGGGATGTAGTCGGACGACAGGATGTCAAGCAGGCCGTCACTGGCCAGGGTGCGTGCCGAAACATTGCCCGAATGCGAGGCGCCGCGCATGACATTGGGCGCGCCCATCAGCACGCCGAGCCCGGCGGCCTTCGAGGCCCGCGCCGCTTCCTCTGTGGTCGGGAACTCGGCGACCCTCACGCCCTGCTCGATGGCCTCGTCGACATGAGCCGACGTGGCGTCGTCATGGCTGGCGAGCACGATGCCGCGCTCCTGGCAGGCGGCGGCGATGAAGACGCGGTTCGGTCCTGAATTGAGTGCCGACTCGCCCATCCGCTTCTCGCAAAATTTCTTGAAATCCTGATCCGAGAGCTTCAGCTTGCGCTGGTAGTAGTAGGCGTAGGTTTCAAGGTTGACGAACTGGCGCTGGCCGGGCGCATGATCCATCAGCGACGCCAGTTTCACCCTGTCGTCTGTCTCGAAATTGGCGAAGGCCCTCAGGCAGTCCGGTGCCGAGACTTCGCAGCGCAGATGGATGAAATGGTCTGCCCGCAGCCGCTCCTGCTGGACACTGTCCTCGATCGCATTGGCCAGCTTGCGGATGTCGTCCGATGTTAGGTCGGCGTCCTCGTCCATGCCGACGCGGAGCGCATCGAGCACGGTGGTGATGCCGGCGGTCGCCACCTGCGCGTCATGGGCAAGCACCGCGGCGATCGGGTTCCAGCGCACTTTCGGCCGTGGCGCATAGTGGCCCTCGAGATGGTCGGTGTGGAGTTCGACCAGTCCTGGAATGATGAAGTCGCCGCCCATGTTCTCGCCGGTCCGGGCCGCGCCGGCATCGATGCCGGCGATAAAGCCGTCGCGCAACACCAGCGAGCCTTCGACGATCTCGTCGGCAAGAACGATGCGGGCGTTGGAAAGAACAGTTTCGGCGGTCATTGCGGCTGGTCCTTGCTTCTTCCGGCGCCTGTCAGGCGGTTTTTCTGGCCGGGCGGCGTCCAAGCGCGTGCTGGGACAGCACCATGAACGGCGCACCGGGTTCGAGTTCGACAAACAATGTCAGCGCATCCACCAGCACGGGCTGGCGCAACACATCGGCGAAAAGGCCGTCGATCGCCGCGCGCAGGCGAGGGCTTTCCTGTGGCCCGGCCCGGCCCGACAGGGTCATGTGGAAGCGGAAGGTCTCGAAAACATAGGGATAGCCCCACTGGCAGAGATTGCGAAACTCGGCAGGCTTCAGCAAATCCGGGCTGCGCCGCTCGATCTCGGCCTCGCTCAACGGCGCGCGAAACCGGTCGAAATCGCGCACGACGTCGTCGGCGAAGCGGTTGAGCGGAGGCAGCGGACCATCCGGCACCAGCGCGAAGAAGCTGTCGATCTGGCTGACGACCAGACGCGGGATCGTCACAACCGGCGTTGTTTCGGCAAAATGGTCTAGCGCCGCGCGCAGCGAAGCCTCGGTCTCGGTGGCGGCCAGGCGGAAGGGCGCTTTCAGCGTGGCGTGAAAGCCATAGCGGCGCGCCGAAGCGGTGTGGAAGGCCACCTCCGCCGCCGACAGGTCGGCCACGGCCTCAACCGGGCCGGTCGCGGCACCGAACGGGTCGCGGCCCAGCCAGTTGGCGGCGATACGCGCCAGCAGCTCGTCCTGCCTGGGGGTGAAATAGATGGCATAACGCATGGGAAGTCCTCGTCAGAAACGTTGCCATAGGTGATTTCCATGACGGATTGACGAAGCTTTGAAGGGTTTTCGAAGGCAAATCGACCCTCAGGGTCGTTAGCCGACGATTTTTCCCAACTGGACCAACAAATTCAACCGGAAACGCATAACGGTCAGGCCTTCATCAACCATTCGTGCTCGGGCGCGTTGTGGAATTTCCACGTCCGCTTCGGCCCGGCCATCACATTGAGGTAATAGAGGTCATAGCCATGGCAGGCGGCACAAGGGTGATAGCCCTTGGGCACCAGCACGACATCGCCGTCCTCGATCGCCATGGCTTCGTCCAGCGCGCGCCGGCCATCCTTGTCGGCGTCGGTATAGACGCGCTGGAAGGCAAAACCCTGCGGCGGGTTGAGGCGGTGGTAGTAGGTTTCCTCGAGATAGGATTCAGCGGGCAGATTGTCCTGGTCGTGCTTGTGCGGCGGGTAGCTCGACGTGTGGCCGCCGGGCGTGATGACCTCGACCACCAGCAGCGAGTCGGCCGGCTGCCCCTCAGGCAGGATGTTGGTGACGTAGCGCGTGTTGGTGCCCTTGCCGCGCACCTCCTGGCCGAGATCGTCCGGCCCGATCACCCGGACCGGCAAGCCGCCGCCAAGGCCGGGCGCCGAGCATACCGCGAGTTCCAGCTCGGTATCGGCCGTCACCGACCAGTCCGATCCCTGCGGCACGTAGACCGACCACGGCTTGCCCTCGAAAGGCGACATGCGCTCGCCGAGCAGGCCGAGATCCTTGCCGCCGGCTTTTGCCGTACCCTTGCCGGTCACGAAGACCAGGCAGACTTCGCGGTCGTCCGACTGTCCCGAGGCGCTCTGGCCGGGCTTCAGCCGATGCAGATCGAAACCGACATAGGTCCAGCCAGCGCCTTGCGGCGTGACATGCGCGACGCGGCCATTGCCCTTGTCGGCTTTGACGAGCAGTTTCGACATTTTTGTCTCTCCTATCGCAAATCTTCGAGATCGGCCGAAGCCTCCCAACTTCGTCATCCTAGGGCGTAGCAGGAGCGAAGCTCCGTCGCGGAGACCCTAGGATCCATTCCGTGACCCCGCAGCGGAGCGGAGCGGAATTCTGCACCGTCGCAACGCTTCAATCCAACGGCATGGATCCTAGGGTCTGCGCCGCGTCGCTGCGCTCCTTGCTCTGCCCTAGGATGACGAAGCGAGGAGCGTTTCGGCCAATCACCAACGTATGCGATCCGTTACGCACGTATCCAATCCACTGGAACTTCTTCCATCATTCCTTGGGTTCGATGCCGACCTTGGGTTCCTCAGGCGTCGCCTTCGCCTCCTCCACGGGCTTGTACAGATAAAAAAACTGCCAAACGGCATAGCCGGCGAAGCCCAGCGCAATCACGCCCCAGAACGGCGTGCCGCTGGCGAACTCGATGATCAACCAGATGACGCAGACCGCGACGACGGCGATGCGCCGCCAGAGCGGCCGGAAGAACGGGTGTTCATAATCTTTCATCGCGCCATCCGAGAGTTGCTGGACCAGTTCTCAGATAAGCCACCCGTGGCGACCAATCCAGCCTTCAGGCATTCGGGAAGCCCTGCGTCTCGACCGTGTAGCCGGCAGCGGTCATCACCCGCATCAGCTCCTTGTAGCCGACCTGCGCCATCTTGAGCGGCGGGTTCTTCCTGGGGTCCTGCTCGGCTTCGACCACGAACCAGCCTTCATAGCCGTGGTCGGCGAAGCGCTGCACGATGGCGCCGAAATCGAGCGAGCCGTCGCCCGGCACGGTGAAGGCGCCGAGCGCCACGGCGTCGAGGAAGGACTGCTTCCCACGGTCGAGCTTGTCAATCACATCCATGCGCACATCCTTCACATGGACATGGCTGATGCGCTTGTGGTGGTTGTCGATGGCGCGCAGCACATCGCCGCCGGCAAACGCCAGATGGCCGGCATCGAGCAGCAGCGGGATTCCTTCGCCGGAATGGCGCATGAAGGCGTCGAGTTCCGGCTCGGTCTCGACTACCGCCGCCATGTGGTGGTGGTAGGAAAGCGGCATGCCTTGCTCGGCGCACCATTCGCCGAATTCCGTCAGGCGCCGCGCGTAGGCCTTCATTTCGTCGCCCGAAAGCTTCGGCTTGGTGGCGAGCGGCCTGGAGCGGTCGCCCTGGATCGAGCGTCCGACCTCGCCATAGACGATGCAGGGCGCGTCGACCGCCTTGAACAGGTCGATCATCGGCTGGATGCGGTCCTTGTTCGCAGCCATCTCCTCGTCGACCAGCGTGCCGGAAAACCAGCCGCCGCATAGCGTGACGTCGGCGGCCTTCAGGATCGGCAGCATCACCTTTGGGTCCTTGGGAAAGCGCCGGCCCATTTCCATGCCGGTGAAACCGGCAGAGCGCGACTGGCGCAGACACTCTTCCAGCGACACGTCATCGCTCAGTTCGGCAAGATCGTCGTTCCACCATGCGATGGGGGACATGCCCAGTTTGGCTTTCAAGTCGTCACTCCGGGTTAGAACTGCTTATTACCTGTTGGTTGGCGCTGCTCCTCATCCGCCTGCCGGCACCTTCTCCCCGTATAGGAACGGGGAGAAGGAAGGAGCTTCAGCGCCGGCGTCAATCGCCGATGGTCTGCATCTGCCGCTTCTCGTCATAGGCCTTGCGCGCCGCGTTCACCTGCGGCCGCACCGAGACCTCGGGCACCGCCACGTCCCACCAGTGCCCGCCGGCATCGGTGGAAACCAGCGGGTCGGTGTCGATGACCAGCACGGTGGTGCGGTCGTTCTTTTTCGCCTGAGCCAGCGCCGTCTCCAGCCCGGCGATCGACGAAACTTTTTCTGATATCGCGCCCATGCTGGCGGCATGCGCGGCAAAGTCGACATCGGGCAGGATCTCGTGGCGCGAGTCCTTCAACAGGTTGTTGAAGTTGGCACCGCCGGTCGCCATCTGCAGCCGGTTGATGCAGCCGAACCCCCTGTTGTCGAGCAGCACGATGGTCAGTTTCAGGCCGAGCATCACCGAGGTGGCGATCTCGGAATTCAGCATCAGATAGGAGCCGTCGCCGATCATGACGACGATCTCCTCGTTGGGCTTGGCCATCTTGGTGCCGAGCCCGCCGGCGATCTCGTACCCCATGGTCGAAAAGCCGTATTCGGCATGGTAGGAGCCGGGCGCGCCCGCCTGCCAAAGCTTGTGCAATTCGCCCGGCAGCCCGCCGGCCGCGTGCAGCAGCGTCACGCCGGAACCCATGGCGCGCTGCACGGCGCCGATCACCTGCGCGTCGGACGGGAACGCGGCGTTGGTCGACGCCGTCACCTTGGCCGCTTCGGCCTCCCAGGCCTTCTTGCCGCTGGCCGCATTGTCGGCCCAGGCGGCAGGCGCCTTCCAGCCTTTCAGCGCGGCGCCCAATTCGGCGAGCCCTTCCGCGGCGTCAGCGACCAGCGGCAGCGCCCGGTGCTTGCCGGCGTCGAAGGGCTGTACGTTGAGCCCGATGATGGTCTTGCCGGAATTCTTGAACAGCGCCCATGAGCCGGTGGTGAAATCCTGCAGGCGCGTGCCGATGGCGAGTACGACGTCGGCCTCTTCGGCCAGCCGGTTGGCGGCCGAGGTGCCGGTGACGCCGACCGCCGCCATGTTGAGCTTGTGATCGTCCGGCAGCGAGGACTTGCCGCCTTGCGTCTCGCAGACCGGAATGCCGGCGCCTTCGGCGAACTTCGCCAGTTCGTCGGAAGCCTGCGAATAGAGAACGCCGCCGCCGGCGATGATCAGCGGCTTCCTGGCTCCCTTGAGTGCCGTGACGGCGGCGGCCAATTCGCCACGGTCCGGGCGCGGCCGGCGCTGGCGCCAGACCCGCACGGCAAAGAAGCTCTCGGGATAGTCATAGGCCTCGGCCTGTACGTCCTGGCAGAGCGACAGCGTCACCGGGCCGCAATCGGCCGGATCGGTCAGCACCTGCATGGCTCGGCTCAGCGCCGGTATGATCTGCTCCGGCCGCGTGATGCGGTCGAAATAGCGCGACACCGGCCGGAAACAGTCGTTGACCGTCGCGGTGCCGTCCGAAAAATCCTCGGCCTGCTGCAGCACCGGGTCGGGGATGCGGTTGGCGAAGACGTCGCCCGGCAAAAACAGGACGGGCAACCGGTTCACGTGGGCGAGTGCCGCCGCCGTCACCATGTTCAGCGCGCCGGGGCCGATCGAAGAGGTCGCGGCCATGAAGCGGCGACGGAAATTGGCCTTGCCGTAGGCGATCGCCGCATGCGCCATCGCCTGCTCGTTGTGGGCGCGGAAGGTCGGCAGCTCATCGCGCACCTGGTAAAGCGCCTCGCCGATGCCGGCGACATTGCCATGGCCGAAGATCGCCCAGACGCCGCCGAAGATCGGCACCGTCTTGCCGTCGATCTCGGTCATCTGGCGGGACAGGAAGCGGGTCAGCGCCTGCGCCATCGTCAGGCGGATTGTCTTGCTCATGGTTGTTTCCTCCGCAGTCCCTGTGTCGCGGCCTGTTATGCCGCCTTGCGGCCGCGCGCGGCAAGCCACGCCTCGGTCAACTGTTCGAAGCGCAAGGCCATGTCGGCGACGGCCTCGTCATCGGACATTTTGCCGGCCAGCCACTGTTCGGCCGCGTGGACGAAGATGGTGCGGCCGACGGCAAAGCCCTTGACGATGGGCGCCTTGGCGGTGGCGGCAAAAGCCGCCTCCAGCTCGTCCTGCGGCGCTTCCAGACCAAGCAGCACGATGCCACGGCACCAGGGATCGTGCTTCAGGATCACCGCCTCGATCTTGGCCCAGGCGCCGCTTGACGCCTGCGGCTCGAGCTTCCACCAGTCCGGCTTGATGCCGAGCGCATAGAGTTCCTCCAGCGCGCGCGGGATCGTCGTGTCGTCGAGCTTGCCATGCTTGCCGGCGATGATCTCGATGAGAAGTTCCCGGCCGACCTTGCGCGCGGCCTCGAACAGCGCGCGCAGCTTCTGCTGCTGTTCTTCCTTGAGTTCCGCCGGATCGTCAGGGTGGTAGAAGCACAGGCACTTGATGCAGTGATCGACGGGCCATTCGGTGAGCTGCGAGCCGATATCCTGCGAGAATTCGAAGCGCAGCGGCCGCGAGCCCGGCAATTCCACCGGCCGGCCCAGCCAGGCAAAGGGATGCCTGGCGAATTCGAACATCGCCTCGCGGCCATGCTTCTCGTCGATCAGCATGCCGTAGCCGTCGCGGCCGGCAGCGACCTTGGCCGCCGCCTTGACCGCCAGCACCTTGAAATCGCGGATGCGCACTGGATTGGCGCCGGTCTTGGCCGCCACATCCTCGAGCTGCACACGGTGGTCGCAGGCGAGCGCCATCAGTGAAGGAATGTCGCGCCGGCGGGTGGTTGCCCAATGGATGTGGTTGATCGCCTCGTCCTTGCGCAGTGCGCGATGCTTGCTGCCGTTCTTGAGGAAGAACTGCAGCTCTTCGAAGGTCGGATATTCCGGCGCGCAGAGCAGCCGCGACACGGCGAAGGCGCCGCAGGCGTTGGCCCAGGTCGCCGCGGTTTTGAAGCTTTCACCGCCGAGCCAGCCGCGAAGCAAACCGGACATGAAGGCGTCACCGGCGCCCAGCACATTGTAGATCTCGATCGGGAACCCTTCGCCGACGATGCCGTCCTCGAGATCGTCGCTGATCGGCCCGTCATAGACGATGCAGCCCATGGCGCCGCGCTTCAAGACGATGGTCGCCGGGGACAGGGCGCGGATCGTCTTCAGCGCGCTCAGGCAGTCGTCGGCGCCGGACGCGATCATGATCTCTTCCTCAGTGCCGACGATGAGGTCGCAATCGGGCAGCACCGTCTTCAACTGGGCCGAGACCCGGTCCGACTTGACGTAGCGCTCGAAACCTTCGGCGTGACCGGCGAGACCCCACAGGTTCGGCCGATAGTCGATGTCGAAGACCACCTTGCCGCCCTTGGCCTTCATGATGCGGATCGCCTTGCGCTGGGCGGCGTCGCTGTTGGGGCGGGAAAAATGCGTGCCGGTGACGACGATGGCGCGGGCCGAGGCAATAAACGCCTCGTCGATATCCTCTTCCGAAAGCGCCATGTCGGCGCAGTCGGAGCGGTAGAAGATCATCGGCGAAACGCCTTCGCTCTCGACCGAAAGCAGCACAAGCGCGGTCAACCGTTCCTTGTCGGTCTTCAGCCCGTCGGTGTTGACGCCTTCGCGTTTCAGCTGCTCGCGGATGAAGCGGCCCATCTGCTCGTCGCCGACGCGCGTCAGCAGCGCCGAGCGCAGGCCGAGCCGCGCCGTGCCGACCGAAATGTTGGCCGGGCAGCCGCCGACCGACTTGGCGAAGGAAGTGATATCCTCGAGCCGCGAGCCGATCTGCTGACCATAGAGGTCGACGGAAGCGCGACCGATGGTGATGACATCGAGCGGCGCCTGTCTTGCGTCCACGGCTTCGCTCATTGGAACCTCCCGTCGGTCTTGTCGTCATGGACAACATTATTGGGTAACACGCGCGAGCGGCAGCGTGGCGCCAGCAATATGAAATAATAATTCCAATCCATAGTCAATATGGAATGAGCATTCCCTAGCCTAAAATTGCCTTGTTGGATGTCTGGTCAAGCCTTGCGCTTGCGGCTCGCGTCACGCCGCTTCTCGCCGACGCCGACGGTCAGCGCCATGGCCAGCGCCATTGTCGCCGACAGCGAACGGAAACCGGCGAAATCCGCCTCGGCCACCTCGAACCAGACCCTGGCGAACTGGGCCAGCGGCGAGAATGAGCTGTCGGTGATGGCAACGATCGGTACGCCCTGCTCGGAAATGCTGCGCGCTTCCTCGATCGTGGCCGGTGCGTAGGGCGAGAAGCTGATGGCGATGACGGCGTCCGCCGGCGTGGCGAAGCCGACCATCTCGGCATTCAGGCCGGCAGCCGATTCGATCAGCTGGTTGCGGATCTTCAGCTTGCCCAGCGCGTAGGCGATATAGCTCGCCACCGGATAGGAGCGCCGCTTGGCCAAGACATAGATGGTCTGCGCCTTTGCCAGCAGCGAGATAGCGTCTTCCAGATGCGCGTCGTCCAGTGTGCGGGAAATGTCGTTGAGCGAGGTGCTGGCGGCGGCAATGAAACCGTCGAAGATCGCCCGGTGGCCGGCGCCGCCCTCGGCCTTGGCGCGTAGCGCCTGCAGCCGCTCGTCATAGGAGGAGTTGCGCTCGCGCAACCGCTCGCGGAACACCTGCTGCAGGCTGGTAAAGCCGTCGAAACCGAGTTGCTGGGCAAAGCGGATCAGGGTCGAGGGCTGCACACCGGCCGAAGCGGCGATGCTGGCGGCGGTGCCAAACGCGATGTCGTCCGGATTGTCGAGCGCATAGGCGGCGATCTGGGCGATGCGCTTGGGCAGGCTCTCGCGCCGGTCCAGAATGGTGGCGCGCAGCGTCTCGAAGTCGCGAGGTACCTGTTCGTCCATCGTCTCCGCCCAAGCCTGTCTGGAGGCTCTCTGTGCCCCATCATAGCGGGCCTGCGCAAGAACGCCATAAAAAATGAGGCAGACATTCCATTTCCGGAGAAAATGGACTAATTCATCCATCCATCGCTCAGGCAGTGGAGAAAGTTGGATGGTCGGCGTAGGTCTTATCGGTACGGGTTTCATGGGCAAGTGCCACGCCATCGCGTGGAGCGCAGTGGGAGCCGTCTTCCCCGATGCGACCAAGCCGCGGCTCGTCCATCTCGGCGAGGTCAGCGAGGACCTTGCCAGGCGCAAGGCCGGCGAGTTCGGCTTTGCCAAGGCGTCCGGCGACTGGCGTGCCGTCGTCAACGATCCGGAGGTCGACGTCGTCTCGCTGACGACGCCCAACCAGTTTCATCCGGAAATGGCCATCGCCATCCTCGAAGCCGGCAAGCATCTGTGGTGCGAAAAGCCGATGGCGCCGAGCTTCGCCGAGGCCGAGGCAATGGCGGCCGCCGCCAAGACATCAGGCAAGATTGCCGCGCTTGGTTACAATTACACCCAGAGCCCGGCCATCCGTCACATCGGCGCGCTGCTCGACGAGAAGATCATCGGCGAGGTCAACCATCTGCGCATCGAGATGGACGAGGATTTCATGGCCGATCCCGAGGCGCCGTTCTTCTGGAAGCACGAAGCGACTTCCGGCTATGGCGCGCTCGACGATTTCGCCGTGCATCCGCTGTCGCTGGTCACGGCGTTGTTCGGCCGCGTCGCCAGCGTCATCTGCGACATGGCCAAGCCCTATGCCGACCGCAAGCTGTCGGCGGGCGGGCGCCGCGCGGTCGAGACCTACGATATCGCCAGCGTGCTGATGCATCTGGAAAACGGCATTGCCGGAACGCTGCAGGTCAACCGCTCGGCCTGGGGCCGCAAGGGCCGCATCGCCATCCAGATCTTCGGCTCGAAAGGGTCGATCCTGTTCGACCAGGAGCGGATGAACGAGTTCCAGCTCTATCTCACGTCCGACCGACCGACCGAACAGGGCTATCGCACCGTCCTGGTGGCGCCGCAGCACAAGCCCTATGACCTTTTCGTGCCGGCGCCGGGTCACAGCCTCGGCTTCAACGATCTCAAGATCATCGAGTGCCATGAACTGCTGGCGCGGCTGGCCGGCAAGCCGGCCCGGCTTATCGAGTTCGCCGAAGGGCTGGAGATCGAGCGCACCGTGCACGCGATGGCGCGTTCGCATGCGGAAAGGCGCTGGGTGGATGTAAGGTAAAAGTCAGACGCCTATGGCCGCGTTCGTCTCCCAGCCATTGACCCAGATTTGCCGCAAGCGGTCGCCTTCGCCCTTGAAGCGTAACCCGGTCGGCTGGCAGTCCTCGATGCGGTCGCTGCGGAAATTGCGGATCGCCTGGCGCAGCTCGCACCAGGCGACGATGTTGGCGGTTTCGGCGTAGTAGATCAGCGCGATCGGGCGGATGAGCCGCTCGGAGGCACGGCCCATCTCGTCGCGATAGGAGAGGTCGAGCTTTTCCTCGTCGCGGATGGCGCGGCGCACCAGCGCCAGGTCGATCGTGCCGGCGGCGGGCGCGGCAAAGCCCCAGGCATGCAGCGCATTGGCGTCGAGCGTCTGGCGCAAGGGCGGCGGCACCGCGCCGGCGATCTTGGCGCTAACGCGCTTGGCCGCCTGCTTGAGCTCGTCGTCTCCCGTGCGCTCGAGCAGCGCCAGTGACAACACGATCGCCTCCATCTCCTCGATCGAGAACATCAGCGGCGGCAGGTCGAATCCGGGGCGCAGGATATAGCCGATGCCACGGCCGCCCTCGATCGGGACACGCATGGCCTGCAGCGCGGCGATGTCGCGGTAGATCGAGCGTATCGTCACTTCCAGTTGCCCGGCAATCATTGCCGCCGTCACCGGCTGCCTGGCCAGCCGCAGGATCTGGATGATCCCGAACAGGCGCGAGGCCTTGCGCATTTTTCTCACCGGCTGCGATCACAACTGACACACCATCGTCAGTTGGCTCGATCTATAGGATCGCCCATCGGCTTGAAAATCAACAATTCCTTGGCGGCACGCCCCCAAGAGGCGACAGGCAACTGACATGAGCTACGCGGAAAATCTCTGGCTTTTCTTTCTTCTCCTGTTCGGCATCATCGCCGTTCCAGGCATGGACATGCTGTTCGTGCTCGCCAACGCGCTTACCGGCGGACGCGACAGGGGGCTGGCGGCGACCGGCGGCATCATGGTCGGCGGCATGGTGCACACGCTGAACGGCGCTGTCGGCGTCGGCCTGCTCATGCATTTCGTGCCGATCCTGTTCAAGCCGCTGCTGATCGCCGGCGCCGCCTACATGGCCTATATCGGCATCACGCTGATGCGCAGCTCCATCACCGTCGGCCATGAGGGGCCGGCCGGCAGCCGTTCCGCATGGAAGCTTTTCGCCAGGGTTTCGTGACCTGCCTGATCAATCCGAAGGCCTATCTCTTCGTCCTGGCCGTCTACCCGCAGTTCCTGAAACCGCACTACGGTCCAATCTGGATGCAGGCGACGATCATGGGCCTGCTGACCGTGCTGACGCAGGCCGCGATCTATGGCGGGCTGGCCATTTCTGCCGGCCGCAGCCGCAGCCTTCTGATCGCCAATCCGCGGGCGACGGTTCTTGCCGGGCGCGCCGCCGGGCTGCTGCTGTTCGCGGTCTCGGTCTTCACCGCATGGGAGGGGCTGAGGGCGGCGTAAGTCCCGGCGCCGCCCTTCCCGCATCGCCATCGTGTCAGGCGGCCCCTTGCCGGCTGTCCAGCATGGCGCGTCGCGCCGAGCGGCGCCATTCGACCGCACCGGCAAGCCCGTGCAGCACGGTCTCGGTGGTCGCCCAGTCGATGCAGCCATCGGTGATGCTCTGTCCGTAGACCAGCGGCTTGCCGGGCACGACATCCTGCCGGCCGGCGACGAGATTGCTTTCGATCATGACGCCGATGATGCGCTCGTCGCCCGCCGCCACCTGGCCCGCCACGTCCGCCGCCACCTTCGGCTGGTTCTCGGGCTTCTTGCCGGAGTTGGCGTGGCTGACGTCGATCATCAGGCGCGGCGCGATGCCGATGCGGGCGAGTTCCACCGAGGCGGCCTCGACGCTTGCCGTGTCATAGTTCGGCTGAACACCGCCGCGCAGGATGACATGGCAATCCTCGTTTCCGGTCGTTGCCGCAATCGCGCTGCGTCCGCCCTTGGTCACCGCCATGAAATGATGCGGCTGGGCGGCCGACTTCACCGCCTCGCCGGCGATCCTGAGATTGCCGTCGGTGCCGTTCTTGAAGCCGACCGGGCAGGACAGGCCCGAGGCCAGTTCGCGATGGATCTGGCTTTCGGTCGTGCGCGCGCCGATGGCGCCCCAGGCGACGAGGTCGGCAATGTATTGCGGCGTCGTCATGTCGAGGAATTCGGTCGCCGCCGGCAGGCCGAGATTGTTGACGGCGGAAAGCACATTGCGCGCCATCCGCAGCCCCTTGTCGATGTTGAAGCTGCCGTCGAGGTCGGGATCGTTGATCAGGCCTTTCCAGCCGACGGTCGTGCGCGGCTTTTCGAAATAGACCCGCATGACGATCTCGAGCCGGTCGGCCAGGGCCTCGCGCAGCGCCGCCAGACGGCTGGCATAGTCAACGGCCGCAACCGGATCGTGAATGGAACAAGGGCCGACGATGACAACAAGTCGATCGTCGGCCCCTGTCAGGATGGAGTGGATGGCGTTGCGCGAGGCGGCAACGGTGCGTGTCGCCGTGAGTGAGCGCGGTATCTCGCGCATCACCTCTTCCGGCGTGCTCAGCAGTCTAAGTTCCTTGACCCGAAGGTCGTCTGTAGTGGTCAACACGGCTTTCTGCTCCTGTTTGGGAACCTGCCGGCTGAAACAAAAAAGCCGCCAGGTCTGGCGGCTTGTCGGACTGTTTGCTGCAATCTTCAGATCGAGCGCAATCCTCCCGCCGCCAGCGAGCTGCTAAAGTACCAATAGGTGGCGGACAGGTGGATCATGCCGCTCATATAGTCGAAGCGGCGGCGTTTGTCGATGGGGCGATGAGGGTCAGGTGGCGAAACCGTCGATGACAGCACCCCTCTCCCCGTCCCTATACGGGGAGAGGATGCCGGCAGGCAGGTGAGGGGCGGCGCCTACGTCGGAGAGACAAGCGAGGTGGCAGGGTATGGACCGGTAACTGTCAAAGTCGGTGCTGCCTCTCATTGCCCTGCCGGGCATTTCTCCCCGTATAGTGACGGGGAGAAAGGGCCAGCCGCAACGTCGGCACTATTCCGGCGACGAGCCGGCGATGCTCTGGTCGTAGTCGACCAGCGATCCGGTCATGACGCCCGATTGCGGGCTGACCATGTAGCTGATCAGCCGCGCGAGCTGGCCCGGCTTCACCAACTGGCCCATCGGCTGGGCCGCTTCGGCCTTCGCCAGCCAGTCGTCGGGCGCGCCGTGCCATTTCTTCTGCACGATGTCCTCGCCCTCGGTGTCCATCCAGCCGGGCAGCACGGCGTTGCAGCGGATGCGGTTGAAGCGATAGGCGTTGGCGACGTTCTTGGTCAGCGTCATCAGCGCGCCCTTGCTGGTCGAATAGGGCGTCAGGAAGGACTGGCCGGTATGCGCCGACATCGACAGCACGTTGACGATCGAGCCGGGTGCCTTTTTCTCCAGCAGATGCGCCACCACGCCCTGCATCAGGAAGAAGGGGCCGCGCACATTGGTGTCGAAGATCTGGTCGAAAAGCTCTTCTGATGTCTCGACCAGCGAGCCGCGCGCCGAGGTGGCGGCGGCGTTGACCAGCGCGTTGATCGTACCGAAATGCGAGAGCGCGGTGGCGACCGCGCGCTTGCACTCGGCCACCTTGGAAACGTCGGCGCTTATGAAGATGGCGTCGACGCCCGACTTCTCGAGGATGGCGACCGCCTTGTCGCCCTTCTCCTGTGAGCGGCCGATGAGCGCCAGCGCCCGGCAGCCCTCGTCGGCGAGTGCCTCGGCGACGGCGAAGCCGATGCCTTGCGCACCGCCGGTGACGATGGCGCGTGTCTGTGAATTACGATCGGTGCTCATTGCTCTGCTCCTGGGTTCTTGACTGCCAACAGTTTCATGAGATTCATTGAGGTTTCTTCGGTGCCTTATCGCAACGTTGGGAAACTTGGTCGAAGCATCCCCAACGTCGTCATCCTAGGGCGAAGCAGGAGCGAAGCTCCGTCGCGGAGACCCTAGGATCCATTCCGTGACCTCTGCCGAAGAACGCAGCGGACCAAAATTCTGAACCGTTGGAGCCGCTTCTATGTAACGGAATGGATCCTCGGGTCTGCGCCGCGTCGCTTCGCTCCTTGCTTCGCCCGTGGATGACGACATGATGGATGTTACGGCTAGTCATAAAGCCCTGTAGATCGACGACCTTACTGTCTAGCCTAGGCGCACTGTCTTGCCTGTCGTCGCCGATTTCAGCGCCGCGTCCGCCAGCTTCAGTGCCACAAGGCCATCGGCGCCGCTTGGCGCTGCCTTCTTGCCCTTTGTCGCCGCCGTGATGAAGGCAGCAATCTCATTGGCATAAGCGTCGAGATAGCGGGTCATGAAAAAGTCGTGCAGCGGCGGGCGCGTATAGCCCTTCTCATTGGCCAACTCGATCGACACCGGGCGCTGGTTTTCGGCAGCTATCATGCCTTTCGAGCCATGCACCTCGATGCGCTGGTCGTAGCCATAGGTGGCGCGGCGCGAATTCGAGATGACCGCCTGCTTGCCCGATGCGGTTTCGAGGATGACGCTGACCGAGTCGAAATCGCCGGCTTCGCCGATCTTCTTGTCGACCAGCACCGAGGCATGGGCGCTGACCGCCACCGGCTCCTCGCCGAGCAGGAAGCGCGCCATGTCGAAATCATGGATGGTCATGTCGCGGAAAATGCCGCCGGAGCGCGCGATGTAGTCGAGCGGCGGGGCGCCGGGATCACGCGAGGTGATGGTGACCATTTCGACCGTGCCGATGGCGCCGTCGTCAATCGCCTTGCGCACGGCGGCGAAATGCGGGTCGAAGCGCCTGTTGAAGCCGACCATCAGCGTCGCCTTGGCCTTGTCGACCACGGCCAGGCACTTCTCGACGCGCTTGACGTCGAGATCGATCGGCTTCTCGCAGAAGATCGCCTTACCGGCCTTGGCGAAGCGCTCGATCAGATCGGCATGCGTGTCGGTCGGCGTGCAGATGACGACCGCGTCGATGTCTTTCGATTTTTCGATGGCGTCGATGGTACGCACCTCGGCGCCATAGGCGCTCGCCAGTTCGCTTGCCGCCTTTTCGAAGGCGTCGGCAACGGCGACCAGTTTTGCCTGGGGGTTGGAACCCACGGCGCGGGCGTGGACCTTGCCGATGCGGCCGGCACCAAGGAGGGCGAAGCGAACAGTCATGGAAATTTTCCTCTAGGGGATGGTTCGAAGCGGGGCGCCGGTCATGGGCGCTGGATGATTTTCCGGTCAAGACAAATCGACGGGAAGGCGATGACCATCGCCGCCGCGCCCGGCCCTTAGGCCGCGAGTTCCGCCTCCCCGGTCTTGGCGCCGGTGATGTAGGAGACGATGTCCTGCCCGTCGGTATTCTCCTTGCGCAGATTGGCAACGATGCGGCCGCGCCGGAACACGACGATACGGTCGCAGAGGTCGAACACCTGGCGCATGTTGTGGCTGATCAGGATCAGCGGCTCGCCATTGTCCTTCAGCGTGCGGATGATGTTTTCGACCTGCGCCGTCTCCTGCACGCCAAGGGCCGCCGTCGGCTCGTCCATGATGATCAGCTTGGAGGCAAAGGTGGCCGTCCTGGCGATCGCCACGCATTGGCGCTGGCCGCCCGACATGTGGCGGATGGTGTTGGACAAATTGGGAATTTTCACCGCGGTGCGGACTAGAGCCGCCTCGGTCGCCTTGCGCATGTATTTGCGGTCGAGGATCGAGAATGGCCCCAGATTGAACAGCACCTTTTCGCGGCCGAGGAACAGGTTGGACGGCACGTCGAGATCGTCGGCCAGCGCCAGGTTCTGGAACACCGTCTCGATACCCGCCTCGCGCGCCTCGATCGGGCCGGCGAAATTCACTTCCTTGCCGTCAAACCAGACCTGGCCGCTCGTCCGCTGCTCGACGGCGGTGATCTGGCGCACGAAGGTCGACTTGCCGGCGCCGTTGTCGCCCATGATGGCGACATGCTCACCCTTGCGCAGCTCGAAATTGGCGCCTTCAAGTGCATGCACGCCGCCATAGCGCTTGGTGAGGTTTTCGGTCTTCAGGACGATGTCTGACATGGTCAAGCCCTCAATGCCCGCATGCGCTGGCGCCACTGGTCGAGAACGACCGCGCCGACGATGATCACGCCCTTGACCATCTCCTGGTAGTAGGCGTCGAGGCGCAGGAAGGTGAAGCCGGAGATGATGACGCCGAAGATGAGCGCGCCGATCACCGTGCCGATGATGGAGCCACGGCCACCCGACAGCGAGACGCCGCCGATGACCGCCATGGCGATGGCGTCGAGTTCGTACATCACGCCCATGCCGGCCTGGGCGGTGAGGTTCTTGGAGGAGAGCACCACGGCGGCGAGCGCGGCGAGAATGCCGGCGATGACATAGACGAGGATCTTGTGGTTGGCGATCTTGATGCCGGACATGCGCGCGGCATCCTCGTTGGAGCCGATCGCGTAACAGTGCTTGCCGTATCGGGTATAGGTCATGATGAGCTGGAACAGCGCGGCCAGCGACAGGAAGATGATGACCGGCATCAGGCCCTTGCCTATTGCCGCGAAACTGTCTGTCGGGAATGATATCGGCTGCCCCTTCGACCACCATTTGGCGATGCCGCGCGCGGTGACCATCATGCCGAGCGTGGCGATGAAGGGCGGGATGCGCGTGTAAGCGATCAGGGCGCCGTTGACGAGGCCGGCGAGCAGGCCGCAGCCGATCGCCACCAGCACCGGGACGATCACCGGCAGGTCGGTCCAGCCCTGCGCCAGGAACATCGCCTTGGGATTGGGATTGCCGTTGACGGTCGCGACCTGGGCGAAGCTCATGGCGATCATGGCGGTCGCGCCGACGATCGAGCCCGAGGACAGGTCGATGCCGCCGGTGATGATCACTTGCGTGACGCCAATGGCGATGATGCCGACGATCGACACCTGCAGGATGATGATCTGCAGCCGCGCCTCGTTGAAGATGCCGGAGACGTCGCTGCGGGTGTTGAACAGGAAGCTGTCGCCGAGAAAGATCCGGCCGATCAGCTCGAAGATGACGACGAGGATGACGAGCGCCAGGAAGACGTTGAATTCGGCCGGCCATGTACGCTTCCTGGCGTCATAGCCGACGCCGCCGACGCCGTGAGATGTCTGTGCCAATCTTCTATCCTCCGTCAGCCGCGGTCGTTCCTCGAGCACCTTTCAGGCGCCGAGGGGGAAGAGGAGCGGCGCTGCCTTTACGCGAGAGCGCCGCTCCGTATGTCCGCGGCTCAGTTCTTCTTCAAGAACTTGTCGATGTTCGCAGGCGTGACCAGCTGGAACGGGACATAGACCTTGTGTTCGACCTTCTCGCCCTTGGCGAGCTTCAGCGCCGCATCCAGCGCGCCCGCGCCCTGGCCGGCTGCATCCTGGAACACGGTGGCATCGAGGTCGCCCGCCTGCATGGCGGCAAGCGCGTCCTGGGTGGCGTCGACGCCGCCGACGACAACCGACTTCATGTCGATGTTGGCGGCCTTCATCGCCTGGATGGCACCGATGGCGCTTTCGTCATTGTTGGCGATGACGCCGTCGAACTTCTTGCCGGTCGACAGCCAGTTGGTCATCAGGTTCTGCGCCTGGTCGCGATCCCAGTTCGAGGTCTGCTTGTCGATGATCTTGATGAAGCTGCAGTCCGGGGTGGCGATGACATCGTCGATGTCCTTGGTGCGCTGCACGGCGGCCTGGTTGGAAAGCTCGCCCATGATGACATAGACATTGGCTTCCTTCTTGCCGGCTTCCTTGAACAGGCGGCAGACTTCCTTGGTTTCGAGCGTGCCGGAATCGGCCTCATTGGAAGCGACGAAGGCCTGGTTGTCGGGCAACGTGTCGACATTGACCGGCTGGCGGTTGACATAGACCAGCGGGATCTTGGCCGCGGCGGCCGCATCCGACATTGCCTGCGTGGCCGAGGTGTCGACCGGGTTGACGATGATGGCGTCGACGCCCGAAGCGGCGAAGTTCTTGATCTGGTCGAGTTGCTTGGCGACGTCGTTCTGCGCGTCCTCGACCTGCAGCTCGACGCCACTCATGCCCTTGGCCTGCTCGATCATGCCGTTGCGCAGCACGGTAAGGAAATTGTCGTCGAACTTGGCCATCGAGACGCCGATCTTGGCGGCCATGGCCGATGAACTCATCAGCGCCGCGAAGGCGACGCCCAAAAGCAGTTTCTTCATTTTAATCTCTCCTCCACTTTGGTGTCCGGTTGCACCGATTTCTCCGGAATCCCCGATCTCCCCGGGGAATCTCTCCCGATTGTCTTCTCCCCGGTGGCGCCTGCCGTTTGCTGGAACGCCAAAGCCTCTGTTTGAAACAGATGTTCCCGGAACGTAAGGACCAAAATACATCACTGATGAAATATTTATTCCATTTCGTCGGGAGGCGTCAAGGGCGATTCCAAAACCGGACGTGCGATTTTGGCGGACGCGTCGACGGTGTGCGGATGCTGCCGGAAGAATGCCGCTGGCTTGGCGGCGGAGCAGACAGGCGCACGCCCGGCGCCGGCGGCGAGGCCTATGGCATCAGCGCCAGGTCCGTTCCCTGGATGCCGTCGACAGGCGATGGCAGTTCAGAAATGCCAGATGTCTCTCTGCAGCAAGAGATCGAGCGGCGCTCTCCAGACCCTGTATCCCGCCGCCTGCCTCACCTGCTGTTCGACGCTGAGCTTGCCGCTGACATCGAAGAAAACTCCAATTCGCCTTCCGGCGTGAAGCTTTGTTCCGGTGGTGGTGTAATTGCGGATAGGCAGCTGCTGGCGGCTGATCGTTCGCCCATCCTGTGATAGCGCGACGCCGATGCAGAATTGTTCCGGGGTATGCAAACGCACGATTTCACTGACTCTCTCGCTGGCGGCGTATGCTCGCTCCAGCGCGGGAATGTTGTTATGATGAACGCCAAGGACGCCGCTCGCCCACATGGTTTCATCTCCGGTCAGGATGTGGCCTCCAATTGAGAGCCCTTTGCCTTCGAGCGCTCGATAAGGGGCCTTTGGGCGCCCTTCGCACCGCCACATTATCGAGGACAACGCTGTAATTCGCCTGAAACATCGCGATATGTCGCCGGTCGGATACATGTCCGTGTCCATGAAGAACAGGCGCTCGCAACGCCGCAGCAAATCGACGATGCCGGCTGCCTTGATGCCAAACCTGTATCGATTGCCGAAGGACATCTCGGCCTTTCTCTCGGCCGTTAGCTCGATCGTTTCGATAGGATAGCCGTCGAAAATGGAGGGCCTGTCGGTCAGGACCATGACCCTGGCATCCGGGCAATAGTAAAGCAGGCGAAGGGCGCTGAAGAGCGCGCCACGCGCATAGAGCTCGTCGCTCCCAAAAGCGATGTACCCAAACCCATCTCCGCCCATCGGGCATGTATATATTAGCAATCATTAATGCGTCAAATTTGGATGCCCCCGTCGGGCGACGCGCTGAAAGCCCTGGCTCGCTAGATGTTCTCGGGCAGGTAGATGTCGAACGGCAGGAAGGTCTGGCCGGGAGCGTTAGCCGCGCCCGTCTCGATGGCGTGCGCCATGAGATCGAGCAGTTCGCGGCACAAAGCCGCCAGCGGCGTGGAGATCACCATGGTCAGCACCCCGTCCGCCAGGGCGGATCGCGAGACCGCCGATATCTCGTTGCAGACCACCGCTGGCATCTCTGCTGGCTTGGCCTGCCTAAGCGCCGCGACCGCGCCTTCCATGCCGCCGCCCGCGACATAGCAGCCGACGAGGTCCGGATGACGGCCGAGCAGGTCGAGCAGCGTGTCCTGCGTGATCTGGTTGGCCTCGAGATTGACCAGCGTTTCGAGCAGGGTGAAGTCCGGCGCCTGTTCGCGGAAGAAGGAGCGGAAGCCGATCTCGCGCAGTTCATGGCCGTGGAAGCGGTGGCTGCCGACGAAAAGCGCGACCTTGCCCGGCCGCTTCGCCGCTTTCGAGATCATCCAGGCTGCCGTGCGCCCGACCTTGCGGTTGTCGAGGCCGACATAGCCCTCGCGAATGCCGGCGGCGAAGTCGGACAGCAGCGAAAAAACCGGCAATCCCCTGGCCTTCATCTCCTCGACAATGACCGTCAGCGCCGGGTGATCCGGCCCGACCAGGGCGACGGCCTTGCACTTGGCCGCCAGCTTGCGCGTGCGCTCGACGATTTCGTCCGGCGTCAGCGAAACGGCGAAGTCGATGATCGCGACGCCGCGAAAGCGCTGCGATTGCGACACCGCGAGTTCGAGTTGCCGCGCGAACTCCGTGTAGAAGACATCGTTGCCTCTCAAAAGCAGGAAGCCGAGCCGGTATTCCGGCAATTCATGGCGCATACGCTGCTTGATCAGGCCGGCCGCGTGATAGCCGATCTCGGTCGCGGTCTCGTAGACGCGGCGTGCCGTTTCCTCGCGAACCGGCAAGCGATTGTTGAGCACGCGGTCCACCGTGGCGACGCTGACGCCGGAGACGCGCGCCAGATCTGTTATGGTCGGCCGTTTCGCCATGATCGCCCCGTTCGATTGCCTGGTATTGATATACCACTTTGATAGGAAATGATAGAAACTATCTTTGTGACGTTGAGTCTATCATGGCGCGGCGTTATTTCTAAGCATGAAACCAGTGGTGATCGGCATTCGCATGGCGAATGCCCCTGCCTTGGGAGGCAATCATGACCGCAGCGCCGTCCCGGCGTGATTATAGCCTGATCGGCCGCGACGCCCGACTTGCCGTCGAAAACGGCCTGTCGGCGGCAGAGTGGTATCACACCGACATTCCCCGCAAGCAGATGAAGGAGCTGATGCAGCGCTCCGATGGCCCGGCGATCCGCGACACCGTGATCTGGCTGGCCGCCCTCATCATCAGCGGCGCCGGCGGCGCCTGGTTCTGGGGCAGCTGGTGGTGCGTACCGTTCTTCTTCGCCTATGGTGTGCTCTACGGCTCATCCACCGATTCACGCTGGCACGAATGCGGCCACGGCACGGCGTTCCGCACGCAGTGGATGAATGATGCGATCTATCAGGTCGCCTGCTTCATGATCATGCGCAATCCGGTGACCTGGCGCTGGAGCCACACGCGCCATCACACCGACACCATCATCGTCGGCCGCGACCCCGAGATTTCGGTCATGCGGCCGCCGGACCTGGTGCGCCTCGTCCTCGGTTTTGTCGGCGTGCTCGACGCCTGGCACGCGATGTCAGACATGCTGCGCAACGCCGCCGGCAACATCAGCGCGGCCGAGAAGACCTTCATTCCCGAGCAGGAACAGCAGAAGGCGATCCGCATTGCCCGCATCTGGACGGCGATCTATGCCGCGACCATCGCGCTGGCGCTCTACACCGGATCGTTCCTGCCCTTGATGCTGGTCGGCCTGCCCAGGCTCTACGGCGCCTGGCATCATGTCATGGTCGGCCTGCTGCAGCATGGCGGCCTCGCCGACAACGTCACCGACCACCGGCTGAACAGCCGCACCGTCTACATGAACCCGATCAGCCGCTTCATCTACTGGAACATGAACTACCACGTCGAGCATCACATGTTCCCGATGGTGCCCTACCATGCGCTGCCCAGGCTGCACGCGCTGATCAAGCACGATCTGCCGGCGCCGACGCGATCGATCCTGGCCGGCTACCGCGAGATGATCCCGGTCTTCCGCCGCCAGCTGCGCAACGAGGACTATTTCCTCAAGCGCGAGCTGCCGCCGACCGCCAGGCCATACCGCGAGGAATTCCACAACGACGCCGTCGCCACGGCGGCGGAATGACATCGAACGACTCGAGGGGAGGATTGAATGAGCGATTGGGTCGAGGCGTGCGCCGCCGGTGACATCGATGAAGAGGACGTGATGCGCTTCGATCATGGCGGGCGCACCTTCGCCATCTATCGCAGCCCGGACGACGAGTATTTCGCCACCGACGGACTTTGCACGCATGAGAAGGTGCATCTCGCCGACGGGCTGGTGATGGATGACATCATCGAATGTCCCAAGCACAATGGCCGCTTCAACTACAAGACCGGCGCGGCCAGGGGCGCGCCGGTCTGCGTCAACATCAAGACCTATCCGGTCAAGGTCGACGCCGGCAAAGTCCTCGTTCAGATCGGGTGACCGGCATGGCACGCGGGATGGTGATCATCGGAGCCGGGGAATGCGGCGGTCGGGCCGCACTCGCCTTGCGCGATCTCGGCTATGACGGGCCGGTGACGCTGGTCGGCGACGAGCCGCATCTGCCCTATGAGAGGCCGCCTTTGTCCAAGGAGGCGATGGCCAGCGACGCGCCGGCAATCAAGGCGATCGCCAGCGACGAGGTGCTGGCCGAAAAATCGATCCGGCATATCCATTCCGTCCAGGCCGTGGCTATCGATCGCGCGGCGCACACGGTGCGCCTGTCCGACGGCTCGGCGCTGCCCTACGACAAGCTGCTGCTCGCCACCGGCTCGACGCCGCGCAAGCTGCCGATGCCTGGCCTTGGCGGGCGCTGCGTCTATCTCAGAACCTTCGCCGACGCGCTGGCCATTCGCGCCCATCTTCGTGCCGGCAACCGCATCGCCGTCATCGGCGGCGGCTTCATCGGCCTCGAGCTTGCCGCGGCGGCGCGCAAGCTCGGCGCTTCGGTCACCGTCATCGAGGCGCAGCCGCGCATCCTGATGCGTGGCGTTCCGGCCGAGATCGCCGAAATCATTCACAAAGCGCATGTCGCCGAGGGTGTCGACGTGGTCTGCGGGCAAGGCATCGCCTCCATCGCCGACGACGGCAAGGAGGTGCGAGTGATGCTTGCCGGCGGGCGCGAGATATCAGCCGACCTCGCCGTCATCGGCATCGGCGCCGTGCCCGTGACCGAACTCGCGGCGGAAGCCGGCCTGGCCATCGAAAATGGCATCGCAGTCGACGCCGAGCTGCGCAGCAGCGATCCCGACATCTTCGCCGCCGGCGATTGCTGCTCGTTTCCGCTCGCCGTCTACGGCGGCCGCCGCGTGCGGCTGGAAGCCTGGCGCAATGCGCAGGAACAGGGCGCGCTGGCGGCCAGGAACATGCTTGGCGCCGGCGAGGCGCATGCGGCGGTGCCGTGGTTCTGGTCGGATCAGTACGGCCTGTCCCTGCAGATCGCCGGACTTTCCGACGAAGGCCGCAGCACGGTGCGTCGCGATCTCGACGACGGCGCTTTCATCCTGTTTCATCTGGCCGAGGACGGCAGGCTGGTGGCGGCCAGCGGCATCGGCCCGGGCAATGCGGTGGCCCGCGACATAAGGCTCGCCGAAATGCTGATCGGCAAGCGAGCGAAGCCGTCGGTGGAGGCGCTAGAATCGCCTGACGTCAAGCTGAAGGCGTTGCTGGCGGCCTGAACGGTCGCATCGGCTCGCCGATGGCGGCGCCGCCCCTCATCTGCCTGCCGGCATCTTCTCCCCGCAGAACGGGGAGAAGGGAGCTGTGGCACCCTCGCCGCAATTCATCATGCACCGCTAAAAATTGGCGAAATCATTGATATCAGCATCTTTCTCCCCGTCACTATACGGGGAGAAATGTCCGGCAGGACAATGAGGGGCGGCGCAGGCGTCAACGAGCTAATGCCACCACGCCGGAGCCGCTAGAACAGCGCCCTGAGCTCCGGCAGCTTGTCGTTGACCAGCCAGCCGTAATAATTCTCTTCCGGCAGCTTCTCCGGCTCGCCGGCGGCGCGGCGCTTGCCGTTTTCAGCCTTCAGCGCATAGGCGCGCTGCTCCGGATTGCCGACATTGTAGAGCGTGGCGGTCAGTCCTGGATTGCCCGAAATGTCGAAGCCGGCGATGCTCTTATAGGCGTCGATCGACTTCCTGATCGTCGCCGCGACATATGGCAGCGTCAGGTCCGGATCCATGATGGTCTTGTAGACCGAGTTGGGATCGGAGACGTCGAGCTTCGGCAAGCCGGACACCTTGTGCACGAGGTCGCTCATCTGCAGGGCGGTCAACGGGTTGAGCTGGCCGAGGCCGAAGGTCTGGCCGGCATAGTAGGGCTGGAAGAAGGTGGCGCCGAAACGGTTGTCGGGGAAATCCTCGCCGCCGACTGTCTTGCCGCGAAACGAACGGTTCCAGACCTGTTCGCGGCATTCCCACAGATCGTAGCTGTCCGAAATCGCGGCGCATTTCTTGAATTCCGGTCGCTGCACGAAATCGGTAATGTCCTCGCCGTCATAGGCGAAGGAGAGCTTGCTCGAGAGATAGGAGATCGCCTTGACGTAGTAGGTCTGCAGCCGGTCATAGGCGTCGACATTGTAGGTGTGCTCGCCGACGATGGCGCCAACGATATGCAAGGGGTCGATGCCATAGGCGCTTGCCGCCTTCTTGATCTTGGCGCGCAGATCGGCGTCGTTCTGCAGCAGCGCGTAGACCTTGCGGTACTTCGCCTGGAAGGTGGTGTTGGTCGCCTGCGTGCGTCGGCTTGAGGCGCCGGGAATGTCCGGCTGCTCGGCATTGCGGTTTCCCGCCGGCACCAATGTCGCCGCATCGGCGGCGAACAGCGTCGCCGCCAGCGTCAAGCCGAGAATGACCAGGATGAGTTTTTTCATGCGCCGCCGCCTAGAGAATTGCCGCGCAAACTAGGGTATTGCTCTTGGTTGAGTCGAGAGCGCGTCATCATCCGGCGAGACGAAAGGTGGCCAGATGGTACCATCTGGCCACACATGGCTCCTGCCGGAAGGTGTCACCGGATCCCGCGCCGGAACGGTCCGGCGCTGCCGCTCAAAGGATGAACCGCGACAGATCCGTGTTTCTGGAGAGGTCGCCGACATGCTTCTGGACATAGGCAGCGTCGATTGTGACGGCCGTGCCGTTGCGGTCGGGCGCATCGTAGGAGATCTCGTCCAGCACCCGCTCCATCACCGTCTGCAGCCGCCTCGCGCCGATATTCTCGATACTGGCGTTGAGGTCGACGGCGACGCCGGCGAGCGAATCGATGGCGTCGTCGGTGAAGGTGAGCTCGACGCCCTCGGTCTTCATCAGCGCGATATACTGCTTGATCAGGCTGGCCTCGGTCTCGGTCAGGATACGGACGAAGTCCTCCTTCTCCAGCGCACGCAGCTCGACGCGGATCGGCAGGCGTCCCTGCAATTCCGGCAGCAGGTCGGACGGCTTCGAGACGTGGAATGCGCCCGACGCGATGAACAGGATGTGATCCGTCTTCAACGGCCCGTATTTGGTCGCCACCGTGGTGCCTTCGACCAGCGGCAGCAGATCACGCTGCACGCCTTCACGCGAAGGGCCGCCCGAAATGTCAGACCTGGCCGCGATCTTGTCGATCTCGTCGAGGAAGACGATGCCGTCATTCTCCGCCGCGTCCAGCGCCCGGCGCACCACCTCGTCCTGGTCGAGCAGCTTGTCGGACTCGTCTGCGACCAGCAGGTCGTAGGATTCCTTCACCGTGGTCTTGCGCAGCTTGGTCTTCTTGCCGCCCATCGCCTTCGACAGCATGTCGTTGATGTTGAGCACGCCGATATTGGCGCCCGGCATGCCGGGAATCTCGAAGCCGGGCATGCCGCCATTGCCGGTGTCGGCCACCTCGATCTCGATTTCCTTGTCGTCGAGTTCGCCGTCGCGCAGTTTCTTGCGGAAGCTGTCGCGCGTCGCCGGGCTCGCCGTCTTGCCGACTAGAGTTTCCAGTACACGCTCCTCGGCGTTGACATGGGCGCGCGCCTTGACGTCCTCTCGCATCTTCTCGCGCACCAGGCCGATGGCGATCTCGACCAGGTCGCGGATGATCTGCTCGACGTCGCGGCCGACATAGCCGACTTCGGTGAATTTGGTCGCCTCGACCTTGACGAACGGCGCGCCGGCCAGCCGCGCCAGGCGGCGCGAGATCTCGGTCTTGCCGACGCCTGTCGGGCCGATCATCAGGATATTCTTCGGCATCACCTCTTCGCGCATCTGGCCTTCGAGCTGCTGGCGGCGCCAGCGGTTGCGCAAGGCGATGGCCACGGCGCGCTTGGCGTCCTTCTGGCCGATGATGAAGCGGTCGAGTTCCGAAACGATTTCGCGGGGAGAAAATGTGCTCATATCACTAAATTCCACTTTGCCACTGCTTGATGGCCTCGAACGGATGCAGCAGCATGATCACGTTGAGCGTCAGATTGTCCCGGATGAGATAGCCGGTACCCAGTTCGAAGAGGATGGCGAGGCTGACGATCACCCATATAGGTAGCCTTCGCGCCATCACAAATCCCAGCACCATGGCCAGTGTGTCGGACACCGAATTGATGATGCTGTCCCCGTAATAATCGAGCGAGATGGTGCCGGCGCGGTAGCGCTCGATGATGAACGGGCTGTTTTCGAGGATTTCCCAGCCGCCCTCGATGAGGACGGCGAATGCCAGCCGCAAGCCGATCGGCGAGCGCGGGAACAGGAACCGGGCCAGCGCATAGAACAGGAAGCCGTGGATGATGTGGGAAAAGGTGTACCAGTCCGAAATGTGCTGGGAATTCTCCGAACTGTTCACCACGCCATGCCACAGCTTGACATAACCGCAGGTACAGATCGGCGGATGGCCCATCAGGTAGAGCGTGACGGCCTGGGCGACGAGCAGGCCGGCGACGATCAGCAGCCCCATCCGCCAGCTATCCTCGTAAGCAGAAAGGCTCTTGTCGTCGCTGGATGTGGCCATGCCCTGGATTACCCCTCTTGCGCGTCTTCGGCGTCGATCGCCATCAGCACGACGTCGCCATAGATCGATTGCCTGCGATCAATGGCCCGAAATCCCGCCTTTTCATAGGCGCGAATGGCCCTGATGTTGGCGGGATCGGGGTCGATGATGACGCGCGGCACGCCTTCCTCGAACAGGTCTTCGACGAACTGGCGGACGATCGCCGAGCCATGGCCGATGCCGACCAGTTCCGGCCGGCCGATCGAAAGATCAATGCCGAGCGTGCCGAACGGCTGATCGGAATAGGGATGATCGTCCTCCATATGGGGGTCGTAGCTTTGGAGATAAGCGATCGGCTTGCCGTCGAGCTCCACGATCAGCGGCTCGACGGAAATGCTGTCTATGTGATCGGCAATCTCTGCGATTTCCGTCTCCGGATCGTCCCACCACTCGGCGACATGCGGCTCGGCCAGCCAGCCGGCGATCATCGGCAGGTCCTTTTTGGTCACCGGCCGAAAATCGTAGGGCACCACCCTCTCAGGCGGCATCGAGCGTTTCGACGACGAAATTGTTGTTGGTGTAGACGCAGATGTCGGAGGCGATCTGCATCGCCTTGCGGGCGATCTCCTCGGCATCCTTGTCGGTGTCCATCAGCGCGCGCGCCGCGGCCAGAGCGTAATTGCCGCCCGAACCGATGGCCATGACGCCATGTTCGGGCTCCAGCACGTCACCATTGCCCGTCAGTGCCAGCGAGACCGACTTGTCGGCAACCAGCATCATCGCCTCCAGCCGGCGCAGATAGCGGTCGGTGCGCCAGTCCTTGGCGAGCTCGACGCACGCGCGGGTGAGTTGGTCAGGATACTGTTCGAGCTTTGCTTCGAGCCGCTCCAGCAGCGTGAAGGCATCGGCGGTGGCACCGGCAAAGCCAGCAATCACATTGCCGCCCTTGCCGATGCGGCGCACTTTGCGGGCATTGCCCTTCATGATGGTCTGGCCAAGGCTGACCTGGCCGTCGCCGGCGATCACCACCTTGTTGCCCTTGCGCACGGTCACGATCGTCGTGGCATGCATGGTCAATTCATTGGACATTTCCTGCTCCGAGCAGCGCCATCCCTTTAAAAGGCGATTTGGCGCGGTACGAGTGACTTTGATCGGCCATATGTATGCATGGGGCCAATGATTGCAAACCGCTCGATAGCGGCCGGGATCGCAACTGGCAATCGCCGGATCATGCTGCTAGAAGGCTCTCGTTTTCAAGCCAGCGAGCGCTTGAGGCCCGTGAACCGGTCGCGGTCTGAACCACTGGCACAAGGATAGAGTGATGGCGCCCCGTTCCGCCGATGCAAGCCGCAAGACCAGGGAAACCGACATCTCGGTGTCGATCCATGTCGACGGCTCCGGCAAATCGGACATCGCCACCGGCGTCGGCTTCTTCGACCATATGCTGGACCAGCTTTCCCGCCATTCGCTGATCGACATGACCGTCAGGGCCAAGGGCGACCTGCACATAGACGACCACCACACGGTCGAGGACACCGGCATCGCGCTCGGCCAGGCCTTGACCAAGGCGTTGGGCGAGCGGCGCGGCATCATGCGCTATGCCTCGATCGACCTTGCCATGGACGAGACGCTGACGCGTGCGGCGATCGACGTCTCGGGCCGCCCCTTCCTGGTCTGGAACGTTTCGTTCTCGTCGCCCAAGATCGGCACCTTCGACACCGAACTGGTGCGTGAGTTCTTCCAGGCGCTGGCGCAGAATGCCGGCATCACGCTGCATGTCACCAACCACTATGGCGCCAACAACCATCATATCGCCGAGACCTGCTTCAAGGCGGTGGCGCGCGCGCTGCGCGCCGCGCTCGAGCGCGATCCGCGCCAGCCCGACGCGGTTCCCTCCACCAAGGGTTCTTTGAAGGGATAGCCTCATGACCGCCTATGTCGTGATGGAGCCACCTGGCCGCAGCGAGAAAGTCGACATGACGACGTTGGTCCGCGACGGCTTCACCTGGCTCGGCCTGCTGGTGCCGCCGCTGTGGCTTGCCTGGCACCGGCTGTGGGTCGAAGCGGCGCTGGCCTTTGTCATCATGGGCGTGCTTTCGATGCTTGGTCAGAAACTTGGCCTCGGCGTCGCCGGCTCGCTGCTGTCGCTGCTCGTCTCGCTCTATGTCGGCCTGGAGGGCCAGGGATTGCGCATCGCGGCGATGCGCCGCCGCGGCTGGCATGAATGGGGCGTCGTCGAGGCCGGTCGGCTCGGGGACGCCGACATGCGCTATGCCCTTGAGATCGAAGGTCTTTCGGATGAAGCGGCACCCGCGCCGCGCATCGTTCCGGATGCCGCTCTGGCGCGCCCGGCGCAGCCCGGCATGGCGCTGGGGCTGACCCACATTCCGGGACGGCGCTGAGATGCGCGTTGCGATCATCGATTACGGTTCGGGCAATCTGCGCTCGGCCACCAAGGCTTTCGAGCGCGCCGCGCGTGAGGCCGGCATCGCGGCCGAGATCGACCTGACGGCCGATGCCGACCGTGTGCGCACCGCGGACCGCATCGTCCTGCCCGGCGTCGGCGCTTACGCCGATTGCGCGGCCGGCCTGCGCGCCGTCGAGGGCATGTGGGAGGCGGTCGAGGAGGTCGCCATCGCCAAGGGCCGGCCTTTCCTGGGCATTTGCGTAGGCATGCAGCTGATGTCGCAGCGCGGCCTCGAGAAGACCATCACCAACGGCTTCGGCTGGATATCGGGTGACGTCAAGGAGATCCAGCCTGCCGATCCGGCGCTGAAGATTCCGCAGATCGGCTGGAACACGATCGAATTGAGGCGTCGGCACCCGCTGTTTTCCGGCATTCCGACCGGGCCAGACGGGCTGCATGCCTATTTCGTCCACTCCTACCATCTCGATGCGAAAAACTCCGACGAGGTCCTTGCGGTTGCCGACTATGGCGGCCCGGTGACCGCCACGGTCGCCCGCGACAATCTGGCCGGCACGCAGTTCCATCCTGAAAAGAGCCAGGCGCTGGGCCTGGCGCTGATCACGAATTTCCTGCGCTGGAGGCCCTGATGAGCCATCCGCACCGACCGTTGGCGCTGCCCCTCATTGTCCTGCCGGACATTTCTCCCCGTATAAGGACGGGGAGAAAAACGCTGTCTTCGATGTTTTCGACAATTCTGAAAGAGGCGACGAGGCCGGAACTGCCCCCTTCTCCCCGTCTCTATACGGGGAGAAGTGCCCGGCAGGGCGATGAGGGGCAGCGCGGACCTGTGATGGATCGCAGCGCTCCACCGGCCAATTCGGGCGCCCAAACGTTCCAGGAGCCCCAAGCCGTATGATCCTGTTTCCAGCCATCGACCTCAAGGACGGCCAATGCGTGCGCCTGAAGCACGGCGACATGGCGACCGCGACCATCTACAATGACGATCCGGCCGCGCAGGCCAAGGCCTTCGAAGAGCAGGGTTTTGAGTGGCTGCATGTCGTCGACCTCAACGGCGCTTTCCAGGGCCAGAGCGTCAACAGCGCCGCGGTCGGCGCGATCCTGAAGGCGACGAAGAACCCCGTACAGCTCGGCGGCGGCATCCGCACGCTGGAGCAGATCGAGGATTGGCTCGACCGTGGGCTGGCCCGCGTCATCCTCGGCACGGTGGCGGTGCGCGATCCCGATCTGGTCAGGCAGGCCTGCAAGGCATTTCCGGGCAAGGTCGCCGTCGGCATCGATGCCAAGGCCGGCAAGGTTGCCGTCGAAGGCTGGGCCGAGGCGTCGAGCCTCGGCGTCATCGAACTTGCCAGGAAATTCGAAGGCGCCGGCGTGGCCGCCATCATCTACACCGACATCGACCGCGACGGCGTGCTGACCGGCATCAACTGGGACGCCACCATCGATCTCGCCGACGCCGTGTCGATCCCGGTCATCGCCTCCGGCGGGCTGGCTTCGATCGCCGACATCGTGCGCATGACCATGCCCGACGCACAAAAGCTCGAAGGCGCCATCTCGGGCCGGGCGCTCTATGACGGCCGCATCGATCCCGCAGAGGCGCTGGCCATCCTGCAGGGCAGGCCAGCGACGGAGACGCGGTCGTGAAGGTTTCGCTCATCCTGGCCTCCTATGACAGCGGCCACTATCATGGCGGCATGGGCCAGGGGCCCGACGCGCTGATCTCGGGCGGGCTGGTCGACGCCTTGACCCTTGCCGGCCATGACGTCACGGTCGAAGATATCGGCAGGGTCGGTGACGACCAGGAGCGCGAGATCGCCACGGGTTTCGCCGTCTGCAACGCCGTCTCGGGCGAGGTCCGCATCGCCCGAGACAGAGGGCGGTTTCCCATCGTGCTGGCCGGAAACTGCCTGACCAGTGCCGGCGCGGTCGCCGGCGAAGGCGCCGACGCCATCATCTGGGCCGACCAGCATGGCGACCTCAACACGCCCGAGACGTCCGTATACGGTTTTCTCGACGGCATGGCGCTGTCGACGGTGCTCGGCCTGTGCTGGCGCCCGATGGCATCGGCCATTCCCGGCTTCAGGCCGATCGATCCCGCGCGCTGCGTGCTCGTCAACGCCCGCGATCTCGATCCGGCGGAGGAAAAACTTCTCGAAACATTGCCGGTCATCCGGACGGAATGCCCCGGCGTGGCGCAAGCGACGGAACAATTGAAGGCCGCCGGCGCCAACAGCGTGCACATGCATCTCGATCTCGACGTGCATGATCCCAAGGCGCTGCAGGCCAACCGCTATGTCACGTCAGGCGGACCGAGTGCGGAGCAGCTGCGCCACGCGGCCTGCGCCATGGCGCTTGCGGTGCCGGTCGTCGGCATCACCGTTTCCGCTTACGATCCGGCCTTCGATGCCCGGGCCGATGTGCCGCCGCTGGTCGGCCAGTTGCTCAACGATCTGCTTGCCACGATAGAGGGCCGCTGATGCTGAAAGCCCGCGTCATCCCTTGCCTCGACGTCAAGGACGGCCGTGTCGTCAAGGGCGTCAATTTCGTCGATCTCATCGACGCCGGCGATCCGGTGGAGGCAGCCAAGGCCTATGATGCCGCCGGCGCCGACGAGCTCTGCTTTCTCGACATCACCGCTTCGTCGGACAATCGCGAGACCATCTTCGACGTCATCGCCCGCACCGCCGAACAATGCTTCATGCCGCTGACCGTCGGCGGCGGCGTGCGCCAGGTCTCCGACATCAGGAAATTGCTGCTGGCCGGCGCCGACAAGGTGTCGATCAACACGGCCGCGGTGAAGAACCCGGATTTCGTCGCCGAAGCCGCCGACAAGTTCGGCAACCAGTGCATCGTCGTCGCCATCGACGCCAAGAAAGTGTCGGCGCCCAATGAAGCCGACCGCTGGGAAATCTTCACCCATGGCGGGCGCGAAAAGACCGGCATCGACGCCATCGAGTTTGCGCGAAAAATGGTCGATCGCGGCGCCGGCGAGATCCTGTTGACCTCGATGGACCGCGATGGCACCAAGGCCGGCTACGACATCGCGCTGACCCGGGCGGTATCGGACGCGGTGCGTGCGCCAGTCATCGCATCGGGTGGCGTCGGCACGCTGGATCATATGGTCGAAGGCATTCGTGACGGCCATGCAGGGGCTGTTCTGGCGGCCTCCATCTTCCACTTCGGCACCTACACCATCGCGCAAGCCAAGGCGCATATGGCCGCGGCCGGCCTGCCGATGCGGCTGGACTCGCTGGGAAACAGGTCCTAGAGCATGTTCCTTGAACCGGCTTTCGGAAAAGAGCAGGCTTAAACAAGAAGATAGACTGACATGGCCGAGTTTTCGCTCTCCGACCTGGAAAAAATCGTCAGCGACCGCGCCCATTCCGGCGATCCGGACTCATGGACGGCCAAGCTGTTTTCGCGCGGCATGGACAAGGCGGCGCAGAAGCTCGGCGAGGAGGCGGTCGAGACCGTGATTGCCGCCGTCAAGGGCGACAAACAGGGCCTCGTTTCGGAAAGCGCCGATCTCATATATCATTGGCTCGTCGTTCTCGGCATAGCGGGCGTTCCGCTGAACGACGTGCTCAGGGAGCTCGAAGGCCGCACCGGGCGTTCGGGCATCGCCGAGAAGGCGTCACGGCCCAAGGGCTGACCGCGAGGGAGGGCAGGTATCTCGATGGATCAGCTCGCGCCAACCGAGAAATATTCCCCGTTTCGCTTTTTCTCGGCCGAGCAATGGTCGCAATTCCGCGCCGACACCCCGCTGACGCTGAGCGAGGACGAGTTCCGCCGCCTGCGGTCGCTCAACGACCCGGTCGACCTCGAAGAGGTCAAGCGCATCTATCTGTCGCTGTCGCGGCTTTTGTCGGCGCATGTCGAGGCGAGCCAGCTTCTTTTCAGGCAGCGCCAGGCCTTCTTCAATGCCGTCGATGTCGCCAAGACGCCGTTCATCATCGGCATCGCCGGTTCGGTCGCGGTCGGCAAATCGACCACGGCGCGCGTGCTGAAGGAATTGCTGGCGCGATGGCCGTCGAGCCCCAAGGTCGACCTCATCACCACCGACGGCTTCCTGCTGCCCAATGAGGTGCTGCGCCGCGAAAGCCTGATGGAGCGCAAGGGGTTTCCCGACAGCTACGATGTCGGCGCGCTGCTGCGTTTCCTCTCGGGCATCAAGTCGGCGTTGCCCGACGTCCGCGCGCCGGTCTATTCGCACCTCACCTATGACGTCATCCCCGGCGAGTTCGTCACCATCGACCGGCCCGACATCCTGATCTTCGAAGGCATCAACGTGCTGCAGCCGGGCAAGCTGCCGCAGGACGGCAAGATCGTGCCTTTCCTGTCGGACTTCTTCGACTTCGCCATCTATATCGATGCCGATGAGAAGCTGATCCACCAGTGGTATATTTCCCGCTTCATGCGGCTGCGCGAGACCGCCTTCCGCAACCCGGACTCCTTCTTCCATCGCTATTCGCGGCTGTCGGAGGATGCGGCCAAGGCAATCGCCGAGGGCCTGTGGACCAACATCAACCTGAAGAACCTGCGCGAGAACATCCTGCCGACGCGCGCCCGCGCCGACTTGATCCTGCGCAAGGGCGCCGACCACCTGGTCGAGGAAGTGGCGCTGCGCAAGCTCTAGGCTTTCAGAAAACGGTTCCGCTCGAACCGTTTCGATGCGACTGGCGTCCGATTAGAACGCCCTTAACCGATTGGTTGCTAGAACTCCGCCATATCAGCTGTTGTGGTGAAGGCCGTTGGCATGGATGCGCCGCTCATTGCCCCGGGCAAGCCGGCAAGCTTGAATTCCAGCCAGGCCGCGTCTCGTCTCGGTGCTCCGGCCGCTGCAACGTTGCTGATCGTCGCCTATGCGACCATCACCTCGCTTCTTCTACCGGTCAATGTCGACGTCTCCTGGCTGCTGACGGTCGGCGACCGCGTCCTCAATGGCGAACGCCTTTACGTTGATATTGCCGAGGCCAACCCGCCGTTTTCAACCTGGCTCTATCTGCCCTTCCTTGTCATGGAGCGGCTGACCGGGCTCGCGGCGGAACTCTGGCTGAGCGTTGGACTGGCGGCGCTGGCGGTTGCTTCAATCTGGTTTTCGGCCCGCATTCTCATCCAGGCCGATGAATCGCTCAAGCGATACGCCCGGCTCGCTCCGGTCGCGGTGTTTTGCGTGCTGTTCCTGCTGCCGCTGGATTTCGGCCAACGCGAGCAGATTTCCGTCATTGCCTTGCTGCCATGGCTGGCTCTGTTCTCGGTGCGCGATCACAGAGTGGACTTCCACGCCGGCAGCGCTGCCGAGCAGATCGTTGCGGGTGTAGGCGCCGCTGTCTTCGTCATGATCAAGCCTCCTTACAGTGTGCTGGCGCTGGCGGTGCCGGCCTTGGTGGTTGCGCTGCAACGACGCTCATTGCGTCCGCTTTGGACGACGGAGAATATCGTCGGCGGCATCTTGACCGTCATCTATCTGACTGCGGTCGCAGTCTTCATGCGCCCCTTCTTCACCGATGTCTTGCCGTTGCTGCGTCAGGTCTATCTGCCGATGCGCGCGCCGGTCGTTGATATGTTGACGCTCTGGCCGATCGAAGCGTTCCTGGCAATGGCGGCGACCACGCTCGCAATGGCTCGCCCCGACCGTATTCATCGCGATGCGAAAATACTGCTTCTGGCCGGGACAGCTTATGTCCCCGCTTTCCTCATGATGGGCAAGGGTTGGACCTATCAGGCGCTGCCGTTCCTGACATTTGGCGCCTTGGCGTTCCTGCTCCAATTTGTCCGGCGGCCGCCGTGGCGGGACCTGACCATCTTGGCCAGGACCGGAACCGCGCTCGGCCTGCTTCTCTTGATACTGATCGCCCTTCAGGGACAGGTCTCAGCGCTGTTGCAGCCTCGCGGCGATCTGGACGCGGCTACAGCCGCCATCGCCATCGCCGTCGATCGCCCCACCGTCATGTCGATCGGCTCTCGGCTGCAGGTCGGCAACCCACTCGTGCGGGCGGTCGGTGGCCGCCTTGTCGGTCGTCACCCCTCCGCGTGGATGGTCAGGGATTCCGGGCTGCTGATCGAGGCGGGGAGGGATCCGGTCACACGGAAGGAACTGCAAGCACTGCGGGACACATACATTCTCGATATTGCGAAGGAAGTGACCACCAAACGGCCGGACATCGTCCTTGACGATGGGACGGCGGTACCCAGTGCCCCGGTATTGCTGAAGATCGCGGACAACCCCCCTCCGCCGAGGCCACTTCGCGACAACCCCGCGGTCGCAGAAGCGCTGCGGGGCTACCGCTTGCTGCTCCAGAATGGTTCGGTGACAGTGCTCATCCGCGCCGATACAGCCGCGCGCTAGCAGCTCGTAGCAGGTTCGTCGAACCTGCTACGAGCGAAATGCGGGATCACGGTTCAGCCATTGGCGAACGGGACGGCGACATAGATCTGGCTGCCCTCGCGTTCGACCAGCAGCAGCACCGACTTGCGGCCTGACTTGCCGGCCTGCGCGATGGCTTGCGTGACCTGCCTGGCGTTCTTCACCGGCGCCTGGTTGACGGCGACGATGATGTCGCCGGGCTGGATGCCGGCGGTGGCCGCGGCCTTGTCCGGGTTGACGGTGGCGACCACCGCGCCGCGCTCGTTGTCGGCCAGGTTCATCTGCTGGCGGATGTCGGGCGTGATGTCCATCAGGCCGAGGCCGATGGCCGGCGCGCGGGAGCCCTGTTCTGTCCCCGGCGCGCTGGAATCGCCGGTCGATGCCGTTTTCACA
This sequence comes from Mesorhizobium sp. M8A.F.Ca.ET.207.01.1.1, assembly GCF_004794715.1. Taxonomy (NCBI): domain Bacteria; kingdom Pseudomonadati; phylum Pseudomonadota; class Alphaproteobacteria; order Hyphomicrobiales; family Phyllobacteriaceae; genus Mesorhizobium; species Mesorhizobium sp. M8A.F.Ca.ET.207.01.1.1. The sequence goes on along the minus strand of NZ_SRUS01000003.1, from coordinate 284,073 downwards.
TCGTCGCTGTTGCGGCCGACATCGACGGAAATCCGCATGGCCTTGCCCTTGCGCCAGACATCCAGTGTCTTCCTGGCACCCGGCGCGACGTCGGCGACGGCCCGCGACAGATCCTTGGGATCCTTGACGTCCTGTCCGGCGAAGCTGGTGATGACATCGCCGGTCTCGACACCGGCCCTGGCCGCGGGCGAGCCGTCATTGACCTGCGAGACCAAGGCGCCGGCGGGATGGTCGAGCCCGATGGCGCTGGCCACGTCCGGGGTGACCGGCTGGATCTCGACGCCGAGATAGCCGTATTCGATGTCGCCACCCTTCATCAGCTTGGCAACCACCTTCTCTGCTTGGTCCGACGGAATGGCGAAGCCGACACCGACGCTGCCGCCATTCGGCGAATAGATCGCCGTGTTGATGCCGACGACATTGCCGCTGACATCCACCAGCGGGCCGCCGGAATTGCCGTGATTGATCGGCGCGTCGATTTGAATGAAATCGTCGAACGGCCCGCTGTGCAGGTCACGGCCACGCGCCGAGACAATGCCGGCCGTGACCGTGGTGCCGATGCCGAACGGATTGCCGATCGCCAACACCTGGTCGCCTGTCATGAGCTTGTCGGAGTCGCCCCATTTCACGGTCGGCAGCGACTTGCCGGCCTTGATCTTCAGCACCGCGAGATCGTTCTTGGCGTCGTGACCGACCAGCTTGGCCGGAAGCTCCGTGCCGTCGTCGAGCGTGACCTTGATCGAGGAGGCGCCGTCGACGACGTGGTTGTTGGTGACGATGGTGCCGTCGGCGCTGACGATGAAGCCCGAACCGAGCGCCTCGGCGCGCTGCGACTGCTGTTGCTGCGGAGGCGTCTTTGGACCAGGCATGCCCTGATCGCCGAAGAACTGGCGGAAATAGTCGTCGAAGGGCGAATTGCCGCCAAAGGGCGAACTCTCAGGCGAACCTTCGCTCATGGCATCCGGTTGCGCCTTCATGACTGTCGTGACCGTGACGACAGCGGGCTTGGTCGAAGCCACGATGGGCGCGAACGATCCGTTCGGAGCCGTTATCCCTGCGACAGGGGTCTGCGTCGTCGCAACGATGTTGGTCAAGCCGCCACTGCCGGCATTTTGAGCGAAGGAGACGACGGCGGGGGAGATGATCAGCGCGGCGCCCAGCAGGGCGGCGACGCGATGCCTACGAAGAATACCAGGAGGTGACATGGTCGTTCTGTCCGGGCGAGGGTTGATCCGGCGCCGCGGGCGGCTCTTGGGAGAAGGCGCCCGTCAGCGTGTCGACGGCCGGGATGGCCTGTCTCGCCGTACATGGCGGCCGGCCGGATCGACATGAGGTATCTAGGGACCCGAATGGCCTGAATTAGGGTTTTTGCCCGACCTTACGAAGATTTAATTCAGAGCGCGCTTACGGATCGCAGATAGGCCGACGCGATTTCACGCATGCGCTTGCCGTCGAAACTCGGGCCGTGGCCGCCATGGCCGATGCGGATCGGCAGGTCGAGCAGGCGCCGCATCGTGCTGGCATAAGCGCCCCTGTCGGAATCCGGCAGATCGTCGATCAGCGTGTCGTCATAGATGGCGTCGCCACTAAAGAACAGGCCATCGGCCTCGTCGAACAGCGCGATCGAATCCGGCGAGTGGCCGGGAAGGTGCAGCACGCGAAATTGCCGGTCGCCGAGGTCGACCACGTCGCCCTCATCAAGGGTCCGCGTCAGCGGCGCCGATGGGATCTTGTAATCCGCCGACTTCCAACCCGGCTCGGGCAGCTTCGAAACCGCGCCCTCGAGATCGTGAAACATGTAGGCGTAGGTCGCGGCCTCATCCATGCTCTCGAATTGCGCCGCGCTCATCCTTGGCCCGGCCCGCAGCGGAAATTCGTGCAGCGAGCCGACATGGTCGAGGTGGATATGGGTGGCGACGACCAGAAGCGGCTTGCCTGCGGGCGTCTCTATCTGCGGCGCCAGCGGACAGATGCCCATGCCGGTGTCGACCAGAAGGTCGGCGTCGCGACCGGTGAAATGCCAGATGTTGGCGCGCACATAGTCGTGGACGAACGGCTCGGTCAGCATCATCGTCCTGTCGTCGACGATGCGCTTGCTGAACCAGTTTTCCATCAGGCGGGACCAGGCATTAATTCCAAGCCCAAGATCAGACGAACGGTTTTCCGACCTTGTATTTTTCCGGCACCAGCCGCTTGAGATAGGCCATGCCGGTCTCGGACAGTTGGTTGGCGTCGGACTTCATGAAATCGTCGGGCATGTGCCGGGTCTTGCCGGCGACGTTCTTCAGCGGCACCTTCTTCAGCACTATTTTGCTGCCATCATACTGCAGCGCGACCGAGCCGCCGCCCTGTTCGGCGACGCCGACGGCGAAGGCGCCGGCATCGAAGGCCTCCTGCGCGTCGACCGCGCTGATGGCGCCGACATAGCCGCGCGGCATGTAGCCGAGTGCGTCGACGCGGGCGCGCTTGCCCGGCAGCCCTTCGGCCAATGCCCGTTCGAGCGCCGCAGGCAGGTCGCTGCCCGACAATTTGACGTTGCCGTGCTGGTCGCGTTCGAGCTTGTCCGCCGGCACCAGGCTTTCGACCAGCGCCTTGCCGTCGGCGGTGCTGACGCCTTCCGACACGGCGACGATACAGCGCTTGTGGCGGTCGAGCGTGGCGCGCACGTCCTCGATGAAGCCTGCGGCGGAGAACGGCCGCTCCGGCGCGTAGACGAGATGCGGGCCGCTGTCGGGGTCGAGCTGCCAGGCCGCGGCGGCCGCGGTCAGGAAGCCGGCATGCCGGCCCATGACGATGCCGACATAGATGCCGGGCAGCGCGCGAAAATCGAGGTCGACCGACAGGAAGGCGCCGGCGACGAATTCGGCCGCCGAGATGAAGCCCGGCGTATGGTCGTTTTCCTCGAGATCGTTGTCGATGGTTTTCGGCGCATGGACGAAAGCGATCTTGCCGCCGGCGGCATCGGTCAGGATCTGCTGCGTGCCCGAGGTGTCGTTGCCGCCAATATAGATGAAGGCGTCGGCGCCCGCCTTCTGCAGGCCCTTCAGGATGACCTCGCAATAGGCAGCATCCGGCTTGTCGCGCGTCGAGCCCAGTGCCGCGCTCGGCGTTCCGGCAATCAGCCGCAGCCGGTCCTCGGGAATGGCCGAAAGGTCGACATAGTTGCCGTCACGAATGCCGCGCACGCCGTGGATCGAGCCCAGCACCTTGGCGCCGGGATGGCGCTTGCGGATCTCCAGAGTGGCGCCCACCACCGTCTGGTTGATGACGGCGGTAGGGCCGCCGCCCTGCGCGATAACAAAAGTTCCGGCCATTCCTGACGTCTCCCGAGGTTTTCAAGGCACCTTGGCCTGTCTTCTCGCCTCGCGCAACGGAAGAGTCTGGCGGCCGCAAAACGTGGCCACGATCACATGACGACGACGGGGTTTTTCTTCGATACCCGGCTGTAGAGGTCGATGATGTCCTGGTTGATCAGGCGCACGCAGCCCGACGACATCGCCTGGCCGATGCTCCACCATTCGGGCGAGCCGTGGATGCGGTAGCCGGTGTCCTTGCCATCCTGGTAGATGTAGAGCGCGCGGGCGCCAAGCGGATTGGTGAGGCCGCCGGGCTGGCCGCCCTGCCACTTCACCAGTTCCGGCTTGCGCTGGATCATTTCGGGCGGCGGCGTCCAGGTCGGCCATTCGCGGCCGTACTGGATGTTGGCCCGGCCGGACCAGCGGAAACCGTCCTTGCCGATGCCGACGCCGTAGCGGATGGCGTCGCCACCCGGCTGGACGAGATAGAGCATGCGCTCCTTGAGATGCACGACGATCGTGCCGGGCGCCTCGCCTGTCGTGTCGACGACGATCTGGCGGCGGAATTCCGGCTTCACCTTGAGATAGGGCACCTCGGGCACGTTGAAGCCGTTGTCGGTCAGCGCGGCATACATGACGTCGGCGCTGGTGATGTTCTTGTCGACGCTGATCGAGGGCCGGATCGGCACCGACCCGGTGACCGTATCGTCGAGCTGGAGCGCCGGCAGGCCGCCGCCACCCGAAGTCGAGCAGCCGGCGACGCCGAGCAGCGCCAAGGCGCCCGCCCCGGACAGGACGGCGCGGCGGGAGAGGAGAAGATCGGTTTCGATTGCGTCGCCGTTTCGCGGCGGCGTCGGACCTTGCGGCAACTCACGCATATACCCAAACCCTACGCTGTCGGCGGGAAGCACGGTCCGGCCGGATAGCGGGCATTTTCATCATTCATGGTTGATAAAGCGTGAATGCCTTGCGCTGCTTGCGTTTGCGCATTGCCGGAAACGCCGTTCCGCCCTCCCGGCGACCGTCATCCAGTGTCAGGCACAAAATCACCCCTGTCAGGTCACAATCCCGGCGCTGGTGTTTCCTACCTCTCCCGATGATCAGCGAGGGGCCTCCATGTGCAAGACGTTAAAAACCGACATCAAGCTTTTTGCCGCTGCCATTGTCGCGGCCGCCACGGTTCTCGGTGCCAATGTCAGCCTGGCCGATATCGTGAGCACGCTGGGCGGCGCGAACTGACACCGGGCTGCCGCTGGCGCAATTGATGTCGTAGTCCATAAGGTCGTACCGGTTGCCCGACCGGAATGCGCAAAAAACAAAGATTCGGCCCTTTACATTTTTCGGGACCCAAGGATTTATCCTCTTCTTTGAGCTCAAAGGAGACGAGCATGTCCTTCGAAAACTGGGCCGCCTTCGCTGCCGCGTCGACCATCCTCCTTGTCATCCCGGGTCCGACCATCCTTCTGGTCGTGTCCTATGCGCTGGGCCAGGGCTGGCGCACCGCTTTGCCGATGGCCGTCGGCGTGGCGCTCGGCGACTTCACCGCCATGACCTTGTCGATGCTGGGCATCGGCGCGCTGCTGGCGGCTTCCGCTGGTGTTTTCACCATCCTGAAGCTGATCGGCGCCGGCTATCTGATCTATCTCGGCGTGAAACTGTTCCGCGCCGGCGGCACGCTGAGGGCCGAACCGCGCACCGACGCGGTGTCGTCGGCCAAGATGATGGCGCATGCCTGGCTGGTCACCGCGCTCAACCCGAAGAGCATCACCTTCTTCGTTGCGTTCCTGCCGCAGTTTCTCGACCGGCATGCCAGTTTCTGGACGCAGATGCTGGTTTTCGAGACGACCTTCCTGGCGCTCGCCTTCGCCAACGCCTTCGGTTACGCGCTGATCGCGGCACGCGCCCGCAACGTGGTGCGCAATCCCAGGGCGATCCGCATCTTCAACCGCACCGGCGGCACGCTGCTGGTCGGCGCCGGCATCGCCACGGTGGCGATGCGGTCCGGCAATTGAGAAAGCAGGCGCGGCCAAGGCGTGTTGAGATTCAGGTCAGGCTGGCACTAGCTGAACATCAGCACAGCTTGCTTCACCATTTGACGCTGAAGCCCAGATTGCCCTCGAGGATGCGGCGTTTGTCGCCGTCGAGGTTGGTGGTGTAATCGCCGGTGGCGAAGATGCTGACCTTGTCCGTCACCTTGGCGACGATACCGCCGCCGAACTCGAACGAGGTCGACCTGCCCTCGGTCGAGATGTCGGTGGTGTCGAAGCTGACACGGTCGGTGCCGCCGAAATCATGCCAGATATTGGCCTTGAGATAGGGCTGCAGCGCTATGCCGTTGACAGAGGCTTCGCCCTGCAGCCGAGCGCCCAGCCGGCCGGTGACGCTGCCGTCGCTATCGAATGAGACCGACGAGAAACGGTCCTTGGTATCGTCGAGCGACAGATGCTGCCAGATCAGTTGCGCCTGTGGTTCCAGCGTCCAGCCCTGCGCCAGCGCTATGGGATAGCCGCCCTCCAGCGAGGCGGTGACACCCGTTCCGCCAATGTCGATGCCAACGTCGCGCGACGACGTCGCGTCGCCGCCGAAGAAGGTGGCGATGAGCACCCCGTCGAGGTACCAGCCGCCCTGGCCGATGCGGGTCCAGTAGCCGCCGACGCTGGTGCCGCTGACATCGAGCCCGCCCACGGACAGATCATTCTGCCCCAGAGCCTGGCCGCGCACGTCACCCTTCATGCTGGCATAGGCGACGAAGAGGCCGGCGCGATCGAAGCCGCCCGAAGCGGTTTCGCGGCCGAAGACGTCGAAGCCCGCCTGCAGGCCGAACAAGGTGCCGTCGAAAGACGGCGACACCGTTCCCGACCAGCCCATTTTGGCGTCCTGGCCGTAGATGCGGCCCCAGACAGGCGACAGCTCGGCGTTGGACAACAGACTCTGTTCGCCGCGCCGCTCGTGGAAGGTGCCGAGCGTCGTCATCGCAAGGTGCTCGGCCACCGGCGGCAAGGCCGAATAGGTGGGCACCTCGATGCGGTAGAGCAGGATCGTCTCGCCGGCAGCCGGCGTCGGCAGGTCCGGAACGGCGGTCGGCACCACCGGTGGTGGCGGTGGTGGATCAGCCGGCGGCGCTGGCGGCGGTGGCGGCGGCGCCTCGGGTTCGGGGTCGCTCGCCTGCACCGGCGGTGTCGAATCGACCGGCGGATTGTTGATGTCGCCATCGGTCGGCACCGGCACCGGCGGCAACTCGGACGGCGGCGGCGGCGGCTCGGCCTGCGGCGGCTCCGGCTCTGGTTGCGGCGTCGGTTCGAGCGCCGACGGCCCGGCGGCCGGTGTTGCCGGTGTGTTCAGCGTCGAACGCAGATACCAGTTCTCCGCGCTGCCGGCGCTGACGCCGCCCTTGAAGAGATAATATTCGAAGGCGCCGGCGGCGACCGGCGCATCGAGGGCAAAGGCGCTTGCGCTCGACGTGGCGCCGTTGACCGCCTGGACGAGCATGATGCCGTCGGACGTGGTCTGCGCCCCGGCGCCGCCGACATTGACCACGGCGATGCCGGTCGAGCCGGAGGCCGTGCCGCCGGACAGCACCAGCCGGTCGGAAGCGGAGCTGTCGTCGCCAAGCTCGGTCTGGAGGAGGAGCAGCCCGCCCATGCCGACATAATTGCCCGATATGGTCAGGCGATCGGAAGCACCGGTGCCGCCGTTGGTCAGGTCGATGCGGCCGGCATTGACCACATCGGCCAGTTGGCCCGAGGTGAAGGCCTGGATGGAACTGTTGAAGCCACCGCCGCCATAGAGCGTGCTTGCCTGGTCGACGCTGAGCCTTCCGGTGCCCGTGCCGCTGTCGCCCAGTACGAGATTGCCGTCGAGGATCAACTGGGTATCGTTGGTGGCGTCTATGGTTTCCCAGTTCTGGACCCTGGCGATGCCTTCCAGCTTGACGTTGTCGAAGGTAAGCGCATCGGTGCCGAGGCCGCCATTCAGCGCATCGGCTCCGCCGAGATAGGCGTTGGTGAGATTGCTGAGTTTGGCGGTATCGTTGTCGGCGCCGAGGTCGACCGAGCCATAGATGATGCCGCCGCCGTTCCAGACGAAATTGTCCGCGCCGAAGCTCATCAGCACATCGCCGCCCACCGTGCCGCCTGTGATCGTCACGCTGTCGTTGCCGCCGCTGACGCTGATGTTGCCGCCGATCGTGCCACCGGAGAGAATGATGGTGTCCTGATCGAAGCCGGTGACGAGGTTGCGGTCGATGATGCCGCCCGACATGTTGAAATAGTTCTTGTCGAGCTTCATGTTGACGCGGCCGATGCGGCCGCCGGTCATCACGGCACGGTCCCCATCGTCGAAGAAATCGACGATGCGGCCGCCCGTCATGGTGAAGGTGTCCAGCCCGTCGCCCTGGTTCAGCGAACCGACCTGGCCGCCGCTCATGCTGAAGTCGTCGATGCCGGCGCCCTGCTGGACATTGCCGGCGACCGTGCCGCCGCCGATGGTGAAGAAATCGGTGCCGTCGCCCTGATCGACCACGCCGGTGATGGTGCCGGACTGCATGTCGATGCGGTCCGTGCCGGCGCCGAATGTGACATTGCCGCTCACCTGGCCGGTACCGCCGGCAGGGAAGGTCAGCGTGTTGTTGCCGCTGGTATCGTTGAGGCTGCCGCTCGAATCGCTACTATCGCAAGTGAAGGTGTCATTTCCCGGAGACGGAACCAGCACGCATGCCGCGAAGGCCGCGGAGCCAGGCAGCAACATAAGCGCTGTAGTTGCAAGCAAGCTAATAAACCCAGGATTGATTCGCCTAGGCCTTCGCCGCGTCAAAGAAATAGCCTCGCCGATGTGCTCCGAACCGCTGTTCGGAGGCTGTATTTCAAAGTGCCGCATCGCGTCCCCTCTCAGATCGCGATTTCAAGCCCCTTACCCGCGCCGCATTGAAGCCACAATTCGTCCAGTTTTACAAAGCCTAATCTGCCTCTCATGGTTGATGAACTGCAAAAATAACTGACATGGCGCAGATGTGCCCGTGAAATGGCATCGCCTTCGCCCATGCTTTAAGATGATGTTGGACCGAGGGGCATCATGCTCATCCGGGTCTGACCAAGGACTCTCGCATGCCAATCAAAGACACATTCGGCTTGGCAGTTTCGGGCGCGACGGAAGCCGGATTCGCGCTCTACGGCCAGGCCGTGCGCGAATTGCAGTGTTTCATCGGCGATCCGGTCAACTCCGTCGATCGCGCCATCGCGCAGGACCCCGGTTTCGTCATGGCGCATGTCTTCAAGGGCTATCTCTTCGGCCTTGCCACCGAGCCGGAAGCTACGGCCGTGGCCAGGACCTGCCACGAGGCGGCGCTGCCGCTTGCCGCGACAACGCGCGAACGGGCGCATGTCTCGGCCCTCGGCCACCTCGCCAACGGCCGCTGGCATCAGGCTTCCGGCATCCTTCAGGACATAGCGATCGATTTCCCGCTCGATGCCGTGGCGCTCCAGGTCGGACACCAGGTCGATTTCTTCACCGGCAACGCCCGCATGCTGCGCGACCGCATCGCCCGCGCCCTGCCGTCATGGCAGGCGGACATGCGGGGTTACCACGCCATCCTCGGCATGCAGGCCTTCGGGCTCGAAGAGATGGCTGAATACGCACAGGCCGAAAGGCTGGGTCGCAGAGCGGTCGAGATCGAACCGCGCGACGGCTGGGCGCAACATGCGGTGGCGCATGTGATGGAGATGCAAAGCCGGCAAAGGGACGGCATTGCCTGGATGCGTGCCGATCCCGATGCCTGGACCAAGGAGAGCTTCCTCCAAGTGCACAATTGGTGGCACCTGGCGCTGTTCCACTACGATCTCGGCGAGACCGGCGAGGTGCTGGCGCTCTATGACGGACCGATCTACGGCGCCAGATCGACGCTGGCGCTCAACATGGTCGATGCATCGGCAATCCTGTGGCGGCTTCATCTCGGTGACGTCGATGTCGGCGACCGCTGGGCGGCGCTGGCTGCCAATTGGGTGCCCAGGGCCGCCTCCGGCAATTACGCGTTCAACGACGCCCATGCGATGATGGCCTTTGTCGGCGCCGGGCTCGACGCCCCGGCCCGGACCTTGCTCGAGGCCCAGCGCGAGGCGATGCGGGGCGATGCGGACAATGCCGCTTTCACGCGGGATGTGGGGCACCCCCTGACGCTTGCGATCAAGGCGTTCGGGGAGGGCAATTACGCCGAGACCATCCGATTGATCCGGCCCATCCGGGCAATCGCCCATCGCTTTGGCGGCAGCCACGCGCAGCGCGACGTCATCGATCTCACGCTGATCGAGGCCGCCCTGCGCGCCGGCGACGGCGCGCTCGCCAAGGTGCTGACGATGGAGCGCTCGATGGTACGCCCGGACAGTCCGCTGTCGGCGCTGTTTTCGAGACGCGCCGCGGATTTGTCAGAGAATTGACCCGGAGCGGATCTTGCCTTAAAAACTGGCTGAAGCATATTTTTCGGAATCCGAAAAAAATAAGAACGTGGGAGGAAACCATGTATCTCGGCCTCGACCTGGGGACATCGGGCGTCAAGGCGCTGCTGATCGATGCCGGACAGGGCGTCATCGGCTCCGGCCATGGCACGCTTGACGTTTCGCGCCCGCATCCCGGCTGGTCCGAGCAGGATCCGCTGCACTGGATACGCGCCTGCCAAGACGCGATCGCCGAACTGAAGGCGTCGCATCCCGGGCAGTTCGCGGCGGTTAAGGGCATCGGCCTGTCGGGCCAGATGCATGGCGCGACCTTGCTCGACGCGGCCGATCAGGTGCTGCGTCCCTGCATCCTCTGGAATGACACGCGCAGCCATAACGAGGCGGCCGCGCTCGACGCCGATCCACGCTTCCGCGCGCTCACCGGCAACATCGTCTTTCCCGGCTTCACCGCGCCGAAGCTGGCCTGGGTGAAGAACAACGAGCCCGCTGTCTTCGCCAAGGTGGCAAAGGTGCTTTTGCCCAAGGACTTCCTGCGGCTTTGGCTGACCGGGGAACACATTTCCGAAATGTCTGATGCAGCCGGTACGTCCTGGCTCGATGTCGGCAAGCGCCGCTGGTCGGCGGACCTGCTCGCGGCGACATCGCTCGACGAGAGCCATATGCCGGCGCTGGTCGAGGGCACCGCGAAGGCTGGCGGGCTGCGCGCCGAACTCGCCTCGCAATGGGGTATCGCGGCCGGCATTCCGGTGGCTGGCGGCGCCGGCGACAACGCGGCTTCCGCCTGCGGCATGGGCGCGGTCCGCGCCGGCCACGCCTTTGTCTCGCTCGGCACGTCGGGTGTGCTGTTTGCCGCCAACGCCGCCTATCTGCCCAATCCGGCAAGCGCGGTGCATACCTTCTGCCATGCGTTGCCCAACACCTGGCACCAGATGGGCGTCATCCTGTCGGCGACCGATTCGCTCAACTGGCTGTCGGAGATCACGGGCAGGGGCGCAGGCGAGTTGACGTCGGAACTCGGCGAGACGCTGAAAGCGCCGACCGGCGTGTCCTTCCTGCCCTATCTTTCGGGCGAGCGCACGCCACACAATGATTCCGCCATTCGCGGTTCCTTCACCGGCCTCGCGCATGAATCGGGCCGCGCCGTGCTGACCCAGGCCGTGCTCGAAGGCGTCGCCTTCGCCTTCCGCGACAGCCTCGAAGCGTTGAAGACAGCCGGCACCACCTTGACGCGGGTGACGGCGATCGGCGGCGGCTCGCGCTCGCGCTACTGGCTGAAGGCCATCGCCACCGCGCTGCAGCTTCCGGTCGACATCCCCGCCGACGGCGATTTCGGCGCCGCGTTTGGGGCTGCGAGGCTCGGACTGATCGCAGCGACGGGGGCGGATCCGCTCAGTGTCTGCACGGCGCCGAAGACAGACGCCACGATCGAACCGGATGCGGCGCTCGGCGGCGCCTATGCCGATGCCTATCACCGCTACCGGGCGCTTTACCCGGTGATCAGGGCTGTAACCGCGTGAGTTGGGGCGTGTCCCACCCTCTTTATCAGGGCGCCGGCGCTGCCCCTCACCTGCCTGCCGGCATCCTCTCCCCGCATAGGGACGGGGAGAGGGGCGCTCCCGTCACCGGTTTCGCCAATCACCAGCGTAGTGACGAAGGCGCCAAGGTTGCGGCCAGCCCCCTTCTCCCCGTCACTATACGGGGAGAAGTGCCCGGCAGGGCGATGAGGGGCAGCACCGACTTTGGCGATTGGTATTCTCCACCACGTCTTGACGAGGTGACCTCACTGCGCCGGCACCTTGTCGAGGAAGCCGGTCACGCTTTTCAGGCGACCGTCCTCGATGACGCCGATGTCAGTGCCTTCGATAACGGACGGGACCCCTTCCGGCCCGAGATTCCACGAAAACCTGATCTTGTCGGCAAAGCCGTCCGGAGTCCCCTTCAGAGAGAAGCGGAAGCCGGCAAAGCGCTGCTGCACGCCGTCGATCAGCGCCGCGACGCCTTCATGGCCGTCGCCCTGCATGAGCGGATCGCGATAGCTGATGTCTTCGGTGAAAACAGCCTTGAGCAAGGCTGCCCGGCGGCCGGCATCGCTCTCGTTCCAGGCGGTGATGTAGTTTTGGGCGATCGTGTTGAGGTCGGTCATGATCTGTCTCCTTCGTTTGACGGTTTTGACATGACCGTTTTCGACCAGCACCGGCGTGAAACCAATTACGCCTGAGGTAATCAGGCAAAACTATCTTGGAGAGGAAGTGAACATGAGCAGCGGCTTTTTCGGCGACATCCAGAAGATCAAATATGAGGGACCGGATTCGACCAATCGGCTGGCCTATCGTTTCTACAACCCCGACGAAGTGGTGGCCGGCAAGCGTCTGGAAGACCATCTGCGCTTTGCCGTCGCCTACTGGCATTCCTTCGCCTGGCCGGGCGGCGACCCGTTCGGCGGCCAGACCTTCGACCGTCCCTGGTTCCCCAAGGCCGGCGGCGTCGACACGATGGAACTGGCGAAACTGAAAGCGGACGTCGCCTTCGAGATGTTCTCGCTGCTCGGCGCACCCTATTTCTGCTTCCACGATGCCGATGTGCGGCCCGAGGGCAAGGATTTCTCCGAAAGTGCTGCCCGGCTCGATGAAATCGCCGATTATTTCGCCGGAAAGATGAAGCAGACCGGCGTCAAGCTGCTCTGGGGCACGGCGAACCTGTTCTCCAACCGCCGCTTCATGTCCGGTGCCGCGACCAATCCCGATCCGGATGTGTTCGCCTACGCGGCTGCGACGGTGAAGAGCTGCATCGACGTCACCAAGCGGCTGAAGGGCGAGAACTACGTGCTATGGGGCGGGCGCGAGGGCTACGAGACCCTGCTCAACACCGACCTTGCCCGCGAGCAGGAACAGGCCGGCCGGTTCCTGAACCTCGTGGTCGACTACAAGCACAAGATCGGCTTCAAGGGCACGATCCTGATCGAGCCGAAGCCACAGGAGCCGACAAAGCACCAATATGACTACGACGTCGCGACCGTTTACGGCTTCCTCAAGCGCTTCGGCCTGGAGAAGGAGGTCAAGCTCAACATCGAGCAGGGCCACGCCATCCTGGCCGGCCATTCCTTCGAGCACGAACTGGCCCTGGCCAATGCGCTCGGCGTCTTCGGCTCGATCGACATGAACCGCAACGACTACCAGTCGGGCTGGGATACCGACCAGTTCCCCAACAACGTGCCGGAGATGGCGCTCGCCTACTACCAGGTCCTTCAGGCCGGCGGCTTCAAGACCGGCGGCACCAATTTCGACGCCAAGCTGCGCCGCCAGTCGCTCGACCCGCAGGACCTCCTGATCGGCCACATCGGCGGCATGGATTCTTGCGCGCGCGGCCTCAAGGCGGCGGCCCGCATGGTCGAGGACAAGGCATTGTCGGGCCCGCTCGCCGAACGCTACGCCGGCTGGAACAGCGCCGAGGCCAAGGCGATGCTGTCGGGCAAGCGGACGCTGGAAGAGATCGCCGAACGCGTGGTGAAGAAGAAGATCGAGCCGCAGCCGCGTTCCGGCCGCCAGGAACTGCTCGAAAACATCGTCAACCGCTACGTCTGACGCTGCGTGGCCGTCGGCAATCCAAGCCGGCGCACTATGCGATTCGAAAGCTTGGCGCGCGGAAACATTTTGCGCGCCATGCTGAAACCGACGACAAGGTTTTGCCCCTTGCCGCCTCTCAATGACCTCGCTCTTGCCTTCAAACTGCCGTCACGAATCTCGTATAGGTATCGCTCGTGGCGGGAGAGGAAGAAGGAGGCGAACCGATATGCAGAACGAACGTGAAATCGACGCCCTGCTCTCACCTGGCGAAGCCGGATCGATCATTGACCGGCTGATGGCAATGCCGCATCCAAAACAGGGCGCACGCAGCACCAATGAATGGGACCGCGCCGTTGCCAGCCGCTTCGAGACCCATCTCGCGCGGCAGATGCGCTCGCAGATCGACGGCGGCAGCGACCGCCGGAATGCTGCCTGACTTCCCAAATCAACCCTGGCCGAATCAACTCCGGCCCGAATCAACCCCGGCCTCAATCAACCCCGGCGAAGCCTGACAGGGGCTTCGCCGAAAGCTCTTGAAAATGCCCTGGAAAAAGCCGCGGCCGACGAGAACCCCGTCCGCCCGGCAATATCCGCCATGGCGATCCGCGTGTCGACCACGAGCCGGCGCGCGGCGCCCAGCCGCAGCCTGAGATAATAGGCGCCCGGCGTCTCGCCGATCGACTTGCGAAAGATGCTTTCCAGGGTCCGCGCCGTCACCCCGGCGCGTTTGGCGACCGCCTCGACGGTCAACGGCTGATCGACATGCGATTCCATCAGCCGGATGGCCTGCGCCAGGCGCGGATCATAGCCGTCGAGCCGGCCGAGCGAGACCAACGGCTGGGCATCGGTCGCGGCCCGGGCCTGGTCGTAGATGAAGACGCTGGCGACATCGAGCGCCACGGCCATGCCGAGGCGCGTGCGAATGAGATGCAGCATCAGGTCGAAAGTCGGCGACGCGCCGCCCGAGGTGAACACCGGCCCGTCGATGACATAGCGGTCCGGACGGACGTCGACGCCAGGGAAGGCCGAGGAAAAATCCTCCATGTCCTCCCAATGGGTGGTAGCGCTGCGCCCTTCCAGCAAGCCGGCACGCGCCACCAGCCAGGTGCCGGCCTCGACCCCGCCGCACGCGCGGGCCGCTCGCGCCGCCCTCCGCAAACCTGAAAGCAGACCCGACGTCGCGTAATTCTGCGTGCCGAAACCGGCGACGACGACGAGAACGTCGGTCGGCTCCGCCGCGTCGAAACGCCCGCTCACCGCCACCGGCAGGCCGCAGGTGGTGACCGGAGCCTCGCCGGTGACCGAGACCAGCTTGAAATCGAACAGGGTCTCGCCGGAGATGCGGTTGGCGGCGCGCAGCGGGTCGACGGCCGAGGCGACGCACATGATCGACGACCCGGAAAACACCAGGAACGTCACCTTGAGGGTCTCGCGTTCGGCGCGAAAGACAGATTTTTCGCTTTTGATCATATCGCCTTCGTAAAACGCAAAGCAGCTTGGATCAAGGCGAGCGATGCTAGTGGCTGTTTCGAATGGGAGGAGAGTTTCGATGCCGCTCGCGATGAACCGTGAGGTTTTCATTACCTGTGCCGTGACCGGTTCCGGCGGCTCGCAGGACCGCAGCCCGCATGTGCCGCGCTCGCCCAAGCAGATCGCCGACTCGGCCATCGATGCGGCCAAGGCGGGTGCGGCCATCGTCCATTGCCATGTGCGCGACCCCGAAACCGGCAAGCCCAGGCGCGACGTGCATCTCTATCGCGAGGTGACCGAGCGTATCCGCGCGGCTGACGTCGACGTCATCCTGAACCTGACCGCCGGCATGGGCGGCGACATGGTGTTCGGCTCGCCGGAAGCGCCGTTGCCGCTCAACGAAAAGGGCACCGACATGGGCGGCGCCACCAACCGCATGGAACATGTGCGCCAGTGCCTGCCGGAAATCTGCACGCTGGACTGCGGCACCATGAATTTCGCCGAAGCCGACTATGTCATGACCAACACGCCCGGCATGCTGCGTGCCATGGGCGGCATGATGACGGCGCTCGGCGTCAAGCCGGAAATCGAGGCCTTCGACACCGGGCATCTCTGGTTCGCCAAGCAACTGGTCGAGGAAAAGGTGCTCAACCCCGACGCGCTGGTGCAGCTTTGCATGGGCGTGCCGTGGGGCGCGCCCGACGACCTCAACACCTTCATGGCGATGGTCAACAACGTGCCGTCGACCTGGAACTGGTCGGCTTTCGCCATCGGCCGCAACCAGATGGCCTATGCGGCGGCGGCAGTGCTCGCCGGCGGCAATGTCCGCGTCGGCCTGGAAGACAATCTCTGGCTCGACAAGGGCGTGCTGGCGACCAATGCGCAACTGGTCGAGCGCGCCGCCTCCATCGTCACCAATCTCGGCGCCAGAATTCTTGGCCCCGAAGAAGTGCGCAAGAAGCTCAACCTGACCAAGCGAGCGCCGATAGCGGCATAAATTATTCGCAGGGAGGGTCGCTATGGCTACCGTCAAATTCACCGCGATGAAGGATGGCGACAGGCAAGACTACGAGTTCCTGACCGCCCATGAAATCGACTATGCGGCCAGGACCGGCGAGCGGCTGCTCGACGCGCTGGTCCAGCTCGACGAAGGCCTGTCCGGCTACAAGATCACCCGGCTCGGCCATTCGCTGCAGGCGGCGACACGGGCCTGGCGCGACGGCGCCGACACCGACTGGATCGCCTGCGCGCTGCTGCACGACATCGGCGACATCTACGCGCCCTACAATCACGACGAATACGCCGCTTCGATCCTGAAGCCGTTTGTGCGCGAGCAATGCACCTGGGTGGTGGAGAAACACGGCGACTTCCAGCGCCTCTATTACGCCCATCATCTCGGCGGCAATCGCCATGCGCGCGACCGCTTCGCCGGCCATGCCTATTTCGACGATTGCGATGCGTTTTGCGAGCGCTGGGACCAGTCGAGCTTCGACCCCGATTATGAGACGCTGCCGATCGAATTCTTCCGGCCGTTCGTGCTCGAAGTCTTCGCCCGCAAGGCCTACGACCCGTCGGTCATCCGCGCCGGCGAGCGCGTGCCCCTCACCGATCCCGAAACCGCCAGGACAAGAACCGGAGCCTCTCAATGAGCATCATCAACAAGGCGGCCGCCATTGGCGGCGGTGTCATCGGCGCCGGCTGGGTCGCGCGCCTGCTCTTGAACGGCATCGACGTCTCCATTTTCGATCCCGATCCGGAAGCCTCGCGCAAGGTTTCGGAAGTGATGAAGGGCGCGCGCCGCGCCTATAAGCAGATGGTGCCCGGCGGCCTGCCCAAGGAGGGCAAGCTGACCTTCGCCAAGACGATCGCCGAAGCGGTCGCCGATGCGGACTTCATCCAGGAAAGCGTGCCGGAACGGCTCGATCTCAAGCACAGGGTGCTGGCCGAGATCGACGCGCATGCGCCGGCCAACGCCATTGTCGGCTCCTCGACCTCGGGCATCAAGCCGACCGACATGCAGGTGGCGATGAAGAAGCATCCGGAGCGCTTGGTCGTCGGCCATCCGTTCAACCCGGTCTACCTGCTGCCGCTAGTCGAGATCGTCGGCGGCGACCAGACCTTCCCCGAGGCGGTCGAGGTCGCCAAGGAAATCTATGCCTCGATCGGCATGAAGCCGGTCGTGATCCGCAAGGAGATCGAGGCCTTCGTCGGCGACCGCCTGCTCGAAGCCGCCTGGCGCGAAGCGCTGTGGCTGATCAAGGACGGCATCTGCACCGTCGAGGAACTCGACGACATCATGCGCTATGGTTTCGGCCTGCGCTGGGCGCAGATGGGCATGTTCCAGGTCTACCGCGTCGCCGGCGGCGAGGCCGGCATGCGCCACTTCATGGCTCAGTTCGGGCCCTGCCTGAAATGGCCGTGGACCAAGCTGATGGACGTGCCGGAGTTCAACGACGAACTGGTCGACCTGATCGCCACCCAGTCGGACGACCAGGCGCATGGCCTGTCGATCCGCGAGCTGGAAAAGATCCGCGACGACAATCTGGTCGCGATCATGGACGCGCTGTCGAAGCAGAACAAGGGCAAGGGCTGGGGCGCCGGCGCGCTGCACAAGGATTATACCAAACAGCTCGCCAAGCTGGCGGCGAAGAAGCCCGCGGCTTCAAAGGCGGCGGAAAAGGCCAAGGCCGCCAAGCCGGTGAAGAAAGCCGAAAAGCCGAAGAAAAAGAAGAAGGGCTGAGACCATGGATTTCGGTCTTTCGGAAGAGCAAAAGCTCATTGTCGAGACGACGCGTGCCTTCGTCGAGAACGAGCTTTATCCGCATGAGCGCGAGGTCGAGCGCACCGGCGTGCTGCGCCGCGAGCTGATCGAGGAGATCAAGGCCAAGGCGATCGAGGCCGGGCTCTATGCCGCCAACATGCCGGCCGATGTCGGCGGCGCGGGGCTCGATACGGTGACCTGGCTGCTTTACGAGAAGGAACTCGGCCGGGCCAATTACGCGCTGCACTGGACCTGCGTGGCGCGTCCTTCCAACATTCTGCTCGCCGGCACGCCGGAGCAGCGCGAAAAGTACCTTTTCCCCTGCATCCGCGGCGAGAAATGGGATTGCCTGGCAATGACAGAGCCGGGCGCCGGCTCCGATCTGCGCGGCATGAAGGCATCAGCCGTGCAGGATGGCGACGACTGGGTGCTGAACGGCACCAAGCACTTTATCTCGCACGCCGATCTCGCCGATTTCGCCATCGTCTTCATGGCCTCGGGCGAGGAGGAGTCTGCGCGCGGCAAACGCAAGAAGATCACCGCCTTCTTCGTCGACAAGGGCACCAAGGGTTTCACGGTGCGCGACGGCTATCGCAACGTCTCGCATCGCGGCTACACCAACGCCATTTTGGAGTTCGACGATTGCCGGCTGCCGGCATCCCAGGTTCTGGGCGAGGTGCACAAGGGCTTCGACGTCGCCAATTCCTGGCTCGGCGCCACGCGTCTGCAGGTCGGCGCCACCTGTCTCGGCCGTGCCGAGCGGGCGCTTGGCCATGCCGTCGAATACGCCGCGCAGCGCCAGCAGTTCGGCCAGCAGATCGGCAAGTTCCAGGGCGTGTCGTTCAAGCTCGCCGACATGGCGACGGAACTCAAGGCCGCCGACCTGATGGTCTTCGAAGCCGGCTGGAAGTACGATCAGGGCACCGTCACCGACCAGGACATGGCCATGGCCAAGCTGAAGGCCACCGAAATGCTCGCCTTTGTCGCCGACGAGGCAATCCAGATCCATGGCGGCATGGGGTTGATGGACGACCTGCCGCTGGAGCGCATCTGGCGCGATGCCCGCGTCGAGCGCATCTGGGAAGGCACTTCGGAGATTCAGCGACATATTATTTCGCGGGCGTTGCTGCGCCCGTTCGGCGCTTAGAGCATGATCGCGCAAAGCCGGGATTCGGTTTGTCGGGCAAACGAGATCGTTTGTCCTGAGATCGCGCTCAAAACGAAAAGATGACCATGCATAAACTCGAACGTCTCCTGCGCCCGAAATCGATTGCCGTGTTCGGTGGCGTGCAGGCCGCCGCCGTCGTGGCGCAATCGATCAAGATGGGCTTTGCCGGCGATATCTGGCCGGTGCACCCGACCAAGGACGAGGTTGCCGGATGCAAGGCCTACCGCTCGGTCGCGGATCTGCCCGGCGCGCCGGATGCCGCCTTTGTCGGCGTCAACCGGCATCTGACCATCGAGGTGGTCAAGGCGCTGGCCGAGCGCGGCGCCGGCGGCGCCGTCTGCTTTGCCGCCGGATTTCTCGAAACCGAGGCTTATGACGACGACGGCGAACGGCTGCAGGCCGAACTGGTCGCGGCCGCCGGCCAGATGCCGATCATCGGGCCGAACTGCTACGGCCTGATCAACTATGCCGACGGCGCGCTTTTGTGGCCCGACCAACATGGCGGCATCAGGCTGGACGAGGGCGGCAAGGGCGTCGCCATCATCACCCAGTCGTCCAACATCGCCATCAACATGACGATGCAGAAGCGCGGCCTGCCGATCGCCTTCCTGATGACCGCCGGCAACCAGGCGCAGACCGGCCTGTCGGAAATGGCGCTCGGCCTGATCGAGGATGAGCGTGTGACGTCGCTCGGCCTGCATATCGAGGCCTTCGACTCGGTAGCAGGCTTCGAGCGCCTGGCCGCACGGGCGCGCGAGCTTAGGAAACCGATCATCGCCATGAAGGTCGGCCGGTCCGAACAGGCGCGGCAGGCAACCGTTTCGCACACCGCATCGCTGGCCGGCTCGGACGCTGCTTCCGGCGCCTTCCTGAGGCGGCTTGGCATTGCGCGTGTCGATTCCATCCCCGCCTTCATCGAGGCGCTGAAGCTGCTGCACATCACCGGCCCGCTGCCTGGCTACAAGCTCTCGTCGATGAGCTGTTCGGGCGGCGAGGCGTCGGTCATGGCCGACAGCGCCGAAGGGCGCTGGGTCAACTTCCCGGTGCTGACAGAGGCCCATCGCGCCCATGTCAAATCGACGCTCGGGCCGCTGGTCGCGGTCGCCAACCCGTTGGACTACCATACCTTCATCTGGAACAACGAGCCGGCGATGACGGCCACCTTCACCGCCATGGTGTCGGGCGGCTTCGACTTGAACATGCTGGTGCTCGACTTCCCGCGCCCCGACCGCTGCTCGGTGACCGACTGGTGGGCGACGCTGCGCGCCTTCGAATCGGCGCTGAAGACCAACAAGGCGCATGGCGCCATTGTTTCCTCGCTGCCGGAGAACCTGCCCGAGGAATACACCGCCGAGCTGATGGCGCGGGGCATGGTGCCGCTGTTCGGCATTTCCGAGGCGATGGACGCCGCAGGCGCGGCAGCCTTCATCGGCTGGGCCTGGCGCGAGCCGCAGGCGCAGCCGGTGGATACGAGAGCTGCCGGCGCATCCGACGCGCCGCGCGTTACGCCTGACGAAGCCGAAGCCAAGGCGCGGCTGATCAAGGCCGGGCTTTCCGTGCCCAAGGGCGAGCGGGCCGGCAATGCGGTCGAGGCGGTGATCTCGTCGATGGCGCTCGGCTTTCCCGTTGCCCTGAAGGCGCTGGGGGTCACCCACAAATCCGAGGTCGGCGCTGTCCGGCTCAACCTCAAGGACGCCGAATCGGTCAGCACGGCCGCGCACGACCTGTTGCCGCTCGGTACCGGGCTCTATGTCGAGCGCATGGTGCGCGACGGCGTCGCCGAACTGATCGTCGGCTTCACCCGCGACCCGATGTTCGGCGCCGTCATGACGCTGGGCACCGGCGGCGTGCTGGTCGAACTGCTGCGCGACAGCGTCACGCTGATGCTGCCGGCGACGCGCGACGACATCGAGGCCGCGCTGCGCGGGCTGAAACTGTTTCCGCTGCTCGAGGGCTATCGCGGCCGGCCGAAGGCCGATGTCGCCGCCGCCATAGACGCGATCGCTGGCATCGCCGGTTTCGTGCAGGAGAATGCCGGCGAGATCGAGGAACTCGACATCAATCCGCTGATCGTCTGCACGCAAGGCAAGGGCGCCTGGATCGCCGACGCGCTGCTGGTGCTGGGAGAGAACAAGAATGTCTGACGTCATTTCGACTCGCCGCGAAGGCACCATCCTCGAGGTCACGCTCGACCGCCCCAAGGCCAATGCGATCGACCTGAAAACCTCGCGGCTGATGGGCGAGACCTTCAAGGCATTCCGCGACGATCCCGGCCTGCGGGTCGCCATCGTCAAGACCGCGGGCGACAAGTTCTTCTGCGCCGGTTGGGACCTGAAGGCCGCGGCCAGCGGCGACGCGGTCGACGGCGACTATGGCGTCGGCGGCTTTGCCGGCCTGCAGGAACTGCGTGACCTGAACAAGCCGGTCATCGCCTGCGTCAACGGCATGGCGGTCGGCGGCGGCTTCGAGCTGGCGCTGTCCTGCGACCTCATCTACGCCTCGGACCATTCCTCCTTCGCACTGCCCGAAATCCGTGCCGGCACGCTGGCCGACGCGGCGACGATCAAGCTGCCGAAGCGCATCCCTTATCATGTCGCCATGGACCTTCTGCTCACCGGCCGCTGGATGGATGTCGCCGAGGCGCATCGCTGGGGCCTGGTCAACGAGGTGCTGCCCAAGGAAAAGCTCGAGGACCGCGTCTGGGAGATCGCCCGCCTGCTCGCCAGCGGCCCGCCGCTGGTCTTCGCCGCGATCAAGGAGACGGCACGGGTGGCAGAATCGCTGACTTTCCAGGATGCGATGAACAAGGTGACGCGCCGGCAGTTGCCGACCGTCGACGCGCTCTATGGGTCGGAGGACGGTATGGAAGGCTTCCGTGCCTTCGCCGAAAAGCGCGAGCCTGTGTGGAAGGGGAAGTGACACTGGAGATGATGGCACCAGGCACCCCCCTCTGCACTGCCGGACCCGTTAGGCCAGAGGGCGGCCCCTGGGCGCATTCGTTGCTGTCCGGTCTCCCTTCATGACCGACTACGCAAAACTCATCGATGCCGAGACCTGGGCCTTCATCGAGCGGACCAATTCCTATTATCCGCCCGACACGATCGACTATACGATCACCCAGCAGCGTGAGATCTATGACCGGATGTGCCGCGAGTTCTTTGCCGGCTATCCCGAGGGCGTGACGGCCGAAACCACGGTTGTCGCCACGCCCGCGCAAAACGTCCCGATCCGCATCTACCGCAACGCGATGCCGGACGATGCGGCGATGGTGGTCTACATCCATGGTGGTGGTTTCATCCTCGGCGGGCTGGACAGTCATGACGATGTCTGCGCCGAGCTTTGCGGCCGCACCGGCCATGAAGTGGTCTCGGTCGATTACCGGCTGGCGCCTGAGCATCTGCATCCGGCCGCCTTCGATGATGCGATGAGCGCCTTCGAATGGGCCGCCAGCACCTACGACCGCCCGGTCGTGCTGTGCGGCGACAGCGCCGGCGGCAACCTTTGCGCCGCCGTTGCGCACGCGACGCGTGGCCATGTGAAAAAGCCGATCGGCCAGGTGCTGATTTATCCCGGTCTCGGCGGCGATCGTTCGCGCGGCTCCTATGTGAGGCACGCCGAAGCGCCGATGCTGACGGTGCGCGATCTCGAATTCTACAAGCACATCCGCACCGGGGGCGTGGATCAAACCGGCGACATCACGCTGTCGCCGCTGGCCGATGCCGATTTCGCCAATTTGCCGCCGACCGTGCTGATCACCGCCGAATGCGACCCCTTGTCATCCGACGGCGAGGCTTATCGCGACCGCATCGTCGCGGCCGGCGGGCGCGCCACCTGGTTCGAGGAACCCGGCCTGGTGCACGGCTATCTCAGGGCCCGGCACAGCGTCGGCCGCGCCCGCGCCAGCTTCACCCGCATCGTCGACGCTGTGGCGACGCTCGGAAAGGGCGGCTGGACCTGGTAGGGGCAGGGGCCGTCCCCGCTCAGGAGGCCTTGGCCAGGAAACTCTGATAGTCCGATTTCGCCTGCAGCAGGCGCAGCACGTTCTCGCGCGATCCCCGCACATGGGCGCGCGCCAGGGCGCCGGCCCTGCTGACATCGCCAGCGCAGATCGCCTCGACGATCTCGGCATGCTCGTCGCGGGCGATCTTCCATTCATCAAGCCACAACAGTTCGGTCCAGACATAGTGCTGGCACTTGTCGAGGATGCCGCACAGCATGCCGTGCAGCATCGCATTGCCGCTGATTTCGGCGATGACACGGTGCAGGTCGATGCCGACTTCCAGTTCCTGGAATTTCTCGCGCGTGGTGCGATCCGGGATGGCGGCCAGCCGTTCGCATTCGGCCAGCATGGCGCGCAGCCGCGCCTTGTCCTTGTCGGTCGCCGCGGTGGCCGCGAGTTCGGTCGCATGGCCGTCGAGCAGTTCGCGGATGTCGAAGGCCTCGCGGAACATGTTGATGTCGAACTCGGTGACGGCATAGCCCTGGCGCGGCCGGCCGGTGACCAGCCCGTCGCGCTCCAGCCGGTTGAAGGCTTCGCGCACCGGCGTGCGGCTGACATTGAGTTTCGCCGCGATGTCGCTTTCTGTGACGCGCGAGCCCGGCGGGATCTGGCAGGTCACGATCATCGCCTTGAGCGCGGAATAGACCGAGTCGCGCAGCGTGTTTTTGGTTTCCTTGGCCAAGTTCCGTTCCCAGTTCTCCGGCCGCTTTAGCCGGACATTGCCTCGTTTGTAATCGCAGTCGGCGCAATTTGCCACGCCTGCGGCATCGTCCCATCGCGTCGAACTGATCGTGCCTGTCGCAGTTGACAACATCGATCTCTCGGCTACATTCTAAATTGTATACAAAATCGCATGCCAAATCAAAAACAAATGGGAACACCGGTCGGAGAACCGAAATGAACAGGATCAGAAACGTTAGCGTTGTGGCGATCGCGGGCCTCGTGGCGGCGTTCGCAGTGCCCGCCGTCGCCGCCGACACGATCACCGTCGCCTCGTGGGGCGGCACCTATCAGGAGGCGCAGACCAAGGCCTTCTTCAAGCCGACCGCCGATGCGCTCGGCATCACCATCAAGGAAGACACCACCAACGGCCTCGACGACGTGCGGCTGCAGGTGACCGGAAATGCAGTGAAGTGGGACATCACCGAGCTCGGCGCCGACGAATGCGCGCGCGGCTCGAAGGAAGGCCTGTTCGAAAAGCTGGATTACGGCATTATCGACAAGAGCGGCATCAACCCGAAATTGGTGCATGACGACTGGGTCGGCATTTCCTACACCTCCGTCGTGTTGATCTACCGGACCGATGTCTTCGGCGACAAGGGCCCGAAGAGCTGGGCCGACTTCTGGAACGTGGAAAAATTCCCGGGACGGCGCGCGTTGAGCAGCAGCCAGGCGACGGAGACGCTGAGCGTTGCCGCACTCGCCTCGGGCCTGCCGATCGACAAGGTCTATCCGGTCGATGTCGATAGCGCCTTGAAATCGGTCGACAAGATCCGCGGCCATGTCGATGCCTGGTGGACCTCCGGCGCCCAGGCCATGCAACTGGTGAAGGACGGCGAAGTCGACATGGCGAGCATCTGGAACGGACGCGCCGGCACCCTGAAGAAGGCAGGCGCGCCGGTCAGCTTCTCCTTCGACCAGGGCGTGCTCACCGCCGACTGCATGGTCATCCCCAAGGGCGCCAAGAACAAGGAAGCGGCGATGAAAGCGCTGGCGATGTTCGTCAGCCCGCAATTGCAGGCCAATCTGCCGCTCTATGTCGACAATGGGCCGGTCAACGAGAAGGCCTTCGAGACCGGCAAGATCCCGCCCGAGCGGATCAAGGACATCAATTCGGCGCCCGAAAACGTCAAGAAGCAGGTGCTGCAGGATGCCGAGTTCTGGCGCGACAACCTTGTCGAGGCGACGGAGAAGTTCAACAATCTGATCCAGCAATAGGCCGGAACCCTGACATTGCGGGGCGGCGCGAACGCCGCCCTGCTCCTTCAGCCTTCTGCCCAGGAGAGAAGAACCTTGTCCATTGCACCATCCGCGCTGCCGATCAGCATGCGCCGGATCGAGAAGAGATTTGGCAGCGTGCCGGTGCTGCGCGACCTGAACCTCGATGTCGAGGCCGGCGAGTTCCTGACCCTGCTCGGCCCCTCCGGCTCGGGAAAGACGACGCTGCTGATGATCCTGGCCGGTTTCGTCAGGGCCAATGCCGGGAGCATCAAGGTCGGCGGCGACGAGATCATCACCACGCCGCCGCACAGGCGCAATATCGGCATGGTGTTCCAGAACTATGCGCTGTTTCCGCATATGAACGTCTTCCACAACATCGCCTTCCCGCTGAAACAGCGCGGCGTCGCGGCCGCCGAGACGGCGCAGCGGGTGGAGAAGGCGCTGGAGCTGGTAAAATTGCAGGGGCTGGGCGAGCGCCGCGTCGACCAGCTTTCCGGCGGCCAGCGCCAGCGTGTGGCCCTGGCGCGCGCCATCGTCTTCGAGCCGCGTATCGTGCTGATGGACGAGCCGCTGTCGGCGCTCGACAAGGGCCTGCGCGAGCATATGCAGATCGAGCTGCGCGCGCTTCATCGCCGCCTTGGCATGACCACGGTCTATGTCACGCACGACCAGCGCGAAGCCATCACCATGTCTGACCGCATCGCAGTCATGAACGGTGGCCGCATCGAACAGCTCGACCGGCCCGAAACGCTCTACGCCGCGCCGAAGACGCAGTTCGTGGCCGGGTTCATCGGCGAATCGAACTTCATCCCGGTCGAAAGCCGCAACGGATCGGTCTGGTATGAGGACAGGCGGATCCAGACCGGGGCGCCGACACCGCCGGCTGGTCCGCATCTGATGGTGGTGAGGCCGGAGAAGCTCAGGCTGGTCACGGCAGCCGACCCGTCGGCCCGCATCAATGTGCTCGATGCGACGGTCAGCGACATCATCTACCAGGGCGACAGTTTCGTCTGCTACGCCAGCCTGCGCGACGGCCGGCAGCTGACGCTGCGCGACTATTGCCGCAGCGATGTGCTGGCCAGAATGCCGGCGCCCGGCCAGCCGATCATGCTCGGCCTCGACGCGAAGGACACGATCCTGGTGGCGGCCGAGGGATGAGCGCGCAATCCGCCCTGCTGAAGGAGATCGCCGGCCCGGCAGGGCAGGATCTCAACGCGCAGGCGCTGCGCGCCGACGCGCGGCGTGAGTCGCTGCGGCTGCTGGCTCTGCTGGCGCCGAGCCTGTTCCTCGTCTGCGCCATCATCATCGTGCCGATCGGCTGGCTGTTCTGGCTGTCGCTGCTGGACGAGACCGGCGCCTTCAGCGCCGCCAACTATGCGCGTTTCTTCGAACAGGCTTCCTACATCAAGACCTTCATCACCACCTTCAAGGTCGCCTTCATCGTCACCGGCGCCTGCGTGCTGCTCGGCTATCCCCTGGCCTACATGCTGTCGCAACTGCCGCGCCGGGCGGCGTCGATCTGCCTGATCTTCGTCATCCTGCCGTTCTGGACGTCGGTGCTGGTGCGCACCTATGCCTGGCTGGTGATCCTGCAGCGCAAGGGCCTGATCAACAGCTGGCTGATCGATCTGGGCGTGATCAGCCAACCGCTGTCGCTGGCCAACAATTTCTCCGGCGTGGTCATCGGCATGACGCACATATTGCTGCCATTTCTCGTTTTGCCGCTCTATGCCTCGATGAAGACCATCGACATCGACTGCCTGCGCGCCGGCATGAACCTCGGCGCCGGCCCGGCCGCGACCTTCCGGCAAATCTTCTTTCCGCTGTCGCTGCCCGGCCTCGCCTCGGGCGTGGTCATCGTCTTCGTGCTCTGCCTCGGCTTCTTCGTCACCCCGGCGCTGATGGGTGGCGGCAAGGTGGTGATGTGGGCGATGCGCATGGAACAGACCACTAGCCTGTATTCCAACTGGGGGGCTGGTGCGGCACTCGGCGTCGTGCTGCTGGTGGTCACGCTGGCGCTGCTCGGCCTGTTCCAGTGGCTGCTCGGCGCGCGCGCCACCGGCGTATGGAGCTCGCGATGAGCGACGGTATCGGCCTGCCGATCTCGCACCGGCAACGCCTGTGGCTCTACGGCTTCGGCGGCCTCGTGCTGTTGTTCCTGATCGCGCCGTCGGTCATCATCGTCATCATGTCGTTTTCGGATTCGACGCTGCTGCAGTTCCCGCCGCAGCAATGGTCGCTGCGTTGGTATGAAAGCTACTTCCAGTCGCTGGAATGGCGCGACGCCACCATCGTGTCGGTCAAGGTCGCGATCATGACCGCGCTGGTGGCGACGCCGCTCGGCACCACTGCCGCCTATGCGATCAACCGGGGCACGCTGCGCTTCAACGGCACCATCAACGCGCTGCTCACGGCGTCGCTGATCATCCCGGTGATCCTGGTCGGCATCGGCACCTTCTTCCTTTACGCGCGCATCGGCCTTAACAACTCGCTGACCGGCTTGGTCATCGCCCATACGGTGCAGGCGCTGCCGCTGGTGGTGCTAACGGTGCTTTCAGGACTGCGCTCCTACGACATGAACCAGGAACGGGTGGCGCGCAGCCTGGGTGCGGGACGCATCGCGGCGTTCTGGCAGGTGACGATGCCGCAGATCCGCTTCTCGATCGTCTCTGGCGCGCTGTTTGCCTTCATCACCTCCTTCGACGAAGTTGTCGTTTCGCTGTTCATCTCGGGCGGCGAGACCACGACCCTGACACGCCGCATGTTCAACGCGCTGCGCGACCAGATCGACCCGACCATCGCTGCCATCTCGACCTGCCTGATCGTGCTGTCGGTGCTGCTTTTGTCGCTGGCACAGATTTTCGGCCGGCGGCATTGATTTCATCGGACCAATTCGCAGAAATGACCTAGGGATATCCAGACAGAATGCGTGATTTCCAGTTTCCCGGCCGTTCGCCGGTTCGTGCCACCGAAGCGATCGCCGCGACATCGCATCCGATTTCGACGCTTGCGGCCATCGAGATGCTGCGCGTCGGCGGCAATGCGATGGATGCCGCCATCTGTGCCGCCGCCGTGCAGGGCGTGGTCGAGCCGCAATCGACCGGCATCGGCGGCGATTGCTTTGTCCTTTACTGCCCCAAGGGACAGAGCGAGGTGCTGGCCTTCAACGGCTCCGGCTGCGCGCCTGCGGCCGCGACCGTCGACTGGTATCGCGACAGGGGTTTTAGCGAGCTTCCCAAACAGGGGCCGCATGCGGTGACCGTGCCGGGCGCCATCGACGCCTGGTGCCGGCTGCTGGAAGACCATGGCAGCAAGAGCCTGGCCGAGGTGCTGGCGCCGGCGATCCACTATGCCGAGAACGGCTATGTCGTGCACGACCGCGTCGCCTTCGACTGGGCGGAACCCGAAACCGACCTTTCCGCCGACGAGCATGCCGCCCGCATCTTCCTGCCGGGCGGCATGGCGCCCAAGGCCGGCGATGTGCACCGGCAGCCGGAACTTGCCGCCACCTTGCGGGTGATCGCCAAACAGGGCCGCGCCGGTTTCTACGAAGGCGCAGTGGCCGACGACATGGTGCGCCGGCTCAAGGAACTAGGTGGACTGCACACTGCGGAAGATTTCGCCGCGACACGGGGCGATTATGTGGCGCCGGTCAGCATCGCCTATGGCGGCCACGAGATTCACCAGATGCCGCCGAACAACCAGGGCCTGACGGCGCTGCTGATGCTGAACGTGCTGTCGGGTTTCAAGCTTGGCGGGCTCGACCCCAACGGCGCCGAGCGCCTGCATCTGGAGATCGAGGCCGGGCGGTTGGCCTATCGCGACCGCGACCGTTTCGTCGGCGACCAGGACCGTGTCCCGGTGCCGGTGCGAGAGCTCCTGTCGGCCACCTATGCCGAGCGGCTGCGCGCCGAGATCGACCGCGAGCGCGCCATGACGCATCTGCCGGATGTGCAACTGCCCGGCAGCGACACGGTCTATATCTCGATCGTCGACCGCGACCGCAACGCGGTCTCGTTCATCAACTCGACCTATTATTCCTTCGGCAGCGGCGTGGTCGGCCCGAAGAGCGGCGTGGTGCTGCAGAACCGCGGCTCGAGCTTCCGCCTCGATCCGGCGCACCCGAACGCGATCGCGCCCGGCAAGCGGCCGATGCACACGATCATGCCGGGCATGGCGACAAGGAACGGCCGCGTGGTGATGCCGTTCGGCGTGATGGGCGGCGGCTACCAGCCCTTCGGCCATGTCCACCTTCTGACCAACATGATCGATTTCGGCATGGACCCGCAGCAGGCGCTGGACGCGCCGCGCGTGTTCTACAATGACGGCATGGTGGAGGCGGAGCGCAACGTGCCCACCGAGGCGATCGAAGGCCTGCTCCGGCGCGGCCACGCCATCGCCGAGCCGCACCATCCGCTCGGCGGCGGACAGGCGGTGCTGATCGACTGGGAAAAGGGAACGCTGACGGGCGCGTCGGACCCGCGCAAGGATGGAATGGCGCTGGGATATTGAGGTATGGGTACCGGTAGAGCGTATTGATGGGATTCAGTTCAAGGTTGCTCGCTACTTTTCCAGGCGCTGGCGCTGCCCCTCACCTGCCTGCCGGCATCCTCTCCCCGTATAGTGACGGGGGAGAGGGACGCTCCGCTCCCTCGGCGCTTTTCTGCAACGCTGGCAGTTGGCGAAACCATCGGCGAACAGCCCTTTCTCCCCGTCGCTATACGGGGAGAAATGCCCGGCAGGGCAATGAGGAGCGGCGCGAACGTAGAAAGATTGCCCCGCTGGACTTTCGCAAGCTTTGAAACATAGTCGGTGACCATGACCCAAACCCACACAGACCTCTCCCGCCGCCTCGTCGCCGGCACCGACGACGCCCCCGCCATCCTGGCGCCCGACAGGCCCACGCTGACCCATGGCGGTCTGCGCGCGCTGATCGCGACGACCGCCACTCAGCTCCACGCCCTCGGCATCGGCCGGGGCGACCGGGTGGCGATCGTGCTGCCGAACGGACCGGAGATGGCGACGGCCTTCATCGCGGTCGCCGCCGCAGCCTCGACGGCACCGCTCAATCCGGCCTACCGGGCCGACGAACTCGATTTCTATCTCACCGACATCGGCGCCAAGGCGATCCTCGTCGCGGAGACCGAGACCGGTCCGGCCGTGACGGTGGCCGAGCGTCTCGGCATCGGCGTGCTGCGGCTGGTCGTGCAGCCAGATGCTCCGGCCGGCAGCTTCATCATCGAGGGGGCGGCGGTCGGTCCGCAGGCGGCGCCCGCGATGGCGGGGGACGACGAGATCGCGCTGCTGCTGCACACCTCCGGCACGACGTCGCGGCCCAAGCTGGTGCCGCTCAGCCATGCCAATGTCGCGTCCTCCGCCCGCCATATCGGCGCGACGCTCGGCCTGACGGCCGGTGACCGCTGCCTCAACATCATGCCGCTGTTCCACATCCATGGGCTGATCGCGGCGGTGCTGTCCTCGCTCGCATCGGGCGGCGGCATCTACTGCACGCCAGGCTTCAATGCGCTGCGCTTCTTCCAATGGCTGAGCGAGGCGAAGCCAAGCTGGTACACGGCGGTGCCGACCATGCACCAGGCGATCCTGGCGCGCGCGGCGCGCAATGCCGAAGCGCTGGGGGCGGCACGCCTGCGCTTCATCCGCTCGTCCTCGGCATCGCTGCCGGCGCAGGTCATGGCCGAACTCGAAGCGACCTTCGGCTGCCCGGTCATCGAATCCTATGGGATGACCGAGGCCGCGCACCAGATGGCCTCGAACCGGCTGCCGCCGGGCCTGCGCAAACCGGGCAGCGTCGGTGCGGCGGGCGGACCCGAAGTGGCGGTCATGGCGCCGGACGGACGGCTGATGCAGGCCGGCGAAACCGGCGAGATCGTCATTCGCGGACCCAATGTCACGTCAGGCTACGAGAAGAACCCGGACGCCAACGCCACGGCCTTTGCACATGGCTGGTTCCACACCGGCGACCAGGGCGTGCTCGACGGCGACGGCTATCTCAAGGTTACCGGCCGGCTGAAGGAGATCATCAACCGCGGCGGCGAAAAGATCTCGCCGCTCGAGGTCGACGACGTGCTGATGGACCATCCGGCGGTGGCGCAGGTCGTCACCTTCGCCATGCCGCATGACAAGCTTGGCGAGGAGGTGGCGGCGGCCGTGGTGCTGCGCGAAGGCATGAGCGCCACCGAGGGCGATATCCGCGCCCACGCCGCGACCCGGCTCGCCGATTTCAAGGTGCCGCGCAAGGTGCTGATCCTGGACGAGATCCCCAAGGGCGCCACCGGCAAGCTGCAGCGCATCGGGCTCGCCGCCAAGCTCGGGCTCTGACGATGAAGATCACCATCTTCGGCGCCGGCGCGATCGGCGGCTATCTCGCGGCCAAGCTGGCCATTGCCGGCCGCACCGATCTGTCGATCGTCGCCCGCGGCGCGCATCTCGAGGCGATCAAGGCAGATGGCCTGCGCCTGATCGAGGATGGCAAGGAAACGACCGCTCCGGTCAGGGCCGCCGCCAAGGCGGAGGAGCTTGGCGCGCAGGATTATGTCGTGCTGGCGCTGAAGGCGCATTCCGTCGCGCCCGCACTCGACCAGATCGCACCGCTGCTTGGACCCGACACATCCGTCGTCACCATGCAGAACGGCGTGCCCTGGTGGTATTTCTACAAGGCCGGCGGCGCGCTCGAAGGCACCAGGCTGCAGCAGGTCGATCCCGGCGGCACGATCTGGGAACGGCTCGGCCCGCAGCGTGTCATCGGCTCGGTCGTCTATCCCGCCGTCGAGGTCGACGCGCCCGGCCTCATCCGCCATGTCGAGGGCAGGCGCTTCTCGCTCGGCGAACCCTCGGGCGAGAAGAGCGAACGGA
Organism: Mesorhizobium sp. M8A.F.Ca.ET.207.01.1.1; assembly: GCF_004794715.1. Taxonomy (NCBI): domain Bacteria; kingdom Pseudomonadati; phylum Pseudomonadota; class Alphaproteobacteria; order Hyphomicrobiales; family Phyllobacteriaceae; genus Mesorhizobium; species Mesorhizobium sp. M8A.F.Ca.ET.207.01.1.1. The sequence goes on along the minus strand of NZ_SRUS01000003.1, from coordinate 252,555 downwards.
CCACACTTCTGGCCGGGGAGTTGGTCAAGGCCGGGCTGCAGGCGCCGGTCCGCGACGACATACGCGGCGAGATCTGGATAAAACTATGGGGCAATCTCTCCTTCAACCCGATCTCGGCGCTGACCGGCAGCACGCTGGCGGGAATCGTCGCCGACGAGGGCACCCGCACGCTCGCCCGCGCCATGATGCTGGAAGCGCAGGCGATCGGCGAAAGCCTCGGCGTGCGCTTCCCCATAGACGTCGACCGCCGCATCAAGGGCGCCGGCGATGTCGGCGAACACAAGACCTCGATGCTGCAAGACCTGGAACGCGGCCGCCCTATGGAGATCGACGCGCTGGTGGGCGCGGTGCAGGAACTGGGGCGGCTGACGGGGCAGCCGACGCCGGCGATCGATGGGGTGCTGGCGCTGGTGCGGCGGCTGGCGGTGGAGCGCGGGTGTTACGGGTGAGGAGGCGGGCTGAGCCTGCGCTTGCGCCCCATCCCTCTCGACAAGAGCTGAACGCGATCGAAAGCAGGCGTGCTCAGTTGGTGCTGGTTGTTGCGGTAAACCCGCACTGCTTCTGTTCCATCTCGATCTGTTTCGTGATGCGGACGGCGTTCTGTGCGTAGGCCTCCGTCACCGAGCCACTATTCACGGTCTTGTCCTTCAGTGGGCTGACGCCCGCGCAGAGATGGAAAACATGCGGCTCCGTGGACTTCGCGGCTCCGTTTTCGGGCGCGATCCAGTAGACGACATCCTGACCGGCGGGGTGACTCGCATCCTGGGTCGCCGTCGCCACCGCGGCGGTGTCCGTGGCGATCGCCTGCGCCTGGGCGGCGACGTCGGGCGAACAGGCGGTGGTGGGCTGCCCCGACTTGATCTGGGCTGCGCAGGCGTTCATATCCTGGGTGTATTGTTCGACCGACGGGGGTTTGAAACTGATCCCCATGACAGTCGCGAGCACGGCCAGCGCAGCGCCGAGGCCGCCGGCAACCTTCTTGGTCTGCGGATCCATGTTTTTGTCGGTGAGGATCAGGAAAACCAGCGGGAGGAAGGCTATCAGCGTGATGATTGCGCCGAGTTGGTTTTGGAAGAAGAACCTGGCTGTGTCGGATGCACGGGCCGGATCGTGCCTGTTGGCCGCCTTCCACAGCAAATTGCCGGCGATTGCGAAAATCGCAATGCCGACCAGAAGGCCGATGATCAGCGGCAGGTGTCCCTGGTCGAACCTGTTCTGGCGAAGCAGAATAATCCCGTAGATCTCGCCGCCAATGGCGACGATCCACGACAGTGCGGCGAAAAGGCGAAGACGCGTGGCGGAGGACTTCTGGCCCTGCGTCGCTTGCCAATCCTTGGTAACGTCTGGCTTGTTGTCGGTCATTGACCAGATCCCCTGATATCGACACTTATGCGAGCGGCATTGGACCAGAAGGCCAACCCGCCCTGCGCTGCGTCATTCAACAAACGTCACCTGCCTTAGCGACGCGGCGAAAATGCGAATACCATAGCAGGCTTCATCCCCATCCATATTGCGCATGATTGGATCCGTCCATACCCACGGAGGCGGACGCCTATGCGGCGATGGCTCCGTTCCACTCTGGGCAAAGCGCCCCTTGCGGCAGCCCGCTCAATCGCGGTTAGTCGATCTGGAGCTGATCAGCCCCTGCCCGGCCGTTTGAGAAGCCGCGTCGGAAAATGAGCACGCACACCATGAAGATCAGCCCCGTCGTGATGGTCACCGGGAAGCCTGACGTGGCCAGCGTGTTTTTCCAGGCCGACGACGAGGCTGGCGCCGGTGATCGGGCCGACCATGGTGCCGATGCCGCCGAGAAGCGTCATCAGGATCACCTCGCCCGACATCTGCCAGGTGACGTCGGTGAGGGTGGCGAACTGGAAGACGATCGCCTTGAGGGAGCCCGGCCAGCGGCGGCCGTCCCTCAGCCCTCGGCGGCGACGAGATGGCCGTCGCCGACGTCGCTCAGCGCCAGTTTCAGCGGCGCCTCGCCGATCCGGCGCGTCGCGCTGGGGATTTCCTGATCGAGGCGGGCGAAACGGTTTCTGCGCCGCGCGGGATCGGGCACCGGCACGGCTTCGATCAGCCTTTTGGTGTAGGGGTGGCGCGGGTTTGAAAAAACCTGGTCGCGCGAGCCCATCTCGACGATCTGGCCGAGATACATGACGGCGACACGGTCGGAGATGTTCTCGACCACGGCCATGTCGTGCGAGATGAAGAGATAGGCGACACCGAATTCGCGCTGCAGTTCCTTCAACAGGTCGAGCACGCGCGCCTGCACCGAGACGTCGAGCGCGGAGACGCTTTCATCGGCGATGATCAGTTTTGGCCTGAGCGCCAGCGCACGCGCGATGCAGACACGCTGGCGCTGGCCGCCGGAGAACTCGTGCGGATAGAGCTCCATCTGATCCGATGATAGGCCGACACGATCGAACAAGGCCGCGACCCGCTCGCGGCGCTCTTCCTTCGAGGCGATGCCGTGGATGACCAGCGGCTCGGCGACGAGGTCGCCGACGCGCATGCGCGGGTCGAGCGAAGCAAACGGATCCTGAAAGATCATCTGCACGTCGCGGCGCACCGCCTTGCGTTCGTCGCGGCCGAGGCCGGACAGGTTGCGGCCGCCGACGACAATATCGCCGCTATACGGCACGAGCCCGGCCAGCGCCTTGGCGGTGGTCGACTTGCCGCAGCCTGATTCGCCGACCAGCGCCAGCGTCTCGTTGGGCGCGATCGAGAAGCTGACGCCCTCGACGGCATGGACGCGCCGGGTGACCCGACCGAAGACGCCGCCGCGCAGGTCGAAGCGGACATGGAGGTCTTTCACATCGGCGACATTGGCCGGCATTGCGGCTTCGGCAATCTCTTTCGACGCCTGCCGACCGACGCCACTGCCGATACGCGGCACGGCGGCGAGCAGCTCGCGCGTATAATCGGCTTGCGGGTGAGCGAAAATGTCAGATGTCTTGCCTTCCTCGACCATGCTTCCATGCCGCATGATGATGACGCGGTCGGCCATCTCGGCGACCACGCCCATGTCGTGGGTGATCAGGATGACGCTGGTGCCATGCTGCCGTTGCAGGTCCCGCAGCAGCTCCAGCACCTCGCCCTGCACGGTGACGTCGAGCGCCGTCGTCGGCTCGTCGGCGATCAGCACGTCGGGCTCCAGCGCCAGCGCCATGGCGATCATCACCCGCTGGCGCATGCCGCCGGAGAGCTCATGCGGAAACTGTTTTAGCCGGCTTTCGGCTTCCGAAATGCGCACCGCCTTCAGCGCCTCGATGGCACGCTGGCGGGCCTGCGCAGGCGTCAGGCTGGTGTGCGCCTCGATGGATTCGGTGAGCTGGCGACCGATCGACAGCACCGGATTGAGCGATGTCATCGGCTCCTGGAAGATCATGGCGATACGGTCGCCGCGGATACGGCGCATGCGGCGTTCGTCAAGCGTGGTCAGCTCGGTGTCGGCCAAACGGATAGTGCCGGCGGAGATGCGCGCGGCGGGCTGCGGCAGGAGCTGCATGATGGCAAGCGCGGTCATGGACTTGCCGGAGCCGGACTCGCCGGCGATGCAGAGTGTTTCGCCACGCTCGAGCGTCAGGGAGAGGTCGGAGACGACGTCGCGAGAGCCATCCTCGCCGCGCACGGAGACGGAGAGGTTGGCGACGCTGAGGATGGGGTTGGGGGTGGTCATTGGAGGCGCAGGCTTCCGAGAGGTTTAGCGCGGCACGCCCCCCTCTGTCCTGCCGGACATCTCCCCCTCGAGGGGGGAGATTGAACGGCACGCAGGCCTTCGCCAATTTCCAACGCTGCAATCGGGGAAGCCGGCATGAATGACAGCCAATCTCCCCCCTTGAGGGGGAGATGCCCGGCAGGGCAGAGGGGGGTGCCTTGGCGCTGACCTGGCCTCATTCAAACACGCAACGCGGAAAATAGAACGACACCACCCAGTTAGGCATGTCGACGATTTCGCTGATCCGGAGATCGCCGCAGACCGATGCCAGCATGTAGGCCTCGACGGGATCTATTTTGTAGCGGCCCGCCAACAGGTCGACCATCTGGGCGACCGCTTCCTTCGCGCCGGTCATCAGGTCGGGGCCGATGCCGGTCGTCACCTCATAGCCCTTGGCGTCGAGATGGCGCGTCACCGGGCCAGATGTGGTGAAGCGTGGCGTCTTCAGCTGCGCATCTTTCACCAAATCGAGCTTGAGCACGACGTCCATCGGGCTTTCGATCGCGGTGCCGCAGACCTCGCCGTCGCCTTGCGCGGCATGGGTGTCGCCGACCGAGAACAGCGCGCCCGCCACTTCCACCGGCAGATAGAGCGTGGTGCCGGCGGCAAGGTCGCGAATGTCGAGATTGCCGCCGACGCGACGTGGCGGCACCACCGAGTGGTGGCCCATCTCGGCCGGCGCGTTGCCGATGGTGCCGGCAAAGGGCTTCAGCGGCACGCGGGCGTTCTTGCCGAACAATGCTGGCTCCAGTGAAGCCGCGTCGTATTTCCAGATGTTCAGCGCCGGCTCCTTGAAGTCGTCGGCGAGCAGGCCGAAGCCCGGAATGTTCGCCGTCCAGCCGAAGCCGGACGGTTTGAACATCTCGATCGTCACCTTCAGCGCATCGCCGGGCTCGGCACCCTCGACGAAGATCGGCCCGGTAACCGGATTGATCCCCGCGAAGTCTAGCTTGGCAATGTCGGCGGCGGTGCTATCGGGCCTCAGCTGGCCACCGCCGGCATCGAGGCACTGGAACTCGATGGTGGAGCCGGGCGCCACGCGCTGCGCCGGGACAAACGAATTGTCCCAGCCGAAATGGTGGTGGCGCCCGTGGATGGTGTAGTCGCAGTTATTGCACATCTTTTACGTACACATTGTCGTAGTTGATCGGAACGTGGACCGGGTCGACATAGAGGTTGTCGGCGCCGCCCATGCGGGCCGATTTCATGGTGAATCGCTGCTCGTTGAAGACCGGCGCCCAGGGCGCGTCCGCCATGATCTTCGCGTAGATGTCGCTCCACATCTTGCTGCGCTCCCCGGCCTTCGCAGGGTCGACAATCGAGTCGGCCTCGGCCGCCTTGGCGTCGAGTTCCTTGTTGCAATACCACGACCAGTTCCAGCCGCCCGGCACGGCACCGGCGCAGCCCAGGATTGGACCGTAGAAGTTCGACGGATCGGGGAAGTCGGCGATCCAGCCCATGCCGCCCGACCAGATCATCGGCGCGCCGGCCTTGTCGCCGCCGGCGGCGATGACGTTGGCCTGCGCCAGCGACTGGATGCTGGCCTTGATGCCGATTGCCGCAAGGTCCTGCTGGATCGCCTGGGCGATGCGTGGGTTGGGGTCGGTGTTCATGGCGAACAATTGCGTCTCGAAACCATCGGGATGGCCGGCCTCGGCAAGCAGCGCCTTGGCCTTGGCGACGTCGTAGGGATAACCCTTGTAGGCCTTGTCGTAGCCCGGCATCGATGGCGGCAGCGGCTGGTTGGCCGGCACGGCGCGGCCGTTGATGATCTGGATGATGCGCGCCTTGTTGAGCGCCATGTTGACGGCCTGGCGCACCTTCACATTGTCGAACGGCGCCATGGTGGTGTTCATGGTGACATAGCCGGTGTGCAACTGGCCGCCCTCGACGACGCGCGCCTTCTGCTCGGGATCGGCCATCACCTCCTGGAATTTTGCCGGAGGAATGCCGTCGAGCGGCAGGTCGATCTCACCTTTCTGCAGGCGCAGCAAAGCCACGATCGGCTCCTGGCCAACCTCGAAGGTGATCTTGTCGAGATGCGGCAGGCCTTTGTGCCAATAGTCCGGATTGCGCTCGAAGACGATGCGCTGGCCGAGCGTCCACTCGGCGAGTTTGAACGCCCCGGTGCCGACCGGATGCTTGCCGAAATCGGCGCCATATTTTTCCACCTCTTCCTTCGGCACGACATGCGAGAAGTTGATGGCCATGACATGCAGGAAGGTGGCGTCGGGGCGGGTCAGCTCGAACTTGACCGTGTAGGGGTCGACGACGGTGACGCCGGAGAGGCCTTCGGCCTTGCCCGCGGCGACATCGTCATAACCCTTGATCGAGCCGAAGAAGCCGGCGCCGGGGCTCTGCGTCTTGGGGTTGGTGACGCGGTCGAGCGAATATTTGACGTCGTCGGCCGTCATCTCGCGGCCATTGTGGAATTTCACGCCATGGCGCAGCTTGAAGGTGAAGGTCTTGCCGTCGGGCGAAATCTCGTAGCTCTCGGCGAGGTCGGGCTTGAGGTTGGTGGTGCCGGGCTCGTAATCCATAAGTCCGTCGAACAGGCTCTTGATCATCGACCAGTTCTGCCAGTCATAGCCGATCGCCGGATCGAGCGTCGTGACATCGTCCTTGTATGTGGCGATGATTTCGCCGCCCTGCCTGGCGTTGGGGTCGATCGTGTCCTCGGCGCGGGCGCTGGTCATGCCGAGCATCAGCGCCAAGGCCGATGCGGCGACGGTCGATGCGAGAAACTTCTTCATTGTCGTGTTCCCTTTCTCTGTTTGTTTTCTGGTTTCATCCGGGCGCTCATCTCAGTTTGATACGGGGGTCGATGAACGGCGCGATGATGTCGGCCAAGAGGTTGCCGAGCACGATGGCGAAGGCCGAAACCAGCGTGACGCCCATGATGATCGGAATGTCGACGCGCTGGATGGCCTGCCACGCCAGCTGGCCGATGCCTGGCCAGCCGAACACGCTTTCGACGACGACGATGCCGCCCATGAAGATGCCGATGTCGATGCCGATCATGGCGATGACCGGCAGGATGGCGTTGGGCAGAGCATGGCGGAAAATGATGGCGCCCCGCGCCAGACCTTTCGCACGCGCGGTGCGCACGTAATCCTGACGCAGCACGTCGATCATCGACGAGCGCATCATGCGCGCGTACCAGCCGGCGCCGAGGATGCCCATGGTGAGCGAGGGCAGCACGAGATGGCGCCAGGTGCCGTAACCACCGATCGGAAACCAGCTCAGCCTGACCGCAAAAACGTAGAGCAGCAAAAGGCCGACGACGAATTGCGGCGCCGAGACGCCGACGAAGGAGGCGACCATCAAGGTCTGGTCGGTGGCGGTGCCGCGCTTGACGGCGGCGATCAGGCCCATCGAGAGCCCGATCAGCAATTCGCACAGGATGGCGCCGACCATCAGAAGCAGGCTGGCCGGTAGCCGCGAGAGATCAGCTCGGTAACCTCGGAGCGCTGGATGTAGGAGCGCCCGAGATCGCCGCCGACGAGCTTGACCAGATAGTGCCAGTACTGGACGACGAAGGGCTGGTCGAGGCCGAGCTGCTGGCGGATGTTCTCCACCGTCTGCGGCGTGGCGCTGCGGCCGGCGATCTGGCGCACCGGATCGGCGGGCAGGAGATAGAGCAGCGCGAAGGTGATCAGCGAGACGCCGAGCAGGATGAGCAGCGACTGGATCAGTCGGCGGCCGAGATAGGCGATCATGACCGGCCTCCCATTATTCCCGGCCCCCCATTATTCCCGGCCCCTTTGCGTCGGGTCGAGGATGTCGCGCAGCGCGTCGCCGATCAGGTTGAAGGCCAGCGCCAGCGCCAGGATCGCGGCGCCGGGAAAAAACACCAGCCAGGGTGCGGCCTGGAAATAGGTCTGGTTCTCGAAGATGATGTTGCCCCACGATGCCGTCGGCGGCTGCACGCCGATACCGAGGAAGGAAAGCGTCGCCTCCAGCAGCACCGTGGTCGAGATGCCGAGCGTGCCCCAGACGATGATGGTGGGCAGGAGATGCGGCAGTATGTGGCGAAACAGGATGCGCGGCGCGCTCGCGCCGATGGTGCGCTCGGCGTCGATGAACTCGCGTTCGGCGAGCGACGAGGTTTCGGTGTAGATGACGCGCGCGGTCTGCACCCAGTTGACCAGGGCGATGACCATGGCGACGATCCAGAGGCTGGGCTGGAACACCGCCGCCAGGCAGATGGCCAGCAGCAGCGCCGGGAAGGCCATCATCAGATCGGTGAAACGCATCAGCGCGCTGCCGACCCAGCCGCGGAAATAGCCCGCGCTGACGCCGACAAGCGTGCCTATGAGCAGCGCCACGCCATTGGCGACGATGCCGATGATCAGCGAGGTGCGCGCGCCGTAGAGGATGCGGGTCAGAAGATCGCGCCCGAGCAGGTCGGTGCCCAGCCAGAATTTCGCGGTCGGCGGCAGCGGCGAGCCCTCGATGGTCAGGCCGTCGAACATCTGCTCGTTGGGATCGTAGCCGGTCAGCCACGGCGCCAGGATCGCGCCGGCGACGACGATGGCCACGATGACCAAGCCGAGCAGCGCCAGGCGGCGCTTGATCAGCCGGCGCCAGACGCCGGCGCGCGGCTTGGCCGGCATGCGCCCGGCCGTGAGATCAGGCGCGATGGGACTGGTCATCGCCGCCTTCCTCTTCGGTCTTGGCCTCGTCCGTCATCGCCACGATACGGCGCGCGGCGTCCTCGACGCTGATCTGCCAGCTCATCGCCAGCGAGCGCAGCTGCGCATAGGCGCGGTCGTCGTCGCCGCCTTTCGACAAAGCCGAGACAGCCCGCACGATGGTCTGGCGCTCGGCGACACGCTGGCGCAGCGCGGCGATCTCGCCGGCTAAATGCTTTCGAGCCTCGAAACTCTGGCGCGCGATCAGCAGCGCGCTGTAGACGCCGGCATTGCCGACCGGCTTCAGGAGCTGGGCATCGGCCTTGTGCGACAGCGCCCATTCGATGCGGCCGGGCGCTTCGGACCCGATCAGCGCCACCAGCGGCATCGGCGCCTCGCCCGGCTTCCAGGGGAATTGCTCGTCGAAGCCGAGATCGGCGTCGAAGAAGACGAAGTCCGCGGCCAGCGCCTCCGGCGCCAGTTCCGGCCAGCAGTCCACGGTGACAAGCCCGATGGCCGACAATTGCCTGGTGATCGCCTGCACCGTCGGGTGCGGGCGATGCAGGACAAAGGCCCTGGCGCCGCCGAGATTGGGGATGCGCGGGGTTCGGGTCACGACACCACCCTGAGGCGTGGCCGGCCGAATGTCTTTGCCGGGTCGTAGCGCGACAGATACGGGTCCGGCGCGACCTCGTCCTCGCGGCTGACGACTTCGAAGAAGCCGTCGGCGATCCGGCCGATGATGACAGGCAGCGTCGCGTGCTGGGAGTGGGCGTCGATGGCGATCGGGCCGAGCCGGGTGGAAAAGCGCCGTTCCGCGAAAGCCTTGGAGAATTCCGCCGGACCGGCCTCGGGATCGCGCAACAGCACGTCGGCCATCACCTGCACCGAGGCATAGGCGGAGGCCTCGAAGGACGAGGCGAAGGCGGCCGGCCTTGGCGCGAAATAGGGCCCGACCGACAGGTGGCCCTTGCCGGTCTCGCCGATCGCCGGCAGTTCACCCTCGGTGAGGTTGCAGGAGATCACCGGGCAGTTTTGCGAACTGAAGGCGGGATCCTCGACGCCCAGGTCGCGATAGGCCGCCAGGAAGGCATAGGACGAGGTGCCGATCAGATTGTTGAGGATGAAGTTCGGCCGCGTCGCCCGGATTTCGGCGATCAGCCGCGACACGTCGATCTCGCCGATGCGCAGGTAGCGCTCGCCCAGCACCTTGCCGCCGGCGTCCGCGATCAGGTCGCGCGCGACGCGGTTCATCTCCCAGCCCCAGATGTAGTTCGACCCGAGTAGAAAACCGTTGGCGCCGAAGCGCGGCACGACATGAGCCAGCAGCGGCACCAGGTGCTGGTTGGGGCAAGCATGCATGTAGACGACATGCTCGTTGGCCTCGAAACCCTCATAGGGGCAGGCATACCAGAGCATGCCGCCGGCCTTCTCCAGCACCGGAATCGTCTCCTTGCGGCTCCAGGAGGTGACGCAGCCGACGACATGGCGGGCGTTGCTGGTTTTGAAAATATCCTCGCACAGCGTCGCGTAGCGATCGGCATTGCTTTGCGGATCGCGCTCGACCGGCACCAGCTCGATGCCTGAACTCCTGTCGGCGTTGATGTCGGCGATGGCGCGCATGGCGCCCATGCGGCACGCGTCGGAAACGAGCTGATAACTGCCCGAGCGGGAATAGAGGATGCCGATTTCGATGCGCCGTTTCAAACAGGACCCCAGAAATGACAATGCCCCGCAGCCAGCGCCGGAAAAGGCGAGGCATACGAGGCATGTTTGCCGCCCGGCGATCAGAGCCGGTATTTGGCCTTAGCGTATTCGGTCCGGCGGGTCAGTCAAGCCCTCAACGCCATCCGCGTCAAACAGCGAAGGCCGGCCATCGCTATTTCCCGCGAAATCCGCTGCCGCTATTTGGCGGCCGGCCTGTGTTGGCGGGCATAGGCCACGCAGGCATCCACGGTGCTGACACAAAGCGCGTCGCGCCTGTTTGGCAGATTGTTGTCGCCGGCGTAGGCAACTTCGGCGACGCGGCCGCCGAACATGCGGACCTGCGTGTCGCAATAGCCGCCGGGAGCGACATTGAGGGAGCCACCGAGCGCCGGGACCGGCCCCACCGACAGGGTCGGGACGACGATGCTGAGATTGCCGCGCTGAACGACGCGCTTATAGGTCCAGATCTGGCCGGATCCGCCGGCGTCCGCGGTGGCGGTTGGAAACCCCGCGCACATTCGAACGTCGGCTTCGCTGAGACCGACCATCTCCTTGCGAGCCGCCGCCGCCGTGGGTCAACCTTGGCGATGCGCGACGTGTCGTCGGGAACGACGCAGGATGACTGGACGACGACGATGAGACCAGAAAGGGCAAGCTTTCGAATACAGGAAAATGTCATACTGATTGTTGAGATCGCGTGGCCCGCCGCCCTCTCTACCTAGGCATGCAGGCCGCCGGATCAACCCGCGCACCTTCACGAAAAGGTGGCCATTGCTGCATCGGGGAAGAATGCTGTCCTCAGGCACAATCAATCAGCGTAAGGATCAATGCCCTTGCAACTGCCTCCGCCGCCACGCGGCCGGCGCCTCGCCGGTACGCTCGCGGAAGAAGCGGGAGAAATAGGCCGGATCGTCGAAGCCGACTTCGTAGGCGATGTCCTCGACCGTGCGCACGGTGAACAGCAGCAGCCGCTTGGCTTCCAGCAACCGGCGCTCGCCGACCACCCGCTTGACGCCGCTGCCCAGCACCGCGTGGGCGGCCTTGTCGAGCAAATGCGGCGTCGTGGCGAGGGCCTCGACGTAGCGGTCGACCGGCCAGTTGTCGCGGAAATGCGCATCGACGAGCCTCCGCAGCCCCCGCGCCAGTGAAGTGTCGGAAGAGCCCCGGGCATCCGTCGGCTCAGGAGCGAGCCTCGCGATATGGGAGAGCGCGACAGCGATCAGCGCCGGCAGCACCTTGTCGCTGCCGCCCTGCGCCTCGGCGTATTCGGCGGCGATCATGTCCAGCACCGTTGCCAGCCTTTGCCATGCGGCGTGCTGGGGCAGGGCGTCGGTGAAGACCGGCCGGTCGAGCGGCAGCAGGCTGTGGCCAGCAAGCGTGGCCAGCGCATCGTCGGCGACCGAGACGACGATGGCGTCGGTGCCTGGTCCGATCGAAAAACCATGCACGATGGTGCTCGGCACGAAGCTGACGGCCGGCGCCGAAAAGTCCCAGGAGCGGTCCTCGATGCGGTAGGTGCCGGAGCCCCCGGTCCAGTAGGTGATCTGGCCCATCTGCGGGTGCTTGTGCGCGGCGACCTGGCCAAGGTGAATGTTGCTGCGCGCAAGCACCGTCTCGACATGCAGGAAGCCAACATCGAGCGGCCGCACCGGTTCGCCATAGACGAAGAAATGGGGAATGGAATTCTGGCTCATGGCGCCGGAAAAAGTCCAATCGGTTTTGCCGTTCCGTCCATACCCGATCGCCAGCGGAGGCGCTAGGGTTGCGGTACAAAGTGGAGGAGCATCATGCGGTCGGAAGATTTTCGCGCGGACAAAGCGCGCCCGTTCACGGGGGCGGAGTATCTGGAGAGCCTGCGCGACGGGCGCGAGGTCTATATCAATGGCGAGCGCATAGCAGACGTCACCACCCATCCGGCGATGCGCAATTCGGCGCGGTCGCTGGCGCGGCTCTACGATGCGCTGCATGACGGCAAGCGTCGAGAGACGCTGACCTCTGCGACCGACACCGGGTCGGGTGGCTATACCCACAAATATTTCCGCGTCGCCAAATCCTCCGGCGAACTCGCGGCCCAGCAGACGGCGATCGCCGAGTGGTCACGCATGTCCTATGGCTGGATGGGGCGCACGCCCGACTACAAGGCGGCGCTGATGAACACGCTCGGCGCCAATGCCGACTGGTACGGACCGTTCAAGGACAATGCGCTGGCCTGGCACAAACGCGCCCAGGAAGCCGTGCTGTTCATGAACCACGCAATCGTCAACCCGCCGATCGACCGCCACAAACCGGCCGAACAGGTGAAGGACGTCTTCGTCCACATCACTGGGGAAACTGATGCCGGCATCTATGTTTCCGGCGCCAAGGTGGTGGCGACGTCCTCGGCGCTGACGCACTACAATTTCCTGGCGCAGGGCTCGGCGACGGTGACCGAGGATCCGTCGCTGTCGGTGATGTTCATCGTGCCGATGAACGCGCCGGGGATAAAGATGTTCTGCCGCGTCTCCTATGAGCAGACGGCCAACACGGTCGGCGCGCCCTTCGACTATCCCTTGTCGTCGCGCTTCGACGAGAACGACGCCATCCTCGTGCTCGACAATGTCTTCATCCCCTGGGAGGACGTGCTGGTGCTGCGCGACGCGCAAAAGATCCTGTCGTTCCACCCGGCATCCGGCTTCATGCACGGTTACTGCTTCCAGGGCTGCACCCGTTTTGCCGTGAAGCTCGACTTCCTCGCCGGCCTGCTGGCCAAGGCGCTGCGCGCCACCGGCGGCGACGCGTTTCGCGGCAACCAGGCAGCGCTTGGTGAGGTCATTGCGCTCAGGCACATGTTCTGGAGTTTCTCCAATGCCATGGCCCACAACCCGATCCCATGGGCGAACGGCGCGGTGCTGCCCAATCTCGATGCCGCGCTGGCCTACCGCACCTTCATGTCGGAGGCCTATCCGCGCGTCATCGACACGGTGCGCCGTGTGATCGCGTCCGGCCTGATCTATTTGCCGTCGTCGGTGCGCGATTTCAACAATCCCGAGATCGACAAATATCTGGCGCAATATGTGCGCGGCTCCAACGACATGGGCCATATCGAGCGCATCAAGATCATGAAGCTTTTGTGGGACGCGACCGGCGCCGAATTCGGCGGCCGCCACGCGCTATACGAGCTCAACTACGCCGGCGCACCGGAAGAGGTGCGGCTGCAGGTGCTGAAGGGCGCCGAGCGCGGCGGCCGGCTGAAGGCGATGGAGGAACTGGTCGACACCTGCATGGCCGACTATGACGAGCATGGCTGGACGGGGAATACCTGGCTGCCGCCGCTCACTCCAACGGCCGGATGAAGCCGATGGCCGCGCAGATTTCGAAGGCCGATTTCCGCGACGCCATGGCAAGGGTCTGCGCGCCGGTCAACATCATCACCACCGACGGGCCTGCCGGACGCGGCGGCTTCACCGCCACCGCCATGTGCAGCGTCTCCGACGAACCGCCGACGCTGCTTGTGTGCATGAACGGACGGTCGACGCAGGCCGCCATGTTCCTCGCCAACCGGCGCTTCTGCGTCAACGTGCTGACGCATGACCACATGCATCTGGCGGGAAAGTTTGCCGGCGCGACCAGGGACATGGCGACCCGTTACGAGGCGGCGCGCTGGCAGACGCTGGCCTCGGGCACGCCGGCACTGTCGGACGCCATCGTCAATTTCGACTGCGAGATCGAGACGGTGCATATCGTCGGCACGCACAATGTCATGATCGGCCGCGTCACCGACGTCAGGCACGGCAGCGGCGGCTCGGCGCTGCTCTACGTCGACCGGAATTATACGCAGCCGACGCGGCTGGGGAGTTTTGGCGGGTGAGGCGAGGCCACCCACTTTCGTCATCCACGGGCGAAGCAGGAGCGAAGCTCCGTTCGCGGAGACCCGAGGATGACGAAGCGATGGGGTTTCGCCAATATCCAAGGTTACGGATTCGCCTGCGGGTGAGCCTCAGCTCTCGCCGTCGATCAGGGTCTCCAGCAGGTCGAGCAACTGCTCCAGCCGCTCATGGCCGAAGCGCTTTTCGATGTCGTCGTAGATGACGCGGCGCTCGGGCGAGAGCGCATCGATCAGGGCCGAGCCAGCTGGCGCGATGGTGAGCACGACGCGGCGGCCGTCGCCTTCCGCCTTGTTGCGTGTGATGAATTTCCGGCCCTCGAGCGCCTTGATGATGCGGGTCAGGCTCGGCGGCAGCACCGAGGCGCGGTCGGCAAGCTCGGTCGCCTCGACCGGGCCGGCCTCGCTCAGCACGCGCAGAACGCGCCATTGCTGCTCGGTCACGTCATGCGCGGCAAGCATGGGGCGAAACCGCGCCATCACGGCTTCGCGGGCGTGAAGCAATGCCATCGGTAAGGAGCGACGAGTGTTTTCCGGCAGCAAGAAGCAGCGCCCCCAATAAATGCGGTGGTCGGCGAGTCTTGACCCCACATGGACCAACGTCAAACCCCGACCTTTCCATCCCGTATCGTCGCCTCCAGCCCGATGCAAGACTTGACTTTGGGGGTACATCATGTAATTAACGCGTTAACTACAAAATGCAAGAATCCAGGGAACGAAACGCGGTGCCGCACTTCTCCATCGAGTATTCGGCCAATCTCGATGCCAAGGTCGACATGAGTGCATTGTGCGCGCTGGTGTTGCGCACGGTGCTCGACACCGGGCTGTTCGAGACCGGCGCCGTGCGGGTGCGGGCTTTTCGCGCCGACGCCTACGCCATTGCCGATCGCCTGCCGGAAAACGCCTTTCTCGATATGTCGTTTCGCATCGGTAGCGGCCGCGGCGCCGAGGACAAGAAACGCACCGGCGAGGCCGTGTTCACCGCGGTAAGCCAATACCTGGCAACGCTGTTCGAGACCCCGCATTTCGCCTTGTCGCTGGAGATCAGGGAAATCGACCCGGTGTTGAGCTGGAAGAAGAATGCAATCCACCCGCGGCTGCGCGGCAAGTGACGAAAGACCGACATGTCCGATCTCGAAGGCAATCTGAAAAAGGCGCAAGCCTACCTCGCCCGCTTCAAGCGCGATGGCGTGCTGAACCAGATCGGCGGCGAAGCGGTGCCTGCCGCCGACGGCTCGACCTTCGAGACGTTGTCGCCGGTCGATCTCAAGCCGCTGGCCAAGGTCGCGCGCGGCGGCATCGCCGACATCGACCGCGCGGCAAAAGCGGCGAAGGCGGCATTTCCGGCCTGGGCCGGCATGCCTGGCGAGGCGCGCAAGAAGCTGCTGCACAAAATAGCCGACGCGATCGAGGCGCGCGCCGAGGAGATCGCCTTCGTCGAATGCATGGACACCGGCCAGGCGCTGAAGTTCATGGCCAAGGCCGCACTGCGCGGCGCCGAAAACTTCCGCTTCTTCGCCGACCGCGCGCCGGAAGCGCGCGATGGCGAAACGCTACGGACGCCTGGCCAGGTCAACATGACGACGCGGGTGCCGATCGGGCCGGTCGGCATCATCACGCCGTGGAACACGCCATTCATGCTGTCGACCTGGAAGATCGCGCCGGCACTGGCCGCCGGCTGCACGGTGGTTCATAAGCCGGCTGAGTTCTCGCCGCTGACGGCGCGGCTGCTGGTCGAGATCGCCGAGGAGGCCGGCCTGCCGAAGGGGGTGTGGAACCTGGTCAACGGCCTCGGCGAACATGCCGGCAAGGCGCTGACCGAGCACCCCGACATCAAGGCGATCGGTTTCGTCGGCGAAAGCCGCACCGGCTCGATGATCATGAAGCAAGGCGCCGATACGCTGAAGCGCGTGCATTTCGAACTCGGCGGCAAGAACCCGGTGATCGTCTTCGCCGATGCGGATCTGGAGCGCGCGGCGGATGCGGCGGTATTCATGATCTACTCGCTCAACGGCGAGCGCTGCACCTCCTCGTCGCGGCTGCTGGTGGAGGCCTCGGTCTATGACCGGTTCACCGATCTGGTGGCGGAGAAGGCCAAGCGCATCGAGATAGGCCATCCGCTCGACCCCAACACCGTGGTCGGGCCACTGATCCATCCGGTGCACGAGGAGAAGGTGCTGTCCTATATCGAAATTGGCAAATCGGAGGGCGCGGTGGTCGCCGCCGGCGGTGGCAAGTTCGCCGGTCCGGGCGGTGGCTGTTATGTCAGCCCGACATTGTTTACCGGCGCGACCAACAGGATGCGCATCGCCCAGGAAGAGATTTTCGGGCCGGTGCTGACCGCGATCGCCTTCAAGGACGAGGCGGAGGCGCTGGCGCTGGCCAACGACACGCAATATGGCCTCACCGGCTATCTCTGGACATCCGACGTGACCCGCGCCTTCCGCTTCACCGATGCGCTCGATGCCGGCATGATCTGGGTCAATTCGGAGAATGTGCGCCATCTGCCGACGCCTTTCGGCGGCGTCAAGAACTCCGGCATCGGCCGCGACGGCGGCGACCATTCCTTCGACTTCTACATGGAGACGAAGAACGTCGCCTTCGCCACTTCGGCGCACGCAATCCAGAAACTCGGCGGCTGACCGGAGGAAACCAGATGCCCTTGCCCAAGCCCAACCTCTACCCCGCCTTCAACATCGTTCGGCTCAGCCATGTCGAGCTCGCGGTGACCGACCTTGCCCGATCCCGCGCCTTCTATGTCGACACGCTCGGCCTGCAGGTCACCGACGAGACATCAGGCGCCATCTACCTCAGGGCCATGGAGGAGCGCGGCCATCACTGCATCGTGCTGCGCAAGGCAACGACGCCGGAAGCCCGCGATCTCGGTTTCAAGGTTTTTTCCGACGAGGACCTCGACAAGGCAGAGTACTTCTTCAGGGGCAAGGGCCTGCCGGTCGAATGGGTCGAGCGTCCCTACCAGTCGCGCACCTTCCGCACGCGCGACCCGCACGGCATTCCGCTGGAATTCTACGCGACGATGGAACGGTTGCCGCCGATCCACCAGAAATACGCGCTCTATCATGGCGTGAAGCCGCTGCGCATCGACCATTTCAACTGCTTCTCGCCCAATGTCGACGAGTCCGTCGCCTTCTACAACGAGCTCGGCTTTCGCGTGACCGAATATACGGAAGATGCCTCGAGCGGAAAGCTGTGGGCTGCCTGGACGCACCGCAAGGGCGGTGTCCACGACATCGCCTTCACCAACGGTATCGGCCCGCGCCTGCACCACGTCGCCTTCTGGGTGCCGACGCCGCTCAACATCATCGACCTGCTCGACCTGATGGCGACCACCGGCTACCTGCCGAACATCGAGCGCGGCCCCGGCCGGCACGGCATTTCCAACGCCTTCTTCCTCTATGTGCGCGACCCCGACAATCATCGCATCGAGATCTACTGTTCGGACTACCAGACGGTCGATCCGGACCTCGAGCCGATCAAATGGGATTTGAAGGATCCGCAGCGCCAGACGCTGTGGGGCGCGCCGGCGCCGAAGAGCTGGTTCGAGGAAGGCAGTGTCTTTGCCGGCGCGGAGGTGCGGCAGCCGGATCTGGCGGCTTCGCCGATTGTGGCGCCGTGATGGGCTATTGGGAGATGTTGGCGTTCCTTCGCGCCCCCCTCTGTCCTGCCGGACATCTCCCCCACTTGGGGGGAGATTGGCTGTCATCCCTGCCTTCGCCAATTTTCAACGTTGCTAGTGAGGCGCCGACGGCGCGGCCGGCTGATCTCCCCCCAAGTGGGGGAGATGTCCGGCAGGACAGAGGGGGGCGTCGTAGAGCTCGGCGGTTCCGGTTGGCCAGCAGCAACGACCATGGAGTATCAGCATGAGCGCCCGCCTCGCCACCTTCACCGTCGGCGGCAAGACGCGCTACGGCGCTATTGCCGACAAGCGCGTCATCGACCTTTCGGCGCGCCATCCCGAGTGGCCATCGCTGCGTGAGGTGATCGAGGCGGGTGCGCTGAGACAGCTGGCCGAAGAAGTCCACAGCTATTCCCCCGATTTCCCGCTCGACGCCATCACCTACGACATCCCCATTCCCTCCCCGGAAAAAATCATCTGCGTCGGCGTCAACTATCCCGACCGCAACGAGGAGTACAAGGACGGGCAGGCAGCTCCCGCCAACCCCTCGCTGTTCATCCGTTTTCCGCGCTCTTTCGTCGGTCATGGCGCGCCGCTGGTGCGGCCGCCGGAATCATCACAGCTCGACTACGAGGGCGAAATCGTCATCGTCATCGGCAAGCCCGGCCGGCGCATCGCCGAGGCCGACGCGCTGGACCACATCGCCGCCCTGTCGCTGTGCAACGAAGGCACCATCCGCGACTGGGTGCGGCACGCCAAGTTCAACGTCACGCAAGGCAAGAATTTCGAGCGCACCGGCTCGATCGGCCCCTGGCTGGTGCCGTTCATCGACGAGGCGCAGATCGCCGACATCGCGCTGACCACCCGCGTCAACGGCGAGGTGCGCCAGCAGGACCGCACCAGCCGGATGATCTTTTCCTTCCGCAAGATCATCAATTACATCTCGACCTTCACCACATTGGTGCCTGGCGATATCATCGTCACGGGAACGCCGACCGGCGCCGGCGCCCGCTTCGATCCGCCGGTGTGGCTGAAACCGGGCGATGTGATCGAGGTGGAGGCTGACGGCATCGGCGTGCTCAGAAACAGCGTCGTCGACGAGGCCGAACAATGACCCCGAGCCAAGTGGAAGACGCCGCCGACAGGCTGTTCGAGGCCGAACGGTCGCGCCGCCAGATGCGGCTGCTCAGCCTCGACTTTCCCGAGGCGACGATGGAGGATGCCTATCGCGTCCAGGCGGCGCTGGTGAAGCGCAAGACCGATGCCGGGCTGAAGCCGAAAGGCTGGAAGATCGGCCTGACCTCCAAGGCGATGCAATATGCGCTGGCCATCGACACACCGGATTCGGGCGTGCTCTTCGACGACATGTTCTTCAACGACGGCGCGACCATTGCCGCCGGCCGTTTCATCCAGCCGCGCGTCGAGGCCGAGATCGCCTTCGTCATGAAGGCGCCGCTGAAGGGGCCCGGGATGACCCTGTTCGACGTGCTCAACGCCACCGACTACATCACGCCGGCGTTGGAAATCCTCGATACGCGCATCGAGCGCGTCAATGCCGAGACCAAGAAGGCGCGCACCTTCTTCGACACCATCTCCGACAATGCCGCCAATGCCGGCATCGTCATCGGCGGGCGGCCGCAGCGGCCCGATGAAGCCGACATGCGCTGGATCGGCGCCATCGTCTCGCGCAATGCCGAGGTCGAGGAGACCGGGCTCGGCGCCGGCGTGCTCAACCATCCGGCCATGGGCGTGGCCTGGCTGGCCGACCGGCTCGCCCGCTACGGCCTATCGATCGCGGCCGGCGAAGTGGTGCTGTCGGGTTCCTTCGTGCGGCCCGTGGAGGCACGGCCGGGCGACACGATCGTCGCCGATTTCGGCGGTTCGGGAACGGTCAGCATCCATTTCGCGAAAGGCTGACGGTTCCCCGCCAGCCACACCGCCTCATTTGTCGCGCAAATAGGCCGCTATCACATCGGCGGCGATGTTCGACATGCGCAGGCCGACTTCGCGGGTGATGTCGCCCTCGACGCGGCTTTGCACCCAGCCCAGAAACGCGAAGGCCCGCAGCGCGGCGAACAGCGGCAGCGCAGCGATGTCCTGCGCGGTCAACTCCCGCTGCTGCCGGTAGCCGTCGAGCAGCGAGGCCTCGATCAGCGGATAGAGCGGCTCGTCTCGGTTCTGGTAGAGCGCAACCGCAAGGTCGTACATGTGCCAGCCAAAGCCGCAATCATCGAAGTCGATGATGCGCACTGCACCGTCATGGATCAGCACGTTCTCGCGCACCAGATCGGCGTGGATGATGCCGAAATTGCGGGCGCTGCGTTCGTGTTCCGACAGCGCCTTCGCGGCCTTTTCCCGCGCTTGGAAAACCAGATCGCGGCGCGCGCCGTCGAGGAAGGGTGAGGTCTCGAAGCGTCCCCAGTTCGGCGCCGCGCCGAAGAAGCCGTCGAAGTCCCAGGCATGGCGGGTGAAGCCTGAAGGCGGCGTCCAGGCGGCGGTGACAGTGTGCATGTGGGCGATGCTTCGCCCGATCTCCCTGAAGACCTGCTCCAACTGTTCCGGCGTATGGTCCAGCGGTACGCCGCGCGCGCCGACGGCGCGGCCCTCGAGCCAGCTCAGGCAGTCGACCTGGCGTGGTTGCGTCAAAGCCGCGGTCCCGACGAGCACGAACGGGTCGCCGGCTTGCGTTGCGATCGGAGACGGGGTGGCGACGCCGGCGGCTTGCAGAAAGCCCATCCATCGCAGTTCCCCGCGCAGTGCGGCATCCGTGTGGTAGCCAAGCCGATGCACGCGCATCACGGCCGGCCGGCCATCGAGCAGGTGGATCCGGAAGACCGCATTCTCGCGGTATTTCAAGAGCACCGGCTCGCCGCCGCGAACGCCCCAATGGTCCAGCGCACGTCTGGCAAGGTCGGTGACATCAGCTGCCGTTTCCGGCCCGGCATGCGTCGAGACGGCGTTCACCCCGGCACTCCGCCGACTTCGCCGACTTCGCCGAGCACCTCATCGAGCGTTTCGATCAGGACATCGGCGTTTTCGCGGGAAAACGGCATGGGCGGGCGTATCTTGAGCACATTGCCGTGGATGCCGGTCTTGCCCATCAGCACGCCACGGTCGCGCATCGCGTTGATGACGCGGCCGGCGATGTCGGGCGCCGGCTCGCGTGTCTTGCGGTCGCGGACCAGTTCGGCGCCGAAGAACAGCCCGGCGCCCCTGACCTCGCCGATCGATTCATGACGATCGGCCAGTGGCCGCAGCAGGCCGAGCGCATAGGCGCCGACGTCGCGCGCATTGGCGACGAGGTTCTCGTCTTCCAGGACATCGAGGACCGCATTGGCCACGGCGCAGGAGACCGGATTGCCGCCAAAGGTGTTGAAGTAGCGGAAGGCGTCGCGGAAGGTCGCCAATATGTCTCGAGTGGTGACGACAGCGGCGACCGGGTGGCCGTTGCCCATCGGTTTGCCCATGGTGACGATGTCGGGGACGAAACCGGCGCGCTGATGACCCCAGAAATGGCTGCCGGTGCGGCCGAAACCGGGCTGTACCTCGTCGGCGATCATCAGACCGCCGGCTTCGCGCACCGCCGATATGGCGTCATCGAAAAAGCCGTTCGGGAGTGCTGGAAAGCCCTCATTGGCGAGCAGCGGGCAGAGGATCATGCCGGAAAGGCCGATGCCGTCTCTGGCCAGCGAGGCGATCGCCTCGCGCACGGCATCGCCGAAGGCCTTGCCATTGGCCATCGCATCGGGATGGCGATAGCTGTCGGGGGCCGGCACCAGCCTGACATGGTGGGCGCGGCCGCCGACCGGCGGCATGCGGGTTGAGAGTTGCGAAACGGCTGCGGTGTTGCCGTGATAGGTGGCGTCGGTGGCGATGATGCCCATCTGGCCGGAGACCGCCTGCGCCATGCGCAGCGCGATGTCGTTGGCCTCGCTGCCGGTGCAGGTCAGGATGGCGGTGGAGAGGCTGGCATCGAAGGTCGCGGTCAGCCGCTCGACATAGTCGAGGATGGCGGTGTGGAGGTAGCGCGTGTGGGTGTTGAGCAGGCTCGCCTGCCGGCACAGCGCCTCGACCACGTGCGGGTGGCAATGGCCGACATGGGCGACATTGTTATAGGCGTCGAGATATTTGCGGCCGTCGGCGTCGTAGAGCCAGACACCCTCGCCGCGCACAAGATGCACCGGCTTGTCATAGAACAGCTGCGATTTCGCGCCAAGCAGCCGGCCGCGCCGGCCAACGAGCGTTTCCCCGGCGATTCTTTCCTGCGAATGGGACATGCGTGTACCGGAACTCCGTTGTGTCAGTCGGTTCGTCAGGCCTTCGACAGGCCGGCGTCGATCGCTTCGCCGATCCTGGCCACGTCGGCGGCGCTGATGATCAGCGGCGGCGACAGGATGATGTTGTTGCCGGAGACGCGCAGCATGACGCCGGCGTCGTAGGCGGCTTCCGAAACAACGCCCATGGTCTTCTTGTCGGCGGGTTTTTTCGTCGCGCGGTCGGAGACCAGTTCCAGCGCCGCCATCAGGCCCTTGTACCTGACATCGCCGACGATGGCATGCTTGGCCTTCAGGCCCTCCAGCACATCGGCCAGTTCGGCCCCGCGCGCGGCCGCGTTCTCGTCGAGGCGAAGCCGTTTGGTCTCGGCCAAGGCCGCCAACCCGGCCGCGCAGCCGACCGGATGGCCGGAATAGGTGTAGCCGTGGCCGATCGCGCCGAAGCTGGTCTTGTCGGCCTCGAATACGTCAGCAACCTTGGCGCCGATCAAGGTGGCACCGAGCGGGAAATAGCCCGAGGTGATCGCCTTGGCGATGGTCATGAAATCCGGCTTCACGCCGGACAGCCGCGACCCGGACCATGCGCCGGTGCGGCCGAAGCCCGTGACCACCTCGTCGGCGATCAGCAGGATTTCGTGGCGGTCGCAGATCTCGCGCACCAGCGGCATGAAGCTCTCATGCGGAACGATGACGCCGCCCGCACCCAGCACCGGCTCCATGATGAAGGCAGCGATCGTGTCGCCGCCCTGGAAGGCGATCTCGTCCTCCAGCGCCCTGGCGCACAGTTTCGCCAGCCGCGCCGGATCGGTCTCGTCGAACGGGTTGCGGAAGGTCCAGGGTGCCGGGACATGGAAGACGCCAGGCAGCAGCGGCTCATAGTTGCGGCGGAAATTGGCATTGCCATTGACGGAGGCACCGCCGAAATGCGTGCCGTGATAGCCCTTCTTCAAGGCGAGGAACTTGGTGCGGTCGCCCTGGCCGCGGATCTTCCAATATTGCCTCGCCAGCCGCAGCGCGGTTTCGACCGAATCCGAGCCGCCCGAAGTGAAGAAGGTGCGCACCATGCCTTCCGGCGCGAACCATTCCGCAAGTTCGTAGGCGAGTTCGATCGACGGTCCGGTCGAGGTGCCGCGAAAGCCGGAGTAGTAAGGCAGTGCGCCGAGCTGGTCGGCGATGGCTTGCTTGATCGGATCGCAGCTGTAGCCGAGATTGACGTTCCACAGGCCGCCGACGGCGTCGAGCACGGTGTTGCCGGCGATGTCGGTGACCATGACGCCCTCGCCCTTCATGATCACCTTGGGCGGATTGGCTCGCATCTCGGCCGGATGCGCCATCGGGTGCCAGATCGGCCTGGCGTTGGTCTCGGTGAGGAAGTTGATGTCGCGCATCACAAGGCTCCGCAAAAGGTCTCAGGCAACTGGAACGAGGTCGAAATGGCCGAGGGCCTCGGCATAGGAATGGGCCGGCCGGGCAACGTCGAAATGAACCGTGCGCATGCCGGCGGCACGGCCGCCATCGACATTGCGCTGCTGGTCGTCGACGAAGACACAGGCGGCGGCAGGCAGGCCAAGCGCTTCGGTGACGAAGGCGTAGGCACGCGGATCCGGCTTGAGAATGCCGGTGTAGGTGGCGTCGACGATCACGTCGAACAGGTCAAGCAGCGGCAGCCGCCGGCGGAAGCCGGCGCCGTAGAACAGGTCGAGTTCGTTGGACAGGATCGCCAGGCGAAATCCCGCCGCGTGGACGGCGCGAATGGCGCTGATGGCTTCCGGCCGCACCACCTTTTCGGGCTCGGCGCCACGCGCGCGCTGGACGAAGGTTTCCATCGCCTGCCAGTCCTCGCCGACAAGGCGCCCGACCTCCCGAGTGCGGGTGCGCCAATAGTCGCGCTCGCTGATCTCGTCGGCCTGCATGGCACGCCACAGCGGATCGCTGCCGGGATCGAACGGGCCGCGCCACTGCAGCGTTCCCGGCTTCAGGCCCAGCGCCTGTTCAGTCAAGGCATGGGTCTCGAACAGCGTACGGGTGACGACGCCGCCGAAGTCGAGGACCAGCGCCTGTGCGGAAACAGCACTCACGCGGCGACCTCCTTGGCCGGCATGCCGCGCGGGATGATGCCCTCCTCGACCCAGCGGTCGAAGATCTCCAGCGCCTTGGCGACGAAGGTGTCGCTGTTGATGTGGGCGTCGATCTCGTGGAACTCGACGCCCGCGGGGATCGCCCTGCGCATCTCATCGACGAAAGCGGCAAGCGCTTCGGGCTCACAGAGCGGCTCGCCCTCGGTGTCCCATTCCTGGATGCCACGGGAAGGCAGGATGAGGGCGGAACGGCCCTTTGCCATGCCGAGCTTCCCGGCGATGGTCCGAGCGACCTCGCGGCGGTCATCCGCATCGACTGTAATCGAGGCGATCAGCCTGTTGTGGGCGTGGAACGGGCGCTCGGAAAATTTAGCCGGCAAATCCTGCCAGGTTGGCAGGTCGACCATGTCGACCGCACCAGGTGCCGCGATCTGCGGAACGCCACGGGCGCCGGCATTCTCCAGCCGGTCGGCGCCGGAGCTGACGACGGAGCCGGCCAGATGGTTGGTGATCTCCTGCAGGCTGAAATCGAACACCGCGCAGAAATGATCCTGACCGGCGATCGATTCGAAGGCGCGGCCGCCCATGCCGGTGGTGTGGAAGACGGCGACGTCATAGCCGCGCCGTTCCAGCGCCGGCTTCAGCGTCTTCATGTAGCGCAGGCAGGAGCTGCCGAGCGAGGTCATGCCGATGGTCGGGCCTTTCGCCGGCGCGGAGGCGCGGGTTTCAAGCATCATCTTCGTCGCGCCGACGACCGCGCCGCAGGCCTGCGACAGGACAAGCTTGCAAATGGTGTTGAGGCCGTACAACCCGCCCGCCCAGAGGATCATCATCAGGTCTGGCGCGACCCGCTCGGGCGGGATCAGGTGGGAATAGGCGATGGTCGAGACGACGAATTTCGGCACGCCGAGCGGCAGGCAAAGCGCGACATCGAGCGCCAGATCGGTTCCCATGGAGCCGCCTATGGCGATGAAGGCGTCGATCTCGCCGTCTTGCTGGAGCTTGCGCGCCAATTGCACGGCGCCGCCCGCCATCAGAGTCATGGCGGTGTTCTCGTCGCCGCTGGAGACGATCTCGGCGATCGTGACATCCACGGCGCGGGCGACCGCGTGCTTGTCGTGATCGGGGCTGTAGGGCGGGTCGCCCAGCACGCTGACATCCATCATGACGGCCCGGCCGCCCGATGCCTCGATGCAGGCTTTCATGAACAGCAGCTCGTCGGCCTTGGTGTCGCCGGTGCCGATGACCAGGATGCGGGGCCTCTGTGCAGACATTAGGCCTGCCTCCTCAAGGTTTGCAGATTATCGCCATTGAGACGCATCGAAATCTCCCGTGCTGCGGCCACGACCGCAAGCCCGCGCTGCGCGATGTCGGCCGCCGTCGTCCTGGCCTTCGGCGCCGCCACAGCGATCGTGCCGAGCGCGAACCCATCCGCCGCCAGGATTGCCGCCGCGACTGATATGACGCCCTCCTCCAGACCCTGGTCGCAGATCGAATAGCCGCGCTCGCGCGCCTCGCCCATGGAGCGCGCGAGCGCGGCCGGTTCGGTCAGCGTGTGCGCGGTGAAGGCCTCCAGGGGAGCGGCCAGCCATGCCTTGACGGCCTCGTCCCTGGCGAAGGCCAGATAGACGATGCCGGAGGCGGTCGAATGCAGGGGCAGAAGCTGGCCGATATCGACATTGACCCGGTTTGCCCGCGCCGGATGCTCGACATGGACGGTGACCAGCCGGTCGACGCCATATTCCGACAGATGCACGGTCTCGGCCGTGGCACTTGCCAGATCCCGCACCAGCGGCACTGCGGTCTGCAGGAAGGGAAAGCGGGCCTCGCGGATGCGCGCCAGCCGCGACAGGCCGGCGCCGAGCCGGTAGAGCCGCGTGACGGCATCCTGCTCGACGAGACCGTGGCCGGTCAGCGCCACCAGCAGGCGCCGCGTCGTCGCCTTGTCGAAACCCGACCGGCGCGCCAAGTCCGACAGTCCGAGCTCGGGCTCGGCCACGGTGAACAGCTCCAAGAGTGAAATCGCCTTGCCGACCGTACTCAACGCATTCCTCCCAGCAATGTGCGCCCCATAAGCGGCAATCAATTAACGTGTGAATTAACTTGACAGGAAGCCGCTTTGTTTGCAAGTCTATATTCAAAATAACGGTTCAAATAATGAACCATATCCAGAGCGTATGGGACAGGCCATTCGGCCGGCAAGCCAACCGGTTTGCAAACAGGAGGGACAAATGTCAGCAGTTTCGGAAGCGGCGCCGGCCAACAGGCTGCGCAAGAACAGTCTCGGCGTCGGCGCCATCACCTTCATGGTGATCTCGGCCGCCGCCCCGCTCACGGCGGTCGCCGGCGGCACGCCGCTCGGCATGCTGATGGGCAACGGCGCCGGCTTTGCCGGCACCTATCTGATCGTCACGGTGCTGCTGCTTCTGTTCGCGGTCGGCTATGTCGCCATGTCGCGCCATGTTGGCAACGCCGGCGCCTTCTATGCCTATGCCGCGCGCGGCCTGGGCGGCCTTGCCGGCGGCGCCACGGCGCTGATCGCCATCCTGTCCTACAATGCCATGCAGATCGGCGTCATGGGCCTGCTAGGCGCCGCGACCTCCGGGCTGTTCGCCAGCTGGGGCATCAACCTTCCCTGGTGGGTGTGGAGTTTCATCGCCATCGCCATCGTCGCCGTGCTCGGTTACCGCCAGGTCGACCTGTCGGCCAAGATCCTGACGGTGCTGGTGCTGTGCGAATATGCCGTGGTGCTGATCCTCGACCTGGTGATCCTCAGGACCGGCGGCGACAGCGGCCTCTCGGCGGCCCCGTTCAGCTGGAGCCAGATCACCTCGGGCGCGCCGGCGATCGCCATCCTGTTCTGTTTCGCCGCCTTCATCGGCTTCGAGGCGACGACGATCTACGCCGAGGAAGCCCGTGATCCCAAGGTCACCATTCCGCGCGCCACCTACTTCTCGGTGCTGCTGATCGGCGTCTTCTACATGGTCACCGCCTGGCTGATGGCGGTGGGCGCCGGCGTCGACAAATTGCTGCCGGCGCTGCAGGGCCTGCAGGACCCGACCACCTTCCTGTTCGGCCTCTCCGACCGCTATGCCGGAACGCTGCTCACGCACGCGATGAGCATCCTGTTCGTGTCGAGCCTGTTTGCCGGCGTGCTGGCGTTCCACAATGCGGTTGCCCGCTACATCTATGTCTCCGGCCGCGAGAAGCTGTTGCCGCAGTCGATCGGCGTGACGCATTCGGCGCACCAGAGCCCGCATGTCGCTTCGGTGATCCAGAGCGTGCTGG
Organism: Mesorhizobium sp. M8A.F.Ca.ET.207.01.1.1; assembly: GCF_004794715.1. Lineage (NCBI taxonomy): Bacteria > Pseudomonadati > Pseudomonadota > Alphaproteobacteria > Hyphomicrobiales > Phyllobacteriaceae > Mesorhizobium > Mesorhizobium sp. M8A.F.Ca.ET.207.01.1.1. Next base: position 225,354 of record NZ_SRUS01000003.1, on the reverse strand, counting down.
CGGCTGTCGTCGTCGGGCTGTTCGCCGTACTCGGGCTCGATCCGGTGCTGGCGCTGTTCTCGTGGCTGACCAATGTCGCGACGCTCGGCGTCATCGTCATGATGGCGGTCGCCTCGCTCGCCGTGGTGATGTACTTCCGCGCCAACCCGTCGGCCCAGGAGAACGCGCTCAAGACCACGATCCTGCCCGGGCTGACCTTCATCGCCTTCGTCGTCATCATCTACCTGATCGTCATCAATTTCGGCAGCCTGTCGGGGGCCGGCGGCTTCCTCGGTGCGTTCCTGCCGGGACTGGTGCTGATCGCCGGCGTGGTGGGCCTGCTGCTGGCAGGCGCGTTGAAGAGCCGCGATCCGGTGGCCTTCGACAATCTCGGCGTACCGCTCAAGGATTGAGCGAGATATCAGGGCGGCGTATCACGCCGCCCCGCAGACCCTCCTGAAGTGAGAATATAATGATCAGTCAAAGTGCCATCGACACACTGCGCAAGGCGGAGATCGGCGCGCGCGGCCTGTTCATCGATGGCGCGCAGTCCGAGGCGGCAAGCGGCGCGAGCCTGCTGGTGATTTCGCCGATCGACGGCCGGCCTTTCGCCAGCATTGCCGACGGCAATCCAGCCGACATCGACCGCGCCGTGCGCTCGGCACGCAAGGCGTTCGAGAAGGGTTCATGGTCGCGCGCTGCCCCCGCTTTCCGCAAGAAGGTGCTGACCAGGCTCGCCGAACTGATCGAAAGACATGTCGACGAGCTGGCCGTGCTCGGCGTGCGCGACAATGGCACCGAGATCGGCATGGCCTACAAGGCCGAGCCGCTGTCGGCGGCCGGCACCATCCGCTACTACGCTGAGGCGATCGACAAGGTCTATGGCGAGATCGCGCCGACCGCCGACAACGTGCTTGGGCTGATCCACAAGGAGCCGCTCGGCGTCGTCGGCGTCATCGTTCCCTGGAACTTCCCGTTGATGATCGGCGCCTGGAAGATCGCGCCGGCGCTGGCCGCCGGCAATTGCGTGGTGGTCAAGCCGCCGGAGATCGCCTCGCTGACGCTGCTGCGGCTGGCCGAACTGGCTGCCGAAGCCGGGCTGCCCGCCGGCGTGCTCAATGTCGTGACCGGCAGGGGCGCGGTCACCGGCGAGGCGCTCGGCCTGCATGGGGATGTCGACGCCATCGCCTTCACCGGCTCGGGACCGGTCGGCCGCCGGCTACTCGAATACTCCGCCCGTTCCAATCTGAAGCGCGTCTTCCTCGAACTCGGCGGCAAGTCGCCCAACATCGTCTTTGGCGACGCGCCGGACCTGAAACAGGCGGCTGTCGTCTCGGCCAACGGCATCTTCCGCAATTCCGGCCAGGTCTGCGTCGCCGGCTCGCGGCTGCTTGTCCAGGCCTCCGTCTATGACCGTTTCATGGACGAACTGCTCTCTGCGACCACAAGGCTGAAGGTCGGCGATCCGCTCGATCTCGCAAGCGATGTCGGCGCGGTGTCGAGCGCGGAGCAGTTGGACAAGAATCTCGGTTTCGTCGCCAAGGCCACTGAAGAAGGCGCAAGGCTGGTCACGGGCGGCGAACGCATCCTGGCCGAGACCGGCGGCAGCTACATGGCGCCGACGATCTTCGAGAACGTGACGCAGGACATGCAGCTTGCGCGCGAAGAGGTGTTCGGGCCGGTGCTCGGCGTGATGCGCTTCGAGACCGAGGAGGAAGCGGTGCGGCTTGCCAACTCGACGGTCTACGGGCTCGCCTCGGCGGTGTGGACGTCGAACCTTTCCACCGCGCATCGCATGGTGCGCGCCATCAACGCCGGCGTTGTCCACGTCAACACCTATGGCGGCGCCGACGTCACCGTGCCGCTCGGCGGCGTCAAGCAATCCGGCTTCGGCCGCGACAAGTCGCTGCACGCGCTGGAGAAGTATCTCGAACTGAAGACGGCATGGATTGCCCTTTGAGGAGCCGCCGGGTTCGCTGAGGACCTCACCGCTTCTCGACGCCCGCAGTCTTTTACTCCCTTCTTCAAAATTTTTGAGAGAATATTCCCGGCTGCAAGGAGAATGGCGAAAGGCGTTCTTTGATAAAATCGATAGAATTTCTGACGATGTGAACAAGCCTAGGCAATCCGCCTTGCTGCCATGACTTCACAACCGCAGAGACCAATCATGTCCGACCTCAACAACACTTTGTCCTCTTCCCCAAGGTCAACCCTGAACCGCCGCAGCGGCCTGGCTCTGCTGTTCGCATCGGCCGTCGCGATAGGCGCCCTGATGGCGCCGCATGCCTCCTTCGCCGAGGACAAGAAGGCGATCAAGGTCGGCATCATCAGCGGCGAGGACGAGGATGTCTGGCGCGTCGTGGTCGCTCAAGCCGCCGAGAAGGGCCTGAGCATCGAGACGGTGGTGTTCAACGACTATACCCAGCCCAACGAGGCACTGGAGCGCGGCGAGATCGACGCCAACGCCTTCCAGCACCAGCCCTATCTCGACAACCAGATCAAGACGCAGGGCTACCATATCGTGCGCGTCGGCTATACCGGCGTGTGGCCGATCGGCCTGTATTCCAAGAAGTACAAAGCGGTCGCCGACTTGCCCCAGGGTGCTGTCATCGGCGTGCCCAACGACCCGTCCAATGAAGGCCGGGCGCTGCGCGTGCTGCAGAATGAGGGCGTGATCAAGCTGAAGGACGGCACCGGCATCCTGGCCACCACCGCCGACATCGCCGAAAACCCCAAGAAGGTCGAGATCAAGGAACTCGACGCCGGCATCGTCGGCCGCTCGGTCGAGGACCTCGACGCAGCCGTGGTCAACACCGACTGGGCGCTGAAAAGCGGCTTGACACCGGAAAACCGCATCGCCCAGGAGCCGATCGCAGACAATCCGTACCGCAACTTCATTGCGGTCAAGGTCGGCAACGAGAACGAGGCCTGGGTGAAGACGCTGGTGGCGTCCTACCAGAACGAGGCGGTCAAAACCGAGTTCGACAAGGTCTACAAGGGCACCGGCCTCAGCGCCTATTGAGCAATCCGGGCACGAAAGTGTCTGCTTTGACAAGAAAAGCGGTCCGCGCAATGCGCGGGCCGCAATCCTGTTTCGGGATCCGCGTATGAACCAGCATGTGACCGCAGCCATCGAGAACACGAACGACGCCGATGCACCGGCGCAGGACGTGGTGCGTCTTGTCGAGCTGAAGCGCCGCTTCGGCGCGACGGCGGCGCTCGACGGCATTTCCCTGACGGTGCGCAAGGGGGAGATCCTCGGCATCATCGGCCGCAGCGGCGCCGGCAAATCGACGCTGATCCGCTGCCTCAACGGGTTGGAGCGGCCCGATTCCGGCGAGGTGTTCATCGAGGGCCGCGAAATCAGCCGGCTCGGCGAGCGCGACCTGCAGCCGCTGCGGCGGCGCATCGGCATGATCTTCCAGCATTTCAACCTGCTGTCGGCCAAGACGGTCGAGGATAATGTGGCGCTGCCGCTGAAGATCGAGGGCCGGCCAAAGGCCGAACGGCTGAAGCGGGCGGCGGAACTGCTCGATCTCGTCGGCCTGTCGGAAAAGGCGAAAGCCTATCCGGCGTCACTGTCGGGCGGCCAGAAGCAGCGCGTCGGCATCGCCCGGGCGCTGGCCGCGCGGCCGGCGCTGCTTCTGTCGGACGAAGCGACGTCAGCGCTCGACCCAGAGACGACGCGGTCCATCCTCGCCTTGCTCAAGGACATCAACCGGCAGCTTGGCCTGACCATCCTTTTGATCACCCACGAGATGGAGGTGATCCGCTCGATCGCCGACCGGGTGGCGGTGATCGACGCCGGACGCATCGTCGAGGAAGGGCCAGTCTGGTCTGTGTTCGCCGATCCACGGTCCGAGATCACAAGACGCCTGCTCGGCGCGATCCGGCCGCAACTGCCGCCGGAGCTGGCGGCGCGGCTGCTGCCCGCGGGTGGTACCGAAACGATCTTGCGCGTCGACGTTGCGGGCGAGCCTGCGCGCGGGCCGCTGCTGTCCGACCTTGCGAGAACCGTGCCCGGTGCCTTCCGGCTCGTCCATGGCGGCATCGACCATATCCAGCGAGAGCCGGTGGGGACGCTGTTCCTCTCCATCCCTGGCGGCGATGCGGGTCATCTCGCCGAGGTGATCGCTTTCCTGGAATCCCGCCAGGCGCGGGTGGAGGTGCTTGGCCATGTCGCCGATCCTGTTTGAGCTTCTGCTGCGGTCGATCTGGGAGACGGTGCTGATGACGGCCGCCTCCGGCCTAATCTCGCTGGTGTTCGGCCTGCCGCTCGGCCTGGCGCTGATCGCCACCGAACGCGGCGGCATTGCCGAAAGCCCGTGGGTGAATCGCGTGCTCGGCGCCGTCATCAACGGATTCCGCTCGGTGCCGTTCATCATCCTTCTGGTGGCGCTGATCCCGGTGACGCGGCTGATCGTCGGCTCTTCGATCGGCACCTGGGCGGCCATCGTGCCGCTGTCGATCGCCGCCACGCCCTACTATGCGCGGATTGCCGAAGTGTCGTTGCGCGAGGTCGACCACGGGCTGATCGAGGCCGCCCGCGCCATGGGCGGCAACCGCTGGACGATCATCCGCGAGGTGCTGGTGCCCGAGGCCCTGCCCGGCATCGTCGCCGGCTTCACGGTGACGCTGGTGACGCTGGTCGGCGCCTCCGCGATGGCCGGCGCCATCGGCGCCGGCGGCCTCGGCGACCTCGCCATCCGCTATGGCTATCAGCGGTTTGAAACCTCGGTGATGGTGGCGGTGGTGATCGTGCTGATCATCCTGGTCTGCGGCATCCAGTGGGTGGGCGATCGGCTGGTGGCGCGGCTCGACCGGCGAGGGTGAGGCGGCTGATATTCAGGTTCGGCCGAACCTTCTGACTAAACAATCTTAGCGTTGGCGCCGCCCCTCACTGTCCTGCCGGACATCTCTCCCCGTAGAACGGGGAGAGAGAAGCCGGCCGTGACGCCGGCGCCCCTCTTGCAACGCCGATGATTGGCGAAATCGGCGACGGAGCGCCCCTCTCCCCGTCACTATACGGGGAGAGGATGCCGGCAGGCAGGTGAGGGGCAGCGCGGAGGATTGGCCGCTATGGCGCTGTGGGACGCGCACACACCAGGTTAGCCCCTCAACCTCGCCCCCTCCGGATCGAAGAACGGCATCGGCGCCACCACAGCGCGCACGGGCTGGCCGTCGATGGCGATGCTGAGTTCGGTGCCCACAGCCGTGAAGGGCAGCCGCAGATGCGCGGTGGCCAGCACCTTGCCGAGGGAATAGCCATGGTCGCTATAGGTGACCACGCCGACATCCCTGCCATCGGCCAGCACCCTGGCATCGGTCGCGGCCGGCTTGTCGCCGTCGAGGATCAGGCCGGTCCAGCGCTCGTCGAGGCCCTTGTCGCGGATCTTGAGCAGCGCCTCGCGTCCGATGAAATCGCCCTTGTCGAACTTGATCCAGCGGTCGAGGCCGACATGGAACGGCGTGCGGCTCTCGTCCATGTCGATGCCATGGGCGGGATAGGCCTTCTCCAGCCCGAGCGTGAACATAGCCAGCACGCCATAAGGTTTCAGGCCGAAAGCCTGGCCAGTCCGCATCAGCGCATCCCAGACCGAGGTCGCCTCGTCCGCCGGCACGAACAGTTCGAAGCCGAGTTCGCCGGTCACGCCTGTGCGCGAAATCATGACCTTGGTTTCGCCGACGCGACCCGAGGTGAACGCCCAGCGCTTCAACCCATCGAGATCGGCATCCACGACCAGCGCCTTCAGGAGTTCGCGCGAACGCGGACCCTGGATGGTCGGGAAGGCGACCGCCGCCGTGATGTCGGTGACATAGGCCTTGCGCCCCTCAGCATGATGCTGGAGCCAAGGCAGCATCTTCAGGCGGTTGACCGAGCCGGTCACCAGCATGAAATGCTCCGGCCCCAGCCGGAACACGGTGAGGTCGTCCATGATGCCGCCATCCTCGCGGCAGACGGTGGAGTACCGGACATTGCCCGGTTTCATCGCCGCGGCGTCGTTGACGATGACATGGTTGACCAGCGCCTCGGCGTCCGGACCCTTGATGTCCATCTTGCCCATGGTGCTGAGGTCCTGCACGCCGACATTGGCGCGGGTGTTCAGGTGCTCGTCGGCAATGCCGGAATAGTATTTGGCCGAGATGAAATCGCCGCCGACCCGGCCCATGGTCGCGCCCAGCCCGACGATGCTGCTGTAGAAAGGGGAACGCCGCTCAGCCAAGATAGTCAAGCAGCGCCGGTGGCGATGGTGAGGGCGACGGAAGCGGCAAGCACGAAACGACCCAAAAGACGCATGTTCGAGATCTCCGTTGACCGGATAAATCTACGGGCTTTCATGCTCCCGGCGGAGACGGAAACGACACGTCATGCGGCGATCACGGCGCGGGGCGGCTCATCCGAGTTTGGTCAGCTTCCTTGTGCCTCGATCCCGAACAGATGCTTGGCTTGCTCAGCTGTATAATAGCCAAGCTGGACATCCTGAGCGACCAGTTTCGGGTCGCGCTCACGCGGATCGCCATAGCCGCCGCCGCCCGGCGTGCCGACGCGCACGCGGTCGCCGGCCTTGAGCGGGATGTCCTGCTCCTTGGAGAGGTGCGGCGGTATGTGTTCTTCGCCATCGCGGAAAACGGTCACGCTGTTGGGCTCACCATCCCCACCGCCGAGCGCGCCCTGCGGGCCGAAACGGCCATGATCCATGACGAAGGAGGCCCGCGCCTCGCCGCGCAGGATCTCGACCTCGTAGGCGAGGCCAAAACCGCCGCGATGCTTGCCGGCGCCACCCGAGCCCTCGCGCAAGGCATAGTGCCGGTAGAGCACGGGAAAAGCCTGCTCCATGATCTCGACCGGCGGCGATTTCGAAATGCCGATGGTCGAGCAGCCATTGGTCAGGCCGTCATGGCCCGAATTGCCGCCATAGCCGCCGCCGGAGATCTGGTACATGACATAGTCGCGGCCGCGCGCGGGGTCGCTGCCGCCCAAGGCGAAGTTGCCGCTGGAGCCGGCGGGAGCCGCCGTCACCTTGTCGGGCAGCGCCTGCACCATGGCCGCGAATACCGCCTCGGCGATGCGCTGCGAGACCTCGGCGGCGCAACCCGAGACCGGGCGCGGATACTTTGCGTCCAGGAAGGTGCCTTCCGGCCGCTTGACCTCGAGTGGCTCGAAGGCGCCGGCGCTGATCGGCACATCCGGGAAGATATGGCGCATGGCGAGATAGACCGACGACAAGGTCGTCGCCAGCACGCTGTTCATCGGCCCAGCGCAGGGCTTTGATGAGCCCGTGAAATCGAAGGTCAGCCTATCGCCCTGTTTCTCGACGGCGAGCGCGATGGTCAGCGGTTCGTTGACCACCCCGTCGGAATCGACGAAGGCCTTGGAGCGATAGGTGCCGTCGGGAATGGCCGCGATGTTGGCGCGCATCTGCTCGGCGGCGCGTCGGCGCAGTTCGGCGATCGCCTCGACAACGGTTTCGTCTCCGTAACGATCCAGGATTTCCATGAGGCGGTCCTGGCCGATCAGCAACGCGGCGGCCTGTGCCCTGATGTCGCCGATGCGCTGGTCGGCAACCCGGATGTTGGAACAGATGATGGCGTAGATTTCGGGATCGAGCACGCCCTTCTTGAACAGCTTTACCGGCGGCAGCCGCAGGCCTTCCTGTTCGACGGCGGTTGCGGACGCGGAGAAGCCGCCCGGCACGGAACCGCCGATGTCAGGCCAATGGCCGGTGTTGGACAACCAGCAGAAGATCTTTTCACCGCGATAGACCGGCATGGCGAAGCGCACATCCATCAGATGCGTGCCGCCGAGATAGGGATCGTTGACGATGTAGATGTCGCCGGGTTCGGGCGGCAGGCAGCGGCCGTCGGCGATCATTTCGATCACCGTCCTGGTCGAATACTGCATGACGCCGACGAACACAGGCAGGCCTTGACTGCCCTGCGCGATCAGCGAGCCATCGACGGCCGAATAGATGCCGTCCGAGCGGTCATTGGCCTCGGCGATGACGGGCGAGAAGGCGGCGCGGGAAAAGGTCAGGTCCATCTCGTCGCAGACCTGCTGCAAGGCGGCCTGGAGAACCGAAAGCGTGATGGCGTCGAGACCGGTCATTGCTCAGTAATCCTCATGGCAGGGGCCGGACATGGAAGGCCTGAGACGTCGCGCCGCCCCTCATTGTCCTGCCGGACATTTCTCCCCGTATGGTGACGGGGAGAAAGACGCCGTCGCCGATGATTTCGCTCACCTTCAACGTCGCATGAAAAGCGCCGAGGCCGCAGCTGCATCCTTCTCCCCGTCACTATACGGGGAGAAGTGCCCGGCAGGGCGATGAGGGGCAGCGCGAGGCCGACTGTAAAAGGACAGAAACTAACAGACGAATTTCCCATCATTCCTTGCCCACATCGATGATGATGTTGCCGTCGGCGTCGCAGCGCGCGCGGTCGCCGGGTTCGAGCACGGTGGTGGCGTCCATCTGTTCGAGGATCGCCGGCCCTTCGATGACCGCATCGAGCGGCAGCTTTTCCCTGACATAGACCGGCGTGTCGTGCCAGTGGCCGGCATACCAGACCGGCCGGATTTCGCGCCGCGCCTCGTCGAGCGTTTTGGCGCGTCCGGCCGGGTCGATCAGGCGTGACAAGTCGATCGCCGGGCGCATCCCGGTGACCGAGGTGTTGAGGTTGACGAGGTTGGCGCGGATTTCGGGCAGCTCGACCCTGAAGCGAGCGAAATAGGCTTTCTCGAACAGGCCCTGCAATGCAGCTCGCGTTACCGAGGAGGACGGCAACGGCACGTTGATGATGTGGGTCTGGCCGACGAACTGCATGTCCGCGGAGTGGGTGACGCGGATCGTTGCCGGCTTCACCGCTTCCTTGGCGATCAGTTCCTCGCCTTCGTTCCGGTGCCGTTCCAATACTTGGTGGAGCCGGCTTTCATCAAGCAGGGCCACTGGCTGGTTGATGGTGTTGACGAAGTCGTGGCGCAGATCGGCGACGACGCAGCCGAGCGCATTGGTGATGCCGGGACGTGCCGGCACCAGCACTTTGGGCAGGCCGAGTTCGCGGGCGAGCGCCGTCGCATGCAGCGGCCCGGCGCCGCCGAAGGCGAACAGCGCGAAATCGCGGGGATCGTGGCCGCGCGATACGGATACCATGCGGATGGCGCCGGCCATCTTCATATTGCCGAGCCTGAGCACCGCGCCAGCCGCTTCGACGCCGGAGAGGCCGGTCGACTTGCCGATCCGGTCCTCGAAAATGCCGGTCACGCGCTCCGCTGTGACCGGATTGTCGACGGCCAGCAATTTCTTCGGCGCCAGCCGGCCGAGCACCAGGTTGGCGTCGGTGATGGTCGGCTCGGTCCCGCCGCGCCCATAGCAAATCGGGCCGGGATTGGCGCCCGCGCTTTCCGGACCGATCTGGATCAGTCCGGCCGCGTCGACGCGGGCGATCGAACCGCCGCCGGCGCCGACCGTATGCACCGCTACCATCGGGACATGGATCGGCATGGCGTATTCGATCTCGATCTCGTTCGAGACCGCCGGCTCGGCGTTGCGGATCAGCGCCACGTCGGTCGAAGTGCCGCCCATGTCGTAGGTGACGAGGTTTTCGAAGCCGGCGCGCTTACCCGTATAGGCGGCGGCGATGACGCCGGAGGCGGGGCCTGACATCACGGTCTTTGCCGATTCACGTGTGACGAAGCGGGCCGATATCATGCCGCCATTGCCGTTCATGATCAGGAAGTCTCTGATATAGCCCCTCGCGGCCAATTCCTTGCGCAGCCGCTCGACATAGCGCTCGAGTATCGGCTGCACCGAGGCATTGACCGAGGCGGTTACCCCGCGCTCGAATTCGCGTGCCTCCGACAGCAGCGCGTGGCCGGTGGTGATGTAGCCGTTCGGCCAGAATTCGGCGGCGATTTCGGCGGCGCGCCGTTCATGCGAAGGGTTGGCGTAGGAATGCAGGAAGTGGATAACGAGGGATTCGCAACCGGCGGCGATCAGCGCCTGTACGGCATCGCGCATTTCTGCCTCGTCGAGCGGCGTTCGGATGGCGCCTGATGCCTCGACGCGTTCGGACACCTCCAGCCGCAAATTGCGCGGGATGACCGGAACGAAGGTGCCCGTCATGCCATAGGGCTGCGGCCGCGTACGCCGGCCAAGCTCGATCACGTCGCGAAAACCGCGCGTGGTGATCATGCCGGTCCTGGCCAGCCGGCGCTCCAGCACCGCGTTGGTGGTGGTGGTCGTGCCGTGCACGATGAGATCGATGCCGTCGACCGGAAAGCCGGTGGCGCCAAGCGCCGAAACCACGCCAAAGGCCTGGTTGTCGACCGTAGTCGGGGTCTTGGCCAGATACACCTTGCCGCCGTCCTTGCCGTCGATCAGGAGCAGGTCGGTGAAGGTTCCGCCGACATCGATGCCGGCGACGACGCTGCCCAGGGAATCCGGCGGCTGCACCGAAAAATTCTCTTTCATTGTCGAAACCCGAAATGCTGGGACTACGGATATGCCGCAGTTTGGAAAGGTGTTTTACGGCGGCATCTTGACGCAAATATCGTTTGTATACTAATAAATTCTCGACACAAGAGCTTACCGCCTCGCAGTGTGTGCAAGGCACGCCGGAACCTGAATGGTTCGGGCGCGCACGGGAAAGTTTGGCGCCCGCGTCTGTAATTGGGCGAGAAGGTTGGAATTGATGAACACCACGCCCGCGTTCAATACCGCTGAAGCCCGCCCGCTGCAGTTTCCGATTCCGGCCAATGTCTATGCCGAAACCGTCGTCTCGGTGAAGCACTATACCGACCGGCTGTTCTCGTTCCGCATCACCCGTCCGCAGTCGCTGCGCTTCCGCTCGGGCGAGTTCGTGATGATCGGCCTGCCCAATGCCGAGAAGCCGGTGTACCGCGCTTACTCCGTCGCCAGCCCGGCCTGGGACGAAGAGCTGGAATTCTTCTCGATCAAGGTGCCGGACGGCCCGCTGACCTCGGAACTGCAGAAGATCCAGGTCGGCGACACGGTCATCATGCGCCAGAAGTCGACCGGCACGCTGGTCGTCGACGCGCTGACCCCGGCCAAGCGCCTGTTCATGATTTCGACCGGCACCGGCATCGCGCCCTTCGCCAGCCTGCTGCGCGACCCCGACACCTACGAGAAGTTCGACCAGCTCATCCTGACCCATACCTGCCGCGACAATGCCGAGCTGATCTATGGCCAGGAACTGGTGGCGGCACTGGAAAGCGACCCGCTGATCGGCGAGCTGACCGCCGGCCGCGTCACGCTCTACAATTCGACGACACGCGAAGAGTCGGCGCGCATGGGCCGCATCACCGCGCTGATCGGTTCGGGCAAGTTTTACAGCGATCTCGGCATCGAGAAGCTCAATCCGGAAACCGACCGCATCATGATCTGCGGCTCGATGCATATGCTGAAGGACGTCAAGGAGCTGGCCGAAAGCCTCGGCTTCCAGGAAGGTTCGCTCAGCCACCCCTCGAGTTTCGTCGTCGAACGCGCCTTCGTCGGCTGAGGCCCGCGGGTCTCCCAGAAACCTTGTTTTGACCTTCCGGTCAAAAATCAGCTGCTTTCGCGGCCTTTTTCAGCTATCCCTCGCTTGAGGACTCGTGAAGCACGGCTTCGCGGGCTATCTTCGTGCGTGTCGCCCAAAAGTGTCGAACGGCTTTGGGAGAACGATGCGCACCAAGACATCAAGCGCACGCCGCTGAATGAAAGGGCAGGAGATGAGCAGCACAATCCGCGAAGCCGATCTTGGCACCAAGGTGACGCCGCTGCCGGCACGCGCCGCCGCCAACACGCCGGTGCCGCTGGATCATCACATCGCGCGCAATCCCGGCCTGAAACTCGATCTCGGTTTTCTGGAATCGGTGCGCAGCGTCAACCGCTCGGCGCTGGAGCGCCGCGTCGTCAGCCTGACCAAGCGGCGCTCGATCAAGGCCGACAACCAGGCCGCCTGGCTGCTGCGGGCGATCGCCTGCATGGACCTGACGACACTGAACTCCAACGACACCGAGGAGCGCGTGCGCCGGCTCTGCGCCAAGGCGATCAACCCGCTGCGCCGCGACATCATGGAAGGCCTCGGCATTGCGGGCGAAACCATCCGGCCGGCCGCCGTCTGCGTCTATCATCCCTTCGTTGCCACGGCCGTTGACGCCGTGCGCGGCACCGGCATCCATGTCGCCGCCGTCTCCACCGCCTTCCCGCACGGCCTGGCGCCGCTGTCGACCCGCCTGCAGGAAATCGAGGCCTCGGTGAAGGACGGCGCCGACGAGATCGACGTCGTCATTCCGCGCGGCCTGGTGTTCGGGGCCAAGTGGCGCGAGCTCTACAACGAAATCGTCTCTATGCGTGCCGCATGCGGGGACGCGCATCTGAAGGTCATCCTCGGCACCGGTGACCTCGCCACGCTGCGCAATGTCATGCTGGCCTCAATGGTGGCGATGATGGCGGGCGCCGATTTCATCAAGACCTCGACCGGCAAGGAAAGCGTCAACGCCACGCTGCCCGTCGGGCTTGCCATGGTGCGTGCCATCAGGGCCTATTTCGAGGAAACCGGCTATCTCATCGGTTTCAAGCCGGCCGGCGGCATTTCCACCGCGAAAGTGTCGCTCGACTGGCTGGTGCTGATGAAGGAAGAGCTCGGCCGGCCCTGGCTGGAGCCGGAGCTGTTCCGCTTCGGCGCGTCGAGCCTGCTCACCGACATCGAGCGGCAGCTCGAACATCATCTGACCGGGCATTATTCGGCCAATCACCGCCACGCGATGGCGTAGCGTCAGAGTTTTGCGGGGCGTAACCGAATGCCTTCTCTGACAACTATCTGGAGTGCCTGATGAACATTCTCGAACGCTATCATGCCATGGAATACGGCCCGGCGCCGGAGGCGCGCAACGAAGCTGATGCCTGGCTCGCGGCGCGCGATTTCGGCAAGGCGCTGTTCATCGGCGGCGATTGGAAGGCGGCGAGCGGCGGCAAGACTTTCGAGACCAGCGAACCGTCTTCCGGCAAGTTGCTGGCCAAGATTTCGGACGCCAACGCCGCCGACATCGACGCGGCCGTCGCGGCGGCCACGAAAGCGCTGCCGAAATGGAGCGCCAGTTCGGGCTACCAGCGCGCGAAGGTGCTCTACGCCATCGGCCGCGCCATGCAGCGCCACCAGCGCCTGTTCGCGGTGCTTGAGACAATCGACAATGGCAAGCCGATCCGCGAGAGCCGCGATATCGACGTGCCGCTGGCGATCCGCCATTTCATCCATCACGCCGGCTGGGCACACGCGCTGGACCGGGATTTCCCTGGCCACAAGGGTGTCGGCGTCGTCGGCCAGATCATCCCGTGGAATTTCCCGCTGCTGATGCTGGCCTGGAAGATCGCGCCCGCACTCGCGGCGGGCTGCACGGTGGTGCTGAAGCCGGCCGAATTCACGCCGCTCACATCAATCCTGTTCGCCGAGATCTGCGAACGCGCCGGCGTGCCGAAGGGCGTCGTCAACATCGTCCAGGGCGGCCCGGAAGCAGGCGCGGCGATCGTCAACCATCCCAGCATCCAGAAGATCGCCTTCACCGGCTCGTCCGAGGTCGGCAAGATCATCCGCAAGGCCACCGCCGGCTCGGGCAAGAAACTGTCCCTTGAGCTTGGCGGCAAATCGGCCTTCATCGTCTTCGAGGACGCCGATCTCGACAGCGCCGTCGAAGGCCTCGTCGACGGCATCTGGTTCAACCAGGGCCAGGTCTGCTGCGCCGGTTCGCGCCTCTTGGTACAGGAAGGCATCGCCGACGCCTTGATCGCCAAGGTCAAGACGCGGATGAGCCGGCTGCGAGTCGGCAGCCCGCTCGACAAGAACACCGATATCGGCCCGCTGGTCGACCTGACCCAGCTCGACCGCGTCAAGGGACTGATCGCCGAGGGTGCCCGGCAGGGCGCCGTCTGCTGGCAACCGGATGCAGCGCTGCCGTCCTCGGGCTATTATCACCTGCCGACGCTGGCAACGAGTGTTTCGCCGGCTAATATCCTTGCCCAGGAGGAGGTGTTCGGGCCGGTGCTCGCCACCATGACCTTCCGCAACACCGAGGAAGCGATCGAGCTTGCCAACAACACACGCTACGGGCTCGCCGCCTCGGTGTGGAGCGAGAACGTCAATCTCGCGCTCCATGTGGCGCCTCAGCTGAAGGCCGGCGTGGTGTGGGTTAACGGCACCAACATGTTCGACGCCGCCTGCGGCTTCGGCGGCTACCGCGAGAGCGGCTTCGGCCGCGAGGGCGGGCGCGAGGGCATGTTCGAATATCTATCGGCAAAATTGCCGCTCGGTTCGGTCATCAAGCCGGCGACGTCGTCCGCTCAGCCCGTCGAACAGGCGGATGGCTCAGCCATCGATCGCACGGCCAAGCTGTTCATCGGCGGCAAGCAGGTGCGGGCGGACGGCAATTATTCGATTGCCGTCGCCACCGCCAAGGGGAAGCTTGCCGGCGAAGTCGGGCTCGGCAACCGCAAGGATATCCGTGACGCCGTTTCCGCCGCGCGCGCCTGCAAGGCCTGGCCGGAGGCAACCGCCTATAACAGGTCCCAGGTGCTCTATTACCTGGCCGAGAACCTTTCCGGCCGTGCCGGCGAGTTTGCCGCCCGCCTCACCGAACTCACCGGGGCCAACGCCAAGGCCGCGCGGGACGAGGTCGAACAGTCGATTGAGCGGCTGTTCCTCTATGCCGGCCTCGCCGACAAGTTCGAGGGCCGCGTGCACCAGCCGCCGGCGCGTGCCGTGACGCTGGCGCTGCATGAGCCGGTCGGCGTCGTCGGCATCGTCGCGCCGGACAATCAGCCCTTGCTCGGCTTCATCTCGCTGGTCGCGCCCGCACTGGCCATGGGCAACACGGTGGTGGCCGTGCCGTCGGAACGCCACCCGCTGCTGGCCACCGATCTCTATCAGGTCATCGAATATTCCGACGTGCCCGCCGGCGCCATCAACATCGTTACCGGCCGCACGGCGGAGCTTGCAGGCGTGCTGGCCAAGCATGACGACGTCGACGGGCTCTGGCTGTTTGCCGACGCCGACACCTGCGCCAAGGCGGAAGCCGACTCCGTCGGCAACCTCAAGCGCGTCTGGAGCGGCAATGGCCGCAGCCTCGACTGGGCCTCGGAAGAAGCCGCCGGTGACGCCTTGCTGCGCCGCGCCATCGAGGTGAAGAATGTCTGGGTGCCTTACGGCGACTGATGTTCGCACTTGGTGATCGCGTTCGGGCTTGACGCCCGGACGCATGTTCTTTAACGAGAAAAAACATCTTTATCAGTGAACTGGCACAGGCCGCACGATCGCGCCTGACTGGCACATGACGCCTTCGCCGGCCGCCGATAAAGGCAGTTGACCCAAGCAGGCGAGGAAAAGATATGGCGGATCTGGCAGGCAAGGTCGTTGTCATCACGGCGGCGGCGCAAGGCATCGGCAAGGCAAGCGCGCTGGCCTTCGCCAAGGCTGGCGCCACCGTCCATGCCACCGACATCAACGAGACGCTGCTGGCGGAACTCGCCAAGACCTCCGGCATCAAGACGCGCAAGGTCGACGTCCTCAATGACGAGGCGGTCAACTCGGCCTTCGCCGAGATCGGCCGTGTCGATGTGCTGTTCAACTGCGCCGGTTTCGTCCATTCCGGCTCGATCCTCGAGATGAAGGATGGCGACCTCGATTTCGCGCTCAACCTCAACGTTCGCGCCATGGTCCGCACCATCCGCGCCGTGTTGCCGGGCATGCTGGAGCGCGGCGACGGATCGATCATCAACATGGCCTCGCTGGCGAGCTCGACCAAGGGTGTACCGAACCGCTTCGTCTATGGCCTGAGCAAAGCCGCGGTCATCGGCCTGACCAAGGCGGTCGCGGCCGACTATGTCGGCAAGGGCATACGCTGCAACGCCATCTGCCCCGGCACGGTCGAGAGCCCTTCGCTGGAGGACCGAATGCACGCGCAGGGCGACTACGAAGCCGCGCGTGCCGCCTTCATCGCCCGCCAGCCGATGGGCCGGCTCGGCACGCCGGAAGAGATTGCCGATCTCGCCGTCTACCTGGGCGGCGCCACCTACACATCGGGGCAGGCCTACAATATCGACGGCGGCTGGTCGATCTGAGCGCTGCCCGGAGACAATCGCGGGCACCGGGCGATCGGGTTTGGCGAAGGATCGGGAAGTCTGAAAATCCCGCTCGCCGGCTGTCAAAACAGGCTGCCTGCGCTTGTCGTGAAGCAGGCCGGTGGCTAGGGTCCGCCCGGTTCCGAAAGGGCTGATGCCTCGGCGGAGAGTTTGTAGAACGGCCGCGAGGCCGCAATCAGGAGAAGATGCATGAAACTGCTGCGCTATGGCGAGGTGGGAAGCGAACGTCCCGGCCTGCTCGATGCGGATGGAACGATCCGCGATCTCTCCGCCCATGTCGCCGATATCGCCGGCACCACGCTTCATCCGGCCTCGCTCGACATGCTGTCGAAGCTCGATGCAAAGTCGCTGCCGGCGGTTTCCGGCAAGCCTCGGCTCGGCGCCTGCGTGGCCGGCACCGGCAAGTTCATCTGCATCGGCCTCAACTATTCCGACCACGCCGCCGAAACCGGCGCCACCGTGCCGCCGGAGCCGATCATCTTCATGAAGGCAAGCTCGGCCATCGTCGGCCCCGACGATGACGTGCTGATCCCGCGCGGCTCGGAGAAGACCGACTGGGAAGTCGAGCTCGGCGTGGTCATCGGCAAGACCGCGAAGTATGTCAGCGAAGCCGATGCGCTCGACTACGTCGCCGGTTACTGCGTCTCCCATGACGTGTCCGAACGCGCTTTCCAGGCCGAGCGCCAGGGCCAGTGGACCAAGGGCAAGAGCTGCGACACGTTCGGTCCGACCGGCCCATGGCTGGTGACCAAGGACGAAGTATCCGACCCGCAGAACCTCAAAATGTGGCTGACCGTCAACGGCAAGACGATGCAGAACGGCTCGACCAAGACCATGGTCTACGGCGTCGCCTATCTCGTCTCCTACCTCAGCCAGTTCATGTCGCTGCACCCCGGCGACATTATTTCGACGGGCACCCCGCCCGGCGTCGGCCTGGGCATGAAGCCGCCGGTGTTTCTCAAGGCTGGCGATGTGGTGGAGCTGGGCATCGAAGGCTTGGGGCAGCAGAAGCAGACGTTTAGGGCTGACGTTTAAGTCAGCGATCCTTGCGAAGCTTGCGCCGCCCCTCATCCGCCTGCCGGCACCTTCTCCCCGTATAGTAACGGGGAGAAGGGAAGCGCTCCAGCGTTGGCGACCCCCTCTCCCAGTTTTTCACGGGGAGAGGATAAGGGTGAGGGGCAGCGCCGACCTACGCTGAAACACTACTTCAGCACCTTCCCATCAGCGCCAAACCGATAGGTCCTCCCCGGATCGGGCGTCGCATAAAGCGTGGCGCCGGGTTCCGCGTCGTAGACGCCGAAAATCCGCACGGTGATCAGCCCGGCCTTCTCGCAGTCGAGATAGAGATTGGTGTCGGCGCCGAGATGCTCGGCATGGACGACCGTGCCCTTCCAGGCGCCGGATTTCGGATCGACGGTCAGATGCTCCGGCCGCACGCCGATGCTCTTGGCTGTCTCGCCGAGGCGGGCGCCGTCGACGAAATTCATCTTGG
The DNA here is from genome assembly GCF_004794715.1 of Mesorhizobium sp. M8A.F.Ca.ET.207.01.1.1. NCBI lineage: Bacteria > Pseudomonadati > Pseudomonadota > Alphaproteobacteria > Hyphomicrobiales > Phyllobacteriaceae > Mesorhizobium > Mesorhizobium sp. M8A.F.Ca.ET.207.01.1.1. The sequence continues at coordinate 207,753 of NZ_SRUS01000003.1, read as the reverse complement.
GCGAGCCGATGAAGCCGGCGACGAACTCGTTTGCCGGCGAATTGTAGAGCTCCATCGGGCCGCCGATCTGCTCGATTTTTCCCGCGTTGAGCACGACGATCTTGTCAGCCAGCGTCATCGCCTCGACCTGGTCGTGGGTGACGTAGATCATCGTCGCCTTGAGGCGGCGGTGCAACTGCGCGATTTCCAGCCGCGTGTTGACGCGCAACGCGGCATCGAGGTTCGACAGCGGCTCGTCGAACAGGAACAGTTTCGGCTCGCGCACCACGGCGCGGCCGATGGCGACGCGCTGGCGCTGGCCGCCGGAGAGCTCCGCCGGCCGCCTTTCCAGGTACGGTTCCAGCGACAGCATGGACGAGGCGATGCCGATGCGGCGGTCGATCTCCGCCGCAGGGGTGCTCGCCTGCTTGAGGCCGAGGCCCATATTGTTTTTCACCGTCAGATGCGGATAGAGCGCATAGGTCTGGAACACCATGGCGATGCCGCGTTTCGCCGGCGGCGTGACCGAGACGTCCTCGCCATCGATCAGCACCCGGCCCGAGGTCGAATCCTCCAGCCCGGCGATGACCCGCAGCAAGGTCGACTTGCCGCAACCCGAAGGGCCGACAAAGACGACGAACTCGCCATCCGTCACTTCGAGGTCGATGCCCTTCAGCACCTCGACCGGCCCAAAGGCCTTTTTTACATTCTCGATTTTTAGCGAGCCCACGGCTTCTTCCTGTCGTTAGAGTTTGACGGCTGCGCCGCTGCGAACGCTCTCGTCGGCCGCAAGGCAGACGGCGAGCGACCGCACCGCATCGTCCATGTGGCGGGTCAGGTCCAGGTCCTCGCGGATTGCCTTGAGGACAAAAGCCTGTTCGAGATCACACAAGTCCTGATGGCCGGGTTCGCCTTCCATCGACAGCATCTCGTCCGGCTTTAGGAACTTGCCGTCCGCGCCGGTCGCCGCACTGTGCAGGCGGATGGTCGAGGTCTTGGTATGGGTGTCGATGTCGTCGGACTTCACGCCCTCCTTCATGACGATCGACACGCAGCCCTTGGGCGACATGACGTCCTTCACGAAGAAGGCGGTTTCCGAAATCATCGGGCCCCAGCCGGCCTCGTACCAGCCGACCGAACCGTCATCGAACAGCACCTGCAGATGGCCGTAATTGTACATGGAGGGCGCGACCTCGTCGGTCAGCCGCACGCCCATGCCGCGCACCTCGACCGGCTTGGCGTCGGTGATCTGCAGCATGACGTCGAGATAGTGCACGCCGCAATCGACGATCGGCGAGGTCGTCTGCATCAACTGCTTGTGCGTCTCCCAGGTCGGCCCTGAGGATTGCTGGTTGAGGTTCATGCGGAACACGTAGGGTCCGCCGAGCTTGCGCGCCTCGGCGATCAGCCTGATCCAGGACGGGTGATGGCGCAGGATATAGCCGATCACCAATTTTCGGCCATTGGCCTTGGCGGCGGCGACGACGCGTTTGGCATCGGCCACCGTCGTTGCCAGCGGCTTCTCGACGAAGACATGGCAGCCGGCCTCGAACGCCTTCACCGCATAGTCGGCATGGCTGTCGGAATAGGTGGCGATGCAGGCGACATCCGGTTTTTCCTCGCGCAACGCGTCGTCGAACGAGCGTCTGATGCCATAGCCGGACAGCCCCTCCGGCAACGGCACGTCGGAACGGTTGATCAGGGCGGCGATCTCAAAGCCTGGATTGGTGTGATAGGCCAGCGCGTGACTGCGCCCCATATTGCCCAGCCCGGCGACGACGACACGAAGGGGTCTTTCTGAACTCACTTGACGGCTCCGGAAGTAATGCCGCGGATCAGCTGCCGCGAGAAAATGACGTAGAGGATCAGCACCGGCAGGATCGCCAGCGAAAGCGCGGCCAGGATGGCGTTCCAGTTGGTGACGAACTGGCCGAGGAAAAGCTGGGCGCCGAGCGTCACCGTCTTGGTCTCTTCGGACGGCGCCAGGATCAGCGGGAACCACAGGTCGTTCCAGATCGGGATCATGGTGAAGACGGCGACCGTCGCCATTGACGGCCGCACCAGCGGCACCACCAGGCGGAAGAAGATGGTGTACTCCGACAGGCCGTCGATGCGGCCGGCATTCTTCAGATCGTCGGACACCTGCTTCATGAATTCGGACAGGATGAAGACGGCCAGCGGCAGGCCCTGCGCGGTGTAGACCAGGATCAGCGCCGTCAGCGTGTTGACCAGCCCGCTCGCCACCATCAATTGCAGGATGGCGACGGTGGCCAGCCGGATCGGGATCATGATGCCGAGCGCCAGGTAAAGCCCCATCAGCGTGTTGCCGCGAAAGCGGTATTCCGACAGCGCGAACGCCGCCATGGCGCCGAACAGCAGCACGAAGAACAGCGAGCCGACGGTGACGACGAGACTGTTCTGGAAATAATGGATGAAATCGCCCTGGCCGATCACCGTGGTGTAGCCGATCAGGTCGAAGGTTTTCGGCGTCGGCGGCGTCAGCGGCGCGCCGAAGATGCCGGCGCGCGACTTGAACGAATTCATGATGACCAGAACCACCGGGAAAAGCGCGATCACCGTGTAGGTCAAGAGGATCGCGTGGGCGCCGATGGTGCGGGGGAGTGAACGGGTGGCGATGCTCATCTCTTGCCCCTCAGAACTGGTAGCGACGCAGGCGCGTCTGGATGAGGAAGAGGTAGACGCAGACACCGCCGAGGATGATCAGGAACATGATCGTGGCGATGGTCGCGCCCATGTTGGGATCGCCGACCTGCAGCTGGAAGCCGAAGAAGGCGCGGTAGAGGAAGGTGCCGAGAATATCGGTCGAATAGTTCGGCCCGGCGAGCGCGCCTTGCGCCGTGTAGATCAGGTCGAAGGCGTTGAAATTGCCGACGAAGGTGAGGATCGAAATGATGCCGATCGACGGCAGGATCAGCGGCAGCTTGATCTTCCAGAACTGCGACAGTCCGGTGATGCCATCGCATTCAGCCGCCTCGATCACCTCGTCGGGGATCGACAGCAGGGCGGCATAGATCAGCATCATCGGGATGCCGATGAACTGCCATACCGACACCAGGCTGAGCGCGGTCAGCGCGTATTGCTCCTTGCCGAGCCACGGCGTGAACAGGCTTTTCAGGCCGACGAAATCGAGCAGATGCGGCGCCACGCCCCACAGCGGCGACAGGATCAGCTTCCAGGCGAAGCCGACGATGACGAAGGACAGAATGGTCGGCACGAAGATCGCCGTGCGGTAGAAGGCCGAGAACCGAAGCTTCGGGCTGGACAGGAGGGCGGCCAAAAGCACGCCGACCGGGTTCTGCACCAGCATGTGGATGATGAAGAACCAGACATTGTTCCTGAGCGCATTCCAGAAATTGACCGACCAGTTGGGGTCGCCGAACAGGGTGCGGAAATTGTCCAGGCCGACGAAGACCTGGGACTGGTCAACGTTGCGGAACAGCGAGAGCTGCAGCGTGCCGGCCAGCGGCAGGATCATGATCGCCGTATAGACGAGCACCGCCGGCGCCAGGAAGACGGCGATATGCCAGCGGAACGGTCTGTTCGGTCGTGTTTGTGCGGCCATGAGTTCGGTCCCCGCCGTCTCTCGGTTCAGACGATATGATGCTAGATGACGCCTCGATGCACGGCCCGAATGTTCTTGCCGGCGAGGCAACAACAAAGCCTGCGACTGGTCAGCCAGCCTTCCCCAACAAGAGCAAGGGTAAGGCCGAGAGGCGATGCCGACAATCGCTATCTGAACTGCCAGGTAGTCCGGAACCGGCCGGGCATGCGCCCAGCCGGCTCCGTTGCCTGAGCTCTTACTTCGCCGGATGATACCAGCTGTCGAGACCGGTCTGCAGCTTCTTGGCCGCGGCTTCGGGCGTATCGGTGCCGTTGATGACGTTGGCCGATTCAACCCAGGTCTCGTTTTCGAGGTTCGGCGTGCCGCGCGACAGGATCTGGTAGGTCGAGCGGATCGTCGACTTGCACTTGCCGCGCCAGGAGACGAATTCCTGCGCCAGCGGGTCTTCCATCTTCACCGGCGAGGAGTTCAGGCTGAAGAAGCCCGGCAGCGCGTTGGCGTAGATGGTGGCGAAGTCCGGCGAAGCCACCCAGGACAGGAAGGTCTTGGCCGCGTCGGCGTGCTTGGAGGCTGCGTTCAGGCCCATGCCGATGTCGGTATGGTCCGAGATGTAGCAGGTGTCGCCGGCCTTCTCGACCGGCGGCGGGAAGGCGCCCATCTTGAACTGGGCCTGGGTGTTGAACAGGCCGATTTCCCACGAGCCGGCCGGGTAGATGGCGGCGCGGCCGAGCGTGAACAGGTTCTGGCTGTCCGGATAGGTCTGAGCCTCGAAGCCGTCGCCCAGATAAGGCTTCCACTTGGCCAGTTCCTCATAGGGAGCGACCCAGTCCTTGTCGGTCAGCTTCTGATCGCCCTTGATCAGTGCCGCGCGGCCGTCCTCGCCCTTCCAGTAGTTGGGGCCGATGTTCTGGTAGCCCATGGTCGCGGCTTCCCAGAGGTCCTTGGTGCCCATCGCCATCGGGATGTAGGTGCCGTCGGCCTTGATCTTGTCGAGCGCGGCGAAGAATTCGTCGCGGGTCTGCGGCACCTTGATGCCGAGTTTGTCGAAGGCGTCCTTGTTGTAGATGAAGCCATGGATGACGGAGGCCATCGGTACGCAGAAGCTCGCCTTGCCGTCATCGGTCTGCCAAGCGGACTTGGCGACGGGCGAGAAGTTTTCCATGCCGGGCAGCGCCGAGAGATCGGCAAGGTTGCCCTTCTTGAACAGTTCGAGCGACTTGTCGAACGGGCGGCAGGTGATCAGGTCGCCCGCCGAACCGGCGGCGAGCTTGGCGCCGAGCGCGGCATCATATTCCGTCGGAGCCGAGGGGGCGAACACCACCTTGATGCCGGGGTTCTTGGCTTCGAAGGCCGGGATCAGCTTGTCCTTCCAGATGGCGAGGTCGTCGCCGCGCCAGCTTTCGATGTTGAGCGTTACGTCCTCGGCGTGAGCCAGCCCGGCCGAGCCGAGAATGCTTGTGCCCAGAAGCAGTGCCGTCAGTAGTTTCGTTGTCATGCTCAGTCTCCCTGTTGACCTTTTTCAGGTTCCGTTTTGATGAGAACAGAGGCGTTGCGCCCCTTGCTCCCCTCGATTGCTGAAAGCGCCGGCCGCAGCTTCTGGCCGGTCCCTTCCAACAGTTTCTCGGCCGCGTCGGCGCTGTCGGCGCCGGCGGCAAGCAGAATGGCTGTCTTGACCGCGCCGCCGCTCTTTTCGAGCAGGCTGGCGGCCTCTTCCTGGCCGCGGCCGCTGACGGCGGCGACGATGCGCGCCGCCCGGTCGCGCAGCTTCATGTTGTCGGCCATGAGGTTGACCATGTAGCCGTCATGAACATGACCAAGATGAATGGCGGTCAGCGTCGACAGCATGTTGAGAGCGATCTTCTGCGCCGTGCCGGCGCCCATGCGGGTCGAGCCGGCAATGACTTCCGGCGGCGTTTCGAGCAAGATGGCGGTGTCGGCCTGCCTGAGCAGAGCCGAACCCCTGTTGTTGGCAATGCCGATTGTGGCGGCACCCCGGCGCCGCGCGTCCTCGATGGCGCGCACCGCGTAGGGGGTCGTGCCGCTGGCGGAAAGCGCGATCAGGCAATCGCCCGCGCCGATGCCGGCATTGGCGACAGCGGTCGAGGCCTCCTCCGTATCATCCTCGGGCCCGCCGGCCAGTGTCTTGAAAGCTTCGTCGCCGCCGGCGATCAGGATGGCAATGCGGTCGCGCTGGATGCCGAACGTGCCCGGCAGTTCCAGCGCGTCGGCCAGCGCCATCAGGCCGGAGCTGCCGGCCGCGGCATAGGCAAGCTTGCCGCCGCTGCTCAGGCAGCCGGCAATGATCTCGGCTGCCCTGGCGATGGAGGGAATGGCGTTGCGGACGGCTTTCGCGGCCTCGACCTGCGCATCGGCCAGCGAGCCGAGGATCGCTTCGGGCGCCTGGATATCCAGCCCCTCGGCATTCCCATGCTGCGCTTCGGTGCGCGTTTCGGCCATCCCAGTTCCTCCAATCCACAAAACAATACCAAAAAAATACCACTTGTCCACACGCATTAACGAATTCGCGGACAGGAAATCGCTGAGCCGACGAATTGCGCAATTTTTTCAATAAAATACGGCTTAATCTTTTTGAAACGGAAATTAACTCTTGGCTATTGGTATTTTATTGGTATTATCCGTGCGGAGGAGAAATCGCGTGAAATTCGTGCTCGGTATCGATGGCGGCGGCACCAGCTGCAGGGCCGCATTGGCTACAGCGGACGGCGCTGTCATCGGCCGCGCCAAGAGCGGCGCCGCCAACATCCGCACCGACCTCACCGGCGCCCGCTCGAACATCGTCGATGCGGCGCGGCAGGCCTTCATCGCCGCCGGTCAGGATCCGGACCTGATCCCGCAAACACCCGCCATTCTCGGCCTTGCCGGCGCCAATGTCGGAACCTACCGGCAGCAGCTCGAAGCGATCCTGCCATTCAGCACCAGCCGCGTCGAGACCGATGCCGAGATCGCGCTCGAAGGCGCGGTCGGTTCTGGTGACGGCGCGATGGCGATCCTGGGCACCGGCACTGCCTATATGGCACGCAAGAATGGCAAATCGCGCGCCATCGGTGGCTGGGGGTTCCAGGTCGGCGACCAGGGCAGCGGCGCCCGCATCGGCCGCGACCTGCTTGAACAGACATTGCTCGCGCATGATGGCGTGCGCCAGGCATCGCCGCTGACCGACAGCATGATGGCCGTTTTTCGCAACAATCCCGAGGACGTGGTCGAGTTCACCACCAACGCCAAACCAGGCGATTTCGGCGGCTTCGCGCCGAAAGTGTTCGAGCACGCGAAAAAAGGCGACATCGTCGCCAACTGGATCCTCGACAAGGCGGTCGACGATGTCGAGGCATCGCTCGGCGCGCTCGACCTCGCGGCCGGCGCGCCGCTTTGCCTGCTCGGCGGGCTGGCGCCGCTCTATGCGCCGCGCCTGTCGGCGCGCTACCGCGCCCTGCTGAAGGAACCGCTTGACGATGCGCTAGGCGGTGCCGTTCAGATGGCGGCGCGTCTGTTCGCCAGGACGGAGGCCGCACGATGAGCGATGCCGCCGACCAGATCTTCGCCGCGCTCAAACAATCCTCGCAAAGCGGTGCGCCGCTTTACCTGCAATTGCGCAAAAGCATCGAGGACGCGGTCAATCGCGGCCTGATCGGCCCGGGTGACGCGCTGCCGTCCGAGCGCGACATCGCCACCAAGGCCGACATTTCGCGCGTCACCGTGCGCAAGGCGGTGCAGGACCTGGTCAAGGGCGGCATATTGGTGCAGCGCCATGGCTCCGGCACTTTCGTGGCGCCGCGCATGGAACGTGTCGAGCAGTCGCTGTCGCGGCTCACCTCCTTCACCGAGGACATGGCGCGGCGCGGCATGGCGGTGCGCTCCGCCTGGCTTGATCGGGGGCTCTACGCGCCCTCGCCCGACGAGATGATGGTGCTCGGCCTGTCGTCGAACGAGCTGGTGGCGCGCGTCGCGCGCCTGCGCATCGCCAACGACACGCCGCTGGCGATCGAACGCGCCTCGCTGTCGGCCAGCGTGCTGCCCGATCCGGCCGGCATCGGTTCCTCGCTCTACGCGGCACTGGAACTGACCGGCAACCGGCCGGTGCGCGCCGTGCAGCGTATCTCCGCCGCCAATCTCGGCGAGGGCGATGCGCGCCTGCTCGAAGTGCCGCCGGGTATTGCCGGCCTGCACATCGAGCGTATTTCCTATCTGGCGAGCGGCAAGGTGATCGAATTCACTCGCTCCATCTACCGGGGCGATGCCTATGATTTCGTCGCCGAACTGCGGCTGACAGGGCCGAGCGAAGAGGGCCGACCATGATCTCCAACACCACCCATATGCAGCGCGAGATCGAGGAGATCCCGCAAGCCGTCGCCCGCCTGCTCGACGGCTCCGGCGCGGTGCTGGCCGAAGCCGGGCGCGGCATCAGGGAACGCGACCCGCATTTCGTCGTCACCGTGGCGCGTGGCTCGTCCGACCATGCCGCCACCTTCATGAAATATGCCGTCGAACTGACCGCGGGCCTTGCCGTCGCCTCGGTCGGCCCCTCCATCGCCTCGATCTATGGCCGCAAGCTGCGGCTTGAAGGCTCGGCGTGCCTGGCGATCTCGCAGTCCGGCAAGAGCCCCGACATCGTCGCCATGGCCGAAACCGCACGGGCCGGCGGCGCGCTGACCATCGCCGTCACCAACACCGCCGATTCGCCACTCGCGCGCGCCTCGGACTATGCTATCGACATACTGGCGGGTCCGGAGCGCAGCGTCGCGGCAACTAAGACCTTCATCAACTCCGCCGTTGCCGGTCTTGCCTTGATGGCGCATTCGACCGGCGACGAAGCGCTCCTCGCGGCACTTGCCCGCCTGCCCGAGCATTTCGGCAAGGCGATCGCCTGCGACTGGATGAGCGTGCTCTCCGAAACGATCGAGAAGCAGAAGTCGTTGTTCATTCTCGGGCGCGGGCCGTCGGCGGCGATGGCCAGCGAGGCGGCGCTGAAGTTCAAGGAGACGTGCGGCATGCATGCCGAGGCCTATAGCGCGGCCGAGGTCATGCATGGCCCGCTGGCGCTGATCGGCCCCGACTTTCCGGTGCTGGCGCTGGCCGCGCGCGACGCGTCCGAGCCCTCCGTCGCCGAAGCCGCCGACAGCCTGGCGGCCAAGGGCGCGCCGGTGTTCGTCACCTCGGCACTCGCCAATCGCGCCACGCGTCTGCCGCATGTCGCCACCGGTCATCCGCTGACCGATCCGCTGACGCTGATCGTCTCCTTCTACATGTTCGTCGAGGCCTTTGCCCGCCATCGCGGCCTCGACCCGGACGCGCCGCGCAACCTTCGCAAGGTGACGGAGACCGTATGAGCGATCGTTTTGCCCTGACCGGAGCCCGCATTTTCGACGGCGACGACTGGCATGAAGGTGCCGCCCTTGTCGTGAGCGACGGCCTTGTCGAGGCCATGCTGCCGCAAGGCGCACTTCCCGGGGATATCCGCGCCATCGACACCGGCGGCGGCATGCTGGTGCCGGGCTTCGTCGATATCCAGGTCAATGGCGGCGGCGGGGTGATGCTCAACGACCATCCCGATGTCGCCTCGATCGAAACCATCTGCCGCGCGCATGCGCCGTTCGGCACGACGGCACTGCTGCCGACGCTGATCACCGACACACCCGCGATCACCGCTGCAGCCATCGCCGCCGGCGAAGCCGCGGCGCTGCAAAAGGTGCCGGGCTTTCTAGGCCTGCATCTGGAAGGGCCGCATCTGTCGATCGCCCGCAAGGGCGCGCATGATCCGGCGCTGATCCGGCCGATGACGGACGCCGACCAGGCCATGTTGATGGCGGCGCGCCGGAAGCTGCCGGTGCTGCTCACCACGATCGCGCCGGAATCCGTCGACCCGGCCCGCGTCACGGCCCTGGCCAAGGCCGGAATCGTCGTCAGCCTCGGCCATTCGGATACGGGCCATGCCGCGGCAAAAGCCTTCGCCGAGGCCGGCGCCAGTGTCGTCACCCACCTGTTCAACGCGATGAGCCAGATCGGCAACCGCGAGCCCGGACTGGCGGGGGCCGCCCTCGACATCGGGACCTTGTCCGCCGGCCTGATCGCCGACGGCATCCATGTCCATCCGGCGACGATCAGGATCGCTCTCGATGCCAAGCAGGGACCGGGCAGGATCGTGCTGGTCACCGACGCGATGGCGACGATCGGCACCGACATGACCTCGTTCACCCTCAACGGCCGCACCATCTACCGCAAGGATGGAAGCCTGCGGCTTGCCGACGGCACGCTGGCCGGCGCCGACCTCGACATGATCTCGGCCATCCGGTTCATGCACCGCACCGTCGGACTCGACCTATCCGAAGCCTTGCGCATGGCTTCGCTCTATCCGGCGCAGGCGATCGGCCAGTCGCACCGGCTTGGCCGCTTCGCCAATGGCACGGCGGCGGACATCGTTGCGCTGTCGGACGATCTTGGCATAGGAAGCGTCTGGATCGGCGGCGACAAGGTGTTCGAGACTGCCGCTTCGCGCTGAGCGAGAGGCCATGCAGACAATCGATTGTGTCGTCGCCGGAGCAGGCGTCGTCGGCCTTGCCGTCGCCAGGGCGCTTGCCTTGTCGGGCCGCGAGGTGGTGGTGATCGAAAAGGCCGACGCGATCGGCACCATCACCAGTTCACGCAATTCGGAAGTCATCCATGCCGGGCTCTATTATGCGCCCGGCAGCCTGAAGGCCCGGCTCTGCCTCGAAGGCCGCCGGCTTCTCTACGCCTACTGCGCCGAACACAATATCGGCCATCGCCGCGCCGGCAAGCTGATCGTCGCCAGCGAGCCAGGCCAGGCGGACGGGCTGCGGGCGATCGCGGCCAATGCCAGGCGCTGCGGGGTCGACGATCTTGAGTTTTTGACGCGCGGCGAGGCCGAGCGCCTGGAACCGGCGCTGAGCTGCGCCTCCGCGCTGCTGTCGCCGTCGACCGGCATCATAGACAGCCATGCGCTGATGCTGTCGCTGCGCGGCGACGCCGAGGCATCAGGCGCATCCCTGGCTTTCCTCACTTGCGTTGCCGGCGCGACGAACGAAGCCGGCCGGATCCGGATCGACACGCGCGATGCCAATGGCGAGACCTTCGCCTTGGAGGCCGGCGCTTTCATCAACGCAGCGGGCCTCGATGCGCAGGCGGTGGCCGGCCGGATCGAGGGTTTTCCAAGGGACCTCATCCCCCGGCAGTGGCTGGCGCGCGGCAATTACTTCGCGCTTCCCGGGCAGTCGCCCTTTTCGCGGCTGATCTATCCGGTCCCGGTCGAGGGCGGTCTCGGCGTCCATCTGACGCTCGACCTTGCCGGCAATGCGCGCTTTGGTCCCGACGTCGAATGGATCGACGGCGTGGATTACACGGTCGACCCCGAGCGAAGCACTGTCTTCTACGAGGCGATCCGCAGCTATTGGCCTGATCTTGCCGATCATGCCCTGCAGCCGGCCTATGCCGGCATCAGGCCGAAGCTGTCCGGCCCGGGCCAGGCTTCAGCCGATTTCATGATCCAGGGTCCAGCCGATCATGGCGCGGGCCGGATCGTCAATCTGTACGGCATCGAGAGCCCCGGCCTGACGGCGAGCCTGGCGATCGCCGACCATGTCGTCGAACTCTTGTACACAAGCTGAACCGGCGTCCTCGCCGGGGCGGGTTTCTGCCTAGCCGGCCTTGGCGGAGACATAGAGATCCTTGTAGCTGTCGCGAAGCAAGTTCTTCTGTACCTTGCCCATCGTGTTGCGCGGCAGTTCGTCGACGAAGATCACCCGTTTCGGGTGCTTGTACTTCGCCATGCGGCCGGCGATGGCGTCGAGGATTTCGGCCGCGGTGATACGCGAAGCGGGCGAGCGCACGATGACAGCGGTGACGCCTTCGCCGAAGTCCGGATGGGCAAGGCCGATGACGGCGCTTTCCAGGACGCCGTCGAGCGCGTCTATCTCGCTTTCGAGCTCCTTCGGATAGACGTTGTAACCGCCTGAGATGATCAGGTCCTTGCCGCGACCGACAATATGGACATAGCCGTCGGCATCGATGGTGCCGAGATCGCCAGTGATGAAGAAGCCGTCGGCGCGAAATTCCGCCCTGGTCTTTTCCGGCATGCGCCAGTAGCCGCCGAACACGTTCGGCCCCTTGACCTCGATCATGCCGACCTCGCCCTGGGCAAGCGGCTTGCCGGTGTCGGGATCGGCGATGCGCAGCGACACGCCGGGCAAGGGGAAGCCGACCGTGCCGGCGCGCCGCTCGCCCTCATAGGGATTGGAGGTGTTCATGTTGGTCTCGGTCATGCCGTAGCGCTCGAGGATGGCGTGGCCGGTACGCTCGCGCCATGCCTTGTGCGTTTCGGCCAGCAACGGCGCAGAACCGGATACGAACAGGCGGATGGTCTTCGCAGCCTCGCGATCCAGCCCCTCCTGCTGCAACAGCCTGGTATAGAAGGTCGGCACGCCCATCAGGGCGGTGGCGCGCGGCAGCAGCGAGACGACGCGGCCGGCGTCGAATTTCTGCTCAAACTGCATCGAGGCGCCGGCCATCAGGACGACATTGGTGGCGACGAACAGGCCGTGCGTATGGAAGATCGGCAGCGCGTGGATCAGCACGTCATCCCCGGTGAAGCGCCATCGCTCGACCAGGACCCGGGCATTCGAGGCGAGATTCTCGTGGCTGAGCATGGCGCCTTTCGAGCGGCCGGTCGTTCCCGACGTGTAGAGGATCGCCGCAAGGTCGTCCGCGCCGCGCTCGACATCATGGAAATCGGAGGACTGCCGCGATGCCTGGTCCGCAAGGGATCCCTCGCCATTGCGGTCGAGCGTGACCACGACGGCACCGGACGGCTCGACCATCCCACGGATATCCGCCGACCGCGCCGGATCGCAGACAATCACCCGGGGTGCCGCATCGTCGAAGAAATAGCCGAGCTCGGCCAGCGTATAGGCGGTGTTGAGTGGCAGGAAGACGGCGCCAGCGCGCACGCAGGCGAGATAGAGCAAAACCATCTCCGGGCTCTTCTCGACCTGCACGGCAACCCGGTCGCCGGGCGCGACATCCATTTGCAGCAGCGCATGCGCGAGCTGCGCCGATCGCGCCAGCATGTCGCCATAGGTGAGCGTGCGGCCATCATCGGTTTCCATCAACAGATGCCCAGGCGAGGGCATCCGGGACCGGAATGCATCGAACAGATGATTGCTCATGAAATCTTCCTGGGGTGACGCAATTGTGGGTGACGGCAATGTCGACGCCGGCCGCGGGTCGGCACGCGGCGAAGCGTTCGCGTTTCCCGGCCCGGCCGTCAAGGCCGCAAACGGCTGCCCGGCGTCTACCGAAAAGATTCGAGAGATGGGACAGCGGAGCGCGACGGTCAGACAGCCGTCAACGCTGGGCGCGCTGACCCGGACCGGCGGCGGCCTTTGGCGTCTCGCCTTGCTTGAAGCGTTCCATGCACATGGCGGCGGTCAGCTGGTAGTGATCGATCAGGGCCTGGACGGCGCCGTCTGCATTTCCGTCCAGCGCATTTTCAGCAATGAGCCGGTGTTCGGCGAAATCGTCGCGCTGGACGCTCTCGCCGTCATTGGCCATCTGGCGATAGCGGTAGGCGTGATCGGAAAGCTGGTCGCAGAAGCCCACCAGCCAGTGCGACCGGCAGGCCGAGATCAGCACCCGGTGGAAGGTGCGGTGCAATTTCTCCCAGTCCGGATTGAGCGACGAGCTGCTTTGCGGCAAAAGACGTGAGGCACGCCCCAGGCGATGCAGCGCCAGCACCAATTGTTCTTCCCATTCGGCGGTGCGGTGGGCAATGGATTCGCGCAGCGCCCGCTCCTCGAGCCAGCAACGGGTGCGCGTCAGCTCCTCGAGTTCGGCCGCAGTGACCGGCATGATGAAGAAGCCGCGCTGGTCATGGCGGCCGAGGAGACCTTCGGAGGCAAGGCGATTGAGGGCTTCACGAACCGGAGAGGCGCCGGCGCCATACTTGGAAACGACCCACTCGACGCGCAGCTTGCTTTCGGTTTCCAGGGCGCCGGCGAGAAGATCATCACGCAATTGATGATAGACCGTGCTGGCAAGCGTACTCTTGGCTCCGGGCCCGTCGTCGTTCAGATTGGCAACTCCGTATGTCAAAAGCGACTCCTTGTCCCCAACTGTCGTCTTGGGCAATTCGAGTCCGAAAATTCCCCTTCTGTACCAGTACCATACAGCGCCACGCTCCAGCCGCTCAAGCAGAAGATCGCGCTATTGTACTTTAGAACAAAGAAATATACCCAATCCGCACGCCGATCGCGGGAATTCGAATATCTCTACAACCAGTGGAAACTTAACGTGTTTTGTATGCACGCACAAACATCTGTTTCTCCTGTGCCCGTGCGAGCATCTTTCTGTCGCGCGCAAAGACAAGGAACAACGCGCCGAATCAGGCCTCCCGGGCGGCCTGATTCGGGCGTGCCTACGCTGAAGGGTGGTGATCGCACAAAGCCGGCGTGTTGGAATTGAAGCCGGATGACCGCGCTGTGTTAGCCGGCAGCCTTGTCGGCCGCAGTCCTGATCGCTTCGATATTGGTGCGGTAAGCCTCGACGCTGCCGCCCTTGAAGATGGCAGCACCCGCCACCAGCACGTCGGCGCCGGCCGATGTGACCAACGGGGCTGTTTCCGGCGAGACCCCGCCGTCGATCTCGATGCGGATCGGCCGGTCGCCGATCAGTGCCTTGACCCTTCTCACCTTGTCGATGATCCCCGGGATGAAGGCCTGGCCGCCGAAGCCCGGATTGACGGTCATGATCAGGATCAGATCGAGCCGGTCGAGCACATATTCGATCATTGTTTCGGGCGTCGCCGGATTGAGCGAGACGCCGGCCTTCTTGCCGAGGTTCCTGATGGTCTGCAGCGAGCGGTCGAGATGCGGCCCGGCCTCGGCATGCACCGTCATGCCGTCGCAGCCGGCCTCGGCGAAGGCGGCGAGGTAGGGATCGGCGGGCGCGATCATCAGGTGGCAGTCGAAAAAGGCCTTGGTGCGGTTGCGGATCGCCTTGATGACAGGCGGGCCGAAGGTGATGTTGGGCACGAAATGCCCGTCCATCACGTCGAGATGGATCCAGTCGGCACCTGCCGCCGCCACCGCCTCGACCTCGTCGCCGAGCTTCGAGAAATCCGATGCCAGCACCGACGGTGCGATCAAGGTTTTTTTGCTCATCTCGCGGCCTTTCCGGGCGCCCTTTTCATACGGGCGCTCCGAACCGACTGCCTAAAGCGCTCCCGGCGACTTGTCGAGGGCGCAAGTACGGCGGTTCCACAGGCAGGGGTAACGTGGCGGCGCGCGTTGGTCCTGGGCCGCCAATCGCCGCCCGCGCGGGTCGTGAAGAAAAACCCGCCGGATTGCTCCGGCGGGTTCTCGTTTGGCATCGCGCAGATGGCTATTGCTGCTGGAGCTTCAGGACCCTGTTAGGAACCGGATCCTGTTGCTGGTCGATCTGCTGCCTGCGCTGCGGCAGCAATTGCAGCAGTTGGCCCGGATCGAGCTGCAGCGACGGCTGCCCGCGTATCGGCCGGCAGTTCGGATACCGCCCGATCGTACCCTCCGGGCAGTGTCGCCTGAAGATCGGCTGGCACTGGCCGTTGACCATCTGCGAGCCCGGCGCGCATTCGCTCTCTTGCCTGGGCTTGCGGCATGCGCCGTCGATCACCTCGGTCCCACGCGGACAGACGCATTCGCCGCGCTTGTTGTGGACTTGGCCGCGTATGTCGCACTGCTGGAGCACTGGACCTGGTCGACGACATGCGTTGCCCTGCACCTCGGTACCCCTCGGGCAGACGCAATTGCCGTTGGCGTCGTGGACCTGGCCACGGATGGTGCACTGGTCAGGCTGCGGCCGGACCGGGCGGCAGGCTCCGTCGCGCACCTCGGTGCCTTGCGGGCAGACGCAGTCCCCGTCCGCATTGTGGACCTGGCCACGGATGGTGCACTGCTCGGGCTTCGGCCGGACCGGGCGGCAGGCGCCGTTGCGCACCTCGGTGCCTTGCGGGCAGACACAGTCGCCATCGGCGTTGCGGAACTGGCCAGGGATGCGGCACTGCTGCGGTTTTGGCCGGATCTGACGGCAGGCGCCGTCCCGCAGCTCGGTGCCGCGCGGGCAGACGCAGTAGCCGTCGGCGTCGTGGACCTGACCACGGATGGTGCACTGCTCGGGCCTGTCGGTCCTGACGCATTTTCCGTTCTCCAGCTCCGTGCCGCGCGGACAGACGCAGCGTCCGTCCTCGGTGCGGATCTGGCCTTCGAGCAGCACGCAGCGCGGTGGCGGTGGCAACGGAAGAACGTTGGTGCCGCCGCCCGTGCACTGGCCGTTGCGGAAGGTGGTGCCTTCCGGGCAGACACAGCGGCCGGCGTCGTTCATGACAAAGCCCGGCGAGCACTCATTCTTCACCTCATGCGTGATGATGAAGGGATGGCACGCATAGGCCTTGCCGCGATCGCCCTGGACGTTGGTCGCATCCTTGGACAGCACATCGCCGCCGCCCTGCACACGTGTGTCGGGAGAGAGCACGCCAACGCAGTTCTGGCCACTGACGTTGCCCTGCAGGTTGGCAAGACGCCCATCGTCGGGGATGACCACCGTCACACGGTGCGACTGGCTTTCGCCGGCGCCGAGCGTCAGGTTGGCGATGCAGGAGGCCGGCAAGGTCGTCGGCTCCGGCGAGCAGCCGAAAGGCGGGTCGATCGAGGTGATCGCAACACCTTCCAGCCGGCCAAGCCCTTCCACGCCGATCGCATCGCCGATGCGGACCGGACCCGAGAAGGGGCTCGTTCCGTCATTTGTGATGGTGATGTCGAACGAGCAGGGCTGGCCGACGCGGCATTCGCGGTCGCCGGTCTTTTCGACACGGATCGTCGAAGGACCGCCGCCCTTGGCGCAGGCCTGGCCGATCGGATAGACGACATCGTCGCCCTGCGCCGGCCCGTAGGAGCCGCGCGCGCAGTTCTCGAACTCGCCATTGGCCGAGACCGTCACGTCGAAGTGCCTGGAGGTTCCGGGCGTCATGACGGCGCCTGGTATCTGGCACGACAACGCGTTGGCCGGAACCGGCCCGCACGCCCATTCCGCGCCGTCGGGGGTGACGGTCTGGATCTGCACGGGCGCTCCGCCCGACACCAGCGTGGTGGCATCGTTGACCCGCACCGGACCGGTGGGGGCAGCGGTGCCGACGCTGCTGACGGTGATGCGGCAGGAAACCGCGGCCGCACCGGCGAGCGAGCCGCTGCACACCTTGGTGATGCGCAAGGTCGGCTGGCCGCCGTTGGGATGGCGGATGCGTTCCTTGGCGCAGGCCTTGTTGTTGGTGAGGTCGACCTCACCGGGGATGGCCTTGACCTCGGCGCAGTTCTCGACCGTGTCGGACCGGTAGCCGGCCGGCACGACCGCCTTGACGAAGATCGGCGTCGAGGCGCCCGCCGGCAGCGATATGCCGGCATTGTCGCAGCGGAACTGGCCGGGGCCGTTCGGGCCGCATGTCCAGGGTGGGCTCGGCCCGAAGGTCGAGGATGTCGGCGCGCCGCTTGGGTAGTTGTCGATCACGATCAGCGGCCCGTTATAGGTCGATGCGCCGTTGTTGATGATGTCGATGATGAAGGTGCAGACGCCATCGGCGGTGCAGACTTCGGTGCGGGCACGCTTCTTGAGGATCAGGTCGACCTTCTTGTCGACCGGCGGCTGGCACTCCGGGTTGCGGTCGCCGCGGCGGCAGATCGGGATCGAGGCACAGCCACGGTCATTGGCCTGGCTGCCGAACAGCGGCTTGCCGCTGGCGCCGTAATTGTAGGTGGCGCAGTTGCGCAGCACGCTGCCTTGCCAGCCTCCGGCCGGCTTGAAGCCGAGCTTTAGGTCGACAAAGGCCCCCGGATTGAGCGTGGTCACCGGATAGGTGCACGTCATCGGGGTGGTACCCGGCGCGCAGACCCAGGGCGGATTGGGCCCTGAATCGAGCGTCGAGCCGGCCGGCAGCGTCACCTCGTCGAGCACGATCTTGCCGTTGTAGGGCGCGGTGCCGACATTGGTGACCCGGATGGTGAAGACGCAGCCGCCACCCATCGTGCAACGTGTGACATCTGCATGCTTTTCAACCTTGAGGTCCGGCTCCTTGTCCTTGGGCGGGCACCTCTGGTCGCGCGGGATGATGATGTCGATGGTTTGCGTGCAGCACAGGCCCCAGCCTTCCTTCGGTCCGGCATAGGTCTCGATGCCGGTGACGACGAGATGGATGGCGTCACCGGGTGAAGCGCCGACGATCTTCCAGTTGAGCACCCCGCCGCCCACCGGCACCTTCTGGGTGTCGGGGATGATGGTGATGCCTGGTGAGGTCGTCGAAACCTGCACCCACTTGCCGCCCATCTCCGGGCCGACAGGCATGTGATAGATGAAGGCGCCGCCGCCGGGCACGCAGTCGACCGTGCCGCGCTCGACCTTGAAGCATTCGTGGTCGGTTGGAGGCGGAGGTTGCCTGTCGCATTTGGTGAGGTCGATCCGGATCGAGGTCTTTTCGCCGGTCGCGATGTTGCCGTCATCCGGCTTGCCCGGATCCTGCGACGGGATGAGGGTGCCCGTACTGAGGCCGGAGGTAACCTTGATCAGGCCCTGGTTGTCGACATTGACCGGCGCCGGAAACGCGGCGTGGTCGATCTTTGCCGTAATGCGGAAAGTGATGACGCGTTCGTTCGGTGCGCCCGAGCCATCGAGATCGCTGGCGGAAATCCGGAAATCGGAAACCGTTGCGGTGTCGTTGGGGCCGGTCGAATTGCTGATGACAGCACTCGGCAAGGCCCCGCCCGATGCATCGGTGCCGTCGCCGGAGACCGTCACGTTGACGATCGAAAGACCGTGCGGAAGCTGGTCCTTGAAGTCGAGCTTGGCTTTCTTCAGCGCCGCCTCGAGGCCCGGATTGGCAAAACCTTGCGGATTGCCGCGCAGCCCGAAGGTCAAGGTGTAGAAGACATAGTCGCAGCTGCGCTGGCCACCGGTCTTGGTGAAGAACGGCACGACACGTCCGGGTTCCGGGTTAATGATGCGCGGATTGTCGAGCTGCAGCGGCTGCACATCCGGGCTGGTGACTGCCTGGACGGTCTGGGCGGCGGATGCCGGCAATGCGGGCGCAAGGGCGACCGCGATACCAGCCGCCATCAGCCAGCGCGCACCGCGCCTGGCATATGACAGGGGTTTCATGATCGTCTCCATGACGGTTTTTTGCGTTTTGGTCGCGAGCGGGGATGGGGCAAGAATGGTCATCTTTGCCTCCTCAACGTTCGCAGCTGACGGCTGGGGTGCGGACCGGCAAGGTCATCTTGCAGCAAGGGTAGTAGCCACCCTTGTCCTTGTCGGACTTCCTGTAGAAGCACAGCCCGACATCCACTCTGTCGCCCGGATAGTGGCCGGTGATGTCGATCGTGTACGGCTTGCCTGGCGCATGCGACATGGGTGAGGTCACCCCGACGCCTGGCGTCCTGGACTGGACCTTGATCGAATCGCCGCCGAAGCCGGCATGGTCATGGAGATAGAGATCGGCCTCGAGGCCGCGCGGCGTGCAGTAGAATTGCACGTCCTCGACATCGAGACACGGAGGCAGATTGCCGGGCGGTGGGAAGTCCGGCGGGTAGAAGGGAGGCTCATAGCCGCCCGGTATTTCCTCGTAATAGCCGGCACGGCCCTCGCAGGGATGCCAGACGGCGACGTCGCCGACATGGCCTTCCACTTCGGGATCCTCGAAATAGCCGTCGAAATCGACGAACCAGGAGCCGAAGGGCGGCACGTTGGCCGGCTTGACCAAGTCCTTGGGCGTGATCTGCACGCCATGGACCGCAAGCGGCCCGCCAGCCGCGAGTTTTTCGGCAAGCTCGGGGTTGTCGCGCAATTTGTCGCCGGTGTTGACCAAGGTCTGGGTGCAGACCGAGGTGTCGAGATTGCCGTCGGCATCGTAGCCATATTGCAGGTCGAGACCACCGGCCGACTGCCGGTTCCCCTGCGGGAAGCCGACAGCATATTCCTGCGGCGCTTCGACCCAGACCGATTCCGTCGAGGGATCGTCGGGATTCTCTCTGAAGTAGCGGATCACCTCGCCCTTGCCGGAATCGGCGAAGCGGCTGTAGTCGTAGCGGTTTTCGACCGGGCCGCGCTGGGCGAGATACATGAAGCCGCTGTTGTCGAAGGCAATGTCGGTGACGGCGTAGTCCTTGTCGGCCTTGACCGTCAGTTCCCAGCGTGGATCGCCGGCGAAGGTGCCGTCGCGGGCAATGCCCACCGACCAGATTTCCGACTTTTCGCCAACCGAATAATAGAGCCGGCCGCCATGATAGGAGACGGCCCAGACGCGGCGCTCATCCTGGGTGTAGCCCCAGCTGTCGGGGTCTTCGGTGTCGAAGGCCGCGCCCTGTATGTCCATTATAGCGCCATCGTCGGCGACCGGGGCCAGTCCGTGCGCCGGGCGGCCGGCGACACCGTGGTCGAAAGTGTCGATCAGTCTGCCGTTGGCGTCGATGCGATGGATGAGGCCGGTGTCGAGATCGGAGGCGAAGAACTGGCGGTGGACGGGATCGAAGGTGAGATTGCCGATGCCGGGACCGCTGTTGGTGTCGATATCGGCGAATTTGGCGACCTGGCCGGTGATGCCGTCGATCTTCCAGATGGTGCCCGGTCCGCCGCCGTTTTCGGTGCCGAACTGGCCATCCATGAAAGTGGCGCCCGCCGTGCCGCGGCGCTGCCGCTCCGGCCTGCCGTCCTTGTCGGCGTCCGGCGTGACGATCTCGATGCCATGCAGCGACGTGGCGGCGGCATAGAGGTTGGGAATGCCGGACGGCACACCGTCGCGCACGCCGTCATCGTAGGTGAGGCCGAACACCTCACCGATCTGGCCTGCCGTCACCTCGAAAGGCGGCGGCGTGAAGACGAGCTGGCCGGAGGCCGGACCGCCCAGGTGCGAAACGTCGAACACGCGCAAGGTGGCGCGCGAGGTGTCTATGAAGGTCTCGTCGACCGGATCGACGCCGGGCGGCAGTCCCTCGTCGAAATTGGGGATGATGGTGCCGGGAAAGCCGGTGACCGCCATCGAGCCGGGATAAATGATCTGGGTTTCCTGCGCCCTGGCCGCGCCGCCCAGCCACAGGCTGGCGGCAAGCGCGAGAGCCAGCAAGCCTGTGGCCTGCAAGGCACCGCGCAAGCGGCCGTCTAACTCTGAAGAAGGCACGAACGAGCCGCGGATGCGAGACATGACACTACCCCCGTAGTCCAGGGGAGAGACGTCCGGACTTGCCGCACAAATCAGGGCAAGTCGCGGCGGTCCGGCTCGTTCTTCCCTGATTGAATTGTCTGCTTTCCTCATAGTGACGATACGCCTGCTCCTGCGCAGGGTCAACGGAATCAGCGGAAAGCCCAGCGCATCGACCCCGTCCCGAAGGCGGTGGTCGCGCCGAGCTCCTGTTGGTCCCGGAGACCGCGGAGTCTCTGGGTTGCTGGTCATGGGGGCTTCCTTTCCGGGGCCGCACCATGCGGCACCTGGACATCAGTCGCTGGCCGGCGTGGAAAGGTTCATGGAAGCCTTGCGCAGAATGCTTGCGCGCGATGCCGCCTGTTCTTATATACGCGCCAAGCCGTGCGGCGCCGGACAACCGGTGGCCGGACGGGATTTCTTGTGAACAGGGGCTTTCATCGGAACGCCTTTACCGGGTCCTGAGAGCCTGCTTAGCGGAGAGACTAGAAAAATGGCAAAAGTAATCGGTATCGATCTCGGCACCACCAACTCCTGCATCGCCATCATGGATGGCAAGGAACCGAAGGTGATCGAGAATGCGGAAGGCGCGCGCACGACGCCTTCCATCGTCGCCATCTCGGGCGACGGCGAACGTCTCGTCGGCCAGCCGGCCAAGCGCCAGGCGGTCACCAATCCTGAAAACACCATCTTCGCGGTCAAGCGCCTGATCGGCCGCCGCTATGACGATCCGGTGACGGAGAAGGACAAGAAGCTTGTCCCCTACAAGATCGTCAAGGGCGACAATGGCGATGCCTGGGTCGAGGCCGGCGGCAAGAAGCAGTCGCCCAGCCAGATCTCGGCCATGATCCTGCAGAAGATGAAGGAAACGGCGGAAGCCTATCTCGGCGAGAAGGTCGAGAAGGCGGTCATCACCGTTCCGGCCTATTTCAACGACGCCCAGCGCCAGGCCACCAAGGACGCCGGCAAGATCGCCGGCCTCGAAGTGCTGCGCATCATCAATGAGCCGACGGCCGCGGCACTCGCCTACGGCCTTGACAAGAAGGAAGGCAAGACCATCGCCGTCTATGACCTTGGCGGCGGCACGTTCGACATTTCGGTGCTGGAAATCGGCGACGGCGTGTTCGAGGTGAAGTCGACCAATGGCGACACCTTCCTCGGCGGCGAGGATTTCGACATGCGCCTGGTCGAATATCTGGCGGCCGAGTTCAAGAAGGAACAGGGCATCGACCTCAAGGCCGACAAGCTTGCCCTGCAGCGCCTCAAGGAAGCGGCCGAGAAGGCCAAGATCGAGCTGTCGTCGACGACGCAGACCGAGATCAACCTGCCCTTCATCACCGCCGACGCGACCGGCCCGAAGCACCTGACGCTGAAGCTGACCCGCGCCAAGTTCGAAAGCCTGGTCGAGGATCTCGTCCAGCGCACCATCGAACCGTGCAAGGCGGCGCTGAAGGATGCCGGCCTGAAGGCTGGCGAGATCGACGAAGTGGTCCTGGTCGGCGGCATGACCCGCATGCCCAAGATCCAGGAGATCGTGAAGCAGTTCTTCGGCAAGGAGCCGCACAAGGGCGTCAACCCGGATGAGGTCGTCGCACTCGGCGCCGCCATCCAGGCCGGCGTGCTGCAGGGCGACGTCAAGGACGTGCTTTTGCTCGACGTGACGCCGTTGTCGCTCGGCATCGAGACGCTGGGCGGCGTGTTCACCAGGCTGATCGAGCGCAACACGACCATCCCGACGAAGAAGAGCCAGGTGTTCTCGACGGCCGAGGATTCGCAGTCGGCCGTGACCATCCGCGTCTTCCAGGGCGAGCGTGAAATGGCCGCCGACAACAAGGCGCTCGGCCAGTTCGACCTGGTCGGCATTCCGCCTGCGCCGCGCGGCGTGCCGCAGATCGAAGTCACGTTCGACATCGACGCCAACGGCATCGTCAACGTCTCGGCCAAGGACAAGGGCACCGGCAAGGAGCACCAGATCCGCATCCAGGCCTCGGGTGGTCTTTCGGACGCCGACATCGAGAAGATGGTCAAGGACGCCGAGGCCAATGCCGACACCGACAAGAAGCGTCGCGCCGTTGTCGAGGCCCGCAACCAGGCCGAAGCGCTGGTGCATTCCTCGGAGAAGTCGCTGAAGGAATATGGCGATAAGGTCTCCGAGGCCGAGCGCACGGCGATTTCGGACGCGATCGCGGCGCTCAAGACCGCTGCGGAGGGCGACGACCCGGCCGACATCGAGGCCAAGAGCCAGACGCTCGCCGAAGCTTCCATGAAGCTTGGCCAGGCCATGTACGAGGCCTCGCAGAAGGAAGCGGCGGAAGCCGACGCCAAGGCGGATGCGGCCAAGGACTCCGACGTGGTCGATGCCGATTTCGAGGAAATCGACGAGGACGACGACAAGAAGAAGTCGGCCTGAACGGCCTGACGGCAAGATAATGCGAAAAGCCCGGCGCAGGCCGGGCTTTTTTGCAACCCTCGCGGAAAAAATAACAGAAAAACCCGGACAGGCGCACACCGGCACTGGCATCCGGGCGGCACCGATCCTAAATCGAGACAACATGCCGGCAAACGACGCAACAATGCATCAAGACGTTGATCCGGACTGCGGGAAAAAATGAAAGCTGATTTCTACGAAACGCTGGGCGTGCAAAAGGGCGCCGACGAGAAGGCGCTCAAGAGCGCTTTTCGCAAGCTCGCCATGCAGTTCCATCCCGACCGCAACCCCGGCGATCATTCCTGCGAGCACAAGTTCAAGGAAATCAACGAAGCCTATGAGACGCTGAAGGACCCGCAGAAGCGCGCGGCCTATGACCGTTTCGGTCACGCCGCCTTCGAGCAGGGCGGCATGAATGGCGGCGCGCAAGGCTTTGGCGCCGGCGGCTTCGCCGACATCTTCGAGGATATTTTCGGCGACATGATGGGCGGCCGCCAGCGCCGCTCTTCCGGTGGCCGAGAGCGCGGCGCCGACCTGCGCTACAACATGGAAATCTCGCTGGAGGAAGCCTTCGCGGGCAAGACCGCGCAAATCCGCGTGCCGGCTTCGATATCCTGCACGGAATGCTCCGGCAGCGGCGCCAAGCCCGGCACCCAGCCGGTTACCTGCTCGATGTGCAACGGCCACGGCAAGGTGCGCGCCACGCAAGGCTTCTTCTCGATCGAGCGGACCTGCCCGCAATGCCAGGGCCGCGGCCAGACGATCAAGGACCCGTGCCCGAAATGCGCAGGCCAGGGCCGCGTCACCGAGGAGCGCTCGCTCTCGGTCAACATCCCGGCCGGCATCGAGGACGGCACCCGCATCCGGCTGGCCAATGAAGGCGAGGCCGGCCTGCGCGGCGGGCCGTCGGGCGACCTCTATATTTTCCTGGCGGTCAAGCCGCACGAATTCTTCCAGCGCGACGGTGCCGACCTCTATTGCAAGGTGCCGATCTCGATGACGACGGCGGCCCTTGGCGGCTCCTTCGAGGTGACGACGCTCGACGGCACACAGACCAAGGTGAAGGTCACCGAAGGCACGCAGAACGGACGTCAGTTCCGCCTCAAGGGCAAGGGCATGCCGGTGTTGCGCCAGCCCAATGTCGGCGACCTCTACATCCAGACCGCGGTCGAGACGCCGCAGAACCTGTCGCGCCGCCAGCGCGAGCTGCTGGAGGAGTTCGAACAACTCTCCTCGCAGGACAATTCGCCCCAATCGAGCGGCTTTTTCGCTCGCATGAAGGACTTTTTCGAGTCTTTCGGCGAACGTTGAGACGCGACCAAAGCTATCTTATCCACGACATAGGCATGGCCGTGCCTTGCCTTGCGTCACCCAGGTGTTAAGTAGCTTCCAAGGGGCGCGCTGAGGAGAGCTTGCATGGCACGTGGTCACGGACTGCGGAAGGCGTTTGCCGAGAAGTTCGACGACGAACTCAAATTCTTCAAGGGCTGGATCGACAAGCCGAAGACCGTCGGCTCCATCGTTCCGACCAGTTCGATCACCGCGCGCAAGATGGCCTCGATCGTCAACCCGAAGTCCGGCCTGCCGGTGCTCGAGGTCGGTCCCGGCACCGGCGTCATCACCCGCGCCATCCTCGCCCAGGGCGTGCGGCCCGAAAACCTCTACGCGGTCGAATATTCCACCGATTTCGTGCGCCATCTGCGCCAGCTCTATCCCGGCGTCAACGTCATCGAGGGCGATGCCTTCAACCTCAACGCCACGCTTGGCGAGAGGCGCGGGATGATCTTCGATAGCGTCGTTTCCGGGGTGCCGCTGCTCAACTTCCCGGTCGCCCAGCGTATCGCCTATATCGAAAGCCTGCTCGATCGCATCCCGGCCGGACGGCCGATCGTCCAGCTGACCTATGGTCCGATGTCGCCGATCCCGGCGGGCCGCGGCGACTACACGGTCAAGCATTTCGACTTCATCTTCCGCAACATCCCGCCGACGCAGCTGTGGATCTACCGGCGCGAAGCGCATTAGCGGACGCGCTGAGCCGTTCGCGGTTCCTGATGCTGGCTGCATAGCTTGGCGATTGGCCGAAACATCCCTCATTTCGTCATCCACGGGCGGAGCAAGGAGCGCAGCGACGCGGCGCAGACCCCTGGAGTTGCTTCGCAGCCCAAGGGATCCATGCCGCGACCTCGACGTGCCGCGGCGAAGAAGAATTCTGCTCCGCTGCACTCTACGTCCAAGGTCACGGAATGGATCCCGGGGTCTCCGCGACGGAGCTTCGCTCCTGCTTCGCCCAGGGATGACGAAGTCGGGGGCTTCGGCCAATACCGAGCGTTTTATGGCGCCGATGCGTTGATTTGATCGAACCTTGGCTGTACGTGTCCCAGAACAAGGTTGGCCAATGGCAGTGATCCCGAAAATCCTCGTCTTCGCCGGCTCGGTGCGCACAGGCGCTTATAGCGGCAGGACCGCCGACGTGGCGCAGAAGGAACTTGCGGTGCAGGGCGCCGAGGTCACCCGCGTTTCGCTCGCAGACTATCCCTTGCCGATCCTCGACGAAGACCTGGAAATGGAAAGAGGCGTCCCCGAAAACGCCCAGAAGCTGGCGCGGCTGATCGCCGCTCATGACGGGCTGCTGATCGCGACGCCCGAATATAACGGCTCGATCCCGCCATTGCTCAAGAACACGATCGACTGGGTGAGCCGGGTGCGACGGGATGGCGGCCGATCGGTCAGGCCGCTTGCCGGCAAGGTCGCGGGCCTCTGCTCGTCCTCCAACGGACACTTCGCCGGTATACGCTGCATCAACCATCTGCGCGCCGTGCTGGTGCGCTGCCAGATGGAGGTGGTGACGCCCGAATGCTCGGTGCCGGAGGGTGGCGACGCCTTCGACGGGGACGGCCATTTCCGTGACGAAAGACTGCACAAATCGATGGAGCACCTATGCCGCACGCTGATCGAGACCTCGCGCATGCTGTCGACCAGGGTCGAGGTGTGACCGCCGCAACCATGCAGGCCCATTCCATGCAGGCCCAATCCATGCAAGAGCGACTGATCGTCGGCCTCGACGTGCCGACCGTGAAGGAGGCCGAGCAGGCGGTGCGCGAGCTCGACGGCGTCGTCTCCTTCTACAAGATCGGCTATCAGCTGGCCTTTGCCGGCGGGCTCGACTTTGCCAGGGAGCTGGCCAGCGGCGGAACGAAAATCTTCCTCGACATGAAGCTGCTCGACATCGACCACACGGTGGCCAAGGGCGTCGAGAACATCGTCAAGATGGGCATGACCATGCTGACCATCCATGCCTATCCCAAGGCGATGCAGGCGGCGGTGGAGGCAGCGCGCGGCAGCGAGCTTTGCCTGCTCGCCGTCAGCGTGCTGACCTCGATGGATGAGCAGGACATGATCGATGTCGGCTATGAATATGACCCGCACACGCTGGTGCTGAGGCGCTCGGAACAGGCGCTGCATGCCGGCATGGGAGGTATCGTCTGCTCGGCCGCGGAAGCCGAAGCGGTGCGCCGCATCGTCGGCCCGGACATGGCGGTGGTGACGCCCGGCATCCGGCCGGCCGGCAGCGACCATGGCGACCAGAAGCGCGTTGTGACGCCGGCGCAGGCGGTCCGCAACGGCGCCAGCCATCTGGTCGTCGGACGGCCGATCGTCGCGGCAAGCGACCGGCGCGCGGCGGCCGAGGCCATTCTGGAAGAAATGCGCTCGGCCTGACGAGCCAGCACGATAGGAGAAAAGAGAATGCCCAAGGGATACTGGATCGCACGTGTCGATGTGCGCGACGCCGAAGGCTACAAGGACTATGTCGCGGCCGCCAAGCCGGCCTTCGAGCGCTTTGGCGCGACTTTTCTCGCCCGCGGCGGTGAACACGAGAAAGCCGAGGGTCAGGGCCGCGCGCGCAATGTCATCATCGAATTTCCATCGCTCGCCGCCGCGCATGACTGCTATCACTCGCCGGAGTATCAGCGCGCGGTCGCCATCCGCCAGAAGGTCGCCGACGGCGAGATCGTGCTGGTCGAAGGCATTTAGGTCCGGGGGCGGCCGAGCGGAATTCCGCACCGTCGCAACGGATCGAAGTCACGGCATGTCCGCGCCGCGTCGCTCCTTGCTTAGCCGTCGGATGCCGATTGCGAGGGGGTGTCGCGCCGCCATCCCTGACGTCATGGGCGCAACCGGCTTGCGGCGGTTTCCGCCATCGCGTCGGTCAGGCCCAGCGCCCATTGCTGGCGGCAGTAGGCGCGGAAATCGAAGCACGGCAGGCCGGGGCAGACCTCGAACTCGATGAGATGAACCGTGTCATCTGCCTCGACGCGCAGGTCGATGGAAAACACGTCGCGCAGGCCGAGCCCGCTGATCAGCCGTTCGGCGATCACCCTGATCCTCGCATCGGCCACCGGCTGGCTGTCCGCGACTGGAGCGAGTTCGGGTTCGGCATAGTGCCCGGCAGTCTTCGCCGCCTCACCGGTGTCACCATAAAGCGCCAGGCTGTCCGCCATGGTCTGGAAGTCCGCGCCTGACTCGACAAAGGCGACGCCAAGCGCCTCGACGCCGGTTTCCGGCGTCAGGCCGAGGAAGCTGGCGCGCACATTGCGGCCGGCGACATAGGGCTGGACGACGACATCGTCGCGATAGGCCGCGAAAACACGGCGGCTGAGCTCCAGCGCGTGGCCGAGATCGGCTACGCGCGAATCCGGCCAGATGCCGATCTTGGCGCCGAGCCTGTTGGGCTTGACGAACCAGCCGGCAGCGGAGGCCGGCGGCTCGACCAGCCAGTTTCCATTGCGGGCAAGTCCCGCCTGCGGCGCCGGCAGGCCGAGGGCGCCAAGCACCGCGCCGGAGCGAAACTTGTCCTGGCAGAGCGCGAACAGCGAATCGTCCGCGCCGATCGTTCTCAGGCCGTTGAGCCGCGCCAGCGCGGGTGCGGCGCCGCCACGGAAATAGGCGATGCCGTCGGTCAGCGTCCAGACCAGCGTCGTGGCCGGATCGGCTCCGGTGAGCGCGCTTGCGGCATCGTCCAGCTCCACCGCGGCGAAGGCGAGGCCGCGGCTGTCACAGGCTGCGGCGAGCGTGTCGAATTCGGGCGCGAGGTCGGTCGACTGCGCCAGGTAGGACGAAATCTCGGCGGCACGCTTCGGCGCATAGCCGTCGGCGACCAGGCGCTCGAAGCAAGCCTTCTCCGGCTCGTGGACGAGGATCAGTTCTGGCCTGCGGCTGGACATGCGATGATTGAATCCCGGCTATGTGATCGCCCAGCATCGCACGGCGCATGCCGTGGGCTTTCGCGAAACCGACCGTCCCGGACGGTTGCGTGACAACGCCGGCGAGGACGTTTATCGGCCACCTTCGTTCAGGCGATCAGCACGCGTGGCTCGAAGCGGCCGTTGACCTTGATGTCGAGGACGAACGTCATGCCGGCCTGCGGGTCGAGCTGGCGCTGCTTCTCGTCCTTGCCTTTCCAGGCCGACGTCACCGCCAGCCGGTCCGCCTTCGCGCCGACAAAAGCCGGGCAGGAAGGCTGCGTCACCGGCATCGCAATTTCGCGCAACAATGTGCCGTCGGGCGAATAGGCCTTGACCGCCTTGCCGCCCCAGACGGCGTTCCACAGCACGCCATCGTGGTCGACGACCGACCCATCGACATAGCCCTTGGACGAGCGGTGATCGACGAACACATTTGGTTCTCCAGCGGGCAGGCCGGTCGCCGGATCACAGGCGACGCGCATCAGCAGGCCGGTCGAGGTGTCGGTGTAATAGGCGAGCGCGCCATCCCCGGAGAAACAGATCGAGTTCGACACGGTGATGCCGGAGAATAGCTTGCGCAGTTCGCCCTTGAAAAACCAGTAGATCGAACCGGCGCCCTTTGCCTCGCTCTTGCCCATCGTCCCCATCCACAAGGCGCCGCAGGGATGGACACGGGAATCGTTGGAGCGGGTAAGGGGATTGTCGGCCTCGACAGGCGTATGCAGCGTCATCCGGCCGGTCGCGACGTCGCGGACGAAGAGGCCGGTCTCGGTGGCGATCAGCTGACGCTTGTCGTCGATGATGGCGATGGCGCTCGCCATCTGGCCAAGCTCGTGGATCTTCAGCGCACCGCCGGCCACGGATTTCTCCAGGAGCCGGCCGTTGACGATATCGAACCAGAACAACGCATCGGTGGCGGGATCGTAGCTTGGCCCTTCGCCGAGCTCGCAGACATGGTCGGAGAAAACCGAAACATCGCTCATCATGCGTCTCCGAATGCCGCGTCCCAGGCAGCGACGGCGGCGTGTGCGCGCGCCGCTACGTCGTCGACGCTCATGCCTGGCTTGAACAGGCTGGAGCCAAGCCCGAACACCGTCACGCCAACCGCCTTGTAGCCGGCAAAATCCTTGTCCGAAACGCCGCCGACCGCGCCGACCAGCGTCTGCGCCGGCAGTACGGCCCGGATCGCGGAAATGCCCGATGCGCCGAGCACGCTGGCGGGAAAGAATTTCAGCGCCGAAGCGCCGAGCCGGATCGCCTGGAAAGCTTCCGTAGGGGTGAACACGCCAGGCATGGTGACCATGCCATACGTCTTGGCGCGGCCCATCACCTCGGCATCGATGTTGGGGCTGACCAGCAATCGACCGCCGGCCCGGTGCAGGCTGTCGACATCGGCCGCCGTCAGCACGGTGCCGGCGCCGACCAGGGCCGTTTTCGGCAGCACTTCGACAATCCTGGCGATCGACGAGAACGGTTCGGGCGAGTTGAGCGGCACCTCGATCGCCTCGATGCCGGCGTCGAACAGCGCCTGGCCCATGGCGATCGCCTCGGTGGGCTTCAGGCCGCGCAGGATGGCGACCAGGCCGCGCTTGAGTTTGGGAAAAGGTGCGGTCTGGCTCACAGGGCTGCTCCGGTTCTGACGATCATGCCGTTCTCGCGCGCGGCTTCGATCAGCCCGGCGCGTACTGCTTCGTCGGCGTCGACGGTGCGCAGGCCAAGCCCGGCAAGGCCGAGCGCGGCCTGGTAGAGCACGGCCAGCGCGCCCGAGGCAACCAGCACCACCGATGTCGCGCCGGCGCCATGCCGGCGCCGGGCGGAGGCGATCTCGCCGCCGATCAGCAGGCCGGACAGGCAGGCGGCCGCATCATCGGCCTTCAAATCCTGGAGCAGGCCGGCGGCGCGGATGGCAAACAGCCGCGAGGTGACGTCACCACCCTCGCCCAGTGCGATTTCGCACCAGCGGCGGAAGAACGGATTGTCACCAGCAACCGGGCTGGGATGCTCACCCAGCGAATGGCGCAGGATCGAGTGCGCGGCAAGCACTGAAAACAGCTCGCCCGTCGGCCAGGTGCCAAAGCCGGTGACGGCGCCGTCCTCGACCAGCACCCATTTCGAATGGGTACCGGGCATGCAGACGAGATGGCGGCCCTTGGCCGGCAGGCCGGCGCCGGCCAACTGCGTTTCCTCGCCGCGCATGACGTCGGGCGCGTCGGCCAGGCGCTGGGCAAGGCCGGGAACGATACGGATGTCACGTTTCTGATCAGGCACACGGGCGGCGCCGCCGAGAATGGCGCCGAGCGGCGACGGCACGCTGACATAGGGCGCCTCGAGCCAACCCTGGCGCGAACCGGCCATGCCGCAGATGATGACGGGCAATTCCTCCGGCGCACCCATCGCCGTCAGATGGCTCTCCAGAACGTTGGCGAAGCCCTTTTCGCGCGCGGTGATCAGGCCGTCGTCGCCGCGACGCTCGGCAAGCACCTTGCCGGCGCCGTCGATCAGCCAGACCCGGAGCCGGGTCGTGCCCCAATCGAGTGCGGCTACCGCCGGAACGTTGCCGGCTGGGCTCACAGGAAGCCTCCATCGACGATCAGCATCTGCGCGGTCAACATGCGCGAAGCGTCCGAGGCCAGGAACAGCACCGTGCCAACCATGTCGTCCGGCCGCATGACGTCCCTGATGCACTGCTTGGCGACATGGGCGGCGAGCGCCTGTTCGGTCACCCAGCGCTCCTGCTGCCGCTCGGTGATCACCCAGCCGGGCGCGACGGCGTTGACGCGGATGCGGTCGGGTCCGAGCTTGCCTGCCAACCCCTTGGTGAGGCCGAGTATGCCCGCCTTGGCAGCGGTATAGGCCGGCATGTCGGGATGGTTGATCAGGTAGGAGGTCGAGGTGAAATTGATGATCGAGCCGCCGCCGGCCCGCTTCATGCCTGATGCCACCGCCTGCGCGGTGAAGAAATGCGGCCTGAGATTGATGGAGAGATTGTTGTCCCAGAATTCGACGGTGACGTCCTCGACTTCATGGCGTTCGTCCCAGGCGGCGTTGTTGACCAGCACGGTGACGTCGCCATGCGCGTCGGCGGCCCGGGCGGCTGCAGCGCGCAAGGCCTCGACGTCGCGCAGATCGGTCTTGAGGTAGAGCGGACGCCGGCCGAGCTCTTTCTCGATGCGGTCGGCGAGCGTGATGCTCGGCGCATCGGCGATGTCGATGAAGGCGACCTTGGCGCCCTGGCGCATGAACCCTTCGGTCAACGCCGCGCCGATGCCGGAGCCGCCGCCGGTGATCAGCACCGAAGCGCCTTCGAGGTCGGCAAACCGCGCCGATGGCATCATGATTTTCGTCTCCCGGGTCAACCGGCGCGCATCCTAGCCAGACACGTCCGGCGGGCAAGGGCGAAAAGACGCATTTTCGGGCTTATGTCTGACAAAAAGGCGATGGTGCGCCGCTCGACCAGCGGAGCGGCTGTCGCCACATTGTGGGCAGCACCGTTTTTCGCCGTTCAGATCGCCTTGGCGCGCAGGGCGCCACGGAAGGAATCACGGAGGTAGCCCAATGTGGCATCGGCATCGGCCGGCTTGCCGAACAGATAGCCCTGTCCGCCGGCGCAACCGAACTGGACCAGCCGGTCGGCCTGCGCCTCCTCTTCGATGCCTTCGGCGACGACGTCCATGCCGAGCCCTTCGCACATGGCGAGGATGGCGCGGATGATGTGCTCGGATGGCCGGTCTTCGAGAATGGAGGCGACGAAGGCGCGGTCGATCTTGAGCTTGTCGAAATGGAATTCACGCAGCCGGCCGAGCGAGGACTGGCCGGTGCCGAAATCATCGAGCGAGACGCGGATGCCGACGCGGCGCAGATCCTCGACGATCTGCGCGGCCGAGGCAGGGTCGTTCATCAGGCCGGTTTCGGTGATCTCGATCTCCAGCCGGCGCGGATCGAAGCCGGTGCGGTCGAGGATCGCCAGTATGTGCAGGCCGGTGTTCTGGTCGACGAGCTGCGAGGGCGACAGGTTGAAGGACAGGAACAGGTCCTTCGGCCAGCTCCTGGCGGCTTCGGTCGCCTTGCGCAGCACCAGCTGCGACAGCGGCCCAATGATGCCGCGCTCCTCGGCGATCGGGATGAAGACGGTCGGCGGCACCGCGCCGAGATCGCGATCGGTCCAGCGCGCCAGCGTCTCGAAGCCGATGGTGCGGCGCGTGGTGAGGTCGACGATCGGCTGGAAATGCGGCTCCACCTCGCCGGCGGAGACGGCGCGGCGCAGCGCCTGCTCGATGCGGGTGACGCGCTTGGCAGCCTCTTCCATCTCACGGGTGTAGACGACGACGCGGCCGCGGCCGGAACGCTTGGCATGGTAGAGCGCCGTTTCGGCCTTGTTGATGAGGATCTCGGTGGTCTCGTCGCCCGAATAGAACAGCGAGCAGCCGACCGAGGCCGAGAGCCTGGCGGTGCGCTCGCCGACATCATAGGGCGCCGACAGGATCTCGATCAGCATGCGGGATTTTTCAGCCGCCGCATCCTCCGAGAACACCAGCGGGTAGAGGAAGGCGAATTCGTCGGCACCGATGCGGCAGACCGTCGAATGGCCGTCCATCGAGGCACGCAGCCGCATGGCGACCTGGATCAGGATGTCGTCGCCGGCCTTGTGGCCGAACAGATCGTTGATCGGCTTGAAGCCGTCGAGGTCGAGAATGCCGACGGTGAAGGGCGCGGGATCGTCGGCGCGGTCGCTGATCAGGCGGTCGACCTTGTCGAAGAAGCGGCGATGATTGCCAAGCCCGGTCAACGGATCGGTGAACGCCAGATCCGTGCTTTCCCTGTTTGCCTGACCGGTGCCAAACGGAGTTTGCATCGGTGTCCCTGTTCGTCCCTGCTTTGTCGTCGGAGTTTATTTTCGAGACTGGCAGCAAACCCTTTAGGAAACGTATCGCTTGAATCGATTTTTCGAGACCCGCCAACGATCCCACGACGCTATCTGAAGCGCTGCAGGTGATCGACAAGCGCGCGCAGCTTCGGCGCCAAGTTGCGGCGGCCGGGATAATAGAGATAGAAGCCGGCAAAGCGTGGGCAATAGGACTCCAGGATGGGCACCAGCTCGCCCCGGTCGAGCCAGGGACGGAAGCTCCGTTCCATGCCGAAGGTGATGCCGGCGCCGGCGACAGCGAGCCTGATCATCAACGTCATGTCGTTTGTCGTGATCTCCGGGGCGACGGCGACGCTGAACTCCTTGCCGTCGACCGCGAATTCCCATCGGTAGGGCGCAACCCCGGGAGCGGGACGCCAACCAATGCAGCGACGGGCCGCAAGCTCGCTCGGATGCGCAGGCTCACCAAATCGATCGCGGTAGGCTGGCGCGCAGACAGCCAGCTGCCGCTCGTCACCGGCAACGGGAACCGCGATCATGTCCTGCTCGATGACTTCGCCCAGCCTGACGCCGGCATCGTATCCCTGGGCAACGATATCGAATTCATCGTCCGTCACCGTGATGTCGATCTGAACCTCCGGATTGGCCTCGGCGAAGGCCGCCAGGAGCGGCCCCGACAGGAAGCCCTCCGCGATCGACGAAACGGCGAGCCGCAACTGCCCGCGCGGGCAACCACGCAAGCTGCCGGCGGCCTCGACCGCGGCACGCATGTCCGCAATGGCCGGCGCGATTTCGGCGCGGAGCCGCTCCCCCGCCTCGGTGAGGCTGACGCTGCGCGTCGTGCGCCGCACAAGCGCTATGCCGATGGTCTCTTCCAGCCGCCTGATCGTCTGGCTGACGGCCGAGCGGGTGACACCCAGCCGGTCGGCGGCGGCGCGAAAACTCCGCTCCTCGGCGACAAGCGCAAAAACGGAGAGCGCGTTGAGATCCATTGGTTAGCGTGGCTTTCCATAGCGTCAAGAAATGGCTGTCTTAACGCGACAATGGGGCAATTCTATCTTCCTGGCAACCGACGCAAGGCGGCGGTCAATCCAGGAACAGGAGACAAGCATGCCCCTCGACAAGACCGTCCTCATTACCGGCGCATCAAGCGGAATCGGCGCGGGGATTGCCCGAGAACTCGGCGCCGCCGGGGCGAAAGTCATGCTCGGCGCGCGGCGCACAGACCGGCTGGAGGCGCTCGCCGAGGAGATCACCGCGCACGGTGGGGAGGCCAGGATCCGCGGCCTCGACGTCACCGACCGTAACGATGTCGCTGCCTTTGCCGAGGCGGCGCGACAAGCCTGGGGACGCGTCGACGTGATCGTCAACAATGCCGGCGTGATGCCGCTTTCGCTGATGGCCTCCCTCAAGGTCGACGAATGGGACCGCATGGTCGACGTCAACATCAAGGGCGTGCTCCACGGGATCGCCGCGGTGCTGCCGGAGATGACCGCGAGAGGCTCCGGCCACATCATTAACATCGCTTCGGTCGGCGCGCTCTCGGTCGCGCCAACGGCAGCGGTCTATTGCGCGACCAAATACGCGGTGCGGGCGATTTCCGACGGCCTCAGGCAGGAGAACGACGACATTCGGGTGACCTGCATTCATCCCGGCGTGGTCGAGAGTGAATTGGCCCATTCCATCACCGATCCGCTGGCGGCCGAAGCCATGAAGACCTACCGGGCGATCGCCTTGCAGCCGGACGCGATCGGCCGCGCGGTGCGCTTCGCCATCGAGCAGCCCGACGACGTCGATGTCAACGAGATCGTCATTCGGCCGACGGCCACAAGGTAGCGGCCATGACGTCGTCGTTTTCCCTGCTTGCATCGCTCATGCTTCTCTTTGGCGCGGTCCCCGTGCAGAAAGGTCTCGCCCAGATGAATCCCGACCAGCAAATCATTGCTCAAAGCCATCCCTATGCAGGCATGTGGGTGACAGCCGATGGCCATGTCCGTCACAAGCTGCTTCCAAATGGCCGGTACGACGAAGCGCGTGGAACCCGGGAGAGCGCGTATCGGGGGCGTTACGAAGTCCGGGGGCATCACATCGACTATTGGGACGATACCGGATTCACCGCCGATGGCACGTTCATCGACGGCGTGCTGCATCACGGCGGCATGATCTTGTATCGGAAGGAGTAGCGTCTGCCGGCTGGATCAGCCGCCGAGCCGGACGCGGTACAGTTCCAGAGGAGCGCCACGGGTCTCCGCCACCGGCTCCAGCCATTCCGGCACGCTGCCGCGCATCAGCCCGGCCAGAAAACCGTCCGGCGCCCTGGCAGCGAACAGCCGGCTTTCAGGGTTGTCGAGGCAGAGCGCGACAAGGCCGACATGGTGACTTTCGACGATGGCTTTGGCGTCGGTGGCCGAGCCCAGCAATGCATCGAACACGAGCAGGTTTCCGGCGACGTTGCGATGGTAGGGCCCGGCGAACACGCGATGACCGGTAAAGGCGAGGATGGGCGAGCCAAGATTGGAGATGGCAAGCACCGTGGTGGGGGCCATCGCGCCAAGCACGGCGAACGAGGCCTTGCTGTTGCAGGGCGCATCGATGCTGGCGTCCCTGGCGGGTGCAGCAGTTGCGAAGGCGCTCGAGGCGGCCTCGGCGGCACCCGACCAGATGGCATTGACCGAGATCAGCCAGGCCGCCGCCATCCTGAGTACCGAGCCGCTGGACGGGCTGGCTTCGGCCCGCTGCCGCCATTTGGCGATCCAGGCCGAAAGCGGGATCACCGCAAAGGCGATGGAGAAGGTCGAGCCGCGCACTTCCCAGGCGCTGACCAGGACCGCCACGACCAGCAGTGCGGCGACGAGGCTGTCCTGCCGCCGCCAGCCGCCATGGCTGAAACGGAGCGCCATCAGCACGATGGCCACCAGCGGCGTGGCAAAACGCGCCACGGCCCTTGCCGGATCGTCGACGACAAGCTGGACGATCGACTGCGCCTCCTCGATATAGCCGAGCCACATCTGCTGCAGGCGCGGGTCGAGATGGGCATAGGGCGCCGCCAGGCATTGCGGGAACAGCAACGCCACGACGAGGGCGAGAGCGACGGCAAGCAGGCCAAGCGACATCAGGCGCTGGGCGGCCGTCGCGTTGGCTGCCCTCCATGAAGCAATGATTGCCAGACCGGTGCCGGCAAGCGCTGTGACGGCGAACTGCACGACCGAGAACGTGTCGCACTGGGCCTGGCCCCAGGACGAGACGGGGATGGTGGCGGCGAAGACCAGAGCCGAGACGCCGGCGACGCCGAGGCCGAAATCCCTGGCGATCAGCCTTTCGGCGTCGCCATTGCCGAGAAACAGCAGAGCGACGACGGCGCCGAGGGCCCCGGCATAGGGCGCGCTTTCCATGCCGATGGCCAGGGTCAGCGTGGCGCAGATGCCCGCGACAAGGGCAGCCGGCCGATACGTGGGCGCCTCGAGCAGCAAGGCCAGGCTCGCCAGCGTCAGCATCAGCTGGACATTGTGATGATCGAGCGCGCCTGGGGAAAAAATCCCGATGTAATACAAGGCCGCCCCGCCGACGACGGCGGCGGGCAGCACAGCGGGCGGGCCGGCGAAAGCGCGCGCGGCGCGGATGATGAACAAGACCGCGATAAAGAACTGCAGGGCCGGCCAGACTATTTGCACGATCTGTTCGGCCAGGGCGGCGCTGCCGGTCAGGCTCGAAACGGCAAGGATGCTCAGCGCCAGCGGCGCGTCGAGCAGCCGCGACCAGTGCATGACGAAGCCGCCCTCCAGCCCCATTCTGTACTGGTGCAGGTCGAACCAGCCTTGGCCCGCCAGCAGGTCGCGGACTTCGACCAGTTGCAGCAGGCTGTCATTGTCGCCCGCCGGATTGGCCAGTTGCGGGAATCCCTGCTGGGCATTGAGGCCGAGCAGCAGCAAGGCGGCAAGCAACGCGAACGCGATATCGGACTTCCCTGTGGAAGTTCCCGTTGCTGTGCTCATGCCGATCGCCCTTGGCGGGAATGCCGGGCCTTTCCAGGCCAATCGACACTCGTGAAGTCGGTCTTAAACCTAGCCTTAACGGCTTCAATAAATAGTAAAACCGCCTGAACGCGGCCGGTTTCCGGAGCGCGACCGCATGGTCGACAAGGCATTCGGAGACGAAAATGCCGCAAGACATCAGCCATGAACCCGTCATCGCCGTGCTCCTGCCCTGCTATAATGAGGAGCTGACCATCGCCGAGGTGGTGCGGCGGTTCCGCGAGACGCTGCCCGCGGCAACCATCTATGTCTACGACAACAATTCGAAGGATCTGACGGCGCTGCGCGCCCGCGCGGCCGGCGCCATCGTGGTTCGCGAGCCGCGCCAGGGCAAGGGCAATGTGGTGCGGCGCATGTTCGCCGACATCGACGCCGACATCTACCTGATGGCCGATGGCGACGGCACCTACGCGCCCGAGGACGCGCCGCAATTGATCAACACGCTCCTGACCGAGCGTTGCGACATGGTGGTGGGCACCAGGCGCGGCGTCACCGACGATGCCGGCAGGGCCGGCCATGCCTTCGGCAACCGGGCCTTCAACAGCCTCTACAAATGGCTGTTCGGCAGCGATTTCACCGACATTTTCTCCGGCTACCGCGTCTTCACCAGGCGTTTCGTCAAGAGCTTCCCCGCCGTCTCCGGCGGCTTCGAGATCGAGACCGAAATGTCGGTGCACGCCTCGCAGCTCAAATTGCCGGTCAGCGAGATTGCGCTCGACTACGGCCGCCGGCCGGAAGGCTCGTCGTCGAAGCTGTCGACCTTCCGCGACGGCGCCAGGATCCTGTGGATGTTCGCCATGCTGATGAAGGAGACGCAGCCGTTGCGCTTCTTCGGCGCCTTTTCGCTGTTCTTCCTGGCCTCGAGCCTGTTCCTGATGGCGCCGGTGCTGGTCGAATTCGCCGAGACCGGCCTGGTACCGCGCATGCCGACCTGGGTGCTGTCGGTCGGCCTGCTGCTTCTGTCCATGCTGGCGGCGGTGACCGGACTGATCCTCGATTCGGTCTCGCGTGGGCGCGCCGAGCAGAAGCGGATCTTCTATCTCTCCATGCCTTCGGGCCGTGTCGAGCGCCGCACCGGCGACGTGGTTCGGAAGCCGCAACCGGGCAAGGCCTCGCGTGCGGCCTGACCGATGCAACGCATCGTCCGCTTTGTCTTCGCCGGCGGCATCGGCTTCGTCGCCGACGCGGCGGCGCTGTGGCTGCTGCTCGCCGTCACGCCGCTCGGACCCTTCGTCGCCCGCATGCTGTCGATCGGCTTCGCGCTCTGCGTCACCTGGCAGATCAACCGGCACCTGACCTTCTCGCCGTCGAGCAGGGGCGTGACACAGGAAGGCGCCCGCTATGGCGGCGTCGGCGTCGCCACCAGCATCGTCAACTATGCCGTCTACTCAGCCATCCTGCTGGTGCTGCCGGCGGCGCCACCACTGGCGGCGCTTGCCATCGCTTCGCTGGCAGCCATGACGCTGTCCTTCCTGGGTTACTCGCGGCTGGTCTTCGACCGTTAACGGCGTGGCCCGATTGGCAGAAGGCGCCGGGACCCTTATATCGCTTGCGTTGACTGCGCTGGGGATCCGCCATGAAGCTGAAAATCGCCGTCCAGATGGACCATGTCTCGACCGTGTCGATCGCCGGCGACACCTCGTTCGCGCTGTCGCTGGAAGCGCAGCGGCGCGGCCATCAATTGTTCCACTACACGCCCGACCGCCTGTCGCTGCGCGACGGCAAGGTGTTTGCCCGCATCGAGGAGATGCAGGTGCGCGACGAAAAGGGCAGCCACTACTCGCTGGGCGAAAAGGTTCGCACCGACCTATCGGAGATGGACGTCATCCTGCTGCGCCAGGACCCTCCCTTCGACATGAACTACATCACCACCACGCATATCCTCGAGCGCATCCATCCGAAGACGCTGGTCGTCAACGACCCGGCCTGGGTGCGCAACAGCCCGGAAAAGATCTTCGTCACCGAGTTTTCCGATTTGATGCCGGACACGCTGATCACCAAGGATCCGCTCGAGGTGGCCGCCTTCCGCAAGGAATTCGGCGACATCATCGTCAAGCCGCTCTACGGCAATGGCGGCGCGGGCATCTTCCATCTGCACGAGGCCGACCGCAACCTCGCCTCGCTGCTCGAAATGTTCGGCCAGCTGTTCCGCGAGCCCTATATCGTGCAGCGCTACCTGAAGGATGTGCGCAAGGGCGACAAACGCATCATCCTGATCGACGGCGAGCCGGTCGGCGCCATCAACCGGGTGCCGGCCGAGCACGATTCCCGCTCCAACATGCATGTCGGCGGCCGTGCCGAGAAAACCGAGCTGACGGCGCGCGAGCGCGAGATCTGCGCCCGCATCGGGCCGTCGCTCAGGGAACGCGGCTTCATCCTGGTCGGCATCGATGTCATCGGCGACTACATGACCGAGATCAATGTCACCTCGCCGACCGGCGTGCGCGAGGTACAGCGTTTTGGTGGCGCCGACATTGCCAGCCTGTTCTGGGACGCTGTCGAAGCGAAGCGGACATAATCCGTTTTCATTTTGTGTTAACCATGTTCCGCTTTTTGCAGCCGGCTACAACCCGGGCGCAACCTGTCCGGTTACCGGTTCCCCTGATGTTCCTGATTTGATCAAGGCTCTTCGACCCGGCCCTGTTCGCGCTCCCTGACATCAGCCGTCTCGGCCAGCACCCAGTCCCTGAACAGCCTGATCTTCGGGGTGTTGCGGCGGCTTTCGGAATGCACCAGCCAGTAGCCGTCGCCGTCGGACCCCATGGCCTCGAACGGCTGAATGAGCTGTCCTGTCGCCAGCAACGAGCTGTAGAGGTTGCGGGTGAGGATGGCGACGCCCTGATCGGTCAGCGCCGCCATCGCGTCGTAGGCCTGCGTGCCAAGCTCCGGGCCGGCTATGATGCGATCTGGTTCGAAGCGGGCGCCGGCCGCTTCGAACCAGATCTTCCACCAGGGATCGGTCGAACAGCATAGTGGCAGCTTGTAGAGATCTTCGGGCCGGCGGATGCCTCCCACGCTCCGCACCAGCCTCGGGCTGAGCATCGGCGTGTAATCCGCCTTGAACAGATAGTGGGCTGCCAGGCCCGGCCATTTCCCGGTGCCGGTGCGAATGCCGATATCCATGCCGTCGCGCCCAAAATCGGCCAGCTGGGACGATGTGTCGACTTTCACGGCAAGGTCCGGATGCATCAGCTGGAATGCTCCAAGGCGCACGGCGAGCCAGGTCGAGGCAAAGGTCTGGACCGTGGTGACCGACAAGACGCCGGTGGCGCCGCCCTTGGTCGCCACCCACGCATCGGCCAGCGCCGAGAAGGCACCCGATGCGTGCGGCGCCAGCTGCTCGCCGGCCTCGGTCAAGGCGATCTGCCTTGTTTTTCTTACGAAAAGCGGTGTTCCGGCGCGTTCCTCCAGCACCTTGATCTGGTAGCTCGCCGCCGACTGGGTCATGCCGAGCTCTTCGGCCGCCTTGGTAAAGCTGCCCAGCCGCGATGCGGCTTCAAACACCCTGATGGCGCCCAATGGCGGCAGGTCCCAGCTCATCACACATCAATCCTGTTGATGCATGATAAGCGACGTTCGATTGGAAGCCAAGAGCCGGCAAGCGCACACTCAAACCATCGACCGAACCCGAAAGGACATGGCCATGAACACTTCCACGCGGCGCGTCACAGTCCGTCATCCGATCCTCGACCTCTTCGTCGCTCCCTTCCGATCGCGGTCGCGCCGCCTGCTCGACCAGCGCGCACTGTCCGACCATTTCAAGCGCGACATCGGCCTGCTCGACGGCCACGCGCCTTATGGCAGCATCCGCTAGACACGATTGGCGCACGGAGACAGAGAGAATGATGACCGTGCCCGCGAAAGCCCTGGCGCAGAGCCGTCGGACGGTCGAGTCGTATGAGGACTACGCGGTCCGTTATGACGAGATTGTCGGACATGTTCCCCACCCGAACGACCAGGCCGCGCTCAAGCGCGCCGCGGCGATCGCCGGGCCGGGCGGCCGAATCCTGGAGATCGGGTCCGGACCTGGCCGCGATGCGGACTTCCTGGAGGGCCTCGGCGTCAAGGTCCGGCGGACCGACGCGACGCGGCGCTTTCTCGAACTGCAGGCAGCACGCGGCAAGACCGGCGATCTGCTCGATGTGATCACCGACGAGCTTGGCGGTCCCTATGACGCGGTGGTGGCGCTTGCCGTGCTGATCCATGTGCCGCGCGACCAGATCGACCCGGTTCTGGAGAAGATCGCGCGGGCGTTGCGGCCCGGTGGTGCCTCTGTCGTCTCGATGCGCGACGGCGACGGCGAAACGAGCGGCAGATACCATACGGTCGACTGGCGCAAGGACGCCTTCGCGGCGCGCATCGAGGCCGCCGGCATGGAGCTTGTCAGCCACAGCTTCCGCGTCGGCAGGAAGGAGCGAGGGTGGAACACTTTTCTGGCGGTGAAGCCGTCGTGATCTGCACGGACTCCCGGAACGTTCGCCTCCATCCTGCGCGGCTCGCATCGTCACGCGCACGGTGAGGCGCCTTGCAGGCAGTTGCGAGCCCGTCGACGGTATGCGCACGCCTCTCTTTGTTCCTGTATTGTTCTTGCCTTGGGCTGAAATCTGTGGTTGTCTCGCGTTGACGTCGCTCGCGGCCGGCTCACAAAGGCTGGGGAGAGACGGCATCGGGGGCAAAGAATGGTGGCGCGGGTTCGTACGGTCGCTTTCCAGGGCATCGAGGCCGTGCCGGTCGACGTGCAGGTGATGATCGCGCCCGGCAAGGTCGGCATCCAGATCGTCGGACTGCCCGACAAGGCGGTGGCCGAGAGCCGCGAGCGAGTGCAGGCGGCGCTGCATGCGTCGGGCCTGTCGATGCCGTCGAAGAAGGTCACCGTTAACTTGGCGCCGGCCGATCTGCCCAAGGAAGGCAGCCACTACGATCTGCCGATCGCGCTTGGCCTGATGGCAGCACTTGGCGCCATTCCGGGCGACATGCTGGCCGGCTATGTCGTGCTTGGCGAATTGTCGCTCGACGGCACGATTACCGCCGTGGCCGGCGCGCTGCCGGCGGCGATCGGCGCCAATGCCGAGGGCAAGGGCCTGATCTGCCCGTTCGCCTGCGGACCGGAAGCTGCTTGGGCGGGGCGGGAATTCGACATTCTGGCGCCGCGAAGCCTGATTGCCATCGCCAACCATTTCCGCGGCACGCAGGTGCTGTCGCGGCCCGAGGCCGGCATCCGCGCCGCGCCGCGCGACCTGCCCGACCTCGCCGACATCAAGGGCCAGGAGACGGCCAAGCGGGCGCTGGAGGTGGCGGCTGCCGGCGGCCACAACCTGCTGATGGTCGGTCCGCCCGGCTCTGGAAAATCGATGCTGGCGCAGCGGCTGCCGTCGATCCTGCCGCCGCTGGCGCCGAAGGAGCTCCTGGAGGTCTCGATGATCGCCTCGGTGGCCGGCGAGCTCGGCGAAGGCAAGCTGACGGACCGGCGACCGTTCCGCGCTCCGCACCACTCGGCCTCGATGGCGGCGATGGTCGGTGGCGGCATGCGCGCCCGGCCGGGCGAAGTATCCCTAGCGCATCACGGCGTGCTGTTCCTCGACGAGTTCCCCGAATTCACGCCGCAGACGCTCGATGCGCTGCGCCAGCCGCTTGAGACCGGCGACTGCATGATCGCGCGCGCCAACCACCGCGTCACCTATCCGGCGCGCATCCAGCTGGTGGCGGCGATGAATCCGTGCCGCTGCGGCATGGCCGGCGAGCCGGGTTATCGTTGCGTACGCGGCGAGCGATGCCGCACCGACTATCAAGCGCGGATCTCAGGACCGCTGCTCGACCGCATCGATCTTCGTATTGAAGTGCCGGCGGTCTCGGCCAGCGACCTGATCCGCCCCGACAGGGCGGAGAAGAGTGCTGACGTTGCACTCCGCGTCGGCCGCGCGCGCACGCTCCAGCGCGAGCGCTTCGAACGGCTCGGCGTCAACAGCGCCACCACCAACGCGCATTGCGCGCCGGCTGTCATCGAGGCGATCGCCATGCCCGATGCCGCCGGCCTGTCGCTGCTCAAGGACGCCAGCGAAAAACTCGCCTTTTCCGCCCGCGCCTACCACCGGGTGTTGAAAGTGGCGCGCACGCTGGCCGACCTCGACGCCAGCGAAACCGTCGGCCGCATCCATCTGGCCGAGGCGATTTCCTATCGCATGAGCGCGGAGCGTGTGGCGCAGGCGGCGTAGAGACCGCAGTACTGGGCATTACATTGCCGGCTCGACGCTCGCGACGCGACCGCGAGGCACC
The DNA here is from genome assembly GCF_004794715.1 of Mesorhizobium sp. M8A.F.Ca.ET.207.01.1.1. Taxonomy (NCBI): domain Bacteria; kingdom Pseudomonadati; phylum Pseudomonadota; class Alphaproteobacteria; order Hyphomicrobiales; family Phyllobacteriaceae; genus Mesorhizobium; species Mesorhizobium sp. M8A.F.Ca.ET.207.01.1.1. The sequence continues at coordinate 164,113 of NZ_SRUS01000003.1, read as the reverse complement.
GGCCGGGCTGGTGACGGCGTTGGCAGATGACCTTTCGAAGCCGCGCTGCGCGCTTGGGCTGAACTGAGCCCATTCAGAAGAGGCGGTGGGCCGATTCCGGTCCAGGCTTGCGCCAGCTCAGCCCTGTTTCGCCTTCAACTCCAGCCGCCGCTTATGCAGCACCGGCTCGGTGTAGCCATTCGGCTGGCTCGTTCCCTTGAACACCAGGTCGCAGGCGGCCTGGAAGGCGATCGAACTGTCGAAATCCGGCGCCATCGGCCGGTAGAGCGGATCGCCGACATTCTGCAGATCGACGATGGCCGCCATGCGCTGCAACGAATCCCTGACCTGGATTTCCGAGCAGACATTGTGGCGCAGCCAGTTGGCGATGTGCTGCGAGGAGATGCGCAGCGTGGCGCGATCTTCCATCAGGCCGACATCGTTGATGTCGGGCACTTTCGAGCAGCCGACGCCCTGGTCGATCCAGCGCACGACATAGCCCAGAATGCCTTGCGCGTTGTTGTCGAGTTCGCGCTGGATCTCGTCGGGTGTCCAGTTCGGCCGCACGGCCACCGGCACCGACAGGATATCGTCGAGTTTCGCCTTCGGCCGGCTCTTCAGCGCCGCCTGGACGGCGTGGACATCGACCTTGTGATAGTGCGTGGCGTGCAGCGTCGCGGCCGTCGGCGACGGCACCCAGGCAGTGTTGGCGCCGGCCTTGGGGTGGGCGATCTTCTGTTCCAGCATCGCCGCCATCAAATCGGGCATCGCCCACATGCCCTTGCCGATCTGGGCATGGCCGGCGAGCCCGCATTCGAGACCGGTGTCGACATTCCAGGCCTCGTAGGCGGAAATCCAGGCGGCCTGCTTCATGTCGCCCTTGCGGATCATCGGGCCGGCTTCCATCGAGGTGTGGATCTCGTCGCCGGTGCGGTCGAGGAAGCCGGTGTTGATGAACACCACGCGCTCCCTGGCGGCGCGGATCGCTTCCTTGAGGTTGATGGTGGTGCGCCGCTCCTCGTCCATGATTCCCATCTTGATGGTGTTCTTCGCCATGCCGAGCAGCGCCTCGACGCGGTCGAAGATCTCGACCGCGAAGGCGACTTCCTCCGGTCCGTGCATCTTCGGCTTCACCACATACATCGAACCGGCGCGGGAGTTCATCCGCCGCCCCTTCGGCCCGACATCGTGCAGCGCGATCAGCGCCGTCATCGCCGCGTCCATGAGGCCTTCCGGCACCTCGTTGCCGTCACGGTCCAGAATCGACGGATTGGTCATGAGGTGGCCGACATTGCGCACCAGCATCAACGAGCGGCCAGGCACGGTGAGTTGGCCGCCGGCGGGTCCAGTGTAGGCGCGGTCGGGGTTGAGCTTGCGGACAAAGCTCTTGCCGCCCTTGCTGATCTCTTCGGCGAGGTCGCCCTTCATCAGGCCGAGCCAGTTGCGGTAGACGACGACCTTGTCCTCAGCGTCGACAGCGGCGACCGAGTCCTCGCAGTCCTGGATGGTGGTCAAAGCCGATTCCAGGATGACGTCGGCGATTCCAGCCGGGTCGGTGCGGCCGATCTGGTTGGCGCGGTCGATCAGGATTTCGGTATGGAGGCCGTTCTTGACCAGAAGCACGGCTTCCGGATTCTCGGCATCGCCGCGATAGCCGGCGAACTGTTTCGGGTCGGCAAGGGTGGTGGCGCCGGCGCCCTCGCCGAGCTTCAGCGCGCCATTGGCGATCGAGAGCCCGTTGACGCCTGCCCATTTGCCCGTGGTCAGCGGTACCGACTGGTCGAGGAAGTCCTTTGCCCAGGCAATCACCTTGGCGCCGCGCGCGGGGTTGAAGGCCTTGCCCTTCTGCGCGCCGCCGGTCTCGGGAATGGCGTCGGTGCCGTACAGCGCATCGTAGAGCGAACCCCAGCGCGCATTGGCGGCGTTGAGCGCATAGCGCGCGTTCATTACCGGCACGACGAGCTGCGGCCCGGCGACGACAGCGATTTCCGGATCGACATTTTCGGTCGAGACGCTGAAGGCCGGACCTTCGGGAACGAGATAGCCGATCTCCCTCAGGAACGCCTTGTAGGCGCCCATGTCGATTGGCGCGCCATTGTCGCGGTACCAGCCGTCGAGCTTTTCCTGCATCGCATCGCGTTTTGCCAGCAGCGCCCGATTCCTGGGCGCCAGATCATGGACGATGGAGGACAAGCCGTTCCAGAAGCGTGCCGCTTCGATGCCAGTGCCGGGCAAAGCTTCGTCGACGACGAAGTCATGCAGCTCGCGGGCAATGCGCAATCCGGCGATCTCGATGCGATCGGTCATCAGGCTACTCCAGATGAAAGGCTTTGCGGGGCGTTTGGCATGTTGGGGGTGCAGGGTCAATTCAGCTTAGGGTGAAGGTGGGGCATTTTGGGCCTTCTTTGAAGACACATCCGTGCGGAGTGTTCTTCATCTGTTTGCGTGCGCCATTCTGAACCGTTCGCTCTACCTCCAACGTCACGGAATGGATCCTAGGGTCTCCGCAACGTCGCTTCGCTCCTGCTCCGCCCTAGGATGACGAAGGCGCAGGATTCAGGTCAGGCCGAGTCGAAAATGGTGGCGTCCGAGAACCGGAGCGGAGCGTACTTAAGGTACGTGAGCACCGGAAGCGCAGACGCCGCCATTTGCAGGCCGGCCTCACCTGAATCTAAACCGCGATCCTTGGCCTGCCCGAGGCCACCGCCACCACATGCGCTTCGATGAACATGCGCTGCGCTTCGACGGTCGAGACACGGAACTCCGTCGCGACCTCGATCTCGGCGCTGTCGGTGCCGGCATCGCGGGCGCGTTGGGCGACAATCGCCCGCACGTCGGCCTCGGCGGCCGCGATCGCCGCCGCCTCGTCGAGAAAGTCGCGCACCGTTTCGCCCGAGGCAAGCCGGAACAGGCCTTCCTTGGGCTGGCTGACGCGGGCCTCGGCCGAAACCCTGACCTGGCCGACGACGGCGCCGAGCGCGTTGGCGACATCGGTATCCCGGGGCACCACGCAGTCATTGCCGACCAAGGGCGCCAGACCGGCGTAATGCAGAGGGGCCGAAGCGCCCAGCCCAATGACGGGACGGTCGAGCGCGACGCTGAGGCGAGCGATGCCTGGATGCGCATCGACGGCGCGCTGCACCAGCGCGTGCGCCACCGTGGCCGCACCATCGAGCCCGTCCTCGGCAAAGGCGGTTTCCAGGATGTATTCGGCCGACCAGCGCGTCAGCGTCACCAGCACGCGTTCCGAAATCACCTCCGGTGATGCGGCGATCGGCTGGCCACGGCCATCGCGCCTGCGGGCGAACAGTTCGGCGCCAAGGCGGGCGGCGGCGACATCCCAGTTCGCCTGCTTGCCGAGCACATGAGCGGCGTCCGATGGCGTGAAGCCTGAGATATGCACCAGCCCGCGCGAGACCAGCCGGTTCAGGGTGGCATTCTGGGCGTTCGAGGTCAGCAGCCTGTCGAGGGCAAGCGGCGTCGCGCCGATCGCCTCGTAGAGCTTCGCCTCCGGGACGGTCAGCCCCGCCGCGAGCCGGTCCGGCACGCCGGTGCGGACCGCGAAGCGGCCATCCATGCGGCCGGTGTTGGGGGCGCGCAACTGGCGTTCGAGCTCCGCCGTCACCGCCTCGCCATGCGCCATGCCGGCCAGCGCCAGCGGCACCAGGCGGCGCGGCCCGAGCAGGATTTTCGGGTTGAGCGCGCCATCCTCCAGCGTCACCTCGGAATCGCCGCCGAGGCCGAAAGTGCGCATGGCGACCGCCTCGACCATGGTGCGGAAGCCACCGACGGTGGCGCCTTCCGGATCGAGCCGCGGCCGGCCGCCATCGAGCACGGCGACGTCGGTGGTGGTACCGCCAATGTCGGACACCACCGCATTGTCGAGCCCGGTCATGTGGCGGGCGCCGACGAGGCTGGCGGCGGGGCCTGAGAGGATCGTCTCGATCGGCCGCTGGCGGGCAAACGCCGCCGAAACCAGCGCGCCATCGCCACGCACCACCATCAGGGGCGCGGCGATGTCGCGCGCCGCGAGAAAGCCCTCGGTCGCCGCCACCAGCCGGTCGATCATCGAGATCAGCCTGGCGTTGAGCAGCGTGGTGAGCGCCCGGCGCGGACCGCCGAGCTTGGCCGACAGTTCATGGCTGGCCGTGACCGGCAGGCCGGTCCTGTCGCGGATCAGCTCGCGGGCGGCGATCTCATGCGCGGGATTGCGGGTGGCGAAATAGGCGCAGACGGCAAAGCCGGACACCGAGGCGCCGAGTTCCGGCAGCATCGCCTCCAGCCCGGACAGGTCGAGCTTTGCCGCATTGCCGTGCACATCATGGCCGCCGGGACAAAACACCACCGGGTCGGTGCCAAGTGCGGTCTTCAAGCCATCGCGGGCAAGATCGGCCTCGGAAAAGCCGATCATGACCAGCGCCACCCGGCCGCCCTGGCCCTCGACCAGTGCGTTGGTGGCGAGCGTCGTCGACATCGAGACCAGCTTGATGTCAGCCGGATCGGTACCCGCCTTTTCCAGCACCGCGTCGACGGCGCCGGAAATGCCGACGGCCAGATCATGCCGCGTGGTCAGCGCCTTGGCCTTGGCCAGCACCTTGCCCTTGTTCGGCCCCTGCTGGGGACCTTCGGTCTCGGACCACAGCACGGCATCCGTGTAGGTGCCGCCGGTGTCGATGCCGAGGAAGAGAGGTTTTGGCTTGGTCATTTTGGGGCGGGGTCCGGGCAGATTGTTTGGTTGCCTGCCCTTAGCGGATACGGGCTTGCGGATAAAGCCGGGAGAGATGGGCCACAAGCGATCTCCCCCCTCGTGGGGGAGATTGGCTACTCTCACCTATCCCACAAACCCCACCTTCTTATGACTGCCATCGCAGAACGGTTTATTCGCGGAATGACCGCAGCGGCAAAGGAAGACCTTGGTGGTGCGGTCGACCGTGTGACCGGTGCCGGTGACGATCTCGACATTGCCTTCGAGCTTGAGCGGACCGTTGGGGGTCGGCGTCGCCTTCAGCGGCCCGTCACGGGTCTCCAGCGCGGGCGTGTCCTTCAGCGCCGGTTCGCCGGTGGCGGCAAAGCCCGCCTTGATGTGGCTGTTGTCGCAGAACGGCTTGTTCTGCGAGGCGCCGCAGCGGCAGAGCGTGGCGCGATAAAAAGTCTCGTCACCAAGCACGATCTCGGCATGCACCGCCAGCGGACCATTTTCTCGTAGCCGCACGGTGTTGACCACTGGTGGCTTTTCCTGCGGCCCGCCATCCTTGCGCACATAGGTGATGGCGCCCGAGGGGCAGTTCTCGGCCAGCGCGACGATCTTTTCGACGCTGGCCGCCTCGGGATGGATCCATTGGCCCGGCGCATTGGGCACGAAGACATGCGGGTCGCCCAGCACGCAATTGCGTGAATGGATGCAGCGCTTGCCGGAAAATCCGACGTCGATCTTGTCGCTTTCGACCATGCCGGCCATTGGCGTGCTCCCTGTTTGCCTGGAGCACGCCGCGCCTGAATACGCGGCGTGCCTTGGGTATTTGGACAGGCTATGGCTCCCAGCAGGAAAACCGTCAAGCTGGCAAACCGGTCAGGGGACCAGATCGATCTCCTCGGTCTCGCCGCCGCTGCAGGTATAGCAGCAATCCTCGCATTTTTCCTTGTTGCCGGGGCCGACGCCCCAATAGGTGCCTTCGTCGCCGTCGACCCAGGCGCCATAGCAGATCGATTCGCCTTCGTTGCAGGAAATCGGCAGCTGCTTGGTCTCGCCGTCGTCGAGATAGAAATCCTTGCCATCGCCCGGCCAGACATAGTCGCGGTCCTGGCTGTAGAGCTCGAGGCGCATGGCATTGGGGTGGCTGTTCTTGACGGCGAAGGTGACGTCGCCGGCATGGGCGGCTGGGACAAACAGGACGGCAAGCGAAAACGCGGCGGCAAGCCGGCGCGCGGATGTGAAAGACATGGAAACCCCCGATGTAGAATCGGCCCCCACGGCCGATGGGGGGATCATGGCATGACGCGGGCCGGCGCTAAAGGGATGATGCTGGCAATCCCTGCCAAATCATCGCGGCATTTCGCCTTATCGCTGCCAAAAGGGCAGCTTGGCGATCTCTTCCTCGACCTGCCGTGTCGTCAAGCCGATGTCGTCGATCAGATGCGGATTGGCTTGCGCCATCTGCTTCAGCTGCCAGCGAAAGTGTGCCCGCTCGCGCCAGGCAGCGATGGTGTTTCGCAAGCTCGCCAGGCTGTAGCGCCGACGCGGCGCGTGCGTGGAACTTGCGGGCATTCCCGGCCGCAGTGCCTGCGGGACCGAAGCGAGGATATGGTTCATGACAACCTCCGTGGGGCCGGACTTGAGGGCCCTCGAGCTGAAAGAGGTTGAATTCTGCCGGATACGAACGCTGCCGTAATTAAACCCTCCCAAATAGTTCTCAAAAGTTCCAAACTGGCGTCTAACGCTTTGTTTTCACGCAATTCCCTGGCAAAGCGCTACACGCTTCTCCGCTTCGCGTTTTGCCTCGAATTGCTCTATAGATGCGCCGATGCAGGGAGAGCGCTTTGCCTTTGGCCCGTTCGTGCTCGATTCCGGTGCGGGAACGCTGCTCCGGAACGATGTCCCCGTGGCCATCGGCTACCGCGGGCTGAAGCTGCTCGCGGCGCTGGTCGCAAGATCCGGCGAAATCCTCGAGAAGGCCGAATTGATGGACGCGGCATGGCCCGGCACGGCCGTCGAGGAAGGCAACCTCACCGTCCAGATCGCGCAGCTGCGCAAGCTGCTTGGCCCGCCCGGCATTGCGGGTGAAGGGAGCGGCGAATGGATCGCCACCGTTCCACGCGTCGGCTATCGTTTCACGGCGGCCGTCGAACACCTCAATGGCACGAAGCGAAAGCCGTTGCCGCTGCCTGACAAGCCATCGATAGCGGTGCTGCCCTTCGTCAATTTCAGCAACGATGCCGGGCAGGACGCCTTCTGCGACGGCTTGACCGAAGACCTGATCACCGACCTGTCGAGGATCTCCGGCCTGTTCGTCATCGCGCGCAATTCAACCTTTGCCTACAAGGGAAAGGCGATGGACGTGCGCGAGATCGCCAGGGAGCTTGGCGTCCGCTATCTGCTGGAGGGCAGCGCGCGGCGCGATGCGGGGCGCGTGCGCATCAACGCGCAGCTGGTCGACGCGGCGAGCGGCGATCATCTGTGGGCGGAACGCTTCGACCGCGGCCTGGACGATATCTTTGCCGTCCAGGACGAGGTGACCGCCAAGATCGTGGAGGCGCTGCTCGGCCGGCTGCGCGCGCCGCCGCCACGCAACCGGCCCCGCAATCTCGACGCCTACGATCTGTGCGTGCGGGCGCGCAAGCTGATCGACGATTCGCCGCAGACGGCGCGGGAAGCGCATCTGATGCTGACGCGCGCGGTCGCGCTCGATCCCGGCTACGCCGAGGCCTATCGCTGGCTCGCCATGAACCACTGGATGGGATGGGTGCATTGGGGCGCGCCGGTCGACCCCAACCGCCGCATTGCCCTGGATCTGGCGCGCAAGGCGGTCGCGATCGATCCCAACGATGCCGGCTGCCACTGGGTGCTCGGCAATCTGCTTGCCTATGAGCATGATTTCACCGAGGCGGATGCCGAATTCGCCAGGACCTTCGAACTCGACCCCAACGAGGCCGACGCCTGGGCGACATTGTCCGATATAACGACGCTCGCCGGGCGGGTCGAGCAAGGCCTTGAGCACATTCGCAAGGCGTTCCGGTTGAACCCGTTTCCGGCGAGCTGGTACTATCTGACGCTCGGCCAGGCGCAATATGCGGCGCGTGACTATGAAGCAGCCATCGAGACGCTGCGCCGGGACGAGACCTACCGCACCAGTTCACGCCGCTTCCTGGCGGCGAGCCTTGCGCAACTTGGCCGGCTCGACGAGGCGCGCGCCGAGGTCGAGCTGTTCCTCGTCGGCAACCCGCATTTCACCACCAGCCATTGGGTCTGGACCGAGCCCTTCCGCGACGACGCGACGCGCGCGCATTTCATCGAGGGCTTCCACAAGGCCGGCCTTCCAGACTGACGCGTCGGGATAACCGCCTGCACGAGATCCCTGATCACGGCACCAGGTCGATCGTCTCTGTCGTGTGTTCCACGCAAATGAAGCAGCAGGTATCGCAAGGCTGGTCGTTGTCCGGCCCGACGCCGGCGGAAATCTTGTCATTGCCCTCGACCCAGGCGCCATAGCAGATGCGTTCGCCCTGATTGCAGGAGATCGGCACTGATTTCTGCGAGCCCGGATCGACGAGAAACACCTTGTCGTTGCCCGGCCAGACGGCCTCGCGGTCGCGGCTGAACAGCTCGACCGCGACCCCTTCCTTGCGCAGGTTCTTGATGAAGAAGGCCATGTCGGCGGCCTCGGCCGAATTGGCCAGGACCAGTGCCGCCAGCGCAACCATGCGAAACAGCGTCACCGCCGACCTCCCCCGAATCATCGCGCGCAGGTTCGCACGGCCGCCCGGAACTAGGAAGACACCGGGCCCTGCGTAGTGATCTCACGCCCGAGCCTCACCACTTCACGCACCAGCAGATCGAGATCGTCACGTCGGGTGCGATGGTTGGTGATCGCCACGCGCAGCCAGTGCCCACCATGCACGGTGGTGTCGGAGAGTGCCGCGATGCCTTGCTCCTGCAGCCGCAGCATGATCTCGGTGTTGAGCGCCTTCAGCGCTTCGCTCGCCAAACCGGGCTGGTAGCGGAAGCAGACGATGTTGATGGTCGGGGCCGCCGCCAGCTCCAGCGAAGGCTCGGCCTCGATCAGCCCGGCCAGATAGGAGACCTGCGCGATGTTCTGGTCGATCAGGCGGCCGAATTTTTCGACGCCATGCTCTTTCAACGCCATCCACACTTTCAGGGCGCGAAAGCCGCGCGAGGTCTGCAGGCCATAGTCGTGCAGCCACTCGCCGGAGGCCAGGCCGCGCGGCGTCGATTCCAGATATTCGGGCGTCACCGCGAAGGTCCGGCGGTGCGCGGCGGCATCCCTGACCAGCGCACAGCCGACCTCGAAGGGCGCATGCAGCCATTTGTGCGGATCGAGCGCGATCGAATCGGCCCATTCGACGCCAGCGACGCGATGCTTGTTGTCAGGCGCGATGGCGATCAGCGCGCCGATGCAACCGTCGACATGGAACCACAGGCCTTCCTCATGCGCGAGTTTGGCCAGCGCCTTGAGGTCGTCGATCGCCCCGGTGTTGACCGTGCCGGCATTGCCGATGACGCAGGCCGGCGTGAACCCGGCTGCCCGGTCCTCCGATATCGCGCTGCGCAGGGCCGATATGTCGATGCGCAGCTCGGCATCGGTCGCAATCCGGCGCAGCGCCCGGTTGCCCAAGCCGAGCGCTTCCATGGCCTTGCGGTGGCAGGAATGGATCTGGTCCGAGCCGTAGAAGCGCAGCGGTTTTTCGATCGCGGCGACGCCTTGCTCACGCACGTCGATGCCCGCCTTGGTGTTGCGCGCCACCGTCAGGCCGATGATGTTGGCCATCGAGCCGCCACTGACCAGCGTGCCGGAGGCCGATGCCGGAAAGCCGAGCATCTCCTTGCACCAGTTCACCACCTGGCTGTCCATCAGCCCGGCGGCATGGTTGCCGCCGCCGAGATTGGAGCCCTGGATCGCCGCCAGGAAATCGCCGAGCGCGCCGGTGAAGTTGCTCGATCCCATGTACCAGGACCAGAAGCGCGGGTGGATGTTACCCATGGGATAGGACATCACGGTGCGGGAGACGTCCTCGTAGACAGCGGCAAGCGGCGCCGGCGAGCGCGGCAACGGGGCGGTGAAAAAGTCCCGCAGCTGGCCGGGCATCTCCCGCCATACGGGGCGGTCGCGCAGCTCGCGCAGATAGTCGACGGCATCGTCGACGACCCGATGCGACAGGGCCTGGACATCGGTCCAGTCGGCGGGGTCGAGCGTTTCCTCGGCCACCATGTCGAGGTGTTCGTGCGCGACGTCCATGACAAGCTCCCGTCAAGCCGCCGGGAATTGACAGCCGGGCGTCGAGCGCGACAGGGCGATCTCGTCGGCGTCCATTTCGGCCACGATGCCGTCGAACAATGGTGTCGACATGTAGCGCTCGCCAGTGTCGGGCAGCATGCACAGGATCACCGACCCGGCCGGAGCCTTCTCCGCGACTTGCCGCGCAACGGCGAAGGTGGCGCCGCCGGAAATGCCGGTAAAGATGCCTTCCTTCTGGGCCAGCGCCCGCGCCCATTTGATGCCCTCCGGCCCGGCGATCGGCTTGACCTCGTCATAGAGGCTGGCGTCGATCGCTTCCTGCAGGACATTGGGGATGAAGTCCGGCGTCCAGCCCTGGATGGGATGTGGCTCGAAGGCCGGATGGCTGGCGGCGGGAGCGCCATCGGCACCGCGCGGCTGCGCCTTTCCGCTGCCGATCAGTTGCGCATTGGCCGGCTCGGAGAGCACGATGCGGGTATCGGGCCGTTCGCGGCGCAGGACCCGCGCCACGCCGACGACCGTGCCGCCGGTGCCATAGCCGGTGACGAAACAGTCGAGCCGCGAGCCAGCGAAATCGTTGACGATTTCGCGCGCGGTCGTCGCCTCGTGGATGGCGGCATTGGCGGCCGTCTCGAACTGGCGGGCAAGGAACCAGCCATTGGCCTCGGCCAGCTCGACCGCCTTCTTGTACATGCCAAAACCCTTTTCGGCGCGAGGCGTCAGCACCACCTTGGCGCCGAGCATGCGCATCAGCTTGCGGCGCTCGAAGGAAAAGCTGTCGGCCATGGTGACGACCAGCGGATAGCCTTTTTGCGCACAGACCATGGCAAGGCCAATCCCGGTGTTGCCGCTGGTCGCCTCGACCACGGTCTGGCCCGGCTTCAGCGCACCGCTGCGTTCGCCCTCCTCGATGATGTTGAGCGCCAGCCGGTCTTTCACCGAGGCTGCCGGATTGAAGAACTCGGCCTTGACGTAGATGGTCGTATGGACCGGCGCGAGATTGTTGATGCGCACCGCCGGCGTGTCGCCGACCGTGTCGAGAATGCTGTCGAACAGGCGGCCGCGCCCGGCGGTGGTCCTGATTTTCTGTTTGTTCAACATCGTTGATCTCCTCGATCGTGTTCATCTTCACGGGCCGGTTACAAACCGGCGCGTTGGGCGGCGAGGTTTCGAGACCTTGCCGCGCTAGGACTGACGTGCCGGCGATGCGGCAATGAGCGCGGCTGGCGCGAAATTCGCCGCCGGATGCGCCATGTCGTGTTTGGTGATAGAGCAAGGGCCGACAGGCCAGCGTGGGAGCAGGCGTGGAAACGGACGTGGAATCCGCACCATCGAGACAGGACGGCGGCATGCCGTGCCTGTCGGTGCGGCTGCTCGGACCGCCGACGATCACGCATAACGGCGTGCCGATGACACTGCCGGCGTCGCGCAAGCTGCGGGCGCTGCTTGCCTATCTGGTGCTGGCGCCACATCCTGTAGGGCGCGGCCGCCTGTGCGAGCTTCTGTGGGATGTGCCCAACGATCCGCGCGGCGAGTTGCGCTGGTGCCTCAGCAAGTTGCGCGGCGCTCTCGACACGCCGGACCGGCGCCGTGTCCGCTCGCAAGACGATACTGTCGCGCTCGATCTCAGCGGCTGCCTCGTCGATGTACTGGAGATCGGCCATGCCGCCACGCACGGGATCGACGCGCTCGATGCGGAGCGGTTGCGAGCGCTGGCAAAACTCTTCGCCGGCGATTTCCTCGACGGGCTGGAGCTCGAACGCAGCCCGCACTTCAACAGCTGGCTGATCGGCCAGCGCCGCCGCTTCCGGTCCGTCCACGCGGCGGTGCTGGAACAGCTCGTCGCGAGCCTGCCAGCGGACTGCGACGAGGCGATCGCGCATCTCGACAGATGGGTGGAACTCGCGCCTTTCGACGGGCGCGCGCATGCGACGCTGCTGGCGAGCCTCGCCAGGCGCGGCGAGATCGCCGCGGCCGAAAAGCACTTGGCGGCGGCGGCACGGCTGTTCCAATCGGAAGACCTGGATTTCGCGCCGCTCCGGTCAGCCTGGCGGATGATCCGTGACGAGCAGCCGGCTGTCTGGTCGCGGGTACAGCCGGCCCGCCAGTCCACGGCGGCGCAATTGGCGCCCCCGAGCGACCCTGGCCCGGTCGAGCCGAGCCATGCATCGCTGGCAGTGATGCCGTTCGTCGAGGAATCCGGCCCGCGCGGTGGGCTGGCCGACGGCCTCACCCACGACATCATCACCCGTCTCACCAAGCTGCGGGATTTCTTCGTCATCGCGCGCGGATCGGTGTTCGCGCTGGCCGACAGGGGTATCGCGCCCGAGGAGGCAGGCCGCCGGCTGAAGGTCGACTATGTCGCCACCGGCACGGTGCGCAACGCCGCTGGCCGTCTTATCGTCACCGTCGAACTCATCGAGGTGCGCACGGCAAGGATCGTCTGGGCCGAGACCTTCGAGCGCCGGCCGGACGACATCTTCGCAGTGCTCGACGATATCGGCGACAGCATCGTGTCGTCGATCTCGGCCGAGATCGAAACGGTCGAGCGCAACCGCGCCCTGCTGAAGGCGCCCAACTCGCTCAATGCCTGGGAGGCCTATCACCGCGGCCTCTGGCACATGTACCGCTTCACCCAAGCCGAGAACGAAACGGCGCGGCATTTCTTTGCCACGGCCTTGCAGCTCGATCCGACCTTCGCCCGCGCCTATGCCGGCCTGTCCTTCACCCACTGGCAGAACGCCTTCCAGCGCTGGGGCGACCGCGACCGCGAAAGCGCGCTGGCGTTCGAGAGCGCCGGCCAGAGCCTGCTGGTCGACGACCACAATCCGGCCGCGCACTGGGCGATGGGGCGGGCGCTGTGGCTGCGCGGCGAACAGGACGGGTCGCTCTCCGAATTGGGGCGGGCCGTGGACCTCAGCCCGAATTTCGCGCTCGGCCATTACGCGCTGTCCTTCGTCCACTCGCAATCGGGCGACCCGCGGGCGGCGATAAGCTCGTCGGACCATTCGCGGCATCTCAGCCCCTTCGACCCGTTGCTGTTCGGCATGCTGGGGTCGCGCGCCATGTCGCATGTCCGGCTCGGCCAGTTCGAGGAGGCGGCCGAATGGGCGCTGAAGGCGGCGGCGCGGCCCAATGCCCATACCATCATCCTGGCGATCGCCGCGCACTGCCTGGCGCTTGCCGGCCGGCTCGACGAGGCACGCGGCTTCGCCGCCGCCATCCGCAAGACGCTGCCGGACTACCGCGCCGACGATTTCATCGGCACGTTCCGCTTCGAGCCCGACGCCGAGGCGCTGTTCCGGCAAGGCGCCAGGCGGATCGGGCTCGGCTGATCGCTTGAGCGGCCCCCGTTAACGCTTCCGGAAGGAGTTGCTTAACCGTTCACCGCTATGTGACCTCCGGGGGGTCCATGGCAAAGTGAGTATGATGAGCAACAGCCCCGACAAGCGCAACGAATGGCGCGCCATTCTTCATGTGCAGGCCCGTATTGCCGTGCTGTTTGTCCCCGTTGTGGCCAGCCTGCTGCTCATCGCGGCGCTTGCCGGCAACGATCGCAAGTCGGTTCCCGATGTCGACCGAACGGTTACCGGGTCGGTGCGGTAAATCAGGCCGAACCGGCTTTTTCCCGGCTCTCCGGGCGCTCAATAAAACCTTGGGATCGGACCGTTCTGGGGCGTGGTACGGTCGCCGAGGTCGAGAAAGATCTCGTCGACATAGCACCAGCCCCAGCCTTCCGGCGGGTCATAGCCCTCTATGACGGGATGGCTGGTGGCATGAAAATGCTTGGTGGCGTGGCGGTTGGGCGAGTCGTCGCAGCAACCGACATGGCCGCAGGTGCGGCAGAGCCGCAGATGCACCCACCACGAGCCGCTCTTCAGGCATTCCTCGCAGCCAAGCGCGCTCGGCGTCACGTCCTTGACATCAGCCGCGTGTCTGCACTCGTCAGCCATCACACTCTCCCCACAGGTTGAGGCGCGTCGGCATGGCTGCCTTCCCGCGCAAGAAATGCATGCAATGCCGCCACCACCTGGGCGCCTTCGCCGACGGCAGCCGCGACACGTTTGACCGAGCCGGAGCGCACGTCGCCGATGGCGAACACGCCGCTGCGGCTCGTCTCCATCACGCCATGCGCCGATGCTATGTCCGATCCGGTGCGGATGAAACCCCTGGCATCCAGCGCCACCTCGGATTGAGCGAGCCAATCGGTGTTCGGATCGGCGCCGATGAACAGGAAGAGATGGCGGATCGGGCGCGTCGTCACCGCGCCGCTCGAGCGGTCGCGCCAGCGGACAGTGGCGAGATTGCCTTCCTCGCCGTCCAGCGCCTCGACCTCGGCGCCGGTCAACACCTCGATGTTCGGCTGCGCCCTGATGCGCTCGACGAGGTAACGCGACATCGAGGCCTCGAGACTGCCGCCACGCGCCAGCAGCGCCACCTTCCTGACATGGCTGGCCAGGTAGACAGCCGCCTGGCCGGCCGAATTGCCGGCGCCGACCAGCGCCACTTCCTGGCCGCCGCAAAGCCGTGCTTCGATGGGCGAGGCCCAATAATGCACGCATGTGCCCTCGAACTCGGCGAGGTTGGCGACATCGAGGCGGCGGTAGCGCGCGCCGCTGGCGATCACCACCGAGCGCGTGCGCACCGTCTCGCCGTCGCCGACAGCAAGCTGGTAACGCGCGCCGCCGGTGGCGGCACCGAGCAGCTTCACCTCATCGGGGATGACCATCTCGACGCCGAATTTCTGCGCCTGGTTGTAGGCACGCGCCATCAGCGCCATGCCGGTGATGCCCGTGGGGAAGCCGAGATAGTTCTCGATGCGCGCGGAAGCGCCGGCCTGGCCGCCAAAGGCGCGGCAATCGAGCACGATGGTCGACAGCCCTTCCGAGGCCGCGTAGACCGCCGCCGCCAGCCCGGCCGGGCCGGCGCCGACGATGGCGACGTCATAGACCTTGCTGGCGTCGACCGGCCGCAGCAGGCCGATGCAGCGGGCGAGGTCCTTCTCCGCCGGATTGAGCAGCAGCCTGCCGTTCGGGCACAGCACGACCGGCAAGTGGTGCGGATCGACATGGAAGTGCTCGAACAGGGTCTTCGCGCAAGGATCGGTTCTGGAATCGAGCACGCGGTGGGGCTGGCCGCTGCGGGCGAGAAACCCCTGCAGGCGCAGGACATCGCCATTGTCGGCCGGCCCGACGATGATGGGACCGATCGTGCCGCTCTCGAGCAGCCCGACGCGGCGCAGGATCAGCGCCCGCATGATGCGCTCGCCGAGATTGGCCTCCTGCACCATCAGGTCGCGCAGCCTTTGCGAGGGAATGACGAACGCCTCGACCGGCTCGGCGGCCTCGGCATTGACCAGCGAGGGGCGGGCCGAAAGCTGCGCCAGCTCGCCGACGAAGCTGCCAGGGCCATGGGTGACGATCGTTTCGCGTCTGCCGAGCTTGCCGTCCTGGGTGATGTCAACCTTGCCCGACAGGATGACAATCAGCCCCGGGGACACATTGCCGGCCTCGAAAATGTGCTCGCCGGCGGCATAGGCGCTGGCCTCGCCGAACCGGCGCATGCGATCGATGTCCGCCTCGGCCAGCGTTGGGAAGGCCTGGTCGCGGCGGGCGCCGAAGATCGCGGTGCTGGATTGAGACATGTTTGCGAACGTAGCGAAGCGGGCGCGCGGTTTGAAGCGGTTTGTTCGGGGACTGGCCAGGAGGCGAGGTCATCGCGCAAGAAAAAAGCCCGGGCGAACCGGGCTTTTCTCAAAATTTCTGAACCGAACATTTGGTTCGAAACGGGAATTTGGTGCCCAGAAGAGGACTCGAACCTCCACTCCTTGCGGAACACGGACCTGAACCGTGCGCGTCTACCAATTCCGCCATCTGGGCTGGTGCGGGCTCAATAAGCGGGCAAGCGATTGCTGTCAACGCGCTTTTTTCGAGGGCTGATGCTCGCCGGCTCAGTTTCGCGCGTCGGCGCCGCCCCTCACCTGCCTGCCGGCATCCTCTCCCCGTATAGTGACGGGGAGAGGAACGCTCTCAGCCTTCCAGCACTTCCTTGGACGCCACCGTCGAATCGGCGTTGAGCGTGTAGATGACCGGCACACCTGTGCCGAGCTCCAGCTTGACGATCTCCTCGCCCGACTTGCCGTCCAGCGCCATGATCAGCGCGCGCAGCGAATTGCCGTGGGCGGCGACCAGCACCGTGCCGCCGCGCAGCACGTGCGGCTGCAGATCGTGCAGGTAATAGGGCCAGACGCGGGCGCCGGTGTCCTTCAGGCTTTCGCCGCCGGGCGGCGGCACATCGTAGGAGCGGCGCCAGACATGCACCTGCTCGTCGCCCCATTTCTGGCGCGCGTCGTCCTTGTTGAGGCCGGAGAGGTCGCCATAGTCGCGTTCGTTCAGCGCTTGGTCGCGGATGGTCTGCAGGTCGCTCTGGCCGACCGCGTCGAGAATGTGCTGGCACGTCTTCTGCGCCCGGACCAGCGCGGAGGTGAAGGCGATGTCGAATTTCAGGCCGCGCGCCTTGAGTTTTTGGCCGGCGGCCTTGGCCTCGGCATGGCCCTGCTCGGTCAGGTCGACGTCACGCCAGCCGGTGAACAGGTTCTTCAGGTTCCATTCGCTCTGGCCGTGGCGCACGAGCACGAGGGTTCTCGACATTTTTGCTCCTCTGGGGTCTGGGCAATTCCAGGAAAGGTACGTAGCGGCTTTCCCGCAGGACTTGCGTAAGACGAAGATGGTTCAGGGTCGTTTCAGGCAAGCCCAAGCACGTCCCGCATTGAGTAAAGGCCCGGTTTTTTCCCCCGCGCCCACAGTGCGGCCTTGACCGCGCCGCGGGCGAAGATGGCGCGGTCCTCGGCATGGTGGGACAGCGTGATGCGCTCGCCGGTGCCGGCCAGGATCACGCTGTGGTCACCGACCACCGAACCGCCGCGCAGCGTGGCAAAGCCGATCGAGCCGGTTTTTCGCACACCCGTATGGCCGTCGCGTGAACGCACATCATTGCCGGCAAGCGCGATGCCGCGCCCGGCGGCTGCGGCCTCGCCGAGCAGAAGCGCCGTGCCCGAAGGCGCGTCGACCTTGTGCCTGTGGTGCATTTCGAGGATCTCGATGTCGAAATCATCGGCGTCGAGCGCGCGCGCCGCCTGTTCGACCAGCACCGCCAGCAGGTTGACGCCGAGGCTCATATTGCCCGACTTGACGATGGTCGCGTGGCGCGCGGCCGCAGCGATTTTCGCATTGTCCTCGGCTGAACAGCCGGTCGTGCCGATGACATGGACGATGCGCGCCTGCGCCGCGTAGCCGGCGAACGCGACCGTCGAGGCCGGGGTGGTGAAATCGAGCACGCCATCGGCCTTGGCGAAGACCGGCAGCGGATCGCTGCCGATCGGCACGTCAATGCGGCCGACGCCGGCCAGTTCGCCCGCATCCTTGCCCAGATGGGGCGAATCCGCGCGCTCGACCGCGCCGATGACGCGGGCGCCCGGAATGGCGTGGATGGCGCGGATCAGCGTCTGGCCCATGCGGCCGGCCGCGCCGACCACCACAAGGCCCATTTCGCTTGCCGGCTCGCCTGACGTTGCCGATGTTTCGCTCATGCCGTGCTCCCGGCGATGTTCTGGGTCTCTAATTCCTGGACCGAAGTCTCGGCCGGCGCGCTGTCGTCGACAAGCCCCAGACCCTTGACGCCCTGTATGCGGTGGAAACGGGCATAGACACTGTGCGGATCGGCCATCAGCGAGGCGTGCGTACCCTCCTCGACCAGATGGCCCTGTTCCAGCACGATGATGTGGTCGGCATTGACCACGGTCGAGAGGCGGTGCGCGATGACGATGGTGGTGCGCCCTTCCATGACCTTGGTGAGCGCCTGCTGGACACGCGCTTCGGCCTCGTTGTCGAGCGCCGATGTCGCCTCGTCGAGCAGCAGGATCGGCGCCTGGCGCACGATGGCGCGGGCGATCGATACGCGCTGGCGCTGGCCGCCGGAAAGCGTGGCGCCATTCTCGCCGACCGGCGTGTCATAGCCTTGCGGCTGCTGGCGGATGAACTCGTCGGCGGCTGCCAGTCGCGCGGCCTGTTCGATCTCGGCATCGGTGGCCGAGGGACGGCCATAGCGGATGTTGTCGCGGATGGTGCCTTCGAACAGGTAGGGCGCCTGCGAGACATAGGCGATCGAGCCGCGCAGCGACTGTTTGGTGACCTTGGAGATATCCTGGCCGTCGATCGTGATCGTGCCGCTCTCGACGTCGTAGAAGCGCTGCAGCAGCGCCACCAGCGTCGTCTTGCCGGCACCCGATGCACCGATGACGGCAGTCATCTTGCCGGCGGCGGCGACGAAGCTCAGACCCTGGAGGACTGGCGCTTCCTCGACATAGCGGAAGGACACGTTGTTGAAGCGCACTTCGCCCGTGGTGAAGTTTGCCTGCGTGGCATCCGGGGCGTCGCCCTGCTTCGGCTCGAGGTCGAGCAGCTCGTAGATCATGCGCGCATTGACCAGCGCCCGTTCCATGCCGACCTGCATGCGCGCCAGGCGCCGCGCCGGATCATAGGCCAGGATCAGCGCGGTGATGAAAGAAAAGACCGCGCCCGGCGGCTGGCCGAGAACGAGTGCCCGGTAACCGGAATAGGCGATGACGGAGGTGACGGCGAGGCCAGCCAGCATGTCGGAGATCGGCGCTAGCCTCTCCGAGACGCGGGCAATCTTGTTCGAGCGCTGTTCCGCGTCGCTGGCAAGCTTGTTGATGCGACCCGACAGCTCGTCCTCCATGGTGAAGGCCTTGACGATGGCGATGCCTTGCGTCGCTTCCTGCACGGCACCGATCAGCCGCGAATTGATCAGCACGGATTCCCGTGTGATTCGCCGCACGCGGCGCGTGAGGTAAACGACGGCCCAGATCAGCGGCGGCCCGATCAGCAGCGAACTGAGCGACAGAACCGGATCCTGGTAGACCATGACGCCGAGAAGGCCGATCAACGTCACCGCGTCGCGGGTGATCGAGGTCAGCGTCAACGACAGCAGGTCGCGGATGCCGCCGACGTTTTCGTTGACCTGCGCTGCCAGCCGGCCGGAGCGCGTGTCGTTGAAGAAGCCGACGCCAAGCTTCATCAGGTGATCGAAAATGCGCTTCTGGTAGCGCGCCACCAGATTGTTGCCGATCTTGGCCAGTGCCACCGCCTGGCCGTAACCGGCGAAGCCGCGCAGCAGGAAGGCCGCCATGAAGCCGGCACAGATCCACACGA
This sequence comes from Mesorhizobium sp. M8A.F.Ca.ET.207.01.1.1, assembly GCF_004794715.1. Taxonomy (NCBI): domain Bacteria; kingdom Pseudomonadati; phylum Pseudomonadota; class Alphaproteobacteria; order Hyphomicrobiales; family Phyllobacteriaceae; genus Mesorhizobium; species Mesorhizobium sp. M8A.F.Ca.ET.207.01.1.1. The sequence goes on along the minus strand of NZ_SRUS01000003.1, from coordinate 144,933 downwards.
TCGCATCGCCACGCCGTTCGTAGAAGATCTGGTTGACCATCGGGGCCATGATCCAGGCCGTGAAGGCGGTCGTGCCCGAAACGATCAGCGAGCAGGTGATGACCATCACATAGGTCCAGCGATAGTCGTGGCTGTTCTCAGCGAGGATGCGGCGCAGCACCGCTGTGACCTCGCCGGGCCGGGCTTTCAGCTTGTTTGGAGTTTGAAGTGTCAAATCAGAGGGCTTTTGTCGGTTTCCGCTTCCCGTGGCCGGGCATTCGGCACCCCTATTAACGCCAAGCAGCCGGCTTGCCTATGCCTTGGGATGACTAACTTCGTCGCGCCAGCGCCGGCCCGAGGTCTGGACGCCGAACAGCGAGGGGTTCCTGGCATAGGCGGCGAGGCCGAGAAGGGCGGCCAGCGGATGGGTGATGACATAGACCGGCATGGTGCGCATCAGCGCGCTGTGCGGCGCCTTGTCCTCGAAGGCTGCGCGGAAATTGCCCTCCTTCAGCGCCGGCACGATCTTTTGCGCGATGCCGCCGGTGAGGAAGACGCCGCCCCGGCTCATGAACACCAAGGCAAGGTCGCCCGCCGTCCGGCCGAGACAGGTGACGAAGGTCTCCAGCGCTTCCTGCGCCACCGGATCGGTCTTGGCCAGCGCCGCGGCGGTGACCTCGGCCGGCGTGGCGAAGGGCGATGGCTTGCCGTCCGCCTTGGCCACCGCGCGGTAGACGTTGACGAGGCCGCGTCCGCACAGGATCTGCTCGCCCGAAATGCGCCCGTCGAGCTTCTCGATATGCGGGAAGACCTCGAAATCGCGCGGCGTGCGCGGCCCGATGTCCATATGGCCGCCTTCGCCGGGTACGGGAATCCAGTGATGCAGCGCGTGGACCAGCCCGGCGACGCCGAGACCGGTTCCCGGACCCAGCACCACGCGGCCGGCATTGGGCTCGGGCGTGCCGCCGCCGATCTTTTCCATATGCTCTTCGCCGAGCGCGACGACGGCCAGCGCCTGCGCCTCGAAATCGTTGAGCACGACGATGTCGCTCAAGCCCAGATTGGCGAACATCTGCCTGGGCTTGACGACCCAGGGACAGTTGGTGAGCTCGATCTCGTCGCCGTCGACCGGACCGGCAACCGCCAGCACCGCCGAATTGGGCCGGACCGAGGAGCGGTCGAGCACGGCCGCCTGGATCGCCTCGTCGATGGTGGTGTAATTGGCGGTCTGGACGATGGTCGGCTCGCCGGCCTCGGAATTGGCGTCCAGCACGATCGAAAAGCGCGCATTGGTGCCGCCGATATCGCCGATCAGGATCGGAAACCGCAGCAAAGTCTCGTCATCTGCTGTGCTTGGCATGCTCTCGTCCGTTCCCCGTCCGGGCTACGTGCCGCTGTTTGCCCGTTGACTAGCGCATGGCCTTGCAAAGGGAAAGGCGCTTGCTTTCAGTTCCAGACAATCGCTTCAAATTTGAATCCGATCCTTGCGCCGTCGGCGCCGCCCCTCACCTGCCTGCCGGCACCCTCTCCCCGTATAGCGACGGGGAGAGGGGCGCTGTCATCGATGGTTTCGCCAATCGCTGACGTAGCAAGGAGGGCGCCAAGGCTGCGGCCAGCCTCCTTCTCCCCGTCCCTATACGGGGAGAAGTGCCCGGCAGGGCGATGAGGGGCAGCACCGACCTCGGCAATCAATCGTCAATTCCCCGGCGGCCGTGGACGCGGCACCGGCACGCCTACTTCGGGTGTCGCGGTGAAGGCGTTCAACGCGCTTGGCAGGCCTTCCGTGCTGCTGGCCGTGGTGGCGGGCAGCGACGGCGCTTCGGGTTCGGGCGCCGCCACCGCGACCGGCACAGCGCTACCGTTATAGATCGCCGCCTCGGCCGAGGCGGGCCCGGGCGCGTCGAGCACGGCGCGGCATTCCCTGGGCAGGTTGGCCATCGTCATCAGGTCGCGCGCCTTGGGCGCGTCGGGGTTCTTGTTGGGCCGCCAGGGCTCCTGCGTGAACCACCAGGCCAGCGGCTTGCCGCAACCGTCATCATCCGGCGTCGCTTCCTGCCCCTTGCAGGTGGGCGAACCGGGCTGGCAGCCGATGCGCATGTGGAAATGGTAGTCATGGCCCCAGAACGGCCGGATCTTGCGCAGCCAGGTACGGTCGCCCTTGACCGTGTCACAGAGCTTTTTCTTGATGCCCGGATTGACCAGGATGCGCTCGACTTGCGGGTAGCTCGCCGCGCGCTTCAGCATCGCCGTGTGCTGCGGCGTCCACAGCGCATCCTTCACCAGATGGGTCTTGTCGTCGACCATCAGCGTGGCGCTCATGGTCTCGCGCTGCGCCCTGGTCATCGTGCGGTCGGGCATCGGTGTCAGCCAGATGTCGGCGTCGAGCCCGATCTGGTGCGAGGCATGGCCGGTCAGCATCGGGCCGCCGCGCGGCTGAGCGATGTCGCCGATCAGCAGGCCCGGCCAGCCATCGGCGACGGCATCGCGCGACAGTTTCTCGATCAGCGCGATCAACGCCGGATGGCCCCAGCGGCGGTTGCGCGAAGGCCGCATCACCTGCCAGGTCGGGCCATCCATCGGAATGGCGACGCCGCCGGCAAAACAGCCCTTGGAATAGAAGCCGAAGGATTGCGGGGCGGTGGCCGTCGGCAGCTTCTCCGCACCGAACAGGTCTTTCGCCCGCTCCTCGGCCGCTGCCGGCTGCGCGAGACCGGTCAGGGCAAGCAAGCCAAGGGCGGCCGCCAGCAGTGATCTCTTGCCAAAAGACGACCGCGTCGCTGTCTTCATGAAATCGGATCCCACCAAACCCCAAGCCCGAATCATAGCACGCAACATGCGACGCTTCGATCGCTCTAACCTTTTGGCGCAATTCCGGACGGAAAACCGTTTCACACTTTTCCTGGAATTGCTTGTCCCTTCATCGGGCTGCGCGGCGCGCCGTCGCGCCAGTCGCCGCTTGCCCACATATGGTCGAAAGCGGCTCGGTAGTCGGGAAAGCGAAACCGATAGCCCGCCGCCTTGAGCGCTGCATTGGCGACCCGCTTGTTCTCGCCATAGAAGGACCGCGCCATGGGCGAAAGTTGGGCGGTCTCGAAGGGAATTTCGGGCGGCGCCTCGATCCCCATCAGCGATGCGGCATAGGCGACGACATCCTGCGGCGGTGCCGGCTCATCGTCGGTGACGTTGAAGATGCCACCCCTATTGCCGGCGATCAGATGCCAGAGCGCGCCTGATATGTCGTTACAATGGATGCGGTTGAACACCTGGTCCGGCTTGACCAGCCGCCTCGCGGTACCGTTCTCCAGATTGACCAGCGCGTTGCGGCCCGGACCGTAAATGCCGGAGAGCCGCAGGATCGCCACCGGCCGGTCGATTTCCCGGCCGAGCTTCTGCCAGGCCTGCTCGGCCTCGACCCGCATGACCGAACGCTTCGAGACCGGCCGGCACGCGGCCGTCTCGTCGACCCAGGCGCCGCCATGATCGCCATAGACGCCGACGGTCGAGAGATAGCCGATCCACTCCAGCCCCGGCATTTGAGCGATTGCTTGCCGGGCAGCATTCAGCACCGGATCGCCGGCGTCTTCCGGGGCGACCGAGATCACCAGATGCGTGATTTTCTCCAGCACTTCGCCGATGTCGCTCGTCAACTTACCGTCGAACAGCAGCGGGGCGATGCCGGCCTGGCGCAGCGCCTCCAATTTCTCCGCCGATCGCGTCGTGCCGATGATCTTGGCACCATCCGGGTTGGCGCGGGCAAAAGCCTTGCCCGAATAGCCGGCGCCAAAGATGAAGACCTGTTTTTCGCTCATGCATGCGTCCTGGTTGGCCGCGCCAGGCGCCATTCGTCGCGCACCACAGCGTCGTCCTCGGTTTCCAGGCCGTTCGCGGCCCGTTCGGCATATTCGGTTTCCGGCACCAGCCGCGCCAGCGCCCAAATTGCCGCGCCCCGCACCAGCGGCGAGGCGTCGCCGAGCAGATCCCGGACGATGCCGGCAAGCACGGCCTCGCCGGAATTGCCGGCGGCAATCAGCACGTTGCGGACAAAGCGGTCGCGGCCGATGCGTTTGATCGGCGAACCGGAAAAGAAGGCGCGGAAGGCAGCATCGTCGAGGGCCAAAAGGTCGGCGAGCGCAGGCTCGCGCAAATCGTCGCGCGCGGCGAGCTTGGCTTCGGACGCGGCGCTGGCGAACTTGTTCCACGGGCAAGCGGCGAGGCAGTCGTCGCAGCCATAGATGCGGTTGCCGATCGCCTCGCGGAATTCATGCGGGATCGGCCCCTTGTTCTCGATGGTGAGGTAGGAGATGCAGCGCCGCGCATCGAGCCTATAAGGCGCGGGGAACGCGTCGGTCGGGCAAGCGTCGAGGCAGGCGCGGCAGGAGCCGCAATGGTCGATCCCGGCCTCGTCGGGTGCCAGTTCGGCCGTGGTGAAGATGGTGCCGAGGAACAGCCAGGAGCCGTGCTCGCGGCTGACCAGATTGGTGTGTTTTCCTTGCCAGCCGAGCCCTGCTGCCTCGGCCAGCGGCTTTTCCATGACGGGTGCGGTGTCGACGAACACCTTCACGTCACCGCCGGCGCGCGCGACGATCTTGCCGGCGATTTCCTTCAGCCGGCCCTTCATCACCTCGTGATAGTCGCGGTTTTTCGCGTAGGCTGAGATCGCGCCACGGTCACGCTTCGACAACAGGTCGCGCGGGTCACGGTCAGGCCCGTAATTCATCGCCAGCACGACGATCGAGCGCACGTCGGGCCAAAGCGTGGAAGGCTCACTGCGGCGTGCAATCGTCTCGGCGATCCAGTCCATGGAGCCGTGAAAGCCGTCGGCGACAAATTCGGCAAGCCGGGCCGGCGCCAGCGGGATCGCATCGGGAGCGGTGACGGCGACGGCATCGAAGCCGGCGCGCCGTGCCTCCGCGTCGATCAGCGCACGCAGTTTTGCCGCGTCAGAAGTCGAGGTCCGCATAGTGCGACACCGGCGACAGGCCGCGCACGCGGTCGGTCAAGAGCGGCCGGAACGAAGGCCGCGACTTCACCCGCGTGTACCATTCGCGCGCAGCGGGATGTTCGCGCCAGTCGATCTCGCCGAGATAGTCGAGCACCGACAGCGTCGCCGCGGCCGCGAGGTCGGCATAGGTGACCCTGCCGCCGGCCAGCCAGTGGCGGGTGCCGGCCAGCCAGTTGGTGTATTTCATGTGCTGGCGGATGTTGGCGCGCGCGGCGCGGATAGCGCCCGAATCGGGCGAGCCGCCGCCGGCGGTTTCCGGCATCACCGGCTTCAGCACGCGCTCGCGCACCAGATGGCGGGTCACTTCGCTCTCGGCCTTGTTGAGATACCAGTCGATCAGCCGGCGGATTTCGGCGCGCTGCATCGGATCCTCGGCGAACAGCCGCTTGTCGCGCTTCAGCACACCGCGCGTCTCGTCGAGATATTCCGAGATCACCGTCGCGCCGATGATCGGCACGTCGCCCTCGGCCAGCAGGATCGGCAGCGTGCCGGCCGGGTTCAGCGCCAGGAACTCCTTGCGCCGCGTCCACGGCTTTTCCTCGATCAGCGCCAGCTCCTCGCCATACTCGCCAAAGGCGAGGCGGACGAAGCGGCAGGTGGCGAACATGGGATGGTGGAAAAGCGTCAGCATGGTTCCGCGATGATAAAGCGCACGAGTGTGGACTGGCGAATCGCCGGGCGCACCGGTAAGTCTTGGCCGCCCGGTTTGCGGGCCGTCAGGGGTGTTGCGACCTATAGGGGCACTTCGGCGCCATGACAAGCAAGCCATTCCGTTAGCCATCACGCCAATGCCGAGGTAGAAATGGAAAGCCAGACCATCGTCGAAGCCCTGCTGCTCGGCCTGCTGGAGGGGTTGACCGAATTCATACCGGTGTCCTCGACCGGCCATATCCTGCTCGCCGGCCATTTCCTCGGCTTCCAGTCGACCGGCAAGGCCTTCGAGATCCTGATCCAGCTCGGCGCCATCCTGGCGATCCTGAGCGTCTATTTCCGGCGGCTGTGGCAGATGCTGCTCGACCTGCCGCATGACCGGCTGACGCGGCATTTCGTCATCGGCATTCTCATCGCCTTCCTGCCGGCCGCGATCATCGGCGCGCTGGCGCACGATTTCATCAAGACGGTGCTGTTCGAATCGCCACGACTGATCTGCATCATGCTGATCATCGGCGGCGTGGTGCTGCTGGTGGTCGACCGCATGAACCTCAAGCCGGTCTATCGCGACGTCGAGCGGTTTCCGACCCGGCTTTACCTGCAGATCGGCCTGTTCCAGTGCCTGTCGCTGATCCCCGGCACGTCGCGCTCGGGCTCGACCATCGTCGGAGCGCTGCTTCTGGGCGTCGACAAGCGGGCGGCGGCGGAATTTTCCTTCTTTCTTGCCATCCCGACCATGGTCGGCGCCTTCGCCTTCGACCTGTTCAAGAACCGCAACGTGCTGACCTCGGCCGACCTGCCGGTCATCGCCATCGGCTTCGTCGCCGCCTTCGTCACGGCGCTGTTCGTGGTCCGCTTCCTGCTCGATTACGTCTCGCGCAACGGCTACTCGCTGTTCGGCTGGTGGCGGCTGGTGGTGGGTGTCGTCGGGCTGGTGGCGCTGATGATCTGGGGGTGATTGCAGCGACCGGTTCGGTTGGAGCCGCCGAACGTTAGCGCTGCCCCTCACCTGCCTGCCGGCATCCTCTCCCCGTACAGGGACGGGGAGAGGGGCGCTGTCATCGGCGATTTCGCCAACGACAACGATTGCAAGAAGGTCGCCGTCGCTGCGGCCATCTCCCTTCTCCTCGTCATTATACGGGGAGAAGTGCCCGGCAGGGGATGAGGGGCAGCACCAACTTCAACGAATGGATTGCCGGCAACGAGCCTAGCTTCGTCCATAAAACGCATTCGGGACATGCACGGGCCAACGCCAGGGCAGCACGGCGACCATGTCGAAGCGCATCGACAGCCTGCCGTAGTCCGGCTGGCGCGACAGCCAGATGTCGGCCGCGCCCTCGATGCGGCGCTCCGATTCGTGGCCGATTGCCTCCATGGCCTCGATCAGCGTGCGGCGCGCCTTGACCTCGACGAACAGCACCAGATCGCCGCGCCGGGCGATCAGGTCGATCTCGCCGAAGCGGGTGCGATGGCGGCGCGCCAGGATCCGGTAGCCTTTCAGCATCAGCGCTACAGCCGCCAGCCATTCGCCGCGATGGCCGCGCCGGTAGGCCTTTTGACGGCTGGCGCTCGGGCGCTCAACCATCGCGGCCTTCTCTAAGTTCGAGCAGCCGCCGGTAGAGCGCCTGCTTCTGGCCGCCGGTCATTTTCGCGGCTTCCGCCGCCGCCTTGGAGGCCGGCATTTCAGCGGCAAGCGACAAAAGCAGGCGGTCGATGTCTTCCGGTTCGTCGACCTTGGCCTCGGCGGGGCCGATGCAGACGACGATCTCGCCCTTCGGCGTGTCCGCCGCCGCGTAATGATCGGCAAGCGCCCGCAGCGTGCCGGTGCGGATTTCCTCGAATGTCTTGGTCAGTTCCCGGCCGATGGCGGCTTTGCGCTCGCCGCCCAGCGCCTCGACCATGGCGCCGAGCGATTCGGCCAGCCGGCGCGGTGATTCGAAGAATATCAGCGTCGCCGGTACCGCCCTCAGCGCCTCCAGCCGCGACAGCCTCTGACCAACCTTGACCGGCAAAAAGCCGGCGAACAGGAAGGCGTCGGACGGCAGGCCCGACGCCGTCAGCGCGGCAAGCGGCGCCGACGGGCCGGGAATCGGTACGACGCGAATGCCCTGGTCGAGCGCCTCGCCGACCAGCCGGTAGCCGGGATCGGAAACCAGCGGCGTGCCGGCATCGGAAATCAGCGCCACGCTCTGTCCTGCCGCAAGTGCCGCGATCAACTTCGGCCCCGCCTCGCCGGCATTGTGCTCGTGATAGGCCGTGGTGCGTCGGCGGATGCCGTAGCGGTCGAGCAGCACCCGCGACACGCGCGTGTCCTCGCAGGCGACGATGTCGGCGGCGGCCAGCGTCTCCAGCGCGCGCAGCGTGATGTCGGCCAGATTGCCGATCGGCGTCGCCACCAGATAAAGCGCCGGATCGAGCGGGCGGGCCGCGATTTCGGTCTGCCCGACCACATAGCTGCGCTTGCCCGTCTCGCCAGTCACCGATGCCGTCTCCGTTCAAGCCTGTTTGGCCTGCCAAATCCTGTTTGGCCTGCCAAAACTTGTTTGGCCTGCCAAAACTTGTTTGGCCTGCCAAAACTTGTTTGGCATGGCTGGCGCCGGCTTGCAAAACTCACGCCGATGTAAGGTGGCCGCCATTCCTTCGCCACAGTAGGGAACGAAACCGGTTTTGGCAGATTTAGCCCCTGATTCCCTTGGGGAGGACAGGAATGGACAGCCTGACGATTCAGGACGCTTTCGCGCCCTACTATGCCGGTCGCAGCCGGATTGCCGCACGCCAGGACAAGCGGCTGCCAGCCCGGAACGACACCAGCCTGACCAAGCAGGCCGCGAGTGCCTTGCCGACCAATGTCAGGCTTTCCGACAACAAACCCGACACCACGACGGAGCACTGACCGGACGATGCCCAATCGCTTCGATATCTTCATCACCCGTCTTGAAACGAAAAACGCCCGCAACGGCGTACCCCTGCCCTCTTTGGGCGACCAGCACCGTGGCCGCCGCGACAAGGACAACGCAAAGCCAGTCCGGAACGGCGAGGCGCACGCCGAGAAAGAGCGCGGAAAGCACCGCCACAAACACGACGCCTGATCTGATTCAGATCGGCGAGTCGGCCGCCCAAGGTGGCGAACGCTGGGCCAGGCGCTTAGTCCAGATATCGTGAAACGCGTCCCTTCAGAAGCGCTATCAGCTCCGGGTCCATGAATTCGTAGTCGTCCGGGATGTCGAGGCAGATCACCTTGGCCGCCTTCAGACTGGCCTTGAATTTCTTCTGCAGTTTGGTGCGGTGGGTTTTCTCCATGACAAAAATGATGTCAGCCCAGGCGACCAGTTCGTGCGTCAGCGGATTGTCGGCATCGTGATTGGTGCCGGCCGATTCGACCTCGATGTCGCGGCGGGTGGAAAACACCTGCTCGGCGGTCGGGCTGCGCAGCCGGTTCTGGCTGCAGACGAAGAGGAGTTTTTTCAAAGGATTAGCGCGCCAGGTCCGCCACCACGGCGTCGAGCACGATCATGCCGGCGGGCGTGGCGCGCAGCCGCGTGTTGCCGATCGGCGCCACCAGCCCCTCGCCTTGCAGCACCGACAGCCGCGCGCTCGACAGGCCGCGCCCGGAAAACGCTTCGTAGCGGGTGAGGTCGATGCCTTCGGCGAGCCTGAGCCCCATCAGCAGGAATTCGTCGGCCTCTTCGGAGCGAGTCAGGAGCTCGCCGCCGGTTATGCCATGGCCCTTGGCCTCGACCAGGTTGGCCCAGGTTTCCGGCATTCTCTCAGCAATCGTCACCACCCGATGGCCGTTCTCGACGAAGCGGCCATGCGCGCCGGGGCCGACGCCGACATATTCGCCGTAGCGCCAGTAGGTCAGATTGTGCCGGCTCTCGGCGCCTGGCCGCGCGTGGTTGGAAATCTCATAAGCCGGCAAACCATGCGCCGACGTGATCTCCTGCGTCAGCGCATAGAGGTCGGCGGCGTGGTCGTTATCGGGAATGGCGAATTTCTTCGCCGCGTGCAGCGCATGGAAGGGCGTGCCTTCCTCGATGGTCAGCTGGTAGAGCGACAGATGGTCGGCGGCATGGCCGATCGCCTGTTCGAGTTCCGCCTGCCAATCCTCGGGCGTCTGTCCCGGGCGCGCATAGATCAGGTCGAAGGACAGGCGCGGAAAGATTTCGCGCGCGAGCCCGATGGCGTGCAGGGCTTCCTCGACATTGTGCAGCCGGCCGAGGAAGCGCAGATCCTTGTCGTTCAGGGCCTGCACGCCGAGCGAGACGCGGTTGACCCCCGCGATCCGGTAACCACGAAACCGCTCCGCCTCGACCGAGGACGGGTTGGCCTCGAGCGTCACCTCGATACCGTCAGGCACCGTCCAGTTCTTGGCCACCGCGTCCAGAACCCTGGCCACCGTTTCCGGCTTCATCAGCGACGGCGTGCCGCCGCCGAGGAAGATGCTGGTCACTTCGCGCGGTCCGGTGCGCTGGCGCATCGTCGCAAGCTCGGCCTCGAATGCGGCGGCAAAGCGCTCCTGGTCGACCGGCTGGTGGCGGACATGGCTGTTGAAGTCGCAATAGGGGCACTTGGCCGCGCAGAACGGCCAATGCACGTAGACGCCGAAGCCGGGACTGCGGTCGAGCGCCATGGTGGTGCTGGACCCGATCATTCCGAACCAAGCCGAGCGCGCGCGAATTTCTGGAAGGCGCGGGCGCGATGCGACAGCGCCGTCGCCTGGCCTGGCTTCCAGCCGTGCTTTTCCTCCGCATTCATCTCGCCGAAGGTTTTGTCGAAGCCATTGGGCAGGAATACCGGATCGTAGCCGAAGCCGAGTTCGCCGCGCGGCGGCCAGACCAGAGCGCCCTCGGCCTCGCCGCGATAATATTCGGCCTCGCCGTCGGGAAAAGCGAGGCAGATGACGGCGACGAAGCGGCCGGTGCGCCGTTCGGGCGTGGCCGCGCCGACTTCCTGCAGCGCCACTTCGGTGCGCTGCATGGCCATGGCGAAATCGCGCGATCCTTCCGGCGTCTCGGCCCAGTTGGCGGTGTAGACGCCTGGCGCGCCATCGAGCGCGTCGACGCAGAGGCCGGAATCGTCCGACAGCGCCGGCAGGCCGGTCGCCTTCGCGGCCGCGAAGGCCTTGATGTAGGCGTTTTCCTCGAAGGTGGTGCCGGTCTCGTCCGGTTCGGGCAGGCCATACTCCTTGGCCGACTTCGCCTCGAAGCCGAACGGACCCATCAGGTCGGCGAATTCGCGCAGCTTGCCTTCATTGTGGCTGGCGACGACGATCTTCTTGCCATGGAGTGAATGCATCAAAGGCCCCAGATTCTCGGCTCGGCGAACTCGATCGAATTGCCCGAGGGGTCGCGTATATAGATCGAACGGCCACCTTGCGGCCATTCGAATTCGCTTTCGATGGCGATTTTCTTCGCTTGAAGATGGGCTTTCCAGCCGTCGATTTCAGCGGCGGTTGCGGCAAAGCACAGATGGCCTTCGCCAACCGCGCCGTGCGGCGGTACTTTCAGCTTCGCGTCCGGTGCGTGCGGAATTTTGGTCGCCTCGGCGTTGAAGATGAGCAGAACGCACGGGCCGCAGCGGAAGAAGAGGTGGCGGCCTTCCACCTTGCCGAGGAGGATGAGGCCGAGGATGTCGGTGTAGAAGCGCTCGGCGGCAGGCAGGTCGGTGACGTAGAGGGCCGATTCCAGGATTGCGGAAGGTGTCACGAGGCGCCCCCCTCTGCCCTGCCGGGCATCTCCCCCACGAGGGGGGAGATTGGCTGTATCAGTCGCTTTCGCCACTTTTCAACGTTGAAGGGCAGGCACGGCCAGCCAAACTGCCAATCTCCCCCCTCGTGGGGGAGATGTCCGGCAGGACAGAGGGGGGCGCCTGGACTCGGCATCAAAATCCTACGCCACCGCCATCTGCTGCAGGCTGACCAACCGGGAAATGCCCTTCTTGGCCAATCCCATCAAGTCCGCGAACTGCGCCTCGGAAAAGGGCTCGCCCTCGGCGGTGCCCTGGATCTCGACGATGCCGCCCTTGCCGGTCATGACGAAATTGGCGTCGGTGCCGGCCGAGGAATCCTCGATATAGTCGAGATCGATGACCGGCTGGCCGTCATGGATGCCGCAGGAAATCGCGGCGACATGATCCTTCAGCACCTTCGAAACGCTGGCCATCTGCCGCGCTTCCATCCAGCGCAGGCAGTCATGGAGCGCCACCCAGCCGCCGGTGATCGAAGCGGTGCGGGTGCCGCCATCGGCCTGGATGACGTCGCAGTCGACGGTGATCTGCTGTTCACCCAGCGCCTGCAGGTCGACCACGGCGCGCAGTGAACGGCCGATCAGGCGCTGGATTTCCAGCGTGCGGCCGCCCTGCTTGCCGGCGGAAGCCTCGCGGCGCATGCGCTCTCCGGTCGAGCGCGGCAGCATGCCGTATTCAGCCGTGACCCAGCCCTTGCCGGAATTGCGCATCCAGCCCGGTACCTTTTCCTCGAGGCTCGCGGTGCACAGGACATGCGTGTCGCCGAATTTCACCAGGCACGAGCCTTCGGCATGCTTGGAGACGCCGCGCTCGAAGGAGATGGCGCGCATTTCGTCGAATTGGCGTTTGGAGGGGCGCATTCAGGCTTCTTTCCAGTCATTTTTCGGAATCGTGGCCGGCTTGTAGCCCCACCAAGCCCATGGCGCAAAGGAAAATGGCCGAGCGATCCGGCACCGGGTGATCTGGCACAGACACCGGGTGATCTGACACAGACACCGGGTTGCGCGCGGGTAACGGAAGTCTATATCCTTGAGCCGGAGGTTTTTGGCGCAATGACCAAGGCAGTCGATCCCGCGTCGCGGTCGCCCGCGCTTCAATCGCTCGACATGCGCTCGCGCGACATCTTCCGGCGCATCGTCGATTCGTACCTCAGGGATGGCGAACCCGTGGGCTCGCGCAGCCTGTCGCGCATCCTGCCGTCCTCGCTGTCGCCCGCCACCATCCGCAATGTGATGAGCGACCTCGAGCATCTCGGGCTGATCTACGCGCCGCACATTTCGGCCGGGCGTCTGCCGACGCAGGCCGGCCTGCGTTTCTTCGTCGACGCCTTCATGGAACTCGGCGACCTTTCCGACGAGGAGCGCCGCACCATCGAAGCGCAGGTGCGGGCCTCCGGCTCGGGCGCGACGCTGGAGCACATGCTGACCGAGGCCAGCCAGATGCTGTCGGGCATGTCGCGCGGCGCCGGGCTGGTGCTGGCCGCCAAGAACGAGGTGGCGCTGAAGCACATCGAATTCATCCAGTTGGAGCCGACCAAGGCGCTGGCCGTGCTGGTGTCCCAGAATGGCGATGTCGAGAACCGCGTCGTCGACCTGCCGGCCGGCATCACAGTCTCGCAATTGCACGAGGCCTCTAATTTCCTCAACGCCCATATTCGCGGCCGCACTTTGGCCGAGGCGCGCACCGAGATCGCCCGCATCAAGGAAGAGACAAGGGCGGCGCTCGACACGCTGTCGCAGGACCTCGTCGAGAAGGGACTGGCGGTGTGGGCGGGCGCCGAAAGCGGGCTGCCGGCGCGGCTCATCGTGCGCGGCCGCGCCAATCTGCTCGAAAACGTCACCGCCCAGGCCGACATCGAATTGCTGCGCCATCTGTTCGAGGACATGGAGACGCAGGACGGCCTGATCCAGTTGCTCGACCTCGCCGAGGAGGGATCGGGCGTGCGCATCTTCATCGGTTCGGAAAACAAGCTGTTTTCGCTGTCGGGCTCATCGCTGGTGGTGGCCCCCTATCGCGACAAGGACGCGCGCGTCGTCGGCGCGCTCGGCGTCATCGGCCCGACCCGGCTCAACTATGCCCGCATCGTGCCGATGGTGGATTACACGGCGCAGCTGATTTCCCGCATGCTGCGCTAAGGTCCTAAAATCGAGACAGGCCGCAAAGGAGAAAAAGAATGGCGCTGGAATCATTCAAGGCCCAGATCAGTCTGCTGCTCGAAGAGATGGTCAACCAGCCGGAAGACCAGCACGAAATTCAGGAACAGCTGCGCGAAAAACTGCGCGAAATGCGCGCCATGGGCCTGCCGTTGCCCGCCGATCTCGTTGCCCTGGAAAAACGCCTGGATGACGATTTTTACGCTGCCGGGACCTGATTCCTGACGTTTGCTTCGAACCATCGTGCGTGAGGGAACCCAGGGACAGACCGATCGTTAATTTCCTTCACGATCGAGTGGAGGAAATGATGCGATTGGCCGGACTGGCGATGTCCGCACTGTTTCTCACGACCGCGGCTCTCGCCCAGCAGGCCGATCAGCCTGCGCTCAAAGGCGCGGCTGCGTTCGGGGACTGGCGGGCGGACAGGCCCGGTGTGCGCCGGCTGATCAAACCGGAAGATCTGCCGAAGCCCTATGTCACCAAATCGTCCTCGAACAGCGCCGGTCTCGCCGACATGCCGGCGGGCGCAAAACCGCAATTGCCGCCGGGGTTTTCGGCCGAGCTGATCGCGACGGGCATCGACAATCCGCGTGTCGTGCGCGTCGCGCCGAACGGCGACCTGTTCGTCGCCGACAGCGAAGCCAACCAGATCCGCGTCTATCGCCTGACGAAGGACAGCGCGAAACCCGCCGAAAAGGGCATCTTCGCCGGCGGTCTCAACCAGCCCTATGGCATTGCCTTCCATCCGCCCGGCAACGACCCGCAATGGGTCTATGTCGCCAACAGCGACAGCATCGTGCGTTTTGCCTATCGCAATGGCGACCTGAAGGCCTCGGGCGAGCCGCAAACCATCGTCGACGACATTCCGGCGACGCATCACTGGACGCGCGACATCGCCTTTTCACCCGACGGCAAGACACTTTACCTTTCCGTCGGCTCCGGCTCGAATGTCGCCGAGGACATGGGCAAAAGACCCAGAGGCGGGCTCGACGCCTGGGTCAAGTCCAGGCCGCTCGGCGCCAGTTGGGGTTCCGAGGCGGGCCGGGCCGAGGTACGCGCCTTCGACCCCGACGGCAAGAACGGCCGCGTCGTCGCCACCGGCCTGCGCAATTGTTCGGGCATGACGATCCAGCCCGCGACCGGCGTGCTGTGGTGCGTCGTCAACGAGCGCGACGCGCTTGGCGACAATGTGCCGGCCGAATACGCGACATCGGTCAGGGAAGGCGCCTTCTACGGCTGGCCCTGGTACTACATCGGCAACAACGAGGATCCGCGCCACAAGGGCGAGCGGCCCGACCTCGCCGGCAAGGCCGATCGTCCCGACGTGCTGATGCAGGCCCATTCGGCGCCGCTCAACATCGCCTTCTACGACCGCAAGGGCCTGCCCGCCGAGGGCGGCTTTCCCAAGGAGTATAGCGGCGACGCCTTCGTGGCCCTGCACGGGTCGTGGAACCGCGGCAACAGGACCGGCTACAAGGTGGTGCGATTGCTGTTCAAGGACGGCAAGCCGACCGGCGAATACGAGGATTTCATGACCGGCTTCGTCGTTTCCAATGGCGAGGTCTGGGGCAGGCCGGTGGGCGTGGCGGTGGCCGCCGACGGATCGTTGATCGTGACCGAGGACGGCAACGGCACGATCTGGCGCGTGACCTATGGCGGCGGGCGGTCCTAAAGAACCTTGCGCTGGTCGACCCCCACTCCGTCTCGGCTTCGCCGCGCCACCTTGCCGGGGCGAGCCACCGGTCTCGCCCGTCCTTCGGACCCCCGATCGACGGGGGAGATGAAAGGCGCGAACTTCTTTACCGTAACGCTTGTCCAGCAGGCTTCCTTCCTTTCCCTCCGGAGGGGGGAAAGGTGGCGCGGCGAAGCCGCGACGGATTGGGGGAACCACGTGGCAATCGAGCTTCGGGCCGCTCAGGGAGTCTTGTAAGGCGAAGACCATGATGGTCTGGTGCAATGGATTCCGACCGTGAGGGAATTCAACCCTCGCCCGCCCCATGCGATAAAGCTCTCCAATCCGAGACTGAAACAATGACCCTCACCGGTTTCCTCGCCTACAGCGCCGCTCTCGGCATCGCCGCCGCCATTCCAGGCCCCGGCGTCACCGCGCTTGTCGCGCGGGCGCTGGGCTCGGGCTTTCGCTCGTCGCTCGCCATGTCGTTCGGCCTGATGCTTGGCGATCTCACCTACCTGACCGCCGTGGTGCTCGGGCTCGCCTTCGTCGCGCAGGAGTTCGGCATGGTTTTCCTGGCGGTGAAATGGTTTGGCGTCGCCTATCTGGCTTTCCTTGGCTGGCGTTTCTGGACCGCCGGCATCACGCCAGAGACGGTCGAAGCCAGGAAGGGCAAGGGCGGGCTGGTGTCGAGCTTCGTCGCCGGCCTTACCGTGACGCTCGGCAATCCCAAGACGATGATCTTCTACCTTGCCATCACGCCGACCATCGTCGACCTGAAGACGATCACGCTCGCCGACTACGGCATTCTCGCCGCGCTGACGGTCGTCGTCCTGTTCGTCGTGCTGGTGCCTTACCTGGCGCTCGCCGCCAAGGCGCGCTGGTTCCTGAAATCGCCGCGCGCGCTGAAGGTGCTGAACCGCACCGCCGCCACCTTCATGGTCGGCGCGGCGGCGGCGATCGCCGCCCGCCAGTAGGGCAATCCCGGAAAGGGGGGAAGCGGCTTCCGCACGCTTCGCGCCAAAAGATTCCTGATACGGGCTGTTGCGGAAAACGCTTTTCCGGGACGGCGCCTCTTTAGACATGCGCCTCACTCGGATATTTTCGGCCGACAGTCTATCTTGCGCGGTCGAAGGCTCTATCTTGCCGGCTGAGACGCCGATTGCCTCACTTTGCCTGAAATGCCTCACTTGCCTGAAGTTCTGGGAGCGAAACCAATGAACAAGCCCGTTACCTCCGCCCGCGTGCCCGGCCGCGGCCGCATCTACAACTCCATCACCGACACGATCGGCGACACGCCCCTGGTACGGCTCGACAAGTTCGCCAAGGAAAAGGGCATCGTCGCCAATCTGGTCGCCAAGCTCGAATTCTTCAATCCGATCGCCTCGGTCAAGGACCGTATCGGCGTGGCGATGATCGAGGCGCTGGAGGCAGCCGGCAAGATCACGCCCGGCAAGACCACGCTGATCGAACCGACATCGGGCAACACCGGCATCGCGCTGGCCTTCGCCGCCGCCGCCAAGGGCTACAAACTGATCCTGACCATGCCGGAGACGATGTCGGTCGAGCGCCGCAAGATGCTGGCGCTGCTCGGCGCCGAACTGGTGCTGACCGAAGGGCCGAAAGGCATGAAGGGCGCCATCGCCAAGGCCGACGAACTGGCCGCGACGATTCCCAACGCCATCATTCCGCAGCAGTTCGAAAACCCCGCCAATCCGGAGATCCATCGCAAGACGACTGCGGAGGAAATCTGGAACGACACAAACGGCGAGATCGACATCTTCGTCGCCGGCATCGGCACCGGCGGCACCATTACCGGCGTCGGCCAGGTGCTGAAGAAGCGCAAGCCGGCGCTGCGTGTCGTCGCCGTCGAACCGGATGCCTCGCCGGTGCTGTCGGGCGGCCAGCCCGGCCCGCACAAGATCCAGGGCATCGGCGCCGGCTTCGCGCCGAAGATCCTGGACACCACGATCTATGACGAGATCGTCAAGGTCTCGAACGAGGATTCCGTCGCCAATGCGCGCCTGCTCGCCCGCCTCGAGGGCGTGCCGGTCGGCATCTCGTCGGGCGCGGCGCTGCAGGCGGCGATCGTCGTCGGTTCGCGGCCCGAGAACAAGGGCAAGACCCTCGTCGTGGTCATCCCCGACTTCGCCGAGCGCTATCTTTCGACGATCCTGTTCGAGGGGCTGGGGGCTTAGGGTTTCGCACTCCCGTCTTCCCTTCTCCCCTTGTGAGAGAAGGAACGGCCCGGCGAGCCTGGACCGCCGAAAAACTCTCCGTGGCGACCTCGCCCGGCTTGAGCAGACCCCTGCTTCCGGTTCATATCGCCGCCGGCCCGCGAAAAGACGGGCCGGGGGAGGATTTCATGTACAAGCTCTACACCCGCCCGGGCAGCGGCGGCTTCGTCGTCGAGGCGGCGCTGGCGCTGATCGATGCGCCTTTCGAACATGTCGACGTGGCCAAGACCGACCGGCCCGATCCGGCCTTCCTTGCCATCAGCCCGCTGAACCAGGTGCCGGTGCTGACCTTGCCGGACGGGCGTTCGGTCACCGAATCGGCGGCGATCTGCATCCTGCTCGCCGAGCGCCATCCGCGGGCCGGCCTGGCGCCGGCGGCCGACGAACCGGCGCGCGCCGACTTCCTGCGCTGGATGGCGTTCATGTCCTCCATGCTCTACCCGGCGGTGCTGCGGCTCTATTACGCCCATCGCTACACGGCGGATGCCGAGGGCACGAAGGCGGTGAAGACGGCGGCGGTCGCCGAGATGGATCGCGGCTTTGCCATCGTCGATGCCGCCTTGCGCGGCCGCGACTGGCTGGTCGGCGACCGGATGTCGCTGGCCGACATCTATCTCGTCATGCTGGTGGCCTGGCATCCCGACATCGACAAGGCGCGGGCGGCCTGGCCCGATATCGAACGCCTGTGGGCGCGATTGCGTGAGCATCCGCTCATGAGGACGCTCAACGCCTCGCACGAGATGTGGCCGGCCTGAACGGCCGGAAAACCGGCCGCGCCCCGCGAGCTCAATGGATGAGCGCGCCGCGTTTTTCCTGCAGGAAGCGGCGCACCGCCGGATCGCGCTCGAGGCCGATCGCGCGATCATAGGCTTCGACGGCCTGCGGTCCCTGGCCGAGCCTGGCCAGGAGGCCGGCACGCGCGGCCCAGTAGGGCTGATAGCCGTTGAGCCGCTTGTCGTCGCCCAGCACGTAAAGGGCCGCCAACCCCGCCACCGCGCCCTCGGTCTCGGCGATCGCCACCGCGCGGTTGATCGCCACGACCGGCGATCCCGCGATCGAAAACAGCGCGTCGTAGAGTTCGCGGATCGCGATCCAGTCGGTGCGGCCGGTGAGCCGCCGCGCCGCATGAACGGACTGCACGGCCGCCTCCAGCTGGTAGCGGCCGATGACGCCCTTGGCGGCGGCGCCGCGAAGACATGCTTCGGCCTCGTCGACCAGCACATGATCCCATAATGCATGGTCCTGCTCGGCGAGCGGCACATAGTCCCCGGCCGTGTCTCGACGCGCCGCGCGGCGCGCCTCGGCGAATAGCATCAGTGACAGCAGGCCCAGCGCCTCCGGCTCGTCCGGCAGCAGCGAGGCCACCAGCCGGCCGAGCCAGATGCCTTCGGTGGCGAGGTTGCGGTGCCGCGTCTCGGTACCGGTCGGATCTGACCAGCCCTCGGCGAAAGCGGCGTAGATCGCCTCCAGCACCGCATCCAGCCTTTCACCGAGTTCGGCCCGCTCCGGCACGCGGAACGGAATGCCGGTCTCGCGGATGCGGCTCTTGGCGCGCACCAGGCGCTGGCCCATCGTGGCCGGCGAGAGCAGGAAGGCGGAAGCGATCGTCACGGCATCGAAGCCGAGGATGGTCTGCAGGATCAGTGGCGCCCGCACGCCGGGTTCGATCGCCGGATGGGCGCAGGCGAACATCAGCCGCAATCGTTCGTCGGGCAGGTCTTCGTCGGTCATGCGCGCCTCCGCCTCCTCGGCAATCAGCTTGAGATGGTCACGGCCGGCTTCGCTGGTCAGCCGCCGCCGCACCGCATCGACACGCCGCCGCCTGGCCACGGCGAGCAACCAGGCTTCCGGCTTTTCCGGCACGCCGGAGCGCGGCCAGCGTTCGAGTGCCGCGGCAAAGGCGTCGGCCAGCGCATCCTCGGCGGCGGCCACGTCGCGCGTGCGCGCGGCGAGCCAGGCGACCAGCTTGCCATAGCTCTGCCGGGCGGCGGCCTCGGCGGCCGCCCGGGCGATCTCCGGGCGACTGTCCATCGCGCCGTCACGTCTTGGGCATATAGTCGGCCATTTCCCAGATCGGCCGCAACTCGACCGTGCCGGTGCTGGCCGCCGGACAGCGCGCCGCCCAGTCGATGGCGGTATCGATGTCGGCCGCCTCGATCATGTAGAAGCCGGCAAGCTGCTCCTTGGTGTCGGCATAGGGGCCGTCGATCACGTTGGTCTTGCCGTCGGCGATCCGCACCGAGGTGGTCGCCTGGGTCGGACGCAGCCTTTCGCCGGCCAGCCACGCCCCGGACTTCTTCAACGCCTCGGTATAGGCGGCATAAGCCGCGCTCATCTGCTGGGCTTTCTCGACCGGCGTGTTCGCCAGCGCGGCTTCGTCGTTGTTGATCAAAAGCATGTATCGCATGGGTCTTCTCCCGTGGTTTCGAGGGCCGCGTCCTTGCGGGGCCAGACGTATGTCGCGCGGCGGTGGCCGATTTCGACAGGTTGCGGAAAAAACTTTCGTCTCCGGCCGCGCCTTGCGCAAGCGGGCAGGCGTTTCAAAGGCTCGGGGGCCGGCATGGAGCCGCCGGAAGGTGCGGTGAGATGGCTGGTGGATTTATGCGCCCAAAATGGGCGCGCAGCATCGCGTCATGCTCGCCCTCCGGCGCCACCGGCAATGGCTGGAAGCTGTACACGGATGGCTTGCATCAAAGGATGGGAAAGGCGGCTTGGGACGGTCTGTCACGCTGGCCTCGGCTGATCGTGTCCTGTGACACTAAAGCCAGCCGATGGCGGTCTCAAAGACGCGGCGATGTCGCACGCTGTCTGCCGGCGAAGGCCGGACGTTCGGCGCGATAGGTCGTGGCGCGGGACGAGGCACCCGGCCTGCAGATGCGGCTGTTGTGGCGGCTCTCGAAAGTCATGGTCAGTGCGCGCCCAGCGAGGTGCCGCGACGGGCGCAGGCCGGACCGGGGCCGCGCATGTAGTAGCGCTCGGGCCGATAGGTCGGCGCGACGAATTCGCGGATGGCGGCGGCATAGCCGATGAGGTGCGTGAGGAAGTTCATTTTACCCGGTCCCTGTCCCGATTTTCGGATGTCCCTTCCGAATTGCGAGAACGATAGCATCAAGGCGTGAATACTCAGTGAACGCGATGTTAATTTTTGGTCGAAAACCCGTCGCTTCGTGGCCGGAATGCGGCTGATTCGGGGTGTTTCGGTGCTCCTTGTCGTCATTTCGGCTGGTGTGACTTTTGCATCACATATGTTTCGTTTGAATGTCGCCTTGGCGCGCTTTTGTTTCAACTTTCGAACCGTCGCTGGAATTTCCTTGCCGGATGGCCGGTGGGGTCGGAACCGGCCCGGGCAACGGACGTTGGGATCACGGCATTGCCGGCTCACAGGTGCTGCCTGTCGGCAGGCCGGAATCCCGCCACAAGCAAGAGCAATGGAAAGGCTGAAATCATGGGCTTCTTTTCGAAGGACATCAAAACACTGGACGATCTCTTCGTGCACACGCTGCGCGACATCTATTATGCCGAGAAGCAGATCGAGAAGGCGTTGCCTAAGATGATCGACAAGGCAACCGATCCGCAATTGAAGGCCGGCTTCGAAAAACATCTCGAACAGACCAAGGGCCATATCGAACGCGTCGAGGAGGTGTTCGAGCTGCACGGCGTGAAGGCCAAGCCGGTGAATTGCCCGGCCATTGACGGCATTCTCGAGGAGGCCGACGACGTCAGCAGCGATGTCGATGACAAGGATGTTCTCGACGCCGCGCTGATCGCTTCCGCCCAGGCCGTCGAGCACTATGAGATGACCCGCTACGGCACCTTGATCGCCTGGGCCAAACAGCTCGGCCGCAGCGACTGCGCCAATGTGCTGGCCAAGAACCTCAGGGAAGAGCAGGCGACGGATCGCAAGCTGACCGAGATGGCGGAAAGCAAGATCAACCTGCAAGCCGCCGAATAGGGGCTGACAGCCGTGGCCGGCGGCAACCGCGCCGGCCACGGCCGGATCGCGTTGGAACCGAGTGGGGTGGTCGTCCGTTCCAGCTGATCTTTCCAAGGGGAAATCATCATGGCGCCGCGCCCGGCCTGGAAAGGCTATCTGAAGCTCTCGCTGGTCACGTGTGCCATCGAACTGACCAATGTCGTCACCCATGCCGAGAAGGTCTCGTTCCGCATCCTCAACCGCAAGACCGGCAATACGGTGAAGCGGATCTACGTCGATGCCGAGACCGGCAAGCCGATCGAGGACGGCGACGAGATCAAGGGCTACGAGATCGACAAGGGCGATTTCGTCCGTATAGAGGAGGACGAGATCGAGGCGGTGCAGATCGAATCCTCGCACACGATGAGCCTCGACGGCTTCGTCGACAAGGCCTCGATCGAGCAGATCTATCTCGACACGCCTTACTATGTCGCGCCGGCCGACACGGTTTCGGAAGAGGCCTTCGCCGTCATCCGGGATGCCATGGCGGGCAAGAAGATGGCGGGGCTTGCCCGCATCGTTCTGTACAGCCGCGAACGGCCCGTGGTCATCGAGCCGCTCGGCAAGGGCATGGTGCTGACGACGCTGCGCTACGACAACACGGTGCGCCAGCCGGAAAGCGTCTTCGGCGACATCAAGGCGGTGAAGACCGACCAGGAGATGACCGATCTCGCCGAACTCATCATCGACAAGAAGAAGGCGAAGTTCGATCCGTCGAAATTCGAGGACAAATATGAGGACGCCCTGCTCGAACTGATCCGCGCCAAGAAGGCGGGGCACAAGGCGCCGAAGGCCAAGGCCGCTCCCAAGCCCTCCAACGTCGTCAATCTGTTCGACGCGCTGAAGAAGAGCCTCTCGTCGGACTCCGGCCCGTCGAAACCATCATCCCAGGCGAAAGCCAAGCCGGCGACCAAAAGCGCCAAGGCGAAAAGCGTTGCGCCGAAGCGCAAATCGGCCTGAGGATACGAGATGGCAAGCCTCGAACAGTATCATTCGAAGCGCGACTTCAAGAAGACCGCGGAGCCGGCCGGCAAGGTTACGCGCGGGCAGAAGGGCGGCGGCATCTTCGTGATCCAGAAGCATGCCGCGACAAGGCTGCATTACGATTTTCGCCTCGAGCATGACGGCGTGCTGTGGAGCTGGGCGGTGACGCGCGGTCCTAGCCTCGACCCGCACGAAAAGCGGCTGGCCGTGCATGTCGAGGATCATCCCATCGACTATGCCGGCTTTGAAGGCACCATCCCCAAGGGCGAATATGGCGGCGGCTCGGTGCTCGTCTGGGACGAAGGAACCTGGACGCCCGAGGACGATCCCGCGAAGATGATGAAGAAGGGGCACATCAACTTCGAGCTGGAAGGCCACAAGCTGCGTGGCAAATGGCATCTGGTGCGGCTGCGGCCGCGCCCGGGCGAAAAACGAGACAACTGGCTGCTGATCAAGTCCGACGACGACGCCGCGCGCCCCGGCGAGGATATTCTGGCGGACGAGCCGAAGTCGGTGAAATCGGGCCTGACGATCGAGGAGATCGGCGAAGGCAAGGCGGCCAAGGGCGAGAAACCCAAGGTCTGGCACTCGAACAAGCCGGCCACCGGCAAGGCGAAGGCCGGGGCCAGGAAACTCGACTTCATCGAACCGCAGCTCGCCACGCTGGAGCGGGACGCACCGTCGGGCCAGGACTGGCTGCATGAGGTGAAGTTCGACGGCTATCGCATGCAGGCGCAGATCGCCGGCACCGACGTGCGGCTCTTGACCCGAACCGGCCTCGACTGGACGGAAAAATTCGGCGGCGAGATCGCGGCCGAACTCGCCGGGCTGAAATGCAGCGATGCCATCATCGACGGGGAGATCGTCGTGCTGGCCGACAGCGGCGTGTCGTCCTTCGCGCTGCTGCAGCAGGATCTGTCGGCGAAGCGGACGAACCGGTTCATCTACTATGTGTTCGACCTGATGCGGCTCGACGGCAAGGATTTGCGGCGGGAACCGCTGGTCGAGCGCAAGCAGGCCTTGCAGGACCTGCTCGGCGAGCCGGCCGCCAATGCGGCGGTGCGTTTCTCCGACCATTTTGCCGAACCCGGCAAGATCATGCTGGAACATGCCTGCCGCATGGGGCTGGAAGGCGTGGTCTCAAAACGCGCCGATGCGCCCTACCGCGGCGGGCGCGGTCCGGCATGGGTCAAATCGAAGTGCACGGCGCGGCAGGAATTCGTCATCGGCGGCTATCTGCCGTCTGACAAGACCGGACGCGGCCTGCGTTCGCTGCTGGTCGGCTATTACGAAGACGGCCGCCTGCACTATGCCGGCCGGGTCGGCACCGGCTTCTCCACCAAGGGCGCCAACGAGCTGAAAAAAAGGCTCGATGCGCTGACGTCGGACGCCTCGCCCTTTGATGCGGCGGTGCCGAAAGGCAAGGGCCTTGTCTGGGTCAAACCGGAACTGGTCGGCGAAGTGGAGTTTCGCAGCTGGACCTCGGACCGTATAATACGCCATGCTTCGTTCCAGGGGCTGCGCGAGGACAAGCCGGCGGAGGAAGTCGTGCAGGAAAAGCCAAAGGCGGCGACAGGCAAGCCAGCGACAGGCAAGGGCCCGGCAAAGGCCAAGCCGGCGGCAAGCAGCGCCGGTAGGCCTGCCGGCGGGATGACGACCTCCGTAAAGCTCTCCCATCCCGACAAGCTTTTGTGGCCCGACGAGAAGATATCGAAGCAGGACCTGCTCGACCATTACGCGCTGGTCTGGCCGCGCATGGAACAGTTCGTCGTCAACCGGCCGCTAAGCCTGGTGCGCGCACCGGACGGCGTTGGCGGGCAGCGCTTCTTCCAGAAACACGCCTCCCCCGGAATGAGCGACAAGATCGCCCGGATGAGGGACCCCGGGGATGGCGAGGAAATCCTGTTCATCCGGGATTTCGACGGGGTCGCGGCGCTCGTCCAGTATGGTGTGGTCGAGATCCATATCTGGGGCTGCATGATCGACAAGCTCGAACAGCCGGACCAGATCGTTTTCGACCTCGACCCCGATGAGGGCGTCGATGTGAAGGCGGTGCGCGAGGCGGCGCTCGACATCAGGGGCAAGCTCGACGAGCTGTCGTTGCCGAATTTCGTCAAGACTTCGGGCGGCAAGGGCTTTCATGTCGTCGTGCCGCTGAAACCGTCGGCGGATTGGGCCGAAGTCAAAGACTTCGCCCATGATTTCGCCAGGGCGCTGGAGCAGGGTGCCCGCGACCGCTACACGGCGACGCTGTCGAAGAAGGCGCGTACGGGAAAAATCTTCGTCGACTATCTGCGCAATGGCAGCGGCGCGACCACCGTCGCACCTTACTCCTCACGGGCCAAGAAGGGCGCGACGGTGTCCATGCCGGTGACCTGGGCCGAGATCGAGGCCGGCCTGGCGCCGAACGCCTTCCCGATCGGCGACAAGACGACGTTGGCGAAGCTGGCGGAAGCCGATCCCTGGAAGGACTTTTTCAGGCAGGGGAAGGCTTTGAAGCGGGGGTAATTCGACACTTTCGACGCCGGGGGGCGCTGTCCCGCCGGCTTTGCGAAAATGAGCGCCGCCGACCTCTTATCCCAAAAACACCCTTTCGAACGCCTGCTTGCCCGGCGGCGAAAATACCACCGCGCGACTGTCCTTCTCGCGGCGCGCCCATTTCTCGGCAAGGATCTTGTCGAGGATCGCGGCGCCCAGCGTTCCAGCGAGGTGCGAGCGCCGCACGCTCCAGTCGAGGCAGGCGCGGCACACGGGCCGCCTAGGCTTGGTGTAGACATCGATGCCGATCGCCGCGAAGTGCGAGGCCGCGGACGGGCCGAGCCTGATCTCCTGGCCGTCGCGGACCAATATGTTCTTGTCGACAAGACGATCCAGCATCGCAACGGCCTGTTCGCCGGCAAGATGATCGTAGCAGACGCGCGCGATGCGCATCGCGCCGTCGCGGGGGCCCGGCCGCACGCGCTTTGGGCCGACGGCTTCGGCCACGCCGGTGATGGCTTCGATCATGCCGGCCACTTGCGGGCCGGCCAGCCCGTAATAGCGATGCCGGCCCTGACTGGCCACGGTCAGCAGTCCGCCCTCCATCAGTTTGGACAGATGCGAGGACGCGGTCGGCAGCGACACGCCGGCCTCCAGCGCCAGTTCGCTCGCGGTCAATGCCGTGCCACCCATCAGGGCGTTCAGCATGTTGGCGCGGGCCGGATCGCCGACCAGGCTGGCGATGCGGGCAATATCGGGTCCTTCGCGCATGGTTTGATCCTCATCGAAGCATTCTTGTAAGATAACCAGTATTCTCGGTCCAGCTCAAGGAGCCGGCATGATGGCTCCTGACATCAGACTGACTAGCACAGAGATGCGCGTGACGTTTCGACCGCCCTCGAACCGTCGTTGCAAAACCCCAAGGAGACCGAGATGACCATCACCTGCTTCATCCGCTATGAGATCGACCCGTTCGGCAAGGCCGCCTTCGAGGAGTATGCCCGCAATTGGGGCCAGGCCATTCCGCGCTGCGGCGCCGATCTGATCGGCTATTTCGCGCCGCACGAGGGCTCGGCCACGACGGCCTATGCCGCCTACAACATCGAAAACCTGGCGGCCTACGAAGCCTATCGCGCCCGGCTTGCCGCCGACCCCGCCGGCAAGGCAAACTACGAGTTCGCCCGCCGCGAACGGTTCATCCTCAAGGAGGACCGCATGTTCCTGAAACTGGCGTCCGGCCCGCACGCGCCGCTGGTGAAGGTATGATCGCCGTCATCTTCGAGGTGCAGCCCGCGGAAGGCCGGCGCGAGGCTTATCTCGGCATCGCCGCCGAGTTGCGTCCGCTGCTCGACGGCATCGATGGATTCATTTCCGTCGAGCGCTTCCAGAGCCTGGCCGACCAGAACCGGGTGCTGTCGCTGTCATTCTGGCGCGACGAGGAGGCGGTCAAGGCCTGGCGCAATACGGAAGAACACCGGCAGGCGCAGCAGGCCGGGCGCGGCGGTATCTTTGCCGGCTATAGATTGCGGATCGCCCATGTGGTGCGGGACTACGGGCTGGCCGAGAGGGACGAGGCGCCGGCGGACAGCCGGGCGGTGAATGGGTAGCGCCTTCCCTTCTCCCCTTGTGGGAGAAGGTGGATCGGCGCGTCAGCGCCGAGACGGATGAGGGGTGTTCCAGCGGAGTGAGACGTTGGTGTTCCCTCGAACACCCCTCATCCGACCTCGCTTCGCGAGGCCACCTTCCCCCACAAGGGGGGAAGGAAGAAGCGCGCCTCACGCATTCCCGATCAGCACGCCGGCCGCGAACACCAGGGCGCCGCCTAGCACCACCTGGAAGGCGGCGCGCAGGAACGGGGTCTGCATGTAGCGGTTCTGGACGAAGGCGATGGCCCACAATTCGAAGAACACCACCACGGCGGCAACGGCGGTGGCCGTCCAGAAATGCGGGATGAGGTAGGGTAGCGCGTGGCCGAGCCCGCCCGCGGACGTCATGACGCCGGTGGTGATGCCGCGTTTTACCGGCGAGCCCCTGCCCGACAATTTGCCGTCGTCGGAAGCGACCTCGGTGAAGCCCATTGAAATGCCGGCGCCGATCGAGGCGGCCAGCCCGACCAGAAAGGTCTGCCAGGTATCATGGGTCGCAAAGGCGGCGGCGAAGATCGGCGCCAGCGTCGAGACCGATCCATCCATCAGACCAGCCAGCCCGGGCTGCACGTAGGTCAGGATGAACTGACGCTGTTCGGCGGCGGCCTCTTCGTCCTTCACATCGCCCGGTACGTGCGTCTGCTCTAGGCGCTGCGCCAGCGTCTCGTGCCCTTGTTCGGCCAACGCCAGATCGTCGAGCAGCTTTCGCGTCGAGGCATCGGTGGTGCGCTTGGCCGCCTCGACATAAAACAGATAGGCCTGTCGCTCCATCGCCTCGGCCTGGCGGCGCACGGCCTCGACGCCGAGCGGCCGCACCAGCCAGTCGGGCTTGCGCTCGTAATAGCCCTTCACATGTTCACGGCGGATCAACGGAATGCGCTCGCCGAAACGCTTGCGGAAGAGTTCAATCAGCGAGTCGCGATGGCCATCCTCTTCCTCGGCCATCTCCTCGAACACCTTTGCCGATTGCGGGAAAGTCTCGGCCAGCCCGTCCGCATAGGCCCGGTAAATGCGCCCGTCATCTTCCTCCGATGAAATGGCCAGCGCCAGGATCTCCTGTTCGGAGAGCGATTCGAAGGGGCGGCGGCCGAAGCCGAAAACACGGGAAAGCATGAGAAAATCACCCTAGTTTAGAATGGTTCTAAACTAAGGTTTACGGCGTCCGTGGTCAATCGCGCGCTTGGCCGGCGGTTCAAGAATAGTTGAAGCCCCGGTCTGGGTATCGCTCTTCATTATCAGTGAATGTTCGCCTATATCTGGGAACCAAGTCATAAAAGGAACGAGCTGATGACGGCAAAGACGCCTCCGCACGCCTATGACCCGAAACCGGTCCTCGATCTCATCGCCAGCATCGAGGCCGACCTGCAGCGCCTGAAGGGCCTGGTCGAGCAGCAGGTCGAGAAATTCGACCCCGCCAATCCGCACAACAAGGCGCCGGACGGCAAGCTGACCGAGGAAGGCGTCGAGTGCTGCTACCGCATGTTCGACGAAGGCAAGTCGCGCTATTCGGTGGCCCAGCAGATGAAAATCTCGTTCGCCGCCGCCACGCATCGGTTCAACGGCTGGCGCAAGCTGGGCGGGAGCAAACGGCAGCGGACGTTGCTGGGTTAGGATTGGGCTAAGGGCCCTTGGGGCAGGACGCGGCCAATTGCCAAGGCTAGCGCCGCCCCTCATTGCCCTGCCGGGCATTTCTCCCCGTATAGTGACGGGGAGAAAACAGCTGACCTCGGCGGCAAGCGCCCTGTCCCCGTGACTATACGGGGAGTTGAGGAATGGTCCGCGTAGCGGACGAAAAGCCAACTGCTTGGCTTTTCGAATGACGAGTGCCGGCAGGCAGGTGAGGGGCAGCACCGCCCGCCGTTCTGACTCACCAACTTTGTCCCTGTCACATTTTTTCGTTGGCATCGCGCAAGCCTTTCCGTGCACCATGGTCGGATCGCATCACCACAGGACCCGTCATGACCACCCCTCCCGGCATCGCCGACATCCACGCCGCCGCCGCACGCCTCTATGGCCTGATCGTCGAGACCCCCTTGCTCGAATCGCAGGAGCTGAACCGGCGCTTCGGCGGCCGCATCCTGTTCAAGCCGGAGACGCTGCAGCGCACCGGGTCGTTCAAGTTCCGCGGCGCCTACAACAAGCTGTCGTCACTGAGCGAAGAAGAGCGGTCCCGTGGCGTCGTCGCCTTTTCCTCGGGCAACCATGCGCAAGGGGTGGCGGCTTCCGCCGCCATGTTCGGCGTCAAGGCGGTCATCGCCATGCCGGCGGATGCGCCGGACATGAAGATCGCCAATGTCCGCAAGATGGGAGCGGAGGTGGTGCCCTTCGACCGTTTCAAGGACGACCGCATGACGGTGGTCCGTCCCTATCTGGACAAGGGCATGGCGTTGGTGCCGCCCTTCGACGACCCGGCCATCATTGCCGGCCAGGGCACGATCGGACTGGAGCTGGTGAAGCAGGCGCGGGCGCTCGGCGTCAGGCTCGACGCGGTCGTCATTCCCTGCGGCGGTGGCGGCCTGACCAGCGGCATTTCCGTTGCGGTCAAGGATGCCTCGCCCGGCACCGCGATCTGGGCGGTCGAGCCCGAGCATTTCGACGACACGCGCCGCTCGCTGGCAGCGGGCGCCAGGGTTTCGAACGAGCCGGGTTACAGTTCGATCTGCGACGCCATCCTCACCTCCGAGCCGGGCGCCATCACCTTCGAGATCAACCGCCGCAACCTCGCCGGCGCCATCGCGGTTTCCGACAGAGCGACCGCGCAGGCGATGCGCGACGCCATGGCCCATCTCAAACTGGTGGTCGAGCCCGGCGGCTGCGTCGGGCTGGCGGCGCTGTCATCGGGCGAGATCGAACTGTCGGGCAAATGCGTGGCCGTGGTGCTCTCCGGCGGCAATGTCGATTTCGGCACCTACGCCGAGATCATGGCGGCAGCTTAGAGGCGTCGGTCGTTCGGTGGCCCCTAACCTCTAATCCAGCGTGCGGCGGAACCGGAGCAGAGCCGTGCCTGCAAACACCACCACGAACAGCACCAGCCAGCCGACCTCGGCTCCTATCGCATGGAAGTCGGCACCCTTGAGCATCACCGCCCGGGTGACGCGCAGGAAATGCGTGAGCGGAAAGATCTCGCCCAGCACCTGCGCCCAACCGGGCATGCCGCGATAGGGGAACATGAAGCCCGACAGGAGCAGCGACGGCAGGAAGAAGAAGAAGGTGAGCTGCATCGCCTGCATCTGCGAGCGTGCCATGGTCGAGATCGTGTAGCCGAGCAGCACCAGCGCCAGCACAAAGACAAGCACCGCCGACAAAAGCAGCGTCAGCGAGCCGACGAACGGGATGCTGAACAGGAGCTTCGCCGCGGTCAACACCACCGCCACCTGCACCGCGCCGACGACGAGGAAGGGCAGCACCTTGCCGAGCATGATCTCGGCCGGGCTGGAAGGCATCGCCAAAAGGTTCTCCATCGTGCCGCGTTCGGTCTCACGGGTCAGCGCCATGGCGGTCATCATCACCATGGTCATCTGCAGGATCACGCCGAGCAGGCCAGGCACGATGTTGTATTGCGAGATGCCTTCGGGATTGTAGCGCTGGTGCACCACCACCTGCAGCTGCCCCCTGGCGCTTTCAGCGGCGGCCGCCTGCATGCCCTGCGCGCGCAGCAGCGCTTGGCTCGCCACCTTGCTCAATGTCGAAACGGCGCCGCTCGCCGCCGACGGGTCGGTTGCGTCGGCCTCGATCAGGATCTGCGGGTTGTCGCCGCGCTCGACCCGCCGGGCGAAATCGGCGGGGATCGTCACCACGAAAGAGACAGCGCCCTTGGCCATCAGTTCCTCGGCCTCCGCGGCGCTCTGCGCGACAAAGTCGAAGTGGTAGTAACCCGTCATCTGCAGGGCGGAGGCCATGGCGCGCGTATACTGGTCGTTGCTGATGGCAACGAGCGCCGTCGGCAGGCTCTTGGGATCGTTGTTGATGGCGAAGCCAAACAGCACCAGTTGCAACAGCGGCACGCCCAGCATCATGGCGAAGGTGATGCGGTCGCGCCGCATCTGGATGAACTCCTTGATCAGCAGCGCGCCGAGCCGGGCAAAGGAAAAGACGCTGTTCATGCCATGTTTCATGTCATGTTGTCCTTCGAACCGGACATGAACTGGATGAAGACGTCCTCGAGGCTGGTTTCGCCAGGCGTCACGGTCACGCCCTTGTGCTCTCTCTCGACATCGGCAAGCGCTGCTTCAAGCTTCTTGCGGTCGGAGCCGACGACATGCAGCGTGGCGCCGAACGGCGCCACCTGGTCGACGCCGGCGCGGCCCTCAAGCGCTTCGGCCACCTTGTCAAGCCGCGGACCCTGCACCACGAAAGTGGTCAGCCCTGCGTTCTTCACCACCTCGGCCACGGTGCCGGTGGCCAGCATCTTGCCGTAGGAGATGTAGCTGATGCGGTGGCAGCGCTCGGCCTCGTCCATATAGTGGGTGGAGACCAGCACGGTCAGCCCGCCGCTGGCCAGGCGATGGATCTCGTCCCAGAACTCGCGCCGCGCCTTCGGGTCGACGCCGGCCGTCGGCTCGTCGAGCAGAAGCAGCTTCGGCTTGTGCATGATGCAGGCGGCCAGCGCCAGCCGCTGCTTCCAGCCGCCGGACAAGGTGCCGGCCAGCTGGTTGCGGCGCGTCGCCAGGCCGAGCTCCTCCAATGTCCGGGCGACATACTCCTCGACCGGTCTCAGCCGGTAAAGCCGCGCCACGAATTCCAGATTCTCGCCGATCGTCAGATCCTCGTAGAACGAGAATTTCTGCGTCATGTAGCCGACTTCGCGCTTGATCCTGAGCGAGTCCGTGCGGATGTTGAAACCCAGCACCGTGCCTTCGCCCTCGTCCGGCGTCAGCAGGCCGCACATGATGCGAATCGTGGTGGTCTTGCCCGAGCCGTTGGGGCCAAGGAAGCCGACGATCTCGCCCTCGGCGACCGACATGGTCACATGGTCGACGACGATCTTGCCGCCGAAGCGCTTGACCAGGCCGCGGACGTCGATGGCGTTCATCTTCCCATATCCGCGAGATCGACATCGACGATCTGGCCGGGCTGCAGCGGCCCCGCATCGCCCTCCGGCCGCGCCTCGACGAGGTAGACCAGCTTCTGCCGGTTTTCCAGGGAGTAGATCACCGGGGGGGTGAATTCGGGATCGGGCGAGATATAGCTGACGCGCGCCCTCACGTCCGGGCCGCAGCCGTCGCAATGGACGCTGAGCAGGCTGCCGACCTTGACCGAGGAGAAAGCGCTCTCCGGAATATAGACGCTGAGCTTCACCGCGCCGTCGGGGAGCACCGAGATGACAGGCGCGGTCGGGCCCGCCGTGTCGCCGGGATTGCGGATGACGTCGTTGACGCGGCCGGGCGAAGGGGCCGCGAGCGTGCGCTTGGAGAGGCGCCACACCGCCTGCTCCAGTTCGGCCTGCGCCTGCTTGACCTGATTGTCGGCGGCCTTGATCGTCTCGGGCCGCGCCGGCAGGCCGCCGACGGCGAGGTTGGCCTCGGCCTGGCCGACCTGGGCGTTGGCGGTTTCCAGCGTCGCCGAGGCGGTGTCATAGTCGGCCTGGGTGCCGGTGCCGCGCTTGAACAGATCGGCGGCGCGAGCGTATTTGCGTCTTGCGTCGTCTGCCTGCGCCTTGGCCATGTCGACTTGAGCCTTGAGTGCGGCGATTTCTTCGGGCCGCTTGCCGACCTGCAGGTCGGCCAACTGCGCCTGTGCTTGGGCGAGGCTTGCCTGCGCCTGCGCCACCGCGATCCTGGCATCGGCATTTTCGAGTGTCACCACGGTGGCTCCCGGCGTGACGCGATCGCCGCGCTTCACCGTCACCGTCCCGACCTGTGCCACCTCGATCGGCGCCAGCAGCACATAATCGCCCTCGACATAACCGACGGCGAGCGGTGCCGCCGGGGCGCAGGCACCGAACAGCTGGGCGGCGAGCGGCAGCGAACACAGGAAGCTCATTATCTTGGTCCCTTCATCCCTGCCCCTTTTCGGGCGGCCAGCATGGCGCCGAGGTTGTCCGTGGTGGCCGCCACCACCTTGGCGGCCTC
Source organism: Mesorhizobium sp. M8A.F.Ca.ET.207.01.1.1 (assembly GCF_004794715.1). Taxonomy (NCBI): domain Bacteria; kingdom Pseudomonadati; phylum Pseudomonadota; class Alphaproteobacteria; order Hyphomicrobiales; family Phyllobacteriaceae; genus Mesorhizobium; species Mesorhizobium sp. M8A.F.Ca.ET.207.01.1.1. The sequence goes on along the minus strand of NZ_SRUS01000003.1, from coordinate 112,342 downwards.
GGCGGCACCGATGTCTTGCCAGCCCATGCGGCGCATCACCGCCTCGCGGCCGATGCGGAAATAGATGACCTGGCCGATCAGCGTGAACACGGTGAGCCGGGTCCGTTCGCTCTCGGCCGGCTCGCCGGTGGCCTGCTCCCAGAGCAGACACAGGCGGCGATGCGCCGGCTCGAAGACGCCGTCATAGATGCGGTCGAGCGCCGCCGTCGGATGCGACAGTTCGCGCAGCACGAACTGCACGATCTCCCCGGCCTGCGGGCTGGCAACGACAAAGCCGACCATCCGTTCCAGGGCCGCGAACAGCTGCGCGCGCGCCGCCTCCGGATCGCCAGCCGTCGCGGCCTGTTCATTGAGCGCCTGACCGGCGACGGCCTGAATGGTCTCGACGATGAAGTCGGCGGCAGCGGCGCGAAGACCTTCCTTGCCGCCGAAATGATAGGCGATCGAGCCGATATTGGCCCCTGCCTCGGCGGCGATTTCACGCGTCGAGGTGCCGTCGAAGCCCTGCCGCCCGAACAGTTTCAGCGCTGCCCGGACCAGTGCGGCGCGCGTCAGCTCAGCCGGGGATGTCGCGCGGCGGGGCGTCTTGGCGTCCGACAATTTGATCATGGCAAGCACTTTAATCAATCGATTGATTAAAGTCAACTTGTGTGCGGTGCCGTCTTGCCATCGCCTTCGGCAAACGCTTTAGTGCGCGGCCATGGGCAAGGAAGTCGAGCGTAAGTTCCTGGTCTCCAGCCCCGCGTGGCGGGACCTGGTGGAAGCGGATATCCGCATTCTCCAGTTCTATCTCGCCACGGCACCCGGACGAACCGTCCGCATCCGCATCAGTGATGGCGCCTCGGCCAAGCTGACGCTCAAATTCGGCAGCAGCGCGCGCGAGCGCGACGAATTCGAATATCCGATCCCGCTGGCGGAAGCGGTGGAGATGCTGGACTTCGCCATCGGACGTGTCATCGAGAAGACACGCTACCATGTTAGACATCGCGGCTATCTCTATGAAGTCGATGTCTTTGGCGGCGCACTGGCGGGACTTGTGGTGGCCGAACTCGAGACTCCGGAAGACGTTCCGGATGAAATGCTGCCGGACTGGCTCGGCCGTGAAGTCACCGGTGAACAGATGTTCTACAACGCGTCGCTCGCCCTCGGGGGGATACCGGAGATCGCCGCATGAGCTTTCGCATAGACCCGCGCTTGCCGCTGACCGGCGAGGTCAGACGCATCCTTGCCGAGGAAATCGGCAAGGCCCTGCAACATCTGGACGTGGCGCGCACTCGGCCCGAACAGGGGCTACACAAATGCCGCAAGCGGCTGAAGAGCGCGCGCGCCTTGTTGCGCCTCGTTCGTTCCGGAAACGAAACGTTCTGTGCCACGGAAACCAATGCTATCGCAATGTGGCGGCGCTGCTTGCCGGCCCGCGTGAAGCGACAGCTCTGATCGAAACCATCGATCGGCTGGCGGCGGCCTTTGCCAGGGAAAGCGCCGATGGCGGGCTCGATGCCGTGCGCGACCGGCTGATCGCACGCCAGCATGATTTGCACGAAGGCGCCGGGCTGAAGGCAGCGATCGGCGCGGCCGCCGCCGCCTGCGAAGACGGCATGAAGCGCATCGAAACCCTTACCCTGCCCGACCAGCCGGAACAGGCCGCCGACGTGCTTGCCGAAGGCGCCCGCGCCACCTTGCGCCGTGCAAGGAAGGCCCTCGACAAGGCCGGCTCGCACGGCGAGGCCGACGATTTCCACGACCTGCGCAAGGCGGCCAAGACGCATGGCATGCACCTGTCGCTGCTCGGCAGGCTGTGGCCGACCCCGATCAAGGCGCGGCGCAAGGCCGTCGACGCACTGGGCGAACGGCTCGGCGAACTGCATGATGTGTTCGTCATGCGTGCGTTGCTCGAGGCGGACGACGAGCCGCTGGGACCGCCCGAGGATACGAAACTTCTCGGCAAGCTGCTCAAGCGTTCGGAAAAGAGCCTGAAGAAGACGTGCCTTGCCGAGGCGGCCGAACTGTTCGGCGACAGCCCCAAGCGCTCGACGAAAAAGCTTGCCCGCAAGGCCCGCGACGATCTTGCCGGCTCGGCCGAAGACGCCGGCGCACTTGCGGCCACCGGCTGATCCGGACCGAACATGCTTTGCCGTCGGGCACCGGCCTGTGGTAATCGCCATAGCCGATGACCGAGCCTGGCGACATGCTTCTGGATCGACTGGGCCGCTGGCTTGCCGGTCAGCTGCAGGAAGAATCCTCGGGATACGAGCCCTACACGCCTTCCGACGCCGAAACACTGCGCCGCACGCTGGAGCCGGGCGACGTCCTGCTGATCGAGGGCAACCAGAAGATCTCGGCGGCGATCAAGTATCTGACCCAGTCCACGTGGTCGCATGCGGCCTTCTATGTCGGCGACGCGTTGGCCGAACCGGATGACGGCTCGGAACGCAGGCGGCTGATCGAGGTCACGCTCGGCGAAGGCTGTGTCGCCGTACCCTTGTCGCGGTACCGGACCTACAATACCCGCATCTGCCGGGCGAGCGGCCTGGCACCCGAAGACCGCGACAAGGTCGTCTCCTTCATGATCAGCAAGCTCGGCCTGAGATACGACCTCAAGAACATCTTCGACATGCTGCGCTATTTCATGCCGACGCCGCCGGTGCCGGTGCGCTGGCGCCGCCGCATGCTGGCCTTCGGCTCCGGCGACCCGACGCGGGCGATCTGCTCGACGCTGATTGCCGAGGCTTACGGCCAGATCCGCTATCCGATCCTGCCCGAGATATCCCGCGCGCCCGGCCGCGCCTCGGCACAGTCGAACTATTCGCGCAGGGAAATCCTGCACATCCGCCATCACTCGCTCTACACGCCGCGTGATTTCGACCTGTCGCCGTTTTTCCGCATCGTCAAGCCGACGCTGGAATATGGTTTCGACTACAGGGCCGTGACCTGGGACGACAAGGCAAGCACGGACGCCGCAGCCGCAAAGGCTGGCGCAACCGCGGCGGACACGTGATGGCTTTCCGCCTAGGTCAGGACATGCCTGGCGCGGCCTACCGCTATCCTGCCGAGGTGCAGCGTTTCACATGGCGGCCCATGTCACGCCGGAACCGCAACAACACCCTGGTTTTCGGCTCTGCGTTCGACCCAGACATGGACCGGTTCGTCCCGGCCGCGGATGCTCATCGGTCCATGATCGCGCGCATTCAACGGTGTCGTGGGCGATTCCGCCTTCGCCGCCTCAATCAGTCGTGACCCAAAGCAAATATTCGCCTGAAGCTCACGGCAGAGCGCCTGCAAACGGCTGGCGACGTTGACGGTGTCGCCCACCACCGCGAAGGACAGATTGCGCTCGCTGCCGACCGCGCCGATGACCACAGCGCCATATTGTACACCGATCCGAACGTCCAGCGGCGGGTATCCCCTGGACACACGCTGTACATTCCAGTCCTCGAGAGCGGCGACCATCGCTTCAGCGCACTGGATGGCCCGAGTCGCGTCGTCATGGCTGGCTTGCGGAACCCCGAATGTCGCCATGATGCAATCGCCGATATAGTTATCGACGGTGCCACGGTGGTCGAAAACGACTTGTTCCATGCGACGGTGGAACTGACGCAGGAGTTCGAACACTGCTTCGGCCGGATGATCCTCGGAATAGTGTGTGAAGCCGACGATGTCGGCGAACAGCACCGCGATATCCTGCCGGCGAACCGGGCCGAAGGGCTCGTCATCGGCGGCGAGCTGGTCGACGACATTGGGCGAAAAATGCCGGGCGAGATTGGCGCGGGCGCGCTCTGCCTTGACATAGTCTTCCGACAGATGTCGGGAACGAAAGACGACCAGCGCCATGATCGCGCCGATAATCAGCACGACCAACACGTTGGTCGCCTGCGCGAATGTATCGACGAAATTGGGGTTGAGATAGAGGTTCAGTCGCTCTGTCATTGGCAGCGAATAGAGGTTCGTCGCCGGAATTACGGTTCCCGGATGGGAAATCACCCATCCCACCCCGATCGCCCATGTCAGGGCCGCGAGCGCGCCGAGATAGAGTGCCAATCGTGTCGAAAGGGTCAGAGCGCCAAGGCATACGAAAATCAGCAGGTATTTAAAGCTGCCCTCGCGCAGTTGCATCGCGGCCGGCGCGACCTCGAGGGAAAACGGGTTGGGCGTTATCAGCAGAACGGTCAACAGAATGATGTCCAGCGTACCGGTGAGGTAACCGATCCACCATCGCGCCGTACGACGGCGAGCAAAGAGAAACTGGATCAGGCCGACCAGCTGGAACAGCACGAGGCCCGCCAGCACGAAGAGCAGCGAAGCATCCCAGCGGCTGGTCAATGAAAAGAAGCAGGAGATCACGGCGAGCGATGCCGTACGCGCCCAGAACTGTAATGCAGCACCCTGGCGTTCTGCGCGCGCCCGCAAATTTTTCAGGCGCGAATAGCGGCGAAGTTCAAGTGTTGGCGCGGTCGACATAGGATCACTTCGATTTCATGGGGACGTGTCACGCATTCGGCAAACCCGCCTTCTACAATCTGACAAATCAGTGCGCGAACTCTATCATGAATGTGATTTCGTTTTCTGTATCAGGCCGGTAACGGGCGGCGTCCCTTTGCAGGAGCGGCGGGCCGATCGAACGCCCCGGCGTCGCGCGGATGCGGGCCGATCGGCATGATCGCCTCGAACGGCGTGGCGCCGAAGGCGAACGTCCATTTGTAGCCGACCAACCCGTCCTCGGGCGTGGTGTGCTGGTCGTGATGGGCGAGCAGTTTCGCGCGGTCGGCCAGTTCCTCGGCCTCGCGCCGCACCATTTCCGCCGTCTCCGGGCGCATCCGCCTGGAGAAGCTGACGAAGGTCGCCTCCTTCTCGATATGGGTGATCGCCCAGCCGATGAAATTCTTGTTGGTCATCTCGAACAACGGCCTGAGCGGCCCCTCGAAATTCCATTGAATCGGCGTTTCGACCAGCAATTTCGCCGACAGGCCACGGCCGAGCGCGATCAGGCCGAGCTGCTCGAGGTCGCGCAGATAGAGGAACATCGAGGCTTCGCTCAGGCCCTGCGAGCGCATGATGCCTTCAGGCGTGAACTTTTCCGACAGCATGACGAAGACGAACAGCAGCGCCGGACGGCCGGCGAGCCGGCGCTCGATCTCCGGCGCGACGTGGTTGACCGGCCCCGGCCCCCTGCTCATCGAGCCGAGCACGTTTTCCAGTTCCACGCCGGCGGCGGCGCAGATCTCCACCAGCCGGTCGAGCTTGCAGTTCTTCTCATGGAAGATGCGCTTCACCGTCGGCTCGGAAACGCCCATGCGTTCGGCAAGCTCGCGATAGGTGACGCCCTTCGCCTTCAGCGTCCGCTTAAGCGCCTCGAAGACCAGACCGTTCATGGGATGCACCTCTTGCCTGCGGTTTCGTATCGGTATTCGATACTAGTGGCAATCTGGCTTCCCGAAAAGTATCGAAAAGCCTAGCTCTTCGCCGACATCAAAGGAGAGCAGTCATGAACATCTTCGTCACCTCAGCCTTTATCGCCACCATCGGCATAGCGGCCGCACCGCCGGCCCAGGCCGGAGAACTCTGGCGGGCCACGGGCCTCGAACAGCCGGAATCGGCGCTGTTCGACGCCGCCAATAACCGCATCATCGTTTCCAACATATCAGGCAATCCGGGCGACGCCGACGGCAATGGTTATCTCAGCGTGCTGTCCACGGACGGCAAGATCGTCACCCAGCACTGGACCGACGGCATGGACGCGCCCAAGGGCATGGCGATAGCGGGCGGCAAGCTCTATGTCGCCGACATCACCAAGGTCCGCGTCGTCGACCTCGCCAGCGGCAAGCTCATCGCCAGCATCGTGGTCCCGAATGCCGTCTTCCTGAACGACATGACGTCGGACCAGTCAGGCAAGGTCTATGTCACCGACATGCTGGCCGACACGATCTACCGCATCGACGGCGACAGACCGGAGCTGTTTGTCAGGGACGCCATGCTCGCTTCACCCAACGGCGTCTTCGCCGATGGCAGCAGGCTGATCGTCGCCTCGTGGGGCAAGGGCATCAAGCCCGACTTCAGCACGGCCGAGCCGGGCGGGCTGCTGGCGGTCGACCTCGCCAGCAAGACGGTGACACCGCTCGCGGGCGCGCAGAAATTCGCCGACCTCGACGGCGTCATCGCGCTGGGCGACATCATCTATGCCACCGCCTACATGACCGGCACGCTCTACCGATACAGGACCGGCGGCGCGCCGGAAGCGGTGGTGCATTTCAAGCCGGGCAGCGCCGACATCGGCACCGACGGCAAGTCGATCCTCTATGTGCCGCTGATGAACGAGGGCGAGGTGGCGGCGCTGAAGATCGATTGAGAGCCCATACCGAGCGCTCCAGGAGCGCCGGACGGTCACACCTGGAGCAGCGTCTTGATGGCGCGGCGCTCGTCCATGGCCTTGTAGCCTTCGGCGACCTGTTCGAGCGGAAGAACCAGGTCGAAGACCTTGCCGGGATTGATCTTGCCCTCGGTGACGAGGGCGATCAGTTCGGGCAAGTAGCGGCGCACCGGCGCCGGGCCGCCATGCAGGTGGACATGGGCGAAGAACAGCTGCTGCCCATCCAGTTGCACCTGGTGGGGAACGCCGACATAGGAGGCATAGCCGCCTTTGCGGGTCGACCCGATCGCCTGCTTCATCGATTCCTGCGTGCCGACGCATTCGAGCACGGAGTCGGCGCCGATACCCCCGGTCATTTCCAGGATGCGGGCGACACCTTCCTCGCCGCGCTCGGTGACGATGTCGGTGGCGCCGAACTCCAAAGCGAGCTTCTGGCGCGGCTCGTGCCGGCTCATGACGATGATGCGCTCGGCGCCCATCTGTTTGGCGGACAGCGCGGCAAGCAGGCCGACGGCGCCGTCTCCGACCACCGCGACGGTCGATCCGGCCCTTACATTGGCCGCGTCCGCGGCAAACCAGCCGGTGCCCAGCACGTCGGACGTGGCGAGCAGGCTCGGGATCATCTCGGCCGAAGGCTGGCCGGACAAGGCGACGAGCGTGCCGTCGGCCAAGGGCACGCGCAGGAACGGCGACTGCGCGCCGCTCATGAACGTCCGGTGCTGGCACGACGACTGGTAGCCGTTGCGGCAATTGGGGCAGGTGTTGTCGGAGGTCGCGAACGACCCAACCACGAACTGGCCGCGGCGGACGGCTCGAACCTCGCTGCCGACCTCCTCGACGACACCGCAATATTCGTGGCCCATATGGGCCGGCTCTGCGATCGGCTGCAGGCCACGATAGGGCCACAGGTCCGATCCGCAGACGCAGGTTGCCGACAATCGCACGATCGCGTCGGTGGGCAGCAGGATCTCGGGATCCGCCACTTCCTCGCAGCGTATGTCGCCGGGGCTGTAAAGAACGGTGCCGCGCATGGAACGTCTCCTATGGGTTGGTGTCGTATTGCGTATCGGTGACGTGATCGAGCCAGTCGACCGCCTTGCCGTCGAGCGCTTCCTGGATGGCGATGTGGGTCATTGCCGCGCTCGGGCTGGCGCCATGCCAGTGTTTTTCGCCAGGCGCGAACCAGACGACGTCGCCGGGGCGGATCTCCTCGATGGGACCGCCCTCGCGCTGCGCACGGCCCAGGCCCGCCGTGACGATCAGGCTCTGGCCGAGCGGATGGGTGTGCCAGGCCGTGCGTGCGCCTGGCTCGAATGTGACGGCGGCGCCCGCGGCGCGTGCCGGAGCAGGCGCGGAAAACAGGGGATCGATGCGGACCGTGCCGGTGAACCACTCGGCGGGCCCCCTGGCTGACGGCTTGGCGCCGGCGCGTTGGATATCCATGGAACAACCTTCCTTTCCTGGTCTCAGCGAATGCGCTCGATACGCAGGGGGAATTCCCCGCGCGTCAGCAGCGGCTCGAACCGGTCGTCCAAACGGCCGAGCCGGATCAGCCCGGTCGACCAGTGATCACCGGCGTGGAAAAGCGCGAGCCCGCCGCCGGTGCGATCGCGGCCCAGAGCAGCGTGCGTCGGCTGATCCGTTGTCGTGTCATGACCGGCGCCTCGCGGAGGTGGAGGTCGCCGCCGCGACGGCAAATAGCGTCGAGCCGGTGAGAAGCAAGGCGGCAAGCGCGAAGGGGCTCCACCAGCTGGCGGAGTCGAACAGCAACCCGCCGGCAAACGCGCCGAAGGTGATGGCGAACTGGATCAGCGCGACCTGCAGCCCTCCGCCCGCCTCGAGATCGTTCGGGATGACCTTGGCCATCCACGTATTCCAGGCCACCGGAATGGGCGTGGTGAACAATCCCCACAGCAAGAGCAGGGTCGCGGTCGCGGCGGCGAGGGGGCCAAGCCCAATCAACAGCAGCGCGACGACCGCCAGCACGGCCGGCAGGGCAATCAGCACGGCGCCCAGATGCGAGCGCAGGACGAAACCGACGAGCGACGTGCCGACGAGGCCCGCCAGCCCGAGTCCGAGCAGGACCATCGAGAGCGTGTTCACGTCCAGGCCGGTGACACCTTCGAGGAACGGACGCAGGTAGGTGGAGAGGGAGAACTGGCCCATGAAGGCGAGCGTGGTGGCCGCCATGCCTATGGCGAAGGCGCGGTTGCCGAGAAGACCAAACATGCGCCTGGCCGAGACGGGCTCGTCGGCGGGCATGCTGGGAAGGACGGCGAGCTGCCAGACGATGGCCGCGAGCCCGATGGGCACGACGATGAAGAGGGCGCCGCGCCATCCGATCAGGCCGCCGAGAAAACTTCCCAGCGGCGCCGCGATGACCGTCGCGAACGCCGTCCCGCCCTGCATCATGGCGATCGCCTTGGGCAGGTCGTCACGCGAGACGATGCGGGCCAGAATGGCGGTGGACAGCGACCAGAAGCCGCCGATCGACACGCCGATCAGGGCCCGGCCGAGCAGGAACACCGGATAGTTCGGCGCAAAGGTGACCGCCAGGCCGGAGACGACGAGCACCGCGGTGTAGAAGAGGACGACCGTGCGCCGGTCCAGCTTCGAGAGCAGGCCGTTGCCGAACAGGCTGGTAAGGACGGCGAAGAATCCGGAGACGGAGATCGCCTGGCCGGCCTGGCCCTCTGTGATGGCCAGTTCCCTCGCGACTGGCGTGAGCAGGCTGACGGGCATGAACTCCGACGCCACCAGAACGAAGGTGAGCAGTGACAGGCAGATCACCGCGCCCCAGGCGCTCGGTGATTCGGCAAGTCGGCCGTCATAGGTGGTTTCCATGCGCCTCGGCCCGCGACGGGACCCTCCAACGGTTTTCGTTGGTGGCTATATAAATCGCCGGGACTGCCCCGATTAGCCGTTGTAATTCGCATGGACTTATCCAATTTTGATATAAATGCACGAGGGCTGGCCATGAACCGCCGCGACCTGAACGACATGCTCTGGTTCCAGGCGGTGGCCGAGGAAAGCAGCTTCACCAAAGCGGCCGCCAAGCTTGGCACGTCCCAGTCGACGCTCAGCCACACCGTGAAGCAGCTCGAGGCGCGGCTCGGCCTGCGCCTGCTGACCCGAACCACACGCAGCGTCTCGCCGACCGAAGCCGGGGAGCGGCTGTTGCGCGCCTTGGCGCCGCGCATCCAGGATATCGAGAACGACATCGACGCGCTGATGGCGTTTCGCGACAAGCCGTCGGGCAATGTGCGGATCACACTCTCCGATCACGCGCTGGACTGGATCGTCTGGCCGAAGCTGAAACCGGTACTGCGGCACTATCCCGACATCCACGTCGAACTGAATGTCGACAATGGCTTCCGCAACATCGTCGAGGAGCGGTTCGACGCCGGCGTGCGGCTGGGGGAAAGCGTCGACAAGGACATGGTCGCTATTCGCATCAGCCCCGACTGGCGGCTGGTCATCGTCGCGTCCCCTGACTACCTCGCCCGGCATCCGGCGCCCGGCACGCCTCAGGACCTCGTCCAGCACGATTGCATCAACCACCGGCAGTCGCGCTCGGGCGGCCTCTACGCCTGGGAATTCGCCAGGGACGGGCGAGAGCTGAGAGTGCGCGTCGACGGACAGCTGACCTTCAATTCGACGATCCCCATGATCGACGCCGCCGTGAGCGGACTTGGGATCGCCTACGTGCCTGAGAATTTGGTGACCGACGAGATTCGGTCGGGCCGGCTGGTGCTGATGCTCGACGAATGGTGCCCGCTGTTCCCGGGCTATTACCTCTACTATCCGACCCGCCGGCAGAACTCGCCGGCCTTCGCGGTGATCGCCAACGCGCTGCGCCACGCGGATGGCTCATCGTGAGCATGACCGTGCTTCGCCCGCTCGCGCGGGAAGAACTGCCGGACGATACGGCCGCCCTTGCCCGTTATCTCATCGGCAAGCTGGTGGTGCGCGACTTGCCCGACGGCAGGGTCAGCGGGCGGATCGTCGAGACGGAAGCCTATGTCGCCGGCGACGCCGCAGGGCATGGCTTTCGAGGGATGACGGAGCGCAACCGGTCGCTGTTTCTCGAGCGCGGGCACGCCTATGTCTATCTCGCCTATGGCATCTCGTTCATGCTGAACGTTTCGAGCGAGGCGCAAGGCATCGGGACCGGCGTACTGATCCGGGCACTGGAGCCGCTGGAAGGCATCGCGATCATGCGGCTGAACCGTGGCGTCGAGCGCCTGCGCGACCTGGCGCGCGGGCCCGGAAGGCTGGCCGCGGCATTGCGGATCGATCGATCGCTCGACGGGCTCGACCTTTGCCGGGAAGGCCCGCTATGGCTCGCACACGATGAATTCGGGGCCGGCGCGATCGGACAGGGCATCAGGATCGGCATTTCGAAGGACGCGGACCGCCTGCTTCGCTTTTACCTGAAGGAAAGTCCTTTCGTCAGTGGCCCGGCATCGCTCAACCGTTGAGCGACGGTTGCTCCGCCTCTTGTTTTCCCGCCAGCTGCGCCCGCGCATCGCGGATCGACGCGGCATAGGTCACCAGCGGCCGCTTGACGCTTGCGGCACGTTAGCGTCTTCGCCTGATTGTCCATTTCTCGATACTTTCCGAAGATTTCAGCCTAAGGTGCCGCACATTCGGGGCAGGGGATAACGAGGTTGAACGTTTTCAAGATCTTGATGACATCAGCAGGCTTGCTACCGATGGCTTTGGCGCTGGCGGGCTGTGGTGGGCACCTCATCAACAGGTTGATCTGACGGTGGGGTCAGGCATCGTCGCTCACCGCCTGGCGCCGTTGCAGAACCCTCGCCACCAACCAGCATAGCATCGCCCAGGCGAAGCCTGCACACCAGCCCGCCAGCACATCGGACGGCCAGTGGACGCCCAGATAGACGCGGCTGACGCCGACCAGCACCGTCGTCAGCACCGCCAGGAACAACACGTAGACCTTGGTGGTCCGGCCCGGCAGGAAGCGTGCCGCCAGCGAACCGAGCGTGAGATAGGTCACCGCCGACAGCATGGCATGGCCGCTCGGAAAGGAGAGCGAGGTCTCGTTGACCAGATGCGAAACCAGTTCCGGACGTGGCCGGTCGACGCCGACTTTCAGCAGGCTCGACAGAAGCTGGCCGCCCGCCACGGCAACGAAGATGAGAAGCGCAGTGCCTCGCCTGCGGATCAAAAGCAGATATATGACCGTCGCGGTGGTGATCAGCACCAGCACGCTGGTACTGCCAAGGCTGGTGATGTCACGCATCGCCCCTTCCAGCCATGACGGACCGATGGGAAGGCCGGGCTGGCCCGGCTGGCGGAAAGCGAGAAGTATCTCGGTATCGAAGGCGTGCGGCGTGGTGGCCCGCGCCACCTCCATCAATTCCTCGAACGCCCACAGCCCACCAGCGATGACCAGTCCGGCCAGCAGCACCGGGAATTCGACCCGGTTGAGCAGCGTTTTCGCAGCGTTTTTCATCGGCACGGTTATAACCGCCCTTGCAGATAGGGCCCAAGGGTGATCAGCGCCACGGCGGCGATCGCCAGCATGATGCCGGTCGCCTGCAGCGCGTTGACGCGCTCGCCGAAGAACACCAGCGCCACGACATTGACCGAGACCAGCTGGATGACCGCCGAAAGGCTGAACGACACCGACATGCCGAACTCGCGGATCAGCCGCAGCATGATCAGATTGCCCAGCGAATAGAGCGCCAGCGTCAGCAGGATCTTGCCCAGGCTCGGCGCCAGTCCCCATTGCTTGGCGGCGGTCGCCGCCAGCAGGAAGATCACCGTTGAAAAACCCAGCTGCAGCAATCCCGAAAAACTCAACGTCCGTCCCCCTCGAAGTGGCTTTCGCCTGATATCGCGGACCTTGTTTCCGAAGCGCGCCGAGACGTCAAGCGAGGTCGTTGCAACGAAGGTCTTGGCAACGGCGAGACTGAAGCTCAATGTGCTGGAATCGCCCAGCATATCGATAGAAGGGCGGTCAGGGGACCATGATTCGTATTCTTCAGAACTTGGCGCGGCGCTGGAGCGAGCTTTCCCTTGCCCTGCAATTCGTCGTTGCCGGCGGCTTTGGGCTGCTGGTCGTCATGCTGATCGTGGGGACTTGGGTGACGACGCAGATCCGGGACGGCGTCATTCGCAATTCGGCCGCCACGACGGCGCTTTATGTCGACAGTGTGATTGCGCCGCTGCTGCCCGACCTGCGCAAGAGCGAGGAGCTCAGCGAATCCGTCAAACAGGCGCTCGACGAGACACTCGGCCAGGGCGCGCTCGGCAAACGCCTGGCGTCGTTCAGGCTCTGGCGCCGCGACGGCACGGTGCTCTACGCGAAGGACGCGGATTTGATCGGCCGCCGCTTCGAGCTGAACAAAAATCTGCGTTCCGCCTTCCAGGGTAGCGTCATGGCCCAGTTCGATACGTTCGACGAGGACGAAGAGAAGGAGCGGGCCGCGGGTGTGCCGTTGCTCGAAATCTACAATCCGGTGCGCGAACCCTGGTCCGGCGACGTGGTCGCCGTCACCGAATTCTACGAGCTCGCCGGCGATTTCAAGGCCACCCTGGCTTCCGCCCTGCTGTCGAGCTGGCTGATCGTGGCTGGCACCACCTTGACGGCATTCCTGCTTCTGTCGGGCATCGTCCTGCGCGCCAGCCGCACCATCGACGACCAGCGCGGGGCGCTGCGCCGCCAGGTGTCGGAACTGCAGGGCCTGGTGACGCAGAACAGCGCCTTGCGGCAGCGCGTGCAGCGGGCATCCCGCCGCGCCACGGCGCTCAACGAACGATACCTGCGCCGGATCGGCGCCGACCTGCATGACGGCCCTGCCCAGCTGGTGGCCCTGGCGGCGCTGCGCATGGACAGCCCGGTGTTTACCGGCGACGGCCATGGCAGCGAAGGCCGCTCGACCGAGGTCGCCATGATTCGCAAGACGCTGGAGGACGCGATGCGCGAGATACGCGGCATCTGCACCGGCCTGGTGCTGCCGCAGATAGAAACGGCGGCGGCGGCGGACGTGTTGCGGCTGGCCGTCGAGGAGCATGAGCGCCGGACGGGCACGTCGGTGACGCTTACGCTGCCCAAACATTTGCCCGAGCCCGGCGCTTCTGAAAAGATCAGCATCTATCGCTTCGTGCAGGAGGGGCTGAACAATGCCTACCGCCACGGGCGGGGCAAGGATCAGGCGGTGCGTGCGGGAATGAAAAATGGCCGGCTTTTCGTCGAAGTGTCGGATGGCGGGCCGGGCTTCGATCCGGCCCGGGCCGAAGGGTTGGGGCTGGCCGGCCTCAGGGAGCGGGTTGAAAGCATTGGCGGACAGTTCGAAACCCTGACGGGGCCGAAGGGCACGAAATTGATGATCCGTCTTTCGGTCGAGGAGCAAGCATGATGGGCGCCATCCGCATCGCCATTGTCGACGACCATCCTCTCTTCCGCGAGGGTGTGACACGCAGCCTTTCGGAGATCGGAGGCTTCGAGGTGGTCGGAGAAGGGGCTACCGCGCAGGACGCGGAACGCATCGCCTCGACCGTGCAGCCCGACATATTGCTGCTCGACATTTCCATGCCCGGCGGCGGCCTGGCCGCGGTTGCAAGCATCCTTGCGGACCATCCCACCCAGAAGATCGTCATGCTGACCGTTTCGGAGGCCAATGCCGACGTGACCAAGGCCCTGAACGCGGGGGTGCATGGCTATATCCTCAAAGGAGTCGGATCGCGCTCGCTTGCCGATATCCTGCGCAACGTGGCGGCTGGCGAAAGCTATCTTTCGCCGATGTTGTCGGCCCGGCTGCTTTCCGATGTGCAGTCCCTGCAGCCCACCAACGGCGTGGCGGACCGGCTGCGGCAACTCACCGGCCGACAGACCGAAATCCTGCGGCTGGTGGCGGAAGGACTGAGCAACAAGGAAGTTGCCTTGCGCCTGGCGCTGCAGGAGAAGACCGTCAAGCACCACATGACGGGGGTGCTGTCGAAACTCAGCGTGCGGAACCGCACCGAGGCTGCCCTCATGATGCGCGAGTTTCGTGACCGCGAGAGGGACTTCTCATAAAGCGGTTTAGCGAAGCTACGCGCTTCTCCCGGGAAAACCGCTACGCACTTTTCATGGAATTGCTCCAAGTCATCGCAGCATTGGAACACAGCGCGAAAACGAGGTCACCTCCGCCGGGGGGCGGCGGAGGTGACGTGTGAAGCTGGTCGTTGCCTGTTGACCAGCTTCACAAGGCCTATATTTCAGAAGGCCGGGATTTCAGAAGGCCAGGATTCAAAGGGCCTTGAGACGGCTGACGTCGGCCGGTGTGGCCGGGCGGTCGATGATCGTGCGGTCGAGCGCATCCTTCATCCTGAAACGGCCGTTCTCGATCTTTTCCGTTAAGCCGTCGGGGTGGTGAACCGTAATCTTGTTGCCGTCCACGTCGACCTCGTCGCCAGTGGTGGCGTTGACATGGCTGCTCTTCCCGCCCTGGCCCTTGCCGGACCCCGAATTTCCGCCACCGTTGTCAGCGCCATTTCCGTTGCCGTTTCCATTGTTGCCGCCGCCGTTGCCGTTTCCATTGCTGCCGCCGCCACCGCCACCACCACCGCCGCCACCCTTGGCGAGCGCGGTCGCGGCCTCGATTCCAGGCACGAAGCCATGAAAGGCAATTCCATAGGGAGCGATGGTCAGCGCCAGAAGCGCAGCCGATCCGAAAGCCAGCCGGCAACAACGGGCCGTTATCGATCCGTGCATCCCTGAACTCCGTCGATTGAGCCGGTGCACCCACCCCAACGTTGCAGTGCAACCAACATCGCCGAAACACGTGGTGACCGGAAGCGACCTCCGACCGTTGCGTTTGTCTCCCAGGACCTTTGCAGGCGCAAGACTGGACTAAAGTCCGAGGTCCGGCGTGAAAAATGGTGTCGTGAGGCCGCGGCAGCGCCGATACCTTGTCACGAAAATGTGATCAGCCGACTGTAAGGCGGTCGATCAGGCAACAAGCTCCAGCCAATCCAGCCAGAGGCTCTCATGACCGAACATTGCTCCCCCGACGCCCGATTCCGCACCAGCCTGCTCGAGGAAAACGAAGGCCCGGCCAACAATCCCAGCGAAAACCGCACGATGGGCGAGATCATCGCCGCGCGGTTTTCGCGCCGGGGCTTCCTCAAGGGTTCGCTTGCCGTCTCGGCGATCGCCGCCACCGTCAGCCCGCTGGCGATGATCGCCGCCGACGATGCCCGCGCCGCGGAAAGCTCGGCCTTCAAGTTCGACGAGTTGGAGGCCGGCATCGACGACAAGCACCATGTCGCGCCGGGCTACGACGCCGATGTGTTGCTTCGCTGGGGCGATCCGCTGTTTGCCGATTCGCCGGAATTCGATCCGACCAAGCAGTCGGCACAAGCCCAGGCCAGGCAGTTCGGCTACAACAACGACTATGTCGGCTACATCGCGATCGATGGCTCGGCGGAACATGGCCTGCTGGTGGTCAACCACGAATACACCAACCCGCATCTGATGTTCCCGGGCATCGTCAAGATCGTCGAGAAGGACGGCAAGAAGGCGGCCGAGGTGGCGCCGCTCTCGAAGGAGCAGGTCGATGTCGAGATGGCCGCGCATGGCGGCACCATCGTCGAGATCCGCAAGGACGGCGGCAAATGGCAGGTTGTGCGTGACGGCAAGCTCAACCGCCGCATTACCTCCAACACCGAGATGGCGCTGTCCGGCCCGGTCGCCGGCCATGACCGCGTCAAGACCAATGCCGATCCGTCCGGCACGAAAGTCTTCGGCACGATCAACAACTGCGCCGGCGGCGTCACGCCCTGGGGCACCTATGTGATGGCCGAGGAGAACATCCATGGCTATTTCTCCGGCGAGCTGCCGGAAGGCCACAAGGAAGCCGCCAACTACAAGCGCCTCGGCATCCCGGAAGGCGCCTATGAATGGGGCACGCATTACGACCGCTTCAACCTCGCCAAGGAACCGAACGAGCCCAACCGCTTCGGCTGGATCGTCGAAGTCGATGTCAACGACCCGAATTCGGTGCCGCGCAAGCGCACCGCCATGGGCCGCTTCAAGCATGAGGGCGCCGAATCGATCGTCGCCAAGGACGGCCGCGTCGTCTTCTATCTCGGCGACGACGAGCGCTTCGACTATGTCTACAAATTCGTCACCAAGGGCATGTTCAATGCCGGCGACCGCGCAGCCAACAAGGACCTGCTCGACGACGGCACGCTGCATGTCGCCAAATTCGCCGAGGACGGCTCGGTCGAATGGATGCCGATCGTGTTCGGCCAGGGTCCGCTGACGGCGGAAAACGGCCTTGCCGGCCAGGCCGACGTGCTGATCGAGACGCGCCGCGCCGCCGACCTGCTTGGCGCCACCAAGATGGACCGGCCCGAAGACATCCAGCCCAATGCCGGCAACGGCAAGGTCTATGTCATGCTGACCAACAATTCCAAGCGCAAGGCCGATCAGGCCGACGCCGCCAACCCGCGCGCCGGGAATGCCTTCGGCCACATCATCGAGATCGTCGAGGACGGCGGCGATTTCGCCGCCACAAAGGGCAAGTGGGAAGTGCTGCTGAAATGCGGCGACCCGTCGGTGGCCGATGTCGGCGCCACCTTCTCCACCGCGACGACGGCCAATGGCTGGTTCGGCATGCCCGACAATTGCGCGATCGATTCGGCCGGGCGCCTGTGGGTCGCCACCGACGGCCAGGGCCCGAAGGCCACCGGCCGCACCGATGGCCTATGGGCGGTGGACACGGAAGGATCGGCGCGGGCGACCTCGAAACTGTTCTTCCGGGTGCCGATCGGCGCCGAGATGTGCGGCCCGCTGTTTACGCCGGACGATCAGACCGCCTTCGTCGCCGTCCAGCATCCGGGCGACGGCGGCGAGGACTGGGACGCGTTTGGCCGGCCCTCCTACTATGAGGACCCGTCGACCCGCTGGCCCGATTTCAACCCCGACATGCCGGTGCGGCCGGCGGTCGTGGCGATCACCAAGCAGGGCGGCGGCAAGATCGGCGTCTGACAGCGAGACAAAACGAGAGGGGCTTCGGCGATCCGCGGCCCCTCTTTTTTGCGCGGCATTGCATTCAAGCCTCGGGAAAGATTGGTAATTTACACATGGCGCCCTAAATCGCGATCAGGAGATCATCGCCATGCCCAAGTCGATCTACGACCGTGGCCTGCTCAAACCTGACGAAGTGGCCACGTTGCAACGTGTCTTCGATGAGGCCTGCCGCCGACGGCAAGCGCATCCCGAATCCACGGAGGCGCGTGAATTGGCGCTCACCTTGCTTGCCCTCTACAATGCCGGCATGGTCGACGAGGAGATGCTGACCGAGGCCGTCGGTTTCCGGCGGCTGGAGCCGAAATCAGCGTGAGGTGCCCGGCTGGCCGGGACCGGCGATGCGCCTGGCTATCGCCTTGGCCAATATGCCGGCATTGGCGAAGCAGCCGCGGATGCTCGGCCGCATGCCGGTGAACCACAGGCCCGGCAGTTTCGGATCGGCCTGGCCGCCGTTGAAGAGCGGAACGCCTTTCTCGTCGAGCACGCCGAGATTGCCGACCATGCGCTCCAGGCCGGTGCGGTAGCCCGTCGCGGCAATGACGATGTCGGGAGCGATCAGGCTGCCATTGGCCAGCATGACGCCATCGCGGGTGAACTCCCGTATCCCCGGCACCACCAGGATCCTGCCCGATTTGATGGCCTTGACGGCGCCATCATCGGCGGCGATCGCGGTGTAGTCCGAAGTCAGACGGCTGGCGCCGCCGGCAGGTGCCCGCGGCATGCCGAATTTGGTGAGATCGCCGAAAACCAGGCGCTGCGTCACCGCCATGACCGCATCGGCGACGCGCAGCGGCAAGCGCGCCATGAACGGCGAGAGGCGGTGCACGGCGATCTTGCCGATACGCTTGGGCAAGAGGGCGGGGCCGTTGCGGGCCGACAGCCAGATAGCGGCGGTATCGATGCCCGCCAGATGATTGAGGGCATCGAAGCCCGAATTGCCGGCGCCGACAACCAGCACCTTCTTGCCCGCATAGGTGTGGGCGTCGCCAAAATCGGCCGAATGGATGATCCGGCCCGCGAACGCTTCCATGCCCTTCCATTGCGGCGTGTAGGGCTCCCTGTCGCGGCCGGTTGCGACAACGACATGACGCGCCAGGCGCGAGCCGGCGCTGGTGCGCACGATCCAGTGGTCGCCCCCGGGGATGATGGCCTCGACGGAAATGCCAAACTCGACCGGCAAATGGTTCGCCTCATGGAAATCGTTCATATGGCGGATGACGACATCCCGGTGCGGAAAGGCGGGAGTACCCTTGGGATAGGTGAGGCCGGGCAGCGCCGAGAGATCGCGGTGGGTATTGAGGTGCAGCTGTTCGTGGCGCCGACGCCAGGGCTCGGCCAGCCGGCTTTCCTTCTCCAGGACCACCGTCGCCACGCCGGCCTTCATCAAGGCCCGCGCGACAGCCAGCCCCGCGGCGCCGGCGCCAATGACGATCGCCGGCTCGACAGCCAGCAACTGCTCCATCATCGTCCCGGGTGTCGTGTCAGCCATTCACACTCGAATCCCATTCGCCCTTGCGGCAACCCCGAAGGCACGCAGGCCGCTGTAACAGTTTGATCGCGCGCCGAGCCCGAACGGCAAATCGAAGCCGATTTTCAATGGGCCTGCGCCGAGCCGTGGTCTCGCCCCGGAGCATTCCGCCGCCGGGCGAAAACTACCGGATCGCGCAACCGCGGCCAAAACCACGACATGAAACGGTTGCCCGCTTCTGTCCGAATACATCCAGCCCTATATGGCATATCGGCGGCATCGGCGATAACCAGGTCGCGGCAAAGTGATTGATTCGAGGTCCGGGGGCTGGTGGACCTCTTCTGACGATGCAGGAATTCGAACCCGTAACCGACTCGGCTTCCCGCTAGAAATCAAGGCGCCACGGCGGTCTTGCGTGCCATTCAAGGCATGCGGCGCCGCAGACGGCACGCGGAATCTCGACCATGCCCTCCTTGCGGATCTATTTCGACAACATCCTCGAGGGCGCCTCGCCCAAGGTCGAGCGACTGGCGCTGACGCATGTCGAGCGGCTGGCGCTGGTGCGCCGCTATGGCGATTTCTCGCTCGCCTATTCCACCGCCGCGCAGCGCAAGCTTTCCTATTTTGGCGACGCCGACGGCTACATCGCCTTCGGCACCAAGATGAGGCATCATTTCGCGCTCGGCGATCCGGTGGCGGCGCCGGCGCAGCGGCCCGATTATATCAGACGCTTCGTCGAGCGTGCCGGCGGCCCATGGTTCGTGCAGATCGGCGAACAGACCGCCCAGGTCCTTGCCGGACTCGGCTACAAGGTCAACCGGCTGGGCATCGACACCCGCCTTGTCCTGCCCGACCATGATTTTTCCGGCAAGCGCAACGAGACCGTGCGCTATTCCGAGCGCTGGCTGCTGAAGAAAGGCTTTTCGTTCGAGGAGGACAAGCGCACGATCCATCTCGACGAGATCTCCCGGCTCTCCCAAAACTGGCGCGGCGACCGTATCGTCAAGCGCTGGGAGATGGGTTTTCTCAACCGTCCGTTTTACGAGCAGCTCGGCACCGACATGCGCCGTTTCGTCCTGCACGGTCCCGATGGCGACCTGGTCGCCCTGCTCGACTTCGATCCGCTGTTCGCCGACGGCAAGGTGATCGGCTACACCACCGCCTTCAAGCGCAAGCATATCGATGCCTCGCCGCATGCCGAGATCGGCCTGACCAAATTCGCCGTCGACCGCTTTCGCGAGGAAGGCGTTTCGGTGGTGACGCTCGGCCTGTCGCCGCTGGTCGATGTCGGCCCGAGCGGATTTGCCGAAAGCGAGTTCTGGCGCAACACCTTCCAGCGCGCCTACGACTCGCCCTGGATCAACCGCCGCAGGTTCAACCTGCAGGGACAGGCGGCATTCAAGCGCCGCTTCCATGGCGCCGAGGAGCCGGTCTATATCGCCTTTCGCGAGGGGGCCTACATCGAGATGCTGGGGCTGCTGCGGCTGGTCAAGGCCATCTGAGATCCGCCGATATTCAGGTGAGGCCGGCCTGCGCTGAATCTCACAAATCTCGGCTGCGGCTCAGGACGCCTTCAGCCGATCAGTTGCGCAGCCGGTAGCCGGTCCGGAAGATCCAGGCGACGATCGCGATGCAGGCGGCCAGGAACACCAGCGTCATGCCGAGACTGATGCCGACCGAGACGTCGGCCTTGCCGTAGAAACTCCAGCGAAAGCCGCTGATCAGGTAGACCACCGGATTGAACAGCGTAATCGTCTTCCAGATGCCTGGCAGCATGTGGATCGAATAGAAACTGCCGCCGAGGAAGGTCAGCGGGGTGACGATCAGCAGTGGCACCAACTGCAGCTGCTCGAAGCTTTTCGCCCAGATGCCGATGATGAAGCCGAACAGGCTGAAGGTGACCGCCGTCAGGATCAGGAAGGCGAGCATCCAGAACGGATGCTCGATCTGTAGCGGCACGAACAGCGAAGCCGTCGCCAGGATGATCAGGCCGAGGATGATCGACTTGGTCGCTGCCCCACCGACATAGGCAATGACGATCTCCAGATAGGAGACCGGAGCTGACAAAAGTTCGTAGATCGAGCCGACGAATTTCGGGAAATAGATGGCGAAGGAGGCGTTAGAGATCGACTGCGTCAAGAGCGACAGCATGATCAGTCCCGGCACGATGAAGGCGCCGTAGCTGATGCCGTCGATCTCGGTGATGCGCGAGCCAATGGCCGAGCCGAAGACGACGAAATAGAGCGATGTCGAGATGACCGGCGAGATGATGCTCTGCAGCACGGTGCGGAACGCACGCGCCATCTCGACCCGGTAGATCGCCCATACCGCGCGAAAATTAGGGGCCGCACGCAGGTTCATGGCTCTTGCCTCAGGAGATTGACGAAGATCTCTTCGAGCGAGCTGTTCTTGGTGTCGAGATCGCGGAACTGGATGCCGGCCGCCTCGAGATCCCTGATCAGCGAGGCGACGCCCGGCCGGTCGCTCTGGTTGTCATAGGTGTAGGTGAGTTGGGTGCCGTCCGGCGACAGTTCGAGCGCGTAGTGCGAGAGCCCATCGGGCACGCTGGCGAGCGGCGCGCGCAGCTCCGCCGTCATCTGCTTGCGGCCGAGCTTGCGCATCAGTTCGGCCTTGCCTTCGACCAGGATGATTTCGCCGCGGTTGATGACGCCGACGCGGTCGGCCATGGCCTCGGCTTCCTCGATATAGTGCGTGGTGAGGATGATGGTGACGCCGTCCTCGCGCAACCGGCGCACCATCTCCCACATGTCCTGGCGCAGCTCGACGTCGACGCCGGCGGTCGGCTCGTCGAGGAACAGGATGCGCGGCTCGTGCGACAGCGCCTTGGCGATCATCAACCGCCGCTTCATGCCGCCCGACAGGGTGATCGCCTTGGCGTCCTTCTTGTCCCAGAGCGACAGATCGCGCAGCACCTTCTCGACAAAGGCCGGATTGGCCGGCTTGCCGAACAGGCCGCGGCTGTAATTGACCGTTGCCCAGACGCTCTCGAAGGCGTCGATGGTGAGTTCCTGCGGCACCAACCCGATCAGGCTGCGCGCGGCGCGATAGTCCTTGTTGATGTCGTGCCCGTCGACCGTGACGGTGCCCGACGAGCGGTTGACGATGCCGCAGACGATCGAGATCAGCGTCGTCTTGCCGGCGCCGTTGGGGCCGAGCAGGGCGAAAATCTCGCCCCGCTGGATATCGAGATTGACTTCCTTGAGCGCGGTGAAGCCGGTGGCGTAGGTCTTGGAGACCCCGGAAATGGACAGAATGGAGGGCATGGTTGAAAACGGCTGCCTGAAAGAGGTGACTTCATATAGGCCTGTTGTCGCCCGGTGCAACCGCAAGTCAATGCCGCTGCTGCCAGTTCTCGACACCGGGGCGCGGGCAGCCTGAAGACAGATCGCCTGCATCCGGTAAAATTGTCCTGTGGCGTTCAGCCTCGCGGCAGGACGCCGCTTTGACCTGCCCCCGCTTCGGGCCTATCCTTCGCCAGTATTGGAGCAATTCCAGGAAAAGTGTAAAGAGGTTTTCTGCCCGGAGTTGCGTCGAAATAATAAGCAGCCGGAGCCCGCCATGGACCCGCTTATTCTCTCGCGCATGCAGTTCGGCGCGAATATTTCGTTTCATATCCTGTTTCCGACGATCACCATTGCCCTTGGCTGGGTGCTGCTGTTCTTCAAGCTGCGTTATAACGCGACCAATGATTCCGCCTGGATGCGCGCCTATTTCACCTGGGTGAAGGTGTTCGCGCTGTCCTTTGCCATGGGCGTGGTTTCGGGCGTCACCATGAGCTTCCAGTTCGGCACCAACTGGCCGGGCTACATGGAGCATGTCGGCAACATCGCCGGACCGCTGCTCGCCTACGAGATCCTCACCGCCTTCTTCCTCGAAGCGGCCTTCCTCGGCATCATGCTGTTCGGCTTCCGTCGCGTTTCCAACCGCGTCCACACGCTGGCGACGGTGCTGGTCGCCGGCGGTACCACGCTGTCGGCCTTCTGGATCATCGCGCTCAATTCCTGGATGCAGACCCCGGCCGGCTTCGAGATGCGCGATGGCGTGGCACATGCCGTCGACTGGTGGGCCATCGTCTTCAACCCGTCCATGCCCTACCGGCTGGTGCACATGCTGCTCGCCTCGGGGCTTACGGTCTCGTTCCTGATCGCTGGCCTGTCGGCGCTGCGCTACCTCAAGGGCGACCGTTCGGAATCGATGTGGAAGGCGCTGCGCACCGGCGTCTTCACCGCCGCCGTCCTGATCCCGATCCAGATCCTGGCCGGCGACCAGCATGGGCTCAACACGTTGGAACACCAGCCGCAGAAGATCGCGGCCATGGAGGCCAACTGGAACACCGGCCCCAACGTGCCGCTGGTGCTGTTCGCGCTGCCCGACGAGGCGGCGAAGGAAAACAGATTCGAGGTCGCGATTCCGGATGGGGCCAGCCTTATCCTGCGGCACGGCACCGACGGCGTGGTGCCAGGGCTGAACGACTACCCCGGCAACCACCCGCCGGTCTTTCCGCTCTTCTGGAGCTTCCGCATCATGGTCGGCACCGGGCTTTTGATGCTCGCCGTCTCGTTGTCGGCCGCCTTCTTCCTCAAGCGCCGGCATTCGCTGCCCAGGCCGCTCGCCCTGCTGATGGTGCCGATGGCGCTGTCGGGCTGGCTGGCGACACTGGCCGGCTGGTACACGACCGAGATCGGCCGCCAGCCCTGGCTGGTGACCGGCGTGCTGAAGACCGCCGACGCCGTCGGTCCGGTGGCCGGCAGCCATGTCGCGCTGACGCTCGCCATCTATCTCCTGCTCTACCTGCTTTTGCTGATCGCCTATCTCGGCGTGCTGGTGCACCTGGCGCTGAAGGCGGCCAAGGATGGCGATTCATCGCCGCTGCCGGGCGTGATGAAGACGGCCATGTCGCAACCGGCGGCGGGGGAGTGAGCATGCTTTCATCGCAGGTCCGCGCCGCCCCTCACCTGCCTGCCGGCATCCTCTCCCCGTATAGTGACGGGGAGAGGGGCGCCGTCGTCGCCGATTTCGCTTCTCGTCAGCGTTGCTGGAGGGGTGCCGACGTTGCGGCCAGCCCACTTCTCCCCGCCACTATACGGGAAGTGCCCGGCAGGGCGATGAGGGCGGCGCCAACCCCGACAATCGATTTGAAACGATCGCTTCAAGCGGTAAGGCCGTGCACCCGGCCCATCGCGGCTGGGAGATATCCCGATGACCTATGACTGGCCAACCCTGCTCCCCCTCATCTTCGCCGGCCTGATGGGCCTCGCCATCCTGATCTATGTCATTCTCGACGGGTTCGACCTCGGGATCGGCATCCTGTTCGCCGCCGCCGAGGACACCGAGCAGGACACGATGATTGCGGCAATCGGCCCGTTCTGGGACGCCAACGAGACCTGGCTGGTGCTGGCCGTCGGCCTGCTTCTGGTCGCCTTTCCGCTGGCGCATGGCGTCATCCTCACCGCGCTCTACATTCCCGTCTTCGTGCTTTTGGTCGGGCTGATCCTGCGCGGCGTCGCCTTCGATTTCCGCGCCAAGGTGCCGGCGGGGAAAAAACATCGCTGGAACCGTATTTTCTTCCTGGGTTCGGTCATCGCCTCGCTGGCGCAGGGCTACATGCTGGGCGTCTACGTGCTCGGCCTCGATGTCGGGCTGGGCGGCATGGCGTTCGGCGTGCTGGTGGCGTTCTGCCTGGCGGCCGCCTACGCGGCGATGGGCGCTGCCTGGGTGATCTACAAGACCGAAGGCGAGCTGCAGAAGAAGGCTGTGCGCTGGCTGCGCACGGCACTGGTGCTGACCGCGCTCGGCATGGCCGCAGTGTCGCTGGCGACGCCCTTCGCCAGCCCGCGCATCTTCGACAAATGGTTCGTCTGGCCGCAGATGCTCTATCTGTCGCCGCTGCCGATCCTGTCGGCGCTGCTGTTCCTCTGGCTGTGGCGGCAGACCTTCCACCTGCCGAGGCCCGACGACCGCCATGCGCTGACGCCGTTCCTGACGCTCGCCGCCATCTTCGCGCTCGGTTTTGCCGGGCTGGCCTGGTCGTTCTATCCGTTCGTGGTGCCCGATCGCCTGACCATCTGGCAGGCGGCATCGGCCACCGAGAGCCTGGCGATCATCCTGGCCGGCACCGTGGTGGTGCTGCCGGTGATCATCTTCTATTCGTTCTATGCCTACCGCGTGTTCGGCGGCAAGGCGACGGATCTGACTTACGATTGAGGCTCTGCCTGCGAGCAGGGCGGGCGGCGAATCAAGCGTGCCGGCTCAGATCAGCCCGCTGTCGCGCGCGGCGGCGGTGGCCTCGCCGCGCGACACGGCTTCCAGCTTGCCCAGCACCGCCGAGACATGGTGGTCGACCGTTTTGGGCGAAATGGCGAGATGCTCGGCGATGCGCTTGTTGGACAAGCCGCGCTCGATCAGCTGCAGCACTTCCATCTGGCGCTCGGTCAGGCCGGCGCGGTTGGCGCGCGTGGCGCGGCGCGGGCCACGGGCGATGTGAATGACGCCGCTTCGGCGCATGATGTCGCGCACGTGCTGGGCGACCGGCCGGGCGCCGAGCCCCTCGAATATCTCCAGCGCCACCCGCTGTGCGGCTTCGTCGCCCTGGGCAAGCGCCAATGCGCGTTCGTAAGGCGTGTCGAGCTCGGCCCAGGCGGCAGCCGCGCCACGCCAGTCCCCGGTGAGCAGCATCCTGTAGGGCAAGGCCATGCCGGCCGTGTCTCCGGGATCGACATCCGGTACCAGCATTCGCCGCCAGACGGCCAGTTCGGCAAAGACGGCCCGCGTCGGTGACAGGCCTTCGGCAAGCCCGATGAGCCGCAGCGCCTCGTGCTTGTCCGCCTGCCCGAGCCAGGCCTGTTCGGCAACCACCGCCGCGTAGGGCAGCAGCCGCTGCAGCTCGATGCCCTTTTCCAGGAACCGCTTCATCTCCGCCAAAAGCGGCTCGGCCGATGGGTCGCCGCGCCGAAGGCGCAGTTTCGCCAGCGCCACCAAAGCGGGATAGCGCACCAGGGCCGTGGCCTGATCGTTGCCAATCACATCCAGCGCCTCGGAAGCCGCCTCATCCCAGCATCCCTGACGCAGCCGCAATTGCGCGCGCACGCCGTGCATATAGTCGCGCCATGTCGCCAGATCGTTCTCGACGCAGTAATCGATGCCGCGATCGAGGAAGGATTGGGCCTCGCGATAGTCGAGCTGGTTCATGCCGCCACAAGCGCAGTTGGTGAAGGCGCGTGCCGCGTGCTCCTGAAAATTCTTCTGCAGCGCGATTTCGAGGCTGCGGGCAAGATGCCGCCGGCTGCTGGCCAGATCCAGCCACTGCTCGGCGGCGCCGACATTGTTGAGGGCGTGGCAGACGACATCCGGCCGGTTCAACCGTTCGGCGAGCTCCATCGCCCTGGAGCCCAGCGACAACGCTTCGTGCAGTCTCTCGGCCAGCATCGCCAGCTGCGAAAGGTTCGAATAGGCCATGGCAAGCTCGGCACTTGGCCCAACGCTCTCCAGCAACGCGACCGCCTGGGCGCCGAACCGGTCGGCGGCCTGCCGGTCGCCCAGGAGATAGGCGAAGCGGGACAGCCATCTGAGGCTGTCGCCTTCTTTCAGACCGTTGCCGAGCGCCTGCTGCAATGCGCGCGCCTTCTCCTGCGCCTCGATGGCGTCGTCGATGCGCGCGATCAAATGGCACTCGAAGGCATATTGCTCGTAAAGCCCGGCGCGCTCTTGCGCGGGCAAGGTGTCGGCCTGGCGCAAGGCGACCTCATAATAGCCGGTGGCGTCGCGATGGGCGCCAACGCGGGAGGCCTCGCGCGCCGCGACCGGCGCCAGTTCGCGCACCGTCTCCAGATTGTGCGCCTCCACCGCGTGATGGACCAGCCGCGCGGTGGCGACGTCGCCCCTTTCGAGCAGCGCCGACAGCGCGCGCTGGTTGAACGCCCGTCGGTGGCTGGTCGTCAGCATCGTCTCGATGGCGTGGCGGGCGATCTCGTGGCGAAACGCATAGGCGTCGCCCAGATCGTCCAGCAAACCGTTGGAGACGCATTCCGCGAGCTGGCCGGCACTGGCCACGCCGCACAGGCCCGCCAGCGCCCAGGCGTCGGCGCGCCTGGGAAATACCGAGACGGCGTCGAGCATCGAGCGGGCACCGGCCGACAGACGTTCGGCGCGCGCCAGCACCGCGTCGCGCACGCTGGCCGGCAATGCCGTTTCGCATTCGCAGCTCAACAGTTCGGTGACGAAAAAGGCGTTGCCGGCGGTCGCCCGGTAGATGGCATCGCCGTCACGGCCGGCGGCGCCGGCGAGCGACAGCACCGCCGCCTCGCTCAAAAGCGGCACGTCGATGCGTGCGACGCTTGCGGCCGGGATTTCGCCCAGCGCGCGGCGCACGCGCATCTGGCCCTCGCTGCGGTCCGTGCGCGCCGTCAAAAGCAGCAGGATGTGGGTGTTGGCGATGCGGCGGCCGAGAAAGCGGACGAAGTCGAGCGTCGCGTCATCGGCCCAGTGCAAATCCTCGATCACCAGAATGGTCGCGCCCGCTGTCGCGTCGAAGACGTCCAGCGCGTCGGAAAACAGCGGCAGCCGCTCTCCCCGCCGCGCGTCGACGGCTTGCGGCATTGCCCATTGCGCCTCTCGCGCAAGGTCGTAGAGCGGCCCGAGCGGATCGGGAATCGACAGGTCTTCGCAGGCGCTGCGCAAGATGCGGGCCCGCGCACCGGCTTCGCCGATGAAGGCCTCGACAAGCGCCGACTTGCCGGCGCCCGCTTCGCCCGACAACGCCGCCACGTGACCGCGGCCGCGGCCGGCCTGTGCCAGCAAGCCGTCCAATTGCGCCAGCTGTGTCTGCCGTTCCAGAAGCATGGTCATCGGCTCACGTGATCCTGGTTGCGGCCGCCGCGCCCCAACTCGACCGCCAGGGTATCCGGGCTCGGTATCTGCTGTGTGGCTCCTGGACTAAACGCCGTTAACATGGGGAATCGTCCCGCCAAACATAGGGAAAGGTTCCGATGCGCGCCGTTGACAGGCGTGATCATGTCCAGCCGCGCTCAATTCGAGCGTGTCCAATGGAAAAGGGAACCTCGATATGCCCCGCTATGTGGTTGAACGTACATTTCCTGCCGGCCTCAGCGTGCCGATGAACGATGCCGGCGCCGATGCACTGGCCGGAGTGATCATGCGCAACGCTGAGAAGGGCGTCACCTGGGTGCAGTCCTTTGTGTCGCCCGACAAGAAGCAGAGTTTCTGCATCTATGACGCGCCTTCGCCGGAGGCGATCCGCAGCACCGCCCAGAAGAACTCCCTGCCCGTCGACAAGATCACGGAGGTGCGGGTTCTTGACCCTTACTTTTATCGCCCATGAAGGTCCGGCCGCCCAGCGCAATGGCGGCATGCCCGACATGCCGGCCAACGACGCGATGCCTGCCCTGGGAGATGATCGCCGGGCGTGGGGCGTGCCCCGCCGCCTGCGGCGGATCGTGTCGGCGCTTTCCGCGCACTTGCCGGGCAGGCGCCGGCCACCGGAAGGCGACTATCTGAGGCGCGACATCGGCCTGCCGGAGCGCGAAGAGCTGCCCCACTACTGGGACTTCACCCGGTTATAGCCACCGATACGCCCGGCCATACCGCTTCGCCGCGAGGAGCGGGTGCTCCCGCGCGCATCAACAACGAGGAGAGAAAATGAACATCCATCTGTGGACCAGACATCTCATCAACCTGTCGATCCTGTCGATCGCGGCCACGGCGGCGAATGCCCATGAAACCGGCGCGCTGGACGAGAAGGTGCGGGCGGCCAATAGCCGCTTCGAGAATGTGGCGATGGCGACCGCCGAAGGCTACGCGCCGATCGCATGCGCCAGCGGCATCAGCGGCGGCGCGATGGGCATCCACTACGTCAATGCCGCCTATCTGAAGGACGACGCGATCGATGTCGCCAAGCCGGAGGCGGTGATGTACGAGCCGATGTCCGACGGCAAGCTCAGGCTTGTTGCCGTCGAATACATCACCTCGAAAGGTCCGGCATCGCTCGGAGGGCAGCTGTTCAACTTCAACAGCGCACCCAACCGCTACGGCCTCGGGGCTTTCTACGAACTGCATGTCTGGGCGTGGAAGAAGAACCCGACCGGGACCTTTGCCGACATGAACCCCGATGTGTCGTGCGATGCGATGAAGGCCATGTAGGCACAAAATCTCCCCCCTCGAGGGGGAGATGTCGCCGTAGGTGACAGAGGGGGTCGCCGGACGTAAGGCGCTAGCCTTCTTCTGTCGCAACAGGTCGAGCCCGGTCGGACCGACCCCCTCTGGCCGCTTCGCGGCCATCTCCCCCTCAAGGGGGGAGATTAGGCACTCAGTTGCTCGCCGACAGCACCAGCACCGGCTTTTCGCTGTAGAGCGCCGGGAACAGCGTCTTCAAATTCGCCACCTTGGGCAGGTCGTTGTAGACGATGTAGGGGTAGGTCGGGTTCAGTGTCAGGAAGTCCTGGTGGTAGTTTTCGGCCGGGTAGAAGGTCTTGCCGGTTTCCAGCGTGGTGACGATAGGCTCGGAAAACACCTTGGCCTTGTCGAGCTGGACGATGTAGATCTGCGCGATCTTCTTCTGCGCGTCATTCTCGGCGAAGATCGTCGAGCGGTACTGGGTGCCGGAGTCCGGTCCCTGGTAGTTGAGCTGGGTCGGGTTGTGGGCTACCGAGAAATAGACCTGCAGCAGCTGGCCGTAGGTGACGACGGAGGGATCATAGGTGATCTCGACGGATTCGGCATGGCCGGTGCGGCCGGTGCCGACCGTCTCGTAGACGGCGTCGTCCTTGGCGCCGCCAGTATAGCCGGAAACCGCCTTGCTGACGCCCTTGACGTGCTGGAACACGCCCTGCACGCCCCAGAAGCAGCCACCGGCGAAGATTGCCTTTTCGCTGCCGGGGGCCGCCTTTTCGTCGATTGCCGGCGGCGGGATTTTCACCGCGTCCTCGGCGGAGATGGCCGGCGTCAGCCAGAAGGCGGCGCCCGCGACGGCAAGGGCGAGTGCGGCGAGCGCGCCCCGGACAAGACCGGCCGAACGGTTGTTGGTGTTGGTCATGGTTGCACTCCTCATGGCTTCCCCCGTTGATCAGTAATTTGGGGGATCAGTCTATTGGATCAGCTACGGTGGCGCGATGCGCGAGTTGCGGCGGCGCCTCACATTCGCGTGCGCCGGGACTTTCGCCTTGACGTAGTCCCCGACGCAAAACCGCTTCAAGCCTTTGCCGGGATTGTTCCAGCGACTGTCCCCGGCTGGACAGGGAGCCCGCCGGGGACAGCCACGCGCCAAGCTCAATTGGCGGTGGCATCCGTTGCCGGCTTCATGGCATCGGTCGCCGGTTTCATCGCGTCCGCGGCGGGCTTCATCGCGTCCGCGGCGGGCTTCATGGCATCGGCGGCGGGCTTCATGGAGTTGGTGGCCATCGGGTCGGCCGGCTTCATCGCATCGGTTGCCGGCTTCATGGCGTCCGCGGCCGGCTTCATGGCGTTGGCGGCGGGTTTCATCGCATTGGTGGCATCATCGGCGCGCGCGATGCCGCCGGCAAACAGCGCGGTCGAGCACAGAGCGAGCGCGAGCGCCGGCAGCGTCAGGCGGGAGAAATTGGTCATGATCGGTTTCCTTGTGGGGTTGGTGGCACGCCCTTTTGGACGGCCGGGGTCTTGCGCCGCCGCCCATGCGGTGGCGCAAATCTGTGCTCGGCAAATCTCTGCTCGAACGCGATCTAGTTGGCGGCGGCGGCCAGGATCGGCCCGCCGCCGGGCGACTGCACC
Organism: Mesorhizobium sp. M8A.F.Ca.ET.207.01.1.1; assembly: GCF_004794715.1. Classification (NCBI taxonomy): domain Bacteria; kingdom Pseudomonadati; phylum Pseudomonadota; class Alphaproteobacteria; order Hyphomicrobiales; family Phyllobacteriaceae; genus Mesorhizobium; species Mesorhizobium sp. M8A.F.Ca.ET.207.01.1.1. The sequence continues at coordinate 81,682 of NZ_SRUS01000003.1, read as the reverse complement.
AGCACGGCGGTGCTGAGGCCGCCCGAGGCTGCCGGCAGATCGAGCGTCTTGGCCTCGCCGCTCCAGCTGCCGAGTTTTGTCAGCGCGTGCACGACATTGGCGTGCGGCAAGGTGCGGCCGGTGTTTTCGCCGCGCGCCACCGGCACCTCGACGACACCCTTGGTGTAGCGCACCAGCCAGACATCGGCCTTGCCGCCCGGTGCCGCGCCGGCGCCGATCGCGACCTTGCCGCCGTCGAGCGAAAGCGACGGACCGCCGGTCTTGGCCGTGGCAGTGATCAGACGTTCGATCTCACCGGGTGCGGCGCCGACGACGTCGGCATGGCCGTTGACCACTACTTGCGGCGTGAACGGCCCGTCATGGCCGAGCGGCGGCTCGTAGGAAACCTGGCGCTGGGTGAATTCCTGCTTGCCGAACGTGTCCTTCCAGCCGAGATAGTCCCAATAGGTGACGTTGAACGACAGCGCGAGCACGCCGGGCCGGTCCTTGACCTTGATGAGGTTGGCATTGGCCGGCGGACAGGACGAGCAGCCCTGGCTGGTGAACAGTTCGACCACGCTGAGCGGCTGGGCTGCCGCCGCGCCGAGCGAGGCGGCGAGCGCCAGAGCGGCGAGGCCGGACAGTGCGAGGACCCTGCTTGAGATGACTGGCGACATCGGCTTGCTCCCTGGGAGGGCGCCACGATGCGCCCGTCATATCCCCACTTCGCCGCCACTTGCCGCTTCGTTACAACGCTCACCGGTTTGTGATTGAAGAGCGCCTGCCCCTCTTCCTTGCGGCGCTGGAGATTGGCGAAAACGGTCGCGCGTCCAATCTCCCCCCTTGTGGGGGAGATGTCCGGCAGGACAGAGGGGGGCGCCGTAGAGCGCCTACGCCCGCGCTTCTAAACAGATGTCGGCGCGCGGGGGAGATGGCCGGTCGAACCAGGGCGGATATCGTGGACCTGGCAAGGTCGGCGGGACAGCGCCCCCCTCTGGCCTGCCGGCCATCTCCCCCACGAGGGGGGAGATCGGCAGTGTTACTGCGTCAGCGCGGTGTCCGAGGGCCGCTTGTTGAAGTCGCACTTGCCGGTCACGTTGTAGAAGAAGTCGGCGTTGCTGACCGGCGCCGGGACCGCGTTGCCGCCGTCTTCCCAGGCCTGATAGGCTGTCGAACCGCAAGGCACGAGGCCGAAGATATCGACGACCTGGCCGGTCGCGATCTCATTGTAATTGATAGCGTTGGTCTGCGGATCCTTGATCCCGCTGTAGAGCCGGTTGGAGGTGGTCGGATCATTCGTCTTGAGATATTGCGGGTTGCCTGATGGCACATACATCTGCAGACTGAGGCCACCCATCTGGCTGACATCGATGGACGCGCCGGTGCCATCGGCGGGATACATCGTGTCGACACAGTAAAATTTTGTCTGGAACTTGTCGGTCTGGATCACCGCACCGGCGGGCGGGTTGGAGCCGGCGAGCTTGCAAACCTGCGTCTGGGCCACCGTGGTGACGGTCTTGCCGGTCGAATCGGTCGTAAGGATGCTGGTGGTGGTGGTGCCATAGCCCTTCGGGTCTCCGGTCTTGCCATAGACGTAGTCGATCGTCATCAGCGGCTTGGCCGTCGTCGCACCGAATTGCGTGCCGTAGAGCGTCATCTTCTTGTTCCAGTAGCCCGATACGCCGGTGACCTTGAAGTTGGCCGCGACCAGCGCCGGCGGTTTGCTGACCCCCGAGGCCACCGCGATCGGCACGGTGTCGATCCTGGCGATGGTCATGAAAACGGTCGGCATGGCGAAACTTGCCGTGGCCCGCGCGGTGGTCGCGGTGGCGGTGGTCCCAGCGACGAAGCTGGTCAGCGTCGCTGTGCCTTGTCCGCCGTTGGCGATGAAGGAATCCTGCAGCATCGTCTGGCGCTGCGGCAGCGTCGACGTGGTGTCCATGGTGGTGATCGTCAGGATCGCGGCATCCAGCGCCTGCTGCTGATTGGACCTGGTCTGGACCGCGCCGGTGTAGTCGACCGAGAAGCCGACGGCCGCGATCAGCGGCATCAGGCTCACCAGGAAGAGCGGCATCATCGACCCGCCGCGGGAACGGGCAAAGCCACTTGCAAGCTTGAACATTTCCAACCCCCAACAGGCATTAGCGAGCGTGCGATTACCACGCAGCCGGCAAACCAAGGTCTAATCTGAACGATTAAAGTTTATGCATCGTTGGCGCGCAGACCGGTTTTTCGATTCTTTTGCCGATTTCACCGCTTTGTGTGCGGCGGGCAGCCCTTGGGCGCCAAGCCTTGCCGCCGCTTGCCGCCCCTGCTAAAGCGCGCGGCATGAGCACGCCCCTCGACCACATCCGCAATTTTTCCATCGTCGCCCATATCGACCATGGCAAATCGACGCTCGCCGACCGCCTGATCCAGTCGACCGGCGGGCTGGAGCTGCGCGACATGAAGGAGCAGGTGCTGGACTCGATGGACATCGAGCGCGAGCGCGGCATCACCATAAAGGCGCAGACGGTGCGGCTGAAATACCGCGCCAACAATGGCGAGGACTATATCCTCAACCTCATCGACACGCCCGGCCATGTCGACTTCGCCTATGAAGTGTCGCGGTCGCTGGCCGCCTGCGAAGGTTCGCTGCTGGTCGTCGACGCCAGCCAGGGCGTCGAAGCGCAGACGCTCGCCAATGTCTACCAGGCGATCGACAACAACCACGAGATCGTCGTGGTGCTGAACAAGGTCGACCTGCCGGCCGCCGAGCCCGAGCGCATCCGCGAGCAGGTCGAGGAGGTGATCGGCATCGACGCGTCGGGCGCCGTGCTGATCTCGGCGAAGACCGGGCTGGGCATCCCCGACGTGCTCGAAGCCATCGTCCACCAATTGCCGCCGCCGCGCGAGGGCGACGCCACGGCACCGCTGAAGGCGATGCTGGTCGACTCGTGGTACGACGCCTATCTCGGCGTCATCGTGCTGGTGCGCATCCTCGACGGCGTGCTGAAGAAGGGCCAGACCATCCGCATGATGGGCACGGGCGCCAAATACCTGGTCGAGCGCACCGGCGTGTTCACGCCCGCCCGCATCAATGTCGAGGAGCTCGGCCCCGGCGAATTCGGCTTCTTCACCGGCTCGATCAAGGAAGTGGCCGACACCCGCGTCGGCGATACCATCACCGAGGACAGGCGCCAGACCGCGCATGCCTTGCCCGGCTTCAAGCCGGCGCAGCCGGTGGTGTTCTGCGGCCTGTTCCCGGTCGACGCCGCCGATTTCGAGGACCTGCGCGCCGCCGTCGGCAAACTGCGCCTCAACGACGCCAGCTTCTCCTATGAAATGGAAACCAGTGCGGCGCTGGGCTTCGGCTATCGCTGCGGATTCCTTGGCCTGTTGCATCTCGAAATCATCCAGGAGCGGCTGGAGCGCGAGTTCAACCTCGACCTGATCGCCACCGCGCCATCGGTCGTCTATCGGCTGCTGCTCAATGACGGCTCGGTCAAGGAACTGCACAACCCGGCCGACATGCCCGACGTGGTGAAAATCTCGGCCATCGAGGAACCGTGGATCCGCGCCACTATCCTGACCCCCGACGACTATCTCGGCGGCATCCTGAAACTCTGCCAGGACCGGCGCGGCATCCAGGCCGACCTCTCCTATGTCGGCAAGCGCGCCATGCTGACCTACGACCTGCCGCTCAACGAGGTCGTCTTCGACTTCTATGACCGGCTGAAATCGATCTCCAAGGGCTACGCCTCCTTCGACTATCACCTGACCGACTACCGCGAGGGCGATCTGGTGAAGATGTCGATCCTGGTCAATGAAGAGCCGGTCGACGCGCTCTCCATGCTGGTGCACCGCACGGCGGCCGAAAAGCGCGGCCGGCAGATGTGCGAAAAGCTGAAGGAGCTGATCCCGCACCACCTCTTCAAGATCCCGATCCAGGCCGCGATCGGCGGCAAGGTCATCGCGCGCGAAACCATCTCGGCGCTGCGCAAGGACGTCACCGCGAAGTGCTACGGCGGCGACGTCTCGCGCAAGCGCAAGCTGCTCGACAAGCAGAAAGAGGGCAAGAAGCGGATGCGGCAGTTCGGCAAGGTGGATATTCCGCAGGAGGCGTTTATCCAGGCGCTGAAGATGGGCGATTGAGGGGTCCGGCCTCCGGCCCGAGGCAGCGGGTCCCACCCCAGTGCGGGTGACGGGACATCCCTGGATACCTACCGCCTTTCCTTTCGCCGGACACGTCCAAGCTCGCCAAAATCAATTTGAACTGGGCTAACGCGCTTCACACCGGACGGCGGACCGCCCCTTTGAGTATACTCCGTTCCGACGTATCCTCCCCCTAGCTTGGGGAGACACCACATGCGCACCACCCTCGACACCATCGCCTCCATCGGTCTCGCCATAGGCGGCATCTTTGGCCTTGCCGGCACCTTCGTGGCGAGCGATGCGCTGCGCGAGACGCTGTGGGCGATCGACGGGGTGGCGCTGGTGGTGGCGACCGCGCTGCTGACGATGAAGTATCAGCGACTCGGCAATGATTGCGTCGCCGCGGGCTTCCTGACCTTCCTTGCCGGCGAGAGCCTGCTTCTGGCCGGCAATGCGGCCGGGTTGCAGGCCAGCGTGCCTTCCTATGTCGGCGGCATCTCGCTTTGGGCGGCGGCGCTGATCCTGGTCAGCGTGCCCAACACTTTTGCGCTGTGGATGCGGATCACCGGGCTCATTGCCGCCGTGCTGTTCCTGGTGTCGGTGGGCATGGTGCTGTGGGGCGCGCCCTTGCAGCCGACCTCGGCGCCGCTGCCGGCGGCCGGCTATCCCTTCCTGGTGCTGACCTTCATCGGCTGGATCTGGACCTTGCTGAAGCCCGACCGGTGAGTGCGCCCCCATGTCCGCCCCCGTCGAACTCCGCAACAGTCCCACCAACAAGTTCTCTTCCGTCGCAGGGTCGTTGCTGATGGCGGCGATTTTTGACTTCTATACGCTGAAGGGGCTGGCCAACGGCGCCGATGGCGGGCGGGTGTTTTTGGTGGCGTTGCTGACGCTGGGTTTCCTCGGGTTCGGCGGCTACATGGTGCGCGGCGCCTTCGACACCTCGGTCAAGGTGGTGCTCGACGAAAACGGTTTTCGCGATCGCCGCCTCGGCGACGTGCTGGTGCCCTGGCACAGGGTGCAAAGCGTGCGCCTCTCCTCCTCCGGCAAGGGCTCGGGCATGGTCAGTTTCGAACTGACCGGTGAGCCGTCCGACGCGCTGGCCAATGCGCTATTCGGCGGGAACACCGTGCGCATGGAGGTCAACTCGCTCGACATGAGCGGGCTGGACATTGTCGCCGCGATCAAGCGGCTGGCGCCGCATGTGGCGGTGACGGGGTAGGCTCTCCCTTCCCGCCCTTGTGGGGGAAGGTGTCGCTGAAGGCGACGGACCAGGGGTGCGCGACGGAGTGAGACGTTGACGGTTTCGCGCCTATCCGATGCGTTATCGAGGCGATCAGGGTGTTCGCGCCGCATGTGAGGATCACAGGTTAGGGTAAAGACGACGAAGGTTGGTGCTGCCCCTCACCTGCCTGCCGGCATCCTCTCCCCGTATAGGGACGGGGAGAGGGTGCTGTGGCCGACGCTTTCGCCAATTATCAGCGCTGCAAGAAAAGTGCCGGCGTTGCGGCCAGCCCCTTTCTCCCCGTCCTATACGGGGAGAAATGCCCGGCAGGGCAATGAGGGGCGGCGCTGGCGCTGAAGGTGGCGCAGGGCGCGGCGCTTCTTCCTTCCTCCCTTGTGGGGGAAGGTGGATCGGCGCGCCAGCGCCGAGACGGATGAGGGGTGTTCCAGCTTGGCGATGCCGGAAAGATAGGCGCGGACTCAAACCTTTAGATACGAAGGCCTCGCTCCGTGGCGCACCCCTCATCCGTCTTGCCGCTTCGCGGCAATCCACCTTCCCCCACAAGGGGGGAAGGAAGAGGCGCCGCGCTAGCCTCAGCTTTCGATCCAGACCTTCTCGAAGTGCTGTTCCAGCGCCTGGTGCTGCTCACATCCTTCGACGCCCTTGCGGTAGGTGCGGTAGACCGAGCGCCAGTAGGGTTGGATGATGATGCCAGAATCGCGCAGATTCTGCTCGATCTCGGCCATGATCTCCTTGCGGGCCTTGGCGTCGGGCATGGCCAGCGCCTTGTCGAGCAGCGCGTCGAATTCTTTCGAGGCATAGGCGCTTTCGTTCCAGGCGGCGCCGGATTTGTAAGCCAGCGCCAGCACCTGGACGCCGAGCGGGCGGCCGAGCCATTCGGTGCAGGAGAAGGGGTATTTGCTCCAGTCGTTCCAGAAGGTGGCGGCGGGCAGCACGGTGCGCTTGATCTTGAGGCCCGCCTCGCGCATCTGGGCGGCGATGGCATCGCCGGTGCTCTTTTGCCATTCGACGTCGACCGAGATCAGCTCGTACTCGTGGTCCGCCTTGCCGGATTCGGCGAGCAGCTTCTTGGCCTGCTCGACATCGCGCTTGGCCGGGCCGATATCGGCAAACTCAGGATGCATGGGGCCGACATGGTGGTTGTCGGCGGGCTTGCCCCGGCCGTCGAGGCCGAGCTTCAGCACGGCGGCATTGTCCACCGCGAGCTGGGCGGCGCGGCGCACCTTGACGTCGTCATAGGGCGCATTGGCGACATTGAAGCGGGCGACGATGGTCGAGCCGGTGGCGATCTCGGAATTTTTCAGCCCCATCTTGTCGGTCTGCGCGACGGCGTCGGAGGCGGTTTCGTGGTCGGTGTCGATCTCGCCGGATTCGAACGCCGACAGCATGGCGTTGGGGTCGGAGCCGTAGTCGATCCACTGGATGCCATCGAGATGGAACTCGCCCTTCCACCATGGCTTTTCCCGGCGCTTCACTTCCGCACCCGTTTCGGCGTCCCATTTCACCAACTCGCAGGGGCCGGTGGTGATCGCCAGCGCCTTCAGCGGATCGCCGTCGCCGTCGTAGGAGCGGTGCATGATCAGCGCGGGATAATCGGCCATGCCGGCGATCAGCGAAATGTCGGGCTTCGGCAGATTGAGTTTTATGGTGAAGTCGTCGACCTTCTCGATGCCGCCATCGACCACCTTCTTGGTGTCGGCATTGACCAGCGCGCCCATGCGCGCGGCGACCGAATTGCCGGCGACGCCGGCCTCGCACCAGCGGGTGAGGTTGTGGACGACATCGTCGGCATTGAAGGCGTCGCCGTTCGACCAGGTGATGCCCTTGCGCACATGCAGGGTCAACGTTTTTGCGTCGTCGCTCATCTCCCATTTTTCGAGCAGCCAGGGCTCGAAGGAGAAATCGGTGTTCCAGCGCACCAGATATTCGTTGCAGTGGCGCGCGACATTGGACATTTCGACACCGTCGAAGGTGCGCGGATCCTTGAAGCCCTTGACGTTCATGGCGACGCGCAGGGTGCCGCCCTTCTTGGGTTCGGCGGCGCGGGCCGGGGCCGCGGCGATGCCGCCCAAGGCAAAGGCGCCGGCGGCGCTGACGCCGAGGCCAGCCATGAGCGCCAGATATTCGCGGCGGCTGATGCCGCCCGTCTTGAAATCCTCGGCGACAGGTCTGGCTTGCGGGTGGAGCTTGCGGTCGGTCAGCATGAATTTCATCGTCGTTCCCTCTTTTGTTGGGCGTCCCGACCGATCGCCAACGCGGGGGCGGCTGCGACCGCCGGGACGCCTTTGCCTGAGGGCGCGATGATAGGGCTGGGGGATCGAGGGGAGTGTTCTGGAATCCGCAGGACTTGTGCGGTGCTCCGCTCGCGACTTCGTCATCCACGGGCGGAGCAGCCGCGCAGCGGCGTCGCGCAGACCCGAGGATCCATGCCGCGACCTCGCCGACTGGCGCAGCGGAGCAGAACCTGGACCGTGGCAACGCTTCAGAGTCCCGGCATGGATCCCTTGGGCTGCGGAGCAGCTCCAGGGGTCTGCGCCGCGTCGCTGCGCTCCTTGCTTCGCCCTAGGATGACGAAGGGAAGAGGCGGCCCACAACAAAAAACCCGGCGAGGCCGGGTTTTTCAAAGCGATCCCTGTCAGCCGAGCGTCAGCTCACCTTGGTCTGCGAGGCGGCCTGGTCCTCGGCGATCTTCTGCTGGAACATCTGCGCGAAATCGATCGGGTCGAGCATCAGCGGCGGGAAGCCGCCATTGCGCGTCGCCTCGGCGATGATCTGGCGGGCGAAGGGGAACAAAAGGCGCGGGCATTCGATGAACAGGATCGGCAGCATGTGCTCCTGCGGGAAGCCCGAAATGGCGAAGACGCCGCCATAGATCAGCTCGACGTTGAACAGCACTTCCTGGTCGAAGGAAGCCTTGGCGTTCAGCGTCAGGTTGACGTCGAACTGCTTGTCGGAGAGCGGGTTGGCGTTGACGTTGACGTTGATGGCGATGCCGGGCGCCTTGTCGCGGCCGCGCAGCGAGTTGGGCGCGCCGGGGCTTTCGAAGGACAGGTCCTTGACATACTGGGCCAGCACGTTGAGCGACGGCTGCGCCGCGCTGCCATTGCCGTTGGCGCCGACCGGCGCGTCATCATTGCTGGCCATGAGCCGATATCCTTTTCCCCTGGGCAGTCTCGCTCACCGAATTGAATCGGGGCTGACCGAATTGAAATCGGGCGTTCGCTACCATGGCCGGCATGACAAGACAAGGTTTGCCGCCTTGTGGTGGTGGGGCGATCGTGGCGGACGCTTCGTGCGGGGAAGATCATCGCGGGAGGCCGGCGCCGCCCCTCACCTGCCTGCCGGCATCCTCTCCCCGTATAGTGACGGGGAGAGGGGTGCTGTGTCCGATGGTTTCGCCAATCATCAACGTTGGAAGGATGCGGCCGGCGTTGCGGCCAGCCTCTTTCTCCCCGTCACTATACGGGGAGAAATGCCCGGCAGGGCAATGAGGGGCGGCGCCGGCCTCTCGGAACAGATCAGAACTCTAATCGTCCTTCAGCCGCCGCCAGGGCGAATTGTGGTCCGGGCCGCGCTTCAGGTCGTCCTCGCGCGAATAGTCGCCGTCTTCGAGGTCGATGACCTTGTCGCGCTGGCGGCGGAAGCCGCCGGTGGAGAAATTGCTGGCCACGACGATGCGGCCCTTGAGCCTGTTCCAGGCGAAGTCGCGCACCGGCGGCAGGAACAGCAGCAGGCCGATAATGTCCGTAATGAAGCCGGGGATGATCAGCAGGATCGCGGCGACCACGATCATGGCGCCATGGGCGAGCTGGCGGCTGGGGTCGTGGCCGGCGGCCATCTCGGCGCGGATGCGAGCCATGACGCCGAAACCCTGGTGCCGCAGCAGAAGCACGCCGGCGAAGCTCGAGGCCAGCACCAGGCCGACCGTCGCCAGCGCGCCGACCTCACGGCCGACGACGACGAAACCGGCGATTTCCAGCAGCGGCAGCGCGAGGAGAAAGAAGGGAAGCAGCGAAATGCGCAAGTCTTTACCGACCATTCGATTGTTTTGGCCCGCCGGCGACCAATCGCCGCTGGCACGGAGGCTGTTAGATAGGTATGCCTGCCTTTGATTTGAATGATTGCGCCTTGCGTTCTATATGCTTTGAATGGTGAACGCTATGCGACCGCGGCCTGTCGGCTTGACGGTCCGGCCTAGAGGCAGGGATTGATTGGCGGAAAATATGGGCTTCTTCGACTTCGGCACGATTTTCTTCCTGATCGCGGCGGTGGTGATCTTCTTCCAGCTGCGCAACGTGCTGGGCCGTCGGACCGGTAGCGAGCGGCCGCCCTTCGACCCCTACACGGCGGCGCGCACCGACAAGGAGGCCACGCAGAAGCCCGAAAACGTGGTTTCGCTGCCGCGCAAGCGGCTGCCCGGCGAGGCGGCGCCGGCCGACGCCTATACGGCGATCGACGCCTTCGCCAAGCCCGACACCGACCTCAACAAGGGCCTGCGCGCGATCAAGGACAACGACCCGTCCTTCGATCCCAAGGGTTTCGTCGACGGCGCCAAGATGGCCTATGAGATGATTGTCATGGCCTATGCCGACGGCGACCGCAAAACGCTGAAGAACCTTTTGTCGCGGGAGGTCTATGACGGGTTCGTCGCCGCGATCGGCGAGCGCGAGGCCAAGTCGGAAAAGATCCAGTCCTCCTTCGTCGGCATCGACAAGGCCGACATCGTTTCGGCCGAGATGAAGGGCGGCGAGGCGCATGTGACGCTGCGCATCATCAGCGAGCTGATCTCGGCGACGCGCGACCAGGCCGGCGCCGTCATCGACGGCGATCCGGAAACCGTGGCCGAGGTCAAGGATGTCTGGACCTTCGCCCGCGACACGCGCTCGCGCGATCCGAACTGGAAGCTCGTCGCCACCGAAGAAGAAGACTGAGCCCGGGACAGGCGGGCTCCGGTGTCGCTGTCGCCTCTCCTTGTTGAAAGGTCCTTCGGCGACCTACCCGGCTGGGCCGGCGACGACCATCTGCCGGCCTTCGAGGCGTTTGCGCGTTCCGCCTTGCATGTGCCGATAAAACCCTATCGCAGCGGTGCGCTGGGCGTCGATTTCGGCGCCTTCGCCGAAGCCTATGCGCAAGCGCGTGGCGCTGCGCCGGCGAACCGATCCGAGGCTCGCGCCTTCTTCGAGCGCCATTTCGTTCCCATGCTGGTCCGGCCGGAAACCGGCGCCGGGCTCGTCACCGGCTTTTACGAGCCGCAAGTCGAGGCCTCGCCGGTGCGGACGGAGCATTTTGCCGTGCCGCTGCTGTCGCGGCCGGCCGATCTTGTCGACGTCGACGACGCCAACCGGCCGGCCGGGATGGATCCTTACCTCGCCTTCCCCCGCCGGACGCCGGATGGGCTGGCCGAATACCCCGACCGTGGCGCGATCGAGCGCGGCGCGCTCGCCGGCCAGGGGCTGGAGATCGCCTGGCTGGCCGACAAGGTCGATGCCTTCTTCATCCATGTACAGGGCGCTGCGCGGCTCGCCATGACCGACGGCCGGCTTTGCCGCGTCACCTACGCCGCCAAATCCGGCCAGCGCTTTACCGGGCCCGGCAAAATCTTGAGCGAGCTGGGCGAAATCCCGCTGGCGGACGTGACGATGCAGTCGATCCGCGCCTGGTTCAAGGCGCATCCGCGGCGCGTCGACGAGATCCTGTGGCGGAACCGTTCCTACATCTTCTTCCGCGAGGCCGCGGTGGATGACGCCGCGCTCGGGCCGATCGCGGCCGCCAAGGTGCCGCTGACGCCGGGCCGCTCGATGGCCGTCGACCGGCTGCTTCACACATTCGGCACGCCTTTTTACATCGACGCGCCGACGCTCACCGCCTTCGACAAAAGGCCGTTCCGGCGGCTGATGATCGCGCAGGACACCGGCTCGGCCATCACCGGACCGGCGCGCGGCGACCTGTTCGCCGGCTCGGGCGATACCGCCGGCGAGATCGCCGGCGTGGTGCGCAACGCCGCCGATTTCTACGCGCTGGTGCCGCGCGCGCTGGCCGGGGGCGCATGATGAGCAAGCGTCCGGACAAACTCAGCGAGGACGACCGGGTGCTGTGGAACCTGGTGGCGCGCACGGCCAAGCCGCTCAAGGGCCGCGCCGCCGTCGACATTGCAGACATGGCCGTCGATGCCAGGCCGACGCCGTCGCAGCCGGCCCAGCCCGCCGCCGGCCCGGCTGGCGCGGCAAAGCCGAAGGTGCAGCATGTCACGCACCGGCTCGACGAGCCGACCCTGGACAAGTTGCAGAAGGGCCGGTTGCCGATCGAGGGCCGCGTCGACCTGCATGGCATGACGCAGGACGAGGCCTATTCGCTGCTGTTCTCGTTCCTGCACCGGGCGCATGCCGGCGGCGTCCGCTATGTGCTGGTCATCACCGGCAAGGGGTCGTCCTCGGGCGGCGACGGTGTCTTGCGGCGTGCCGTGCCGGCCTGGCTGTCGACGCCGGCGTTCCGGCCGCTGGTCTCCAGCCACGACCATGCCGCCCGCAACCACGGCGGCTCGGGCGCGCTCTATATCAGGCTGCGGCGGGCGCGCTCATGACGCCGTTCGGCGAGAAGCTGCGGGCGCTGAGAGCCGAGCGCGGCGTCAGCCAGAAGGACATGGCCGCGGCGATCGGCGTCAGCGCCGCCTATCTCTCGGCGCTGGAACATGGCCGGCGCGGCGCGCCGACCTGGACGCTGATCCAGAAGATCATCGGCTATTTCAACATCATCTGGGACGATGCCGAGGAGCTGGCGCGGCTGGCCGAAGCCTCGCACCCGCGCGTCAGGCTGGACACGTCGGGTCTTTCCCCCGCCGCCACCGAACTCGCCAACCTGTTGGCCGAAAACATCGAGAAGCTGGATGAGGCGGACTTGCGCCGCATCACAGGATCGATCCAGGCGGCCTTGGGCCGGCGATCCTAGAACAATTGCAGGAAAAGTGCGTAGCGGTTTTCCGGGGAGAAGCGCGTAGCGCTTCCCCTTGGGAATTGCGTAAAAACAAAGAGTTTCTTTGCTCCGACTTTGCGACGGCCGAGCGATCGCCGGTCGCAAGAACAGCGCCCACCGGCGAGTAACCGGCGGGCAGCCATGGTGAGATCAATTCTTGCCGGCCGTGCTGCCGCCATTGCCGCCACGGCCATGGTCGCCATGGTTGCCATGATCGCGGCCGCCATTGCCACCGCCCAGGCAGTCCGACGCGCCGGCGGCGCCGCAACAGCGGCCGCTCCACAGGTCGTTGAGGCTGGTCTTGGCGCAGCTTGGAATGGTCTGCTCGGCCAGAGCGGATCCGGTCAGGGCCGAAACGGCAGCGGCGGCGAGAAGGGTGTTGCGCAGGAAAGCAGTCATTTGAAGTCTCCATGGTTTGGGTTTCTATCGTCCACGGCTGTGTGTCGCCGGGCGAACGGAAATGGTTCACGGAGGGATGCGGAAATCTTTGGAATGGCTATGCGAGACGCCCGATCGGCGATGTCAGCGCCGCCCCTCATCTGCCTGCCGGCATCTTCTCCCCGTAGAACGGGGAGAAGGTCGCTGTGGCAACCTCGCCACCCTTCCTGTACCGCTGACAATTGGCGAAATCGGCGATGACGGCGTCTTTCTCCCCGTCACTATACGGGGAGAAATGCCCGGCAGGGCAATGAGGGGCGGCGCCGCCCTGCGCCAGGGATAAGCGGAAGACATTTTCGTCGGGACGAGAGGTGCCGCGGTTCCGAACCGCGCCGCCCTTTCCTACTGCACCGAGCCCACCAGAACCTGCTGGCCGCCGCGGATCGAGACCCAGCGGCCGGTGTTGTCGATCGCCTGCCGCTTGAGGAAGCGGTAGCCGGTCTGGTCCCAGGGCTTGACCTTGTCGGTCAAATTGTCGAGCACATAATCGCCGCCGTCGGTGCGCACCGTCAGCACGGCGTGACCTTCGCCGTCGGGCTTGCGCACCACGGTTATCAAGAGATCGGCGAGCGAAACGCCCATGCGGGACAGCTGGCGCCGCTTCTCCAGCACATAGTCCTCGCAGTCGCCGACGCCGTTGTCGGGATAGGCCCAGACCTCGTCCGTGCCATAGATGTCCATGTCGCTCATCGGCTTGACTGATGCATTGACCCTGGCGGTGACGTTGAGCAGCTTGCGCATCAAGCCGTCGGTCAGGGTGGCCGGCGCGAGGCTGGCCGGACGGATCGAACATTCGCCCGGATGCTGCTTACAGAAATCGTAGTGGCCGATCGGCTGCGAGGTGAGGCCACCGGTCGCCATCGCGTCCGAAGCCCAGGCCGGTGCCATCCAGCCTCCCGTTACTGCCAGCCCGGCTGCCACGCATACGCGCAGCCTTCGCATGGTTGAGGAATTCATTGTCCCCGCTCGCCCTGTTGTTAACGAAACGTTAAGGGCGATTTACACTCCGTGTCAATTACGACGTCGGGTTGATTTGCAGCATGGTTACCCGCGAAGAGGTACAGCGGCACTTGTGCAACAGAATCGGACCGCCGGCCCGGCTCCGTTTCTAGAATTGCCTACCGCTTGGCGGTGCGGACCAGCTTCGGCTTCACCGCCACCCGGTTCTGGCGGCCATAGCTGGTGATGAAGTCGACGATGCGCGGCACGATCTCGGAGCGGAAGCGCGAGCCGTTGAAGACGCCGTAATGGCCGACCGCCGGCTGCATGTAATGCGCCTTCCTGTCGGCGGGGATGTTGACGCACAGGTCCTGCGCGGCCTTGGTCTGGCCAAGGCCCGAAATGTCGTCGTTCTCGCCCTCGACCGTGAACAGGGCAACGTTGCGGATGGCGGACGGATCGATCCTGGTGCCGCGATGCGTCATCTCGCCCTTGGGCAACGCATGGCGCACGAAGACGGTGTCGACGGTCTGCAGGTAGAACTCCGCCGTCAGGTCCATCACCGCCAGATACTCGTCGTAGAAGTCGCGGTGCTTTTCTGCATTGTCGCCATCATGCTTCACAAGGTGCATGAAGAAGTCCTTGTGGGCGATAATGTGGCGGTCGAGGTTCATGCTCATGAAGCCCGAAAGCTGCAGGAAGCCGGGATAGACCTCACGGCCAAAGCCCGGCACCGGCCAGGGCGCGCGCATGACGACGTTGTCGCGGAACCAGTCGATGCCCTTTTCCTCGGCCAGCAGATTGACCGCGGTCGGGTTGCGGCGGGTGTCGATCGGTCCGCCCATCAGCGTCATCGTCGAAGGGACGAAGGGGTCGCCGCGCGTTTCCATCAGCGAAACCGCCGCGAGCACCGGCACGGAAGGCTGGCACACCGCCATCACATGGGTGTCCGGACCCAGCGTGTGCAGCATGTCGATGATGTAGTCGATATAGTCGTCGAGATCGAAGCTGCCATCGGCCAGCGGCACCATGCGCGCGTCGACCCAGTCGGTGATGTGGACATCGGCATAGGGCAGCATCGCCTCGACCGTGCCGCGCAGCAGAGTCGCGTAATGGCCCGACATCGGCGCCACGATCAGCAGCTTCGGGTCGGCCTTGCGTCCGGCGGGAACGGCGCGCTCGAACCGGACGAGATTGCAGAACGGCTTCGACCAGATGGTCTTTTCGGTGACCGCGACGCTCTTCCAGTCGACCACCGTCTTGGCCAGGCCGAATTGCGGCTTGCCGTAGCGGCGCGTGGTGCGCTCGAACAGTTCGGCGCCGGCCGCGATCGATCGGCCCCAGGGTGTGTGCGAGACCGGATTGAGCGGATTGGAGTAGAAGAGCCGGACAGCGTCGGCATAGAGCCGGGCCGGCTGCAAGGCGGCATGGTTCATTTCGTAGAGCTGGTAGTACATCAACAACCCCGCTGCTGCCTCGACCGAAGGGACGACGAGCAGCGCCGAGCCTTGAATGTCACGCGGGGAGGTTAACAACTAATTGCTGCGATGCAATACGTCACGTCGCGTGACCAATGCTTCTTTCGTCCAAAGCCTTGAAAACCGGCCCCGGACGGCACAGCCGGCTCAATGTGCGCCGCCGAAATGTGAAGGATATGTGTCAGGCTTTCGCGCCGGACACCTGACCATGATCCCCGAAAAATACCCGCTTTGCGCCGCTGAGCCGCGGTCCGCGAGGGATCATGGTCAAGAGACGGTCATATCAGACGCGCGCCATGCAGACCGAAGTCTGGCCGGAGCCGATGAAGCCGAGCTGGCCGGCGGCGCCTTTCGACAGGTCGAGCACCCGGCCCTTGATGAAGGGACCACGATCGTTGATGCGCACGACGACGCTGCGGCCGTTGTTCTTGTTGGTGACCCGCAGTTTGGTGCCGAAAGGCAGCGTGCGGTGGGCGGCGGTCATCGCCGAGGGGTTCATGCGCTCGCCCGAGGCGGTCCTCGAGTGCAGCGCGTACCAGGACGCGCGGCCACACTGGCCGGCGGCGGCGGTTGCCGAAGTGGCGGAGGCGCCGACCATCAGGCCAGCAGCGATCGTTACCGCGACAAGCGCGGTCTGTTTTGGGGTCTTCATATTTGGGGGATGGCTCCGTTTTTGACAGACCCCAGCCGTTAGGTCGAGAATAAGGCAGGAAATGCGGCAGTGATCTGGCGGTTCCATGGCGAGATCACACGTTTGGAGTCACCGGGTAACAGTCTGTCAGGGATCTTCTGGAGCGTCGGGATCAGTTTTCGGCCTTGTTTTGATCGGGACGAAGGACTTTCATGACAAGATTAGACGTTGATCTTCAAATAGAAACCCGCGCGATCTGGCCACTTCCTTCGGCTCTTTCATCGCGGCCACGGCGCCGCGATCGATCGACTTTCAAAATCGGGGTCCGACAATGAGACTAATCAAAAATCTGCTGGCCTTGATCGTGCTGGCCGTCGGTGCGCTGTGGTCGCTGCAAGGCATCGGCGTGGTCGGCGGCAGCTTCATGACCGGCCAGTCGCAATGGCTCTATATCGGCCTCGCCACCATGCTGATCGGCCTGGCAGGGCTGGTGTGGGCGAACCGTCGGCTTCGATGAAAGGTCGACCCCCACTCCGTCGAAGCGGCGACGGAGAGGGGGAAGCCGCTCGTCAATCGCGCAGGCGCCGCGGCCCGACCCGCCGCGGCCCTAACCGAACAGCTGGTCCAGAATCCTGCCTTCGAGGCGGGCAAGCTCGGCGGAGCCGCGGCGGCGCGGCCGTTCCACCGGCACATCCAGATCGAGCGCGATCCTGCCGCCGCTTATCACCACCACCCGGTCGGCGAGCGCAACCGCTTCGGCGACATCGTGCGTGACCAGCACGGCGGTGAATTTCTGGGCTATCCAGATACGCTCCAGCAATTGCTGCATCTCGATGCGGGTCAGCGCGTCGAGCGCCCCGAGCGGCTCGTCGAGCGCCAGGACCTGCGGGTGACCGACCAGCGCGCGGGCCAGCGCCACGCGCTGCTTCTGGCCGCCGGACAGCACCGAGGGCCATTCATCGGCGCGATCGGCGAGACCGACCTCGCCAAGGATATCCAGCGCGCGTTTCCTGGCCTCCGCACCGGAGGCGATGCCGGTCAACCCGACCTCGACGTTTTTCACCACGCTGGCCCAGGGCAGCAGGCGCGGCTCCTGGAACATGAAGCGCGTGCGGCTGTGGCCCTCTTCCTCGGCCCCCAGCGTCAGCGATCCCGAGGTCGGCCGGTCGAGCCCCGCGAGCAAGCGGAGCAGCGTGCTCTTGCCGCAGCCGCTTTTGCCGATGACGGCGACGAACTGCCCGACCGGCACGTCGAGATCGATGCCGTCGAGAACGGTCTTGTCGCCAAAGCGTTTCTCCACGCCCTTGAAGGCGAAGGCACGCCTGCCTTCGACCGATATCGCCGGGCGCGCTGGCGCTGGCGTGGTGACAAAGGAGCGGACGGCGGTCAGACTGGCGGCTGGCATCGAATACTCATCCGTTCTGAAAGGCGGGATGCCAGCCGAGCGACAGGCGCTCGAGCAGGCGGGCGAGACTGTCGGCGAGCTTGCCGAGCAGCGCGTAGATCAGGATCGACAGCACGACGACATCGATCAGCAGGAACTCGCGCGCCTGCATGGCCATGTAGCCGAGCCCGGAGCTGGCCGAGATGGTTTCGGCGACGATCAGCGTCAGCCACATGATGCCCAAGGCGTAGCGCAGGCCGACGAAGATCGCCGGCAGCGCGCCGGGCAGGATGACGCGGAAGAACAGCGCGCGCCGGTCCATGCCGTAGACGCGGCCCATCTCCACCAGTTGCGGGTCAACGCTCTGGATGCCGAGCAGCGTGTTGACGTAGATCGGAAAGAACACGCCGAGCGCCACCAGGAACAGTTTTGCTTCCTCGTCGATGCCGAACCACAGGATGACCAGCGGAATCAGCGCCAGGTGCGGAATGTTGCGGATCATCTGCAGCGTGGTGTCGGTCAGGCCGCGGCTCAGCGTCGACAGCCCGTTGGCAAGGCCGAGCGCGAAGCCGATCGAGCCGCCGACGGCGAAGCCGGCCAGGGCGCGCGCCGTCGAGACGCCGATGTTGCGGATCAGTTCACCGGACAGCGTCAACCGCCAGAAGGCCTCGGCGACAGCACTGGTGCCGGAAGCACGTTGGCCGGCATGACGCCGGCGCGGGAAGCCACCTCCCAGCCGGCAAGCACCAGCACCGGCAATAGCCAGCCGATGCCGTTCCTGCGCAGGCGCGTGAAAAAGCTCATGACGCGGCCTGCAGGCGGGCCGCGCCATGGAAGCCGACGGAGAATTCGTTGGCGATGTCTTCGCGCGGCTTGAGCCGCCTGGTACCAAGCCCGAGCTTGGGGAAGAGCAGTTCGGCGACGCGATAGGCTTCCTCGAGATGCGGATAGCCGGAGCCGATGATCGTATCGATGCCAATCGCCTGGTACTCGCGAATGCGGTCGGCGACCTGCTCCGGCGTGCCGACCAGCGCGGTGCCGGCGCCGCCGCGCACCAGCCCGACGCCGGCCCACAGATTGGGCGAGACGAGCAGCCTGTCGCGGCGGCCGCCATGCAGTTCGGCCATGCGGCGCTGGCCGACCGAGTCCATCTGATTGAGGAACCGCGCCTGCGCGTTCTCGATCTGCGCATCGGTGACGTGGCTGAGCAGCCGGTCGGCGGCGCGCCAGGCTTCGTCCTCGGTTTCGCGAACAATGAAATGCAGCCGGATGCCGAAACGCAGTTCGCGGCCGCGCAATGCCGCTTTCGCGCGCGCCGAAGCCAGCTTTTCGGTGACCTGCGCCGGTGGCTCGCCCCATGTGAGGTACATGTCCACCAGGCCGGCGGCAAGATCCTGCCCGGCGTCGGACGAGCCGCCGAAATAAAGCGGCGGCCGCTCCTGTGATGGCAGAAGGTCGAGGCGGCCATTCTCGACGCGGTAATATTTGCCGTCGAAATTGACGCGCTCGCCGGACACCAGACCGCGCCAGATGGTCAGGAATTCATGCGCCTGCGCATAGCGCTCGTCATGTGGCAGGAAGACGCCGTCGCCGGCAAGCTCGGCCGGATTGCCGCCGACCACGACATTGAGCAGCAGGCGGCCGTTGCTCAGACGGTCGAGAGCCGCCGTCTGGCGCGCCGCGAAGGTCGGCAGGGTCACGCCCGGCCGCAGCGCGACGAGGAATTTGAGCCTTTCGGTCAGCGTCGCCAGTCCAGTGGCGGTGATCCAGGAATCCTCGCAGTTCTGTCCGGTCGGCAACAGCACGCCGGGGAAGCCGAGCCGGTCGACTGCCTGCGCGATCTCCTTGAAATAGCCGAACTCCGGCGGCCGCTGCTGCTGCTCGGAGCCAAGATAGGAACCGTCGCCATGCGTCGGGATGAACCAGAAGAAATCGAGTGGCTTGGCTGGCGTGGTCAAGGCGGGCCTCCTGGAGGTCAAGGCACAATGGCAACGGCGCCGGGCGTTCCTCCACCCGGCGCCGCGTGACGAAAAATCAATTGCCCGGCGCTGTCCAAACCGCGTCGGAAATCCGCACCGCCTTGGGGATCAGGCCAAGCTTGTAGAAGCGGTCGGCGGTAGCCTGCTGACCGGCCACGATCTCGTCGGTGATCGGAAAGATGCCGAACTTGCTGCGATTGGCGGCGATGGTCTGTGCGTCGAGCGGCACCCCGGTGACCTCATGGAGCGCCTCGGCCACCTTGTCGCGATTCTGGTCCGCCCATTTCGCCGCCTCGCCAAGCGCGGCGATGGTCGTGGTGACGATTTCGGGATGCGCCTTGGCGAAATCCTTGTTGGCGAGGAAATAGGTGTTGACCTTGAGCACCTCGCTGGAGCGGGCCAGCACACGCGGCTGGTAGCGGGTTTCGGCGATGGCAAAGAACGGATCCCAGACCGCCCAGGCATCGATCTGGTCGCTGGCGAAGGCGGCGGCCGCATCCGCCGGGCTGAGATAGACCGGCGTGATCTGATCGAAGGCGACACCTGCCTTTTCCAGCGCGGCGACGAGAAGATTATGCGCACTGGTGCCCTTGCCGACGCCGACGCGCTTGCCCTTGAGGTCGGCGACCGCCTGGACCGGCGAGGCCGGCTTGACGAAGA
This sequence comes from Mesorhizobium sp. M8A.F.Ca.ET.207.01.1.1, assembly GCF_004794715.1. Taxonomy (NCBI): domain Bacteria; kingdom Pseudomonadati; phylum Pseudomonadota; class Alphaproteobacteria; order Hyphomicrobiales; family Phyllobacteriaceae; genus Mesorhizobium; species Mesorhizobium sp. M8A.F.Ca.ET.207.01.1.1. The sequence continues at coordinate 61,845 of NZ_SRUS01000003.1, read as the reverse complement.
TCGCCTCGCCTTCGCCATTGGACGGCAGCGCCGCGGCATAGACGATGTTGGCGCCGGCCGATTGACCGAAGATCGGCGGCGCGTCGCCGGTCCAGCCGGCATCGATGGCACCGACATTGAGCGCTTCGACCAATGGCGGCCCGGCGGTGAACTCGACCCACTTCACGGTGACGCCCTTGTCGCCGAGCGCCTTCTCGATCACCTGCTGCTGCCTGGCGATCACCGGCAGGCCGGTCTTCTGGTAGCCGATGCTGAACTGCTTCAGGTCCTGCGCGGCGGCGCCGAACGACAGCACCACTGTCGCGGCCACGAGGCCAATGCCGAAAACGCGTCTCGTCAGATTGAACATGATCCCTCTCCTTCAATGCGCGGGCGGCGCCAAGAAACTTCCGATCGACCGGAGTTGGGATCAGGCTAGGTATGTCTATAAACTTAGTAGAGGAACAATTTTGCGAGATGGATCGGCAAGAGGGAATTGTTTTTCTACATCCCGATCGAGCGGCAAGGCCGTGCCAGCTTCTCTCCCCTTCACGGAGCAGGGGACCCTTTCTCAACGGTTTCGCCAACTGCTAGCCACTCACTGCGACCAGTACTGCCAGGCCCAATAAAAGCTCTCGTCGCGCGGCGGCAGGCGGTCGTGCCCGGCGCGGAGATGGACCGGCGCCGGCGAGCGCGGGCCGTCCTCCTTTGCCGCTTTGTCGTCGGCGGCAAGGCCGAGCAGCCAGGAGCCGACATGAGCAAACAACACGGCGGTGGAATGGGTCATCGTCATTCTCCTCTTCCGATCATTCACGCCCCGCCCACGGGACGAGCACGCGCTCGATCCGGCGGATGGTGAATTCGAGCACGAAGGCGATGGCCGCGATCACCAATATGCCCATCACCACCACGTCGGTGACGAGGAATTGGGCCGCGGACTGGATCATGAAACCAAGGCCGCGCGTCGCCGCCACCAGTTCGGCCGCGACCAGTGTCGACCAGCCGGCGCCGAGCGCGATGCGCAGGCCGGTCAGGATCGAGGGCAGGGCGCTGGGCAGGATCACGTGGCGGACCACCTGGGCGCGCGTCGCGCCAAGCGAACGCGCGGCGTTGATGCGCTCCCGCGAGACGCCGCGGACGCCCGAGGCGGTCGACAGGGCGACCGGCGCCAGCATGGCGATGGCGATCACCAGGATCTTCGACGGCTCGCCGATGCCGAACCAGATGATGACCAGCGGCAGATAGGCCAGCGGCGGGATCGGCCGCAGGAATTCGAGCAGCGGATCGAAGATGCCGCGCCCCACCGTGCTGATGCCGATGGCGAGCCCCACCGGCACACCGACCAGGATGGCGGCGGCCAGCGCGGCAAAGACGCGGCCGAGGCTGGCGACGACATGCTGCAGCAGCGTCGCGTCGACGAAGCCGTCGCGGATGACGACGACGAACTTGTTCCACACGGCGAGCGGCGAAGGCAGGAACACCGGCGACACCAGCTGCAGGCGGGCCGACAGCGTCCAGAGCGCCAGCACCGCCAGGATGGTGGCGGCGCTGACCATGCGCGCCGAAACGCCGGTCCGTTTCGTCCGTGGCCTCGACCAGGGCACCGACAGGCCGTCGGTTTCGTCCGTCGTTGAACCGGGCCGTTCCGTGTAGGAGGAAATGGTCATGCCGCCTCTCCCTCGAAGATCGCGTCGGTCAGTTCGCCGCGCGCCGCCGCGAAGGCCGGGTCGGCCTTGATGGCGCGAATGGGCTCGCCGGAGGCATAGCGCCGGGAGAAGCCCGGCTCGAAGGTTCGCACCACGCGTCCGGGGCCGGGCGCCAGCACGACGACGCGGGTGGCGAGCACCAGCGCTTCCTCAATGCCGTGCGTCACCATCAGCACGCCGGCGTGGCTTACCGTCCAAAGGTCGAGCAGCGTCGTCTGCATGCGTTCGCGCGTCAGCGCGTCGAGCGCGCCGAGCGGCTCGTCGAGCAGCAGGAATTCGGGTTCGGCGGCGAGCGCGCGGGCAAGGCCGACACGCTGGCGCATGCCGCCCGACAGCTCCCAGATGCGCTTGTCGCCGGCATCGCCGAGCTTCACCAGGTCCAGCAGCCGGTCGGCGCGCCGCGCCCGCTCGGTCGGCCTGACACCGCGCAGCCGCAGCGCGAAGGCGACGTTCTCGCGGGCGGTCAACCAGGGAAACAGCGCATCGTTCTGGAACACCACCGCCCGGTCCGAACCGGGTCCGGTGATCGGCTGGCCGTTGATCGAGGCCGTGCCGCGCGCGGGCGCGACCAGGCCGGCGGCAACGTTGAGCAGCGAGGTCTTGCCACAGCCGGAGCGGCCGACAAGAACGACGAAGTCATTCCCGGCGACGTTGATCGACACCCGCTCGACGGCGGGCGCCGGCTGGCCGTCATAGTGGATGGAGATGTTGTCGAGCACGAGATTCGGCATGGCCCCTCGCCGAGCAATTCCAGAAAAGTGTCAGGCGGTTTTCCGTCCGGAATTGCGTCAGGGATGAATCGGTTCGGTAAAATCCGCCTGCCCCGAAACCGCGCCTCGTCAGCGGCTCCGGGACAGGCAACGCACGGCGTCCGGGAAGGTGAGCCGCGCGTTTGGGCCGTCAGTTCGAGGCCAGCGCCTCGGTGACGTATTTCGACGTCACGTATTTCGAGTAGTCCGGCAGCACGGCGTCGACCTTGCCTTGCTCCTTGAGGAAGGCGGACGCGGCCGCGACCGCCTTGACCGTGCCGCCGCCGAGGAATTTGTCCGAGGCCTGCTCTTCAAGCGTCGGGAACACATAACCCTTCAGGAGCTCCGGCACTTCTTCCAGCTTGGCGCCGGTGAGCCTGGCGATCGACGCGGCCTGCGGCGACGACACCGACCAGGCGTCGGGCTTGGCGAGATATTCGGCATAGGCTGATCCCGTCACCTTGACGAAGTCGCGCACGGCTTCCGGATTCCTGTCGGCGAAGTCGGTGCGCACGATCCAGGCATCGAAGGTCGGCGCGCCCCAAACGGCGACCTGCGAGGAATCCAGCACCACCTTGCCCGATGTCTTGATCTGGCCCAGCGCCGGATCCCAGACATAGGCGGCATCGATATCGCCGCGCGCGAAGGCGGCGGCGATTTCCGGCGGCCTGAGATTGAGGATCTGGACCGACTTCGGATCGACATTCTCATGCTTGAGCGCGGCAAGCAGGCTGTAATGCGTCGTCGACACGAACGGCACGGCGACCTTCTTGCCGGCGAGGTCGGCGACCTTCTCGATACCGGCGCCGTTGCGGGCGACCAGCGCTTCCGACGGCCCGATCAGGCCGACCACGAAGATTGTCTGGATCGGCAGTTCGCGGCTGGCGGCGGCCGCCAGCGGGCTCGAGCCGACATAGCCGATATCGACCGAGCCGGAGGCGACCGCGGCGATGACGTCGGCGCCGGAATCGAATTTACGCCAGTCGATGCTGGCCTTGGTGGCCTTTTCATAGGCGCCGTCGGCCTGCGGCACCTTGGAGGGCTCGACCACCGTCTGGTAGCCGATGGTGATCTTCAGGTCATCGGCCATGGCCGGAGCGAGGAAGGCGGCGCCGGCAAGGGCCGCCGAAGACAGGAGAATGATGCGGCGTGAAATGCTGGACATGAAAGGCTCCTTGAAAAAGGGGAAAACCGGATTGCCTGTTCATAGTCAGCTAATTCTATGGTTCTTGTAGAGTTAAATCCTTCCAACGAAGGTGGGTTTGTTGGAAAAAATCTGCCGATGAGACCCCGCCGAGGCGGAAAGGGCGGCTCCGGTGCGCCCACCCTGACATAGCGGTACGGGCGTCGGGGGCGAAATCGTCGGGCTGGGACCGTCACTGTCCACCGAACGGTGGACGACCCGAAATTCTTTTCGTGGTGGTCTGCGTCTACCTCTAGTCCCGATCCAATGGGCACCCATAGATTTCAAATGCTTGGAGAATACGACGACAATTGAGGATGATTGCGAATGCAATACAATTTGCCCGCAATACCAGCACTGTATTTGTATTTATCACCACGACGAAGGATATTGTGACTGCACTTGCGGGCCGCTGCAGATCCTATCCGAGCGCGCCGCAAAGCGGCCGTCGCATAGCATTATAAATATCTGCGTAAAGGGTGCCGAATTGTCGGCCGTGGCGGCGTTCCTGAGCAGGTACAGCGAGGAAGAATTGTTCATCCCGGCCGCGCGCGCGAGGACGAAAATTTCGCTCGAGATCAAAAAGACAACGCTTGCCAGCGTGATCGAGCACATTGGTTTGCGGATCGGACTGCCTGGTTGAAATGAATTCCCGCGACAAGGCCGCTTGAGTTCGTTGCTGGTTGCAACCGGCCCGCGCCGTATGTCTCCCCGCAGCCGGGGTCTGCTCACAGGGCTACGCCACGCCGGCCATAGGCGACGCCAGCGACGCCGCGAGCTGAACCAGCTCGGCCTGTCGCCGCACGCCGGTCTTCTCGAACAGCCGCAGCAAATGCGTCCTGACCGTGCTCCGGCCGATGTTGAGGGCATCGGACGTCTCCTCCACCGTGCGGCCCGCCGCGATCTGCTCGAAGACACGTGCCTCGGCCGGCGTCAGGCCGAACAGCGCCGCGACCAGCGCGGTCGGCGCGACAAAGGGCGTATCCGCGCGTGCGACAAACACCGCCGCCACCACGCTGGCATCGAACGCCCCGCGCCCCGGACGCAGCGGCAGCACGTGCAAGGCTCCGGCCGAGCCGTCCTTCCAGCGTATCGGAACTCCCAGCCCCTTGCGATCGATGGCGCTTTCGTCCTGTGCCGCCTGCGATACCGCGACGGCCAGCGCGCTGGACACGGCGGCGACCCTGGCGGTGAGAACTCCGTTGCGGATGTTCAGCAACTCGCCCGTGGCGACGATGTCCTGGGCAGCTGGATTGGCATGCACGACATGCAGATCGGCGGTGGTGAGAAGGATCGGCGCCGTCAGCGTGTCGAGCACCGTCTGGAAGGTCGACCGGGCAATCGCCGCCATGTCCAGCAGCCGGTTGATCGTCGCGGCGCGCTGCAGATGCGGGATCAGCAATCGGGCGGCCTCGATCTGCAGATCGCTGATGGGAGCGGCATCGACATGGCGGCTGAAGGACAGCGAGCCTAGACCACGCCCATCCCGCGCGAGCGGCAGCGCCAGGGAATCGATCATGCCTTGCGGTTTGCCGCACTCCACGAAATAGCGGTTCGTCGTGGTGTCGAGGTTGGGATTGAGCTGGCTCAACACCGCCGGCCGATCCATCGGCAGCGAGCCTACCACCGCCATGCCACCCCATAGCTCGACGATTTCAGCGCCGTAGCTGGCCATCCGGTCGACATAGGGCTGCGGGATGTTGCTGGTCACGTTGACCAGCACCTCGCCCGACGGCAATGCTTGCAGGCGGATGGCGGCGGTCCCGAAGCCGAGCGCGATGCGCATCTCCTCGATCGCGACGGGCCAGCGCGCGGGATCGATCGCGGCGTCGTAGATCAGCCCGATCAGTTCGGACAACTGAGCCATCGAGAAGGCAGAACGCATCGCCACCATCCTTGCCGCACGGCAACAAAATCCTTGCTGTACCGCAGCAAAATTAAAGCATGATCCGGATCGGGCAAGCCCTTTGATCATCTCCCGACGGGGATGGTCATCCGGCCCCGGGCGCTACCATCGAACTCCGGCCGTCGCTATCCACCGAATGGTGGAAGACGCGGCATTCTCTTTGTGTTCGGTTGCCCCCCGTCGGGTGCTGCGGTCCTGCGCGGAATTCGAGGGCGTCGGTGTTTGCAAGGCGAGTGCTGTTCGGGGACGGCACAGCCGCCAAGTGCGCGATTGCCTGATCGTCAGCCCAGCCATGGTCGGAGCACCTCCCACCCGGCCCGGCCAGCGTGCGGGACCGACAGCGCCGGCAGGGGACTTGGTGGATTGTCTGGCAATGAAGCGAGGGCTTTGGGCGTGATTGCAGAAACGATTGGATGCGTGAGCGTATTGGAAGACGCCGCTGCCGAGACAATAAGCGAAACAGTCGCGACAAAGTGCCAAGGGCGAAAAGGCAATGGACTAATGTCGGCCGCGACGGCGGTTTTCGGTGGACTGGCATCCTCCCAAGTGCCCGCCCTCGGGACGGCAGTGATGGTGGCGATCGCGGCCACCGGCTTTGTCGCCTTCACGCCGGGCGCAGCGCGCGCGGGAGTCATCTGCTCGGATTTCAATGGTGTGGACGGTGGAGCAGCCTATGCCGGAGGCTCGACCCGCTCCACCGCATGCGGATATTTCGCCAACAGCAATGGCGATTTCTCGACAGCTATGGGCGATAGCGCGGGCGCCATTGCGGACAACAGCGTGGCGCTCGGCTACCTCGCTAACGCGGGCGGTTACTATGACCCCTATGGCAGCCCCACTATCAACTATGAGAATTCGAACACGACAGCCATCGGCGCCGGGGCTCAGGCCGGGGCCCGAGGGGCGGGCGGGTCAAATGCCACCGCCATTGGCGCTTCGGCTAAAGCGCGCGCTTTGAACTCCACCGCGCTGGGCGCGGGTGCGACCGCCCTCCAAGACAACTCCATGGCGATCGGAGCGGGCGTTACGGCGACGCGCGAAAATCAGGTCATGCTTGGCACGGGCAGCAACACCTACACGCTGGCCGGGATCACTTCGCAGGCGAGCACGGCCGCGCAGGCCGGCCCGACCTATCTGGTGACGACAGACGCCGGCGGCAATCTGGCGGCGTCGACATTCGATGTGGCCACGCTTACGAATTTGCCTGCACAGGTCGCCCAGAACGGCATCGCCATCGCCGATCTGAACAGCACGGTGAGCAGCCACACGACGCAGATCACCGCCAACACCACCGAGCTCGCCGACCACGAAACGCGCATCGCCAACAACACCTCACAGATCAGCACCAACACCCAAGAACTCGCCAATCATGAGACGCGTATCACCAACAACACCAACGAGATCGCGGATCTCGATACCAGGGTGACGACCAACACCGCCAACATCACCCAGCTCGACGGCCGCGTCGGCGCTCTCGAGGCCGGCCTCCAGGGCCTGGATGACCAGATCAGCGAAAACCGCACGGAAGCCCGTGCCGGCACCGCGCTAGCTCTGGCCACGGCGGGGCTGCGCTATGACGACAGGCCGGGAAAATTGTCGCTGGCCGGCGGCTTCGGCAACTTCAAGGGCCAGTCGGGCCTGGCGCTCGGTCTCGGCTACAATCCCAGTCTGGATTTCCGGCTCAACGCCGCCTTGTCGGCGACCACCAATCGCGGCGATGTCGGCGTCAGCCTCGGGGCTTCGTGGACGCTGAACTGATCACGAGTGCGAGGGGGCCGCTGGCGGCCGCGTTCCCACAGACGCGGTCGCCAGTATCGCCCGCCGCCGGCTCGATTGCGACCGCGGAGTCCACATGAAGCGCCTCCACTGTTCGGCGACAGGGCCGGTGACCCGGGCCGCCCTGGCAGCCTTGCTGGCGGCCAGCTTGATGGCGGCATCCCCGGGCGTTGCGTGGGCGCAGACGAAAAAGACCGAGAAGGGCGACAAGGTCCGTGTGGCCCATGCCGCCGGGATCGATCGCAACGGCGTGCTGATCCTGATCCGCGGCACGCTTCTGGCGCTCGACCAGGCCAACAAGACCGGCAACTACACGGTGCTGCGCGATCTCGGTTCACCGAATTTCCAGGCCAACAGCGCCGCCCAACTCGGCGACATCTTTGCCAACCAGCGCAAGCAGGCTCTGAATTTCGGCGCGGTCGCGGTGCTGGAACCGCAACTGACCCTGCTGCCGCAGATCGAGCCGAACGGCATGTTGCACATGGCGGGCTTTTTCCCTTCGGTCCCGATGCAGGTCAATTTCGAGCTCCTGTTCGAGCCGGTGAACCGGCAGTGGAAGATCTATGGCGTGTCGGTCAACCTCACCTCGGGAGCACCGCAGGCGCCCGATACGCCCGCCGCCGGACAGCCGAAACCAGACGAGGCCGGCCCACCGCCGGACGCGCCTTCGATGGAGGTGCAGCCGAAGAAGCCGATGAAACCCTGACATCCGTCGCGCATCGCGCCGGCGCCAGGGCGGTTCCCAAGGGAAAGCGCTCACACTTTCCGTGGAATTGCCCTATGGCAGCAATCCCACGCGCAGCGCGCTTGCCAGCAAGGACAGCGCGAAGACGAACAGACCCGAACTGAAGCCGAGATTGACGTAGCGCAGGCCGCGCGCGCTCAGCCGCTTTCGCAGATGGTTGGTGGCCAGCGTCAGCGTTGTCCACCAGCTTGCCGAACCGATCAGCACGCCGGCCGATACAAGCGCCAGGGTTTGCCAGGACGGCAAGCCCGCCCCCAGGATCCCCGGCGTGAGCGTGAGGAAACCAAGCAGTGTCATCGGGTTGCCCAACGTCCAGATCAGCCCCGTCAGATAGGCCCGGCCCGACGGCATACGGCGCTGCAGGGACGTGTCCAGCGACGGTGTCAGCCGCGCCGCCGTCACCGACATGTAGAGCAGGAACATACCGGCGCAGAGCTGCAGCCATACGTGCCAGCCCATCAGCATGTGCGCCACCGCCCCGAGCCCGGCGGCGGCCATAGAGGCATAGACCGAATGTGTGGTCGCCGCGCCATAGCCGGTCGCCAGACCGGGTACGATACCGCCGGCGATCGTGCGCTGCACGCATAAGAGCCCGGTGGGACCGATGGGCGCGGCGACCGCGAACCCCAGCAAGGCGCCCCGCATCATGTTGAGGAGAAGTTCCGGCGTGCCCGACATGCTGACAGATCTTCCTTTGACCGCACGTCGTCGGGGGAGCCCGGCCAGGCAACAGCCTGGGCCAGATGCCAGCCGTGGCCGGCCACGGTCACCCGTTTTCGTGAGCTGCTTCGACATTCTTCCGGTAGGACGGCCGTTGGCGGGGCTGACAAGCCAGTCGTCTTGAATCTCTCCAAGTATTAGCGAAATGTAATGTTCCGTCTCGCGCTATAGAGACGGCGTTCTGTCCCGTGAGTTGAAGACCTGACCGATGCGCCGGCGCATTCACTGGCGGTGGAGAAAATCTAGAATTCTCCTGATGCGCGTCACATGCTTTTGAATTCAGTCCAACCTTAAGCCGACGCACCCAATCACGAAATGGTCGTCGCGGCGTCCACCATTTGGATTAGGCTTGACACCCAGCTTCTATTTTTTTCTACTGACTTGGTCGCGAAGTCGAACGAGGATTGATCCCGTTGAAGCGATATCGGCGCAGCAGCACGCCATGTCCGACCGGGGCCGCCAGCCCATGTTGGTCAGCATGACTGCCCGATCCTATCCGGCGGAGCGCATTTCAGAACTCATAGGCACCATCTACGATTGCGTCCTCGATCCTGGCCGATGGCCATCGGTCGTCGACAACATTCGATTGGGAGCTGAAGTTCTGCTACGCGGTTCTCGGGTGTATCCGCTTCCGGGCGGCGAAGTTACGCTCGGCGTCGCGACAGGCATCGATTCGGTGAGGCTCGGCGAGGTTCCCGCCCATGGCCAGGACCTGGTCGACCTCTGGGGTGGCGACATCAGGGTCAAACAATATCCGCTCGAGGAGCCGTGGCTCAAGGCCACGCGCTATGATGTCGTCTGTCTTCAAGAACTCAAAACCTCGGATGAGAAGTTCGGTTGAGGCGATCGGCGGCGCTGCTTACGGCGAGCTGGCCAGCGGCATTGAGCGAGGCGCTGCGTGAATGTGTGATTTGAGCCGTGAACGACATGGAAAGGGACAGACCTCACCCACGCAAAATCTTGAAGGCACGATATGAACTTTGACATTAGGGCCAGAGTGTCGCTTCTGATCAACGCTAACCCGCAGGTTGTCTTCGACGCATGGGTTGACCCACCTGCGATGGAGCAATGGCTTTTCAAATCGCCGACTAACATCCTGAGGGCAGTGACCAATCCGCAACCGGGCGGGACATATTCGATCATCGAGCACGACGGGGACAGCGTCATTACGCATGACGGCATATACTCGGTGGTCGACCGCCCTGCCCGCTTAGCATTCAGCTTGGTAGTTCCCCAGCACTTCGAGGGGACGGCGTTCATCGAGATCCTGATTGCGTCCGAGGGTACGCAGTCACGCCTTGATTTCCTGGCCGCCGGAGACGGGCCTGAAGACGCGCAGAACCTTTGGAACCGGATGCTCGCAAATCTCGTCGAGCTGTTGAACCGAAAGTGAGTGGCCAAGGACAGCCACCGCCATTTCTTGGGCTATTAGCAAGTCAACTTTCCGGGGCGGAGCCGAAAGCTGGCGTTCCGTTTTCGGCATGGCTGTTAGGCCGACATTGAGGTTACGCATGCCGCCGACAGCACAGCCAGCCCTCGTCTTTGTGGCTAAAACGACATAGAGCGATCGCATAAAGGGTCGAGGCATAGCGGCGCGTGACCGCGATGCAACATGATGGGCGTCGAGGGCCGCGGCATCGCCCCTGTGAGAGCAGGATTCCCGAATTAGCTGGCTTGGCGCAATTCCGTACCTCGAATGGGGATGGAATTGACAAACCATTTCGCGCCAGCGCGCATAAGTATAGTAATCTTATCGACATAGAGAATTGGAGGCGACGATGACGGGCCATGTCGAGCGTATCGCGATTGCCGGCGTCACCGAATCCCGGCGGCCGGCCGGTGCGCGTCTGAATCCCGTTTCTGTGTCGCTGGCGTCACAAGGCGGGCCTAAAATCGCCGCAACGGTTTGAAAATCAAGCAAGATCAACCGCAATTGGCTTGTATATCATGTCACTAGAATTTATGTGTCATGGATGGTTCGGCGCGGCGGGGAGGCACGCCGGGCGTTTCGCAACGGATGGCTTCGCGCCGTCTCATGACAGAGAAACGTTCGCTTCATGCTCACCAAAAAAGGCAAGTACGGCCTCAAGGCGCTCGTGCATCTCGCTGAGATGCCGGCCGGGCAACTCGCTTTCGTTGGCGATATCGCGACCGGCAACAACATCCCGAAGAAGTTTCTCGACGCCATACTGGGCGAGCTGCGCAATGCCGGCTTCGTCCAGAGCCGCAAGGGCAAGGATGGCGGCTACCGCCTGGCGCGACCCGCCGACGAAATCAAGGTCGGCCACGTCGTGCGCGTGCTGGACGGTCCACTGGCCCCGATCCCCTGCGCCAGCCGAACACAATATCAGCGCTGTGAAGACTGCAACGAGGCGACATGCCAAGTCCGACATCTGATGCTGGAAGTCCGGCAGGCGATCGCCGAGGTGCTCGACCAGCGCAGCCTCGCCGAGATGCGCGACATTGCCGACGACCTCCCGGTCGCGCGGGACGACCTGCCGGTGAAGGTCCTGGCCTGAAGCCGGCGCTTCGTACGGGGCTCGCTCGCGCATGACCGGGCGAACCAACTCGATCAATTCCATCATCATCGTCGGCGGCGGCGCCAGCGGTGTTGTGCTGGCCGCGCATCTGCTCAAATCGCCCAATCCGGACCTGCGCGTCACGCTGATCGAAAAGCGCCCGCATTTCGGCCAGGGCATCGCCTATTCGACACTGCTGTCGGCGCATGTGCTCAATGTCGGCGCGGCCGGCATGAGTGCCTATGCCGACGATCCCGGCAATTTCTGGCGCTGGCTGCTGGAGCGCGGGCTGGCGACAGCAGAGCAGGCGCCGGTCTACGCGCCGCGCAGCCTCTATGCCCGCTATCTCAAGGAATTGCTCGACGATCTGGAAACGCGCGAGCGCGAGACCGGACGGCTGCGCCTGATCCGCGAGGAGAGCCTGTCGATCTCGCCCACCGCGTCCGGGGTCGAGGTGGCACTCGCCAACGGCACCAGCGTGGTCGCCCACCTTGCCGTGCTCGCCACCGGCCACGACGAACAGCCCGCGCAGGGCCATGCGATCCGGATGGGATCGGAGGCCGACACCGCGCTCGATCCCGACAGCCGGATCGTGGTGCTGGGGACGGGCTTGAGCATGGTCGACGCCTTCCTTTCCCTGGAGCAGCGCGGCCATCGCGGCGACATCATCGCGGTGTCGCGGCGCGGCCTGCTGCCCTCGCCGCACCGCAAGGGCAATCCGATCAAGCTCGACGTCGCCGACATCCCGCTCGGCACCCAGCTTTCCTATTTCGTCGGCTGGTTCCGCGACCTCATCCGCGAGAACCAGAAGGCAGGCGTCGACTGGCGCGACGTCGTCGACGGCCTGCGCCCCTTCAACCAGAAGATCTGGCAGAACTGGCCCGCCTCGGCCAAGCGCCGCTTTGTCGAACACACCAAGGCCTGGTGGGACATCCATCGCCACCGCATGGCACCCGAGGTCTACGCCAGGGTGACGGAGGCGGTGCAATCGGGGCGCATCCGGCCGATCGCCGGGCGCGTCGTCGGCGTCACGCCGGGCGACGGCTTCGCGGTGGAGGTCCAATCGCGCCACACCCAGCGCCTCGAAACATTCGACGCCGCCCGCATCTATGATTGCTCCGGCATCGTGCGCGACATCTCGACCTCGTCGAACAGCGTGGTGCGGTCGCTGGTCGACCGCGGTCTGGCGCGGCCCGATCCGCTGCGCATCGGCCTCGACGTCTCGGCCGATTGCGAGATCATCGCCGTCGACGGCACCGTCTCGCGAAAAATCCTCGCCGTCGGGCCGCTGACGCGCGGCACCTTCTTCGAGATCGACGCCATTCCCGATATCCGCGTCCAGTGCGCCAGGCTGAGCAAGCGGTTGCTGGGATAGAGCAATTCCGGCATCAATCGTATTTTTGACCGACCCGTCTTCGGCTCGACCCAAAAGCGGCTTCCGCGATCGCACCATAGTCGGCTGAGCGCAGTCTGGTATTTATTCGGGGCGGCCCTATGTCAGCCGAACAACTTCCGTTCTTAACTATAAGACGGCAGGACTAAAGTCTTGCGTGCCGGTAGGCCTTGGTCTGAGGGGCCTTCAAACGTTCCGTACCTGTCCATTGGACGTTCCGTACTTTAGTCAACTGAGATATACGTGACTTGACGCAGACCCGTTGCAAACGGGGCGTGATACCAGCGCTTTCGGTGTTGCTGATTTCCTCGGAAACCCGGTTTCGAGCCGGGCCTTCCTTTTTAGCCCCTAACGGCCAATTTCGACCGAATTTCCCTGACGGCGTTTGCGATGGCGTCAGCGGTCGTGAGGTCGAGAGCCATCCAAAAATGCCTTCCGTTGTCCGGATCGAAAGGATGCCTGGAGGGCCCTTCTCATCCTTGCACCCAGGTTGCGATTTGACGCTGGCCTAGGCTGCCAAGGGGGAAAAGAATGGCCGGTGCGGGGATGCTTGGGTTGAAAGCAGGTCGCACCGGCCATTGCGGGTTAGGCTTCGATTTGGGATCGTCCCCCGCATGACCAAGCTATATGTATATTAGCTATAGCTCAACTGAGACTGAAGTCCCTCCCGCAGTCAGCCGGAGGGATAGCGTTCAGCCGCCCAATGCCTCACACACGGCGCGCGCGGTCTCGGCGCCGGAAAAGCTCTGCTGGGCGGTGATCAGGTTGCCGTCGCGCACCGCACATTGCCATGTGCACGTTCGGCTAGCATGGTGAAATCGGCGGCTTTAACGAACGAGATGGTTCGTTGGACGGATGAGACGGTGCCGCAGCTTGGGGCCGTTGAGGTCGGCGCCCTACGGCGCCCGCCTCTGGCCTGCCGGCCATCTCCCCCTCAAGTGGGGAGATTGGCTGCGGCATCGTCTTCGCCAATCGTCGACTTTGTAAAATGGTGCGGCCCGCGAAGCTGTTGATCTCCCCCCTTGAGGGGGAGATGCCCGGCAGGGCAGAGGGGGGCGCTGTCCCGCCGGCGTCCCGGTCCGGCAGCGTATCGCCTCGCCCTGACGGGCGGCTGGAATTTCATTCCCCGTCTGGCCACCGGATTGGCACGATCTATCTTCTTTCCAACTGCGATCGGCTGGAAAAGACGCTAGGTTGATCCATGGAGGCTCCGACATGAGCGAGCACAGAAAAGCCACGGCCGACAGTGCCGCCTCGGACAGCGCCCCCTCGGCGAGCGCAATGTCGCGTCTGCGCCCGCCCTATGCGTCGGTGCTCGATCTGATCGGGCAAACGCCGATCGTCGAGCTGACCAAGTTCGATACTGGAAAATGCCGGCTGTTCATCAAGCTCGAAAGCCAGAACCCAGGTGGCTCGATCAAGGACCGCATCGCGCTGTCGATGATCGCGGCGGCCGAGAAGGATGGCAGGCTGAAGCCGGGCGGCACCATCGTCGAGGCGACCGCCGGCAATACCGGCCTTGGCCTCGCCCAGGTCGGCATTCCCAAGGGCTATCGCATCATCCTGGTGGTTCCCGACAAGATGTCGCGTGAAAAAATCCAGCACCTGCGCGCGCTCGGCGCCGAGGTGCGCATGACGCGCTCCGATGTCGGCAAGGGTCATGCCGAATATTACCAGGACATGGCGGAGAAGATCGCCGCCGAACTGCCCGGCGCCTTCTACGCCAACCAGTTCGCCAACCCGGCCAACCCGCTGGCGCATGAGGCGACCACCGGCCCGGAGATTTTCTGGCAGCTCAACAGTGATGTCGACGCGGTGGTGGTCGGCGTCGGCTCGGGCGGCACGCTGACCGGGCTTGGCCGCTTCTTCGCCGGCGTGTCGCCGAAGACGGAGATGGTGCTGGCCGATCCGGTCGGCTCGGTGCTGGCGCCGCTGATCAAGACCGGCAAGATGGAAGAGGCGGGGAGCTGGACGGTCGAAGGCATCGGCGAGGATTTCGTGCCGCCCAATGCCGATTTGTCGCTGGTCAAGAAAGCCTATTCCATCACGGACAAGCAGAGCATGCTGGCGGTGCGCGATCTGCTGTCGCGGGAAGGCATACTGGCCGGCTCTTCCTCCGGCACGCTGCTGTCGGCGGCCCTGCGCTATTGCCGCGAACAGACGGTGCCCAAGCGCGTCGTCACCTTCGTCTGCGACAGCGGCAACAAATACCTGTCGAAAGTGTTCGACGATTTCTGGCTGGCCGAGCAGGGGCTGGCCGAACACGAACAGCATGGCGATCTGCGCGACTTGGTGATGCGCACGCACCGCACCGGCGACACGGTGTTCGTCGGCCCCGACGAAAGCCTGCTCAACGCCTATGGCCGCATGCGCCGCTCCGATGTCTCGCAATTGCCGGTGCTCGACAATGGCAAGCTGGTCGGCATCGTCGACGAAAGCGACATCCTTGCCCATGTCGACGGCCCCTATGACGGGCGCTGGGAGCGCTTCAACGGCCCGGTGCGCACGGCGATGACCTCCAACCTGCACACGCTGCAGGCCAGCCAGACGCTGGACGCGCTGCTGCCGGTGTTCGACCGCAACGAGGTCGCCATCATCTTCGACGGCGACGAGTTCGTCGGCCTGATTACCCGCATCGACCTGATCAACCATCTGAGGCGCGCACGATGACCACATCCGGAAAGAACCGCCTGGCGTTTTCGACGCGCACCATCCATGGCGGCCAGAGCCATGATCCGCTGACCGGGGCGGTGATGGTGCCTCCACCTCGACCTATGGCCAGCAGTCGCCCGGCGTGCACAAGGGTTTCGAATATGCCCGCAGCCAGAACCCGACGCGCTTCGCCTTCGAGCGCGCGGTGGCTGACCTGGAAAGCGGCTCGGCGGCTTTCGCTTTCGCTTCCGGCCTGGCGTCGATCGCCACCGTGCTCGAACTGCTCGATTCCGGCGCGCATATCGTCGCCACCGACGACATCTATGGCGGCTCGTTCCGGCTGATGGAGCGGGTGCGCAAGCGTTCGGCCAACCTGCAGGTCTCTTTCGTCGATTTCACCGACCTTGCGGCGGTCGAGGCGGCGATCCGGCCGGAGACAAAAATGCTCTGGGTCGAGACGCCGACCAATCCATTGCTGCGCATCGTCGACCTCGAGGGCGTCGCGGCACTGGCCAGGCGCAAGGGAATCCTGTCGGTCGCCGACAACACGTTCTGCAGCCCCTATATCCAGCGGCCGCTGGAGCTCGGCATCGACATCGTCGTCCACTCGACGACCAAATATCTCAACGGCCATTCCGACATGGTCGGCGGCGTCGCCGTCGTCGGCGACAACAAGGATCTCGCCGACCGGCTGAAATTCCTGCAGAACGCCATCGGCGCCATTTCGGGCCCGTTCGACAGTTTCCTGGCACTGCGCGGCTTGAAAACCCTGGCGCTCAGGATGGAGCGCCATTCCGCCAACGGCCTGAAGATCGCGCAATGGCTGGAAGCGCGAAAAGATGTGCGCCGCGTCATCTATCCCGGCCTCGCCAGCCACCCGCAACATGGCATCGCCGTCCAGCAGATGCATGCCTTCGGCGGCATGATCACGGCCGTGCTCGACCGCGACCTCGCCGGCACCAAACGCTTCCTTGAACGCACACAGCTGTTCACGCTTGCCGAAAGCCTCGGCGGCGTGGAGAGCCTGATCGAACACCCGGCGCTGATGACGCATGGCTCCATTCCCGCCGAGAAGCGGGATGAGATCGGCATATCGGATTCGCTGGTGCGGTTGTCGGCGGGGATAGAGGATGGCGATGATCTGATCGCCGATCTGGATCAGGCGCTGGGGGGCTGATACGAGCGCTCTGGGCGGCTTATGCCGATACCTGTCGGGTGTCGGCGCCGCCCCTCACCCGCCTGCCGGCATCCTCTCCCCGTATAGTGACGGGGAGAGGGCGCTTTCCTCGGCGGTTTCGCCAATCGGCGACGTTGCAGGATTTGGCACCGAGGTCACGGCTGCTTCTTTCTCCCCGTCTCTATACGGGGAGAAATGCCCGGCAGGGTAATGAGGGGCGGCGCCAACGTTCCGGAATGGCAATTGACCACAAGCGCCATCTGTCCGAACTATTGCGCCCCATGACCACGCGCGACCCACCCGAACCCACCGAGCCCCTCACCTTCGCGGTGCTGGTATTCCCCGGTTTTCCGATGATGGCGTTCAGCTCGGTCATCGAGCCGCTGCGCGCCGTCAATGTGCTGGCGAAGCGGGAATGCTACCGCTGGATAATCGTTGGTGCGACCCAGGGTCCGGTCGAGGCGTCGAACGGCGTCGTCATCCAGCCAGGGTTCTATGCCGAGGCAGCACCCAAGGTCGACCGCATCGTCGTCTGCTCGGGCGGCGACGCCGATCATCTCGTCGCCGAGGACGCGGCAAGCTGGATCCGCCGCAGCCTGCGCGGCGGCGCCCATATCGGCGCGGTGGCGGATGCCGCCTTCTTCCTCGCTCGCGCGGGCCTGCTCGACGGCCATGCCTGCACCTTGCACTGGACCAGCCAGGCCGCGTTCACCGAGGCGTTTCCCAACATCGAGCTCAGGCGCGACCTCTATGTCATCGACCGCAAGCGCTTCACTTCGGCCGGCGGCGTCGGCAGCCTCGACATGATGCTGGAGATCATCACCCGGGATTACGGCGCCGAGCTTGCCGCCGGCGTCGCCGAATGGTTCGTGCACAGCCAGCTTCGATCGAGCGTCGACCGCAAGCTGATGCCCTTGCGCCTGCGTACCGGGGTGCAGAACGAACTGGTGCTGTCGGCCATCGCCATCATGGAAGACGCGGTGGAGGAGCGGCTCGGCATGGCGGAGCTCACCGCCAAGCTCGGCGTCTCCTCCGACAAACTCGAGCGCTCCTTTCGCTCCGAACTCGACATCTCGCCCAATGGCTACTACCGGCGGCTCAGGCTGAAGCGCGCCGCCGACCTGCTGGCGCACTCGACGCTCGCCGTGCGCGACGTGGCGCTCGCCTGCGGCTTTGCCTCGATGTCGAGCTTTGCCCGGGCGTTTCGCGAGGAGCACGGGCATCCGCCGAAGCTGGCAAGACGGCATTAGGGGCGCCCGCTGAAGCTGTGAGATGTTGGCGGGACAGCGCCCCCCTCTGTCCTGCCGGACATCTCCCCCACATGGGGGGAGATCGCTGCCACCTCGGCTTTCGCCTATCTCCAACATCGAAGACGGAGGCGCGGTTGGCGAAGCTGCCAATCTCCCCCCTCGTGGGGGAGATGCCCGGCAGGGCAGAGGGGGGCGCGAAGGATCGCGACGGCGCCTGTTGGCCAGCGGCATCTCGCACAACAAACGCGGTATTCCGCACAATCCATCCGCCCCGCCTGCGCCATGCTCGGCCCTCGCAAACCAGCCAAGGCCGAACCCCCATGAGCATCGTCGTATTCGACCCGGACAGCACCGAAGACGTCGACTTCAAGGACCGTATGCGCCACCCCGTGGCGGCCGATCCGGCGGGCGGCATGTGGCTGTCGGACACCGAGCCGTCCTTCATCGATGCCGATGCCTTGCGCAAGGGCCGGCTGGCGAAACTCCGCGGCTGGATGCGCGAGGCGGGCTATGGCGGCGTCGTGCTGTTCGATCCCTACAACCAGCGCTACGCCACCGGCTCACGCAACATGTTCGGCTATTTCCTGCGCAACTCGACCCGTTACTTCTTCATTCCGACCGAAGGGCCGATCGTGCTGTTCGAATATCCGCAGAGCTACCATGTCTCCATGGTGCTCGACACGATCGACGAGGCGCGTCCGTCCAAGCTTGTCTGGTCCTCCGTGTCGGGCCGCGACGATGAAACCGCGGGTCCCTTCGCCGACGAGATCGCCGAGCTCCTGAAGACGCATGGCGGCGGCTCGATGAAGCTCGGCCTCGACCGTTGCAGCCACCTGCAGGCGCTGGCGCTGGAAAAGCGCGGCTGCGAGGTCCGCGACTGCCAAGGCGAAATCCTGGCGGTGCGCGCGGTCAAGACGCCGGAGGAAGTCAAATGCCTGATGGCGTCGATGGCCGGCGCCGAGGCCGCCGTCTATGCGGTGCGCGAGGCGATCAAGCCCGGCGTCTCCGAAAACGAGCTGTTTGCGCTGATGTATGGCGAGGTCATACGCCAGGGCGGCGAGTTCATCGAAACGCGGCTCCTGACCTCCGGCCAGCGCACCAACCCGTGGTTCAACGAAGCCAGCGGCCGCAAGATCCGGCCAGGCGAGTTGCTGGCGCTCGATACCGACACGATCGGCTGCTACGGCTATTATTCGGATTTTTCCCGCACCTTCCGCTGCGGACCGGGCAAGCCGACGCCTTACCAGAAGTCGCTCTACCGCATGGCGCATGACCAGGTTCAGCACAATATTTCGATCGTCAAACCCGGTATGGCGTTCCGCGAGATCGCCGAGAAGGCGTGGAAAATCCCGGACCGCTTCGTCGACCAGCGCTACACCTCGGTCATGCACGGCGTCGGCATGCATGGCGAGACGCCGTTCATCGCCCACGCCATGGACTACGAGACCTATGGCCGCGACGGCCATATCGTGCCAGGCATGGTGGTGAGCGTCGAAAGCTATATCGGCGAGAAGGGCGGCCGCGAGGGCGTCAAGCTGGAGGACGAGATCCTGATCACCGACACCGGCACTGAGCTTCTGTCGCGCTTTCCCTATGAGGACGAGTTTCTGGAGAAAGAGGTTTGATAGCCGCTGCACCACTCGGTGACGTAGCCTTTACGGTTGGCGCAGCCTCCCATCGTTTCGTCATCCTAGGGCGAAGCAAGGAGCGCAGCGACGCGGCGCAGACCCTAGGATCCATGCCGGGACGTCAACGCGCCTCCCATCGCCTTCGTCATCCTAGGGCGGAGCAAGGAGCGCAGCGACGCAGGGCAGACCCTAGGATCCATGCCGTGGCGTCGATGCCGCGCAACGGTTACCGAATTCTGCTCCGTTGCGCCATTCGATGGACGTCACGGAATGGATCCTCGGGTCTCCGCGACGCCGCTGCGCGGCTGCTTCGCCCGTGGATGACGAAGTCGGGGAGGCTTCGGCCAATCATCACCGCTTGCGCCAACCCGCTAAAAGCAACGATGTCGGCTTTTGACCAGCCTGCCAACCGCCAGGTCGATTCAGCCTGCAACCCAGGCGCCTCCGCATGAAAGCCCCTATCTCCATCAAGCGCGGCACGGTGGCCGCCGTGTTCATCGACCTGCAGGAAGAGCACCGGCAGGACCCGCGCTACCTCGTCGAGGGCTACGAATACATCCTCGCCAACGTCCAGCGCCTGCAGGCGGCGGCGCGGCAAAACCATGTGCCGCTCCATCACTGGGCCTATATCGTCGATCTCGACAGCCAGGACCGGCCCTTTCATCCCACAGGCGAAGACGGCAAGTCGGCCTTTTCCGACAAGAGCGACCCGCTGACCGAGATCTGCCATGAGGTGGCGCCGGCGGAGGGCGAGGCGCTGCTGATCAAGGCCGAGGCCAGCGCCTTTCGCAGCGGTCCGGCCGCCGACCGGCTCGAGGCTTCCGGCATCGAATGGCTTGTTGTCGCGGGCGTGTGGACCGAGGCCTGCATCGACGCCACCGTAAAGGACGCGGTGGCGAAGGGCTTTCGCGTGTTGCTGGTCAAGGATGCCTGCGGCAGCGGCAGCGCGGCGATGCACCAGACTGGCATCCTCAACCTTGCCAACCGGCTCTATGGCGGCGCGGTTACCGACACCGACGGCGCCTGCCGGCTGCTGGCCGGCGAGACGGTCACCGTCTGGCAGGTCGAAGGCTCGGTACCCCTGCGCTTCACCTTTGAAAACGCCGCCCGTCTCTATGCCGAGCTTTGACGTGCCCCGCCGACTGAAATGACCGGCCGCGGCAAATACGAAACCCGGCTCGACCCGGCACTCTGGGCCTATATCGACAGCGTCAACGCCTGGTATCCGCCCGAGATATCAGGCCTGCCGGTCGACAAGCAGCGCGCGGTCTATGCCAGGATGTGCCGCGCCTTCCATCAGGGCAGACCGCCCGGGGTCAGGGCCCGCGACAGCTTGGTCGCCGCTTCCAAGCATGGCATCCCGGTCCGCCGTTACCGGCTCGCCGGCGCGGCGCCGCATGCGACGGTGCTCTATTTCCACGGCGGCGGCTTCATCCTCGGCGGGCTCGAAAGCCATGACGACATCTGCGCCGAAATCTGCGCCGGCACCGGCTTCGACGTGCTGTCGGTCGACTACCGGCTGGCGCCCGAGCACCTTCATCCCGCCGCCTTCAACGATGCGCTGGCGGGTTTCGAATGGGCGGCCGCAAGCAGCGGCCTGCCGCTCGTGCTGTGCGGCGAAAGCGCGGGCGGCAACCTGGCGGCGGCGGTGGCACAGGCCACGCGTCACCATCCGCGCGCCGCGATCGGCCAGGTGCTGATCTATCCCGATCTCGGCGGCAACGAGGTGGTGGGCTCCTATGTCGAACACGCCGATGCGCCGCTGCTGTCGACAGGCGATGCCGCCTTCTATCGCGACGTTCGCTCGACCAGGAAGCAATCGCCCGACGATCCGACCTTTTCACCGCTGCGCGACACGGACTTTTCCAGCCTGCCGCCAACGGTGATCATAACGGCCGAATGCGATCCGCTGTCGTCGGACGGCGAGGTCTATCGCGACCGCATCCTGCAAGCCGGCGGCAAGGCGTGGTGGCATGAGGAGCCCCGCCTCGTGCACAGTTTCCTGCGCGCTCGCACCACAGTGCCGGCCGCGGCGGAAGCCTTTGCGCGCATCATCGCGGCGGTTGCCGCGCTGGGCCGGGAGGAGTGGCCGTACTGAAGGTCCGGGTTACGAAGAGGTCGCGGCACTTGCCTCGGACGACGTTGCCTTCAG
Source organism: Mesorhizobium sp. M8A.F.Ca.ET.207.01.1.1 (assembly GCF_004794715.1). Lineage (NCBI taxonomy): Bacteria > Pseudomonadati > Pseudomonadota > Alphaproteobacteria > Hyphomicrobiales > Phyllobacteriaceae > Mesorhizobium > Mesorhizobium sp. M8A.F.Ca.ET.207.01.1.1. Next base: position 40,310 of record NZ_SRUS01000003.1, on the reverse strand, counting down.
CCAAAGCGCCTTTTCGCCAAGCGTGGCGACCATGGCGGCGTGCGCCGCGCGCTCTGCTTCGGTGAGGCGCGGCACGAGCGGCGCCGGCCGTTCGGCGACGATGATCTCGATATGGCGGACGTTCTCGCCCTGGGCAGGCGCGGTGGCGCTGTCGAGGATGAGCGCGGCCTGCTTGCCGCCGATCAGCTCGATATAGACCTCGGCCAGCAATTCGGAATCGAGCAGGGCGCCGTGCTTGGTGCGTTTCGTATTGTCGATGCCGTAGCGCCGGCACAGCGCGTCGAGCGAATTGGGACCCATCGGGTGCTTGCGGCGCGCCAGGGCCAGCGTATCAACGACAAGCCCGTTATCGACGGGCGGATGACCGAGCCGGCCGAATTCGACATTGAGGAAGCCGATATCGAATGTGGCGTTGTGGGCGACCAGCTTGGCGCCTTCCGTGAACCGCAGCCATTCCTCGGCGATTTCGGCGAAGGTCGGCTTGCCCGCGAGATCGGCAGCGCTGATGCCGTGCACGGACTGCGCCTCGGCATGGATCGCGCGCCCTTGCGGGTTGATATAGTGATGGAAGGTCCTGCCGGTCGGAAAACGATTGACCAGCTCGACACCCCCAAGCTCGATCACGCGGTCGTCGCGCGAATCGAGGCCGGTGGTTTCGGTATCGAAGATGATCTCGCGCATCGAATCAGTTGCTCCAAAGGAGCAGAATCGCGAGACCGGAACAAAATGGCAATGGGCAATGCTGACGGCATGCCGTCAGCAGCCCCGCTTATCCCCGAAGTTCGGCAATGATCGAAGCAACCGCGGCGCGCGCGGCGTCCAGTCCCTGGCCGGTGTCGATGACGAAATCGGCCAGCCGCCGCTTTTCGGCATCCGGCACCTGCTTGGCCAGGATCGCCGCCAGTTTTTCCTCGCTCATGCCAGGCCGTGCCAGCACGCGCTGGCGCTGGACTTCGGCCGGCGCGGTGACGACGACGACCTTGTCGACCCGGCCACGGCCGCCGGTTTCGAACAGCAGCGGGATGTCGAGGACCGCGATCGATTCGCCGGCGTTACGATGCTTGGCCAGGAAGGCGTCGGCATCGGCACGGACCAGCGGATGGATGATGGCTTCGAGCTTTTTCAAGGCCGCCGCGTCGCCAAGCACACGGGCGCCGAGTTTTGCGCGGTCGACGCTTCCGTCGGCGGTGGTGCCGGGAAAGGCGGCCTCGACCAGGGGAGCCGCCTTGCCGGCATAGAGGCGGTGCACCGTTTCGTCCGAATCATGCACCGGCACGCCGGCCTCGGCGAACATCCTGGCCGTGGTCGACTTGCCCATGCCGATCGAGCCGGTGAGGCCGAGCACGATCATGGTTTGCGCACCAGATCGGCAACGATGATCGCGCGGAGCTCCGCCGTCACCTTCGGCCTGACGCCGAACCAGCGTTCGAAGCCGGGCACCGCCTGGTTGACTAGCATGCCGAGCCCGTCGACCGTCTTCAGCCCCCGTGCCCGCGCGGCGGCGAGCAGGGGGGTCTCGAGCGGCACGTAGACGATGTCGTTGACCACGGCATGGTCGGGAAGCAGCGTGGGGTCGGCGGGCAAACCCTCATTGCCCTGCATGCCCAGCGCGGTGGTGTTGACCAGCAGGCCGGCGTCGCCCAGCAATTCGGCGGTCGCGGCCACTTCGTGCGCCGAAACACCGGCGCCAAAGCGGTCGCGCAATTCGATCGCCCGGGCGAGCGTGCGGTTGACGATGCGGATGTCGCCGAGGCCGCGCTCCTTCAGCGCGTGGATGACCGCGCGGGCGGCGCCGCCGGCACCCAGCACCACGGCCGGGCCATTGGACGCCCAGCCTGCGGCGTAGTCGTCGAGATTGGCGGAAAAGCCATGGCCGTCGGTGTTGCCGCCCCACAAGGTCCCGTCTTCGAGCCACAGCGTGTTGACGGCGCCGATTTCGTCCGCCGCATGGTCGCGGCGCGCGACCCCGGAAAAGGCCGCCTCCTTGTGCGGGATGGTGACGTTGCCGCCGCGATAGCCATTGGCCTGCAAGCTCGCCAGGAATTCGGCGAAATCCCGCGGCGCCACGTCGATCGCCTGGTAGCTGCCGTCAATGCCATGTTCGGCCAGCCAGTGGCCGTGGATCATCGGCGAGCGCGAATGTTTTATCGGATGGCCGGTGACGAAGGCCTTCTTCATTGCCTCAGCCATCGATGGCTCCCAGCGTGCGCAGTTCCGCCAGCAGCGCCAGCAGCGGCAGGCCGACAATGGTAAAATGGTCGCCTTCGATTCTTTCGAACAGCTGGATGCCTTCGCCCTCGATTTGATAGGCGCCGACGCTCGACAATGCCTTGGCGCCGACCCGGGCGAGATGGCGTCCGATGAAGGCGGGGTCGAGCTTGCGCATGGTCATCGAGGCGATGCCGACATGGCGCCACAGCACCTTGCCGTCTCGCACCAGCACGGCGGCGCTGTTCAACTGATGGGTCTTGCCCGACAGCGCCAGGAGATGGCGGCGCGCGCCTTCCATGTCGGCCGGCTTGTGGAACACCTCGTCGCCGAGCGACAGCGTCTGGTCGCAGCCGAGCACCAGCGCGCCGGGCCGGCGCTCGCTGACTTCGGTGGCCTTGGCTTCGGCGAGCACCAGGGCGACGTCCTCGGGCGAGGCGCCACTGTCCTGCAAGGGCGCTTCCAGCGCCCGCTCGTCCAGCGTCGCGGGAACCGCCTCGATGTCGACGCCGGCATCGACCAGCATCGCCTTGCGGAACGGGCTGCCTGAAGCGAGGATGATTTTTTCTGTCATTTTTTGCACTCGAGCGCAGACGCGGCGCGGTTAGCGTATGAGGAGCTTTACTCTGTAAGGTTGGCGCCGCCCCTCATTGTCCTGCCGGACATTTCTCCCCGTATAGAGACGGGGAGAAAGGGGCAGCTTCAGTGCAGCCGCTCTTTCCGGCAACGCTGGCGATTGGCGAAACCATCGACGACAGCGCCCCTCTCCCCGTACTATACGGGGAGAGGATGCCGGCAGGCAGGTGAGGGGCGGCGCCGACCTCCGCTAAAGGTGACTCGGAAAACTCACTGTCCGCTCATCTATCTCGTCTTCCCCCGCAGGGCAACGATGGCCGCGGCGGTCTCCTCGATCGAGCGGCGGCTGACGTCGATCATCGGCCAGCCGTGGCGGGTGCAGATCTGGCGGGCGTAGGCGAGCTCCTCGTTGATGGCGGCGCGGTCGACATAGTCGGTCGGCACGTAGGTGCTCGAATTGCCGAGGATGCGGTTCTGACGCACATGCGAGATGCGCTCGGCGGTGGCGATCAATCCGACGATCAGCGGTGTTCTGGCGGTGACCAGGCTTTCGGGCACCGGCACGCCGAGCACGATCGGGATGTTGGCGGTCTTGATGCCACGATTGGCGAGATAGATGCTGGTCGGCGTCTTCGACGTGCGCGATATGCCGATCAGCACGACATCGGCGTCATCCATGTTTGCCGGCAGCTGTCCATCATCATGGTCCATGGTGAAATTGAGCGCATCGATGCGGCGGAAATATTCGGCATCGAGAACATGCTGGGCGCCGACGCGGCGGCCGGCCGGGGTGCCGAGATAGGACTGGAACACGGTGAGCACGGGTTCCAGCACGGACACGCAAGGCAGGCCCATGGCCGCGCAGCGTTCGTCGATGCCGCGCGCCAGCTTCTGGTCGACGACCGTGTAGAGGATGATGCCCGGCTCCTCCTCTATGTCCTCGAACACCTTGGCTATCTGCTTTTCGGTGCGGATGAGCGGGTAGATGTGCTCGATGGCGCGCGCATCCTTGTACTGCGCCGAAGCGGCGCGCCCGGCGGCGAGCAGCGTTTCCCCCGTGGCGTCGGAAATCAGATGCAGGTGGAAGAAGCTCTGGGGTTTGTTCACAGGGGTCACCTGGGGCTGTGGGCGGATGTGGATAAGGTTGGACAGGCGGGCGTACTGGCCAGAGGCGACTGTATCAGATGCCGGTTTGTCCACAATTCGATGCGCTGTCAGCTTCGCCGGACGGCTGGGGACAAGTTCGTGGACGAGACGTTTTGCCTTTCGCCTGTCCACAGGGGAGGCTTCGAGGGTGGTCGATCTAGCGCATTGACTCGCCTGCGAGATTCCTGATTGTCCCCAGAACCCTGCAAACCGCGATCGGGAGTGCGCGACAATATGCTTGCTGGCGTTTTGGCGGCCAAAGCGGGACAGGTGACAACCACCACAACCAACAGACTCTTAGAATCAGAAGACTCTTTTAAAATAAGATATTTGATTAAGAGGAAGCCGGGAGAGGCGAGCGCTCGATGCCTGCAAGACGGATCATGCTGGATGTCCTGAAGGGCAAGACGGTGTTTCCTCCTCCGCTCTGGATGATGCGCCAGGCCGGACGCTATCTGCCGGAATATAGGGAAACGCGAAAGCGTGCCGGTTCCTTCCTGGATCTCTGCTACGACCCCGACCTTGCCGTCGAAGTGACGCTGCAGCCGATCGAGCGCTTCGGCTTCGACGCTTCGATCATGTTCTCGGACATCCTTGTCGTTCCCCATGCGCTTGGCCGCGACGTGCGCTTCGAGGAAGGGCGCGGGCCGCTGCTGACGCCGATTTCCGCGGCCGAGATCGCGGCGCTGGGAAGCGAGATGTTTCACGTGAATCTCGAGCCGGTCTACGAGACGGTTCGGAGGCTGCGGGCGAAATTGCCCGACGAGACGACGCTGATCGGCTTCTGCGGCGCGCCATGGACGGTAGCGACCTACATGATCGCCGGTCACGGTACGCCGGACCAGGCGCCGGCGCGGCTGTTCTCCTACCGCGAGCCGGCCGCGTTTCGGCAGCTGCTGAAAGTGCTCGCCGATCATTCGGCTTCCTACCTGATCCGCCAGATCGAGGCCGGTGCGGATGTCGTGCAGATCTTCGATTCCTGGTCGGGGGTGCTCGACGATGTATCGTTCGAACAGTGCTGCGTCGAACCGGTGGCCGAAATCGTCAGGCAGGTTCGGGCCGTCCATCCCGACGTGCCCATCATCGGTTTTCCCAAGGGGGCAGGAGCGCGCTACCAGAGCTATCGCGCCAAGACCGGCGTGACCGGGCTCGGCATTGACTGGACGGTGCCGCTCGAGGCAGCGAAGGCGTTGCAGCGGCAAGGAGCGGTCCAGGGCAACCTCGATCCCTTGCGGCTTGTGGCCGGCGGGCAGGCGCTGGCCGATGGCGTCGAGGCGATCCTCAAGGCGTTGGGGGACGGGCCGCTGATCTTCAATCTCGGCCACGGCATCACCCCCGACACGCCGGTGGCGCATGTCGAGGCGATGGTGAAACAGGTCCGGAGCGCGGCACGCTGATGGCTGACAGAGATGACACCAACAGCACCGGCCAGGCGATGAAGCGCATGGCCGTCGGCATCGCAGTCCTGATTGTTCTCACCGCGCTTTTGTTTTTCTTCGCACCGGAAAGCTTCTATCCCTGGGCAAAGGCGATCCATATCCTCGCCGTCATTTCCTGGATGGCCGGCATGCTCTATCTGCCGCGGCTGTTTGTCTATCACGTCGACGCGGAGAAGGGCTCCGTCCAATCCGAAACCTTCAAGGTGATGGAGCGGCGTCTGCTGCGCGGCATCATCAATCCGGCGATGATCCTCACCTGGCTGTTCGGGCTGTGGCTGGCCTGGAAGATATTCGCGTTCCAGGGCGGCTGGCTGCATGCCAAGATCGGCCTGGTGCTGCTTATGTCGGGCATTCACGGCTATCTGGCCGCCGCGGTGCGCAAATTCGCCGAGGACCGCAACGAAAAAACGGCAAGGCACTGGCGGATCGTCAATGAGATCCCCACATTGCTGATGATCGCAATCGTGATCCTGGTCGTAGTGAAGCCCTTCTGAGGCTTCATCCGGCCCCGTCAAAAGGCGGCTTGCTCTTTCAGCCGACCGACGATACAAGACGGGTCTTCCTTCCCGTCATGCGCCGCCCCTCATTGCTTTCGGCCGCGCCCGGCATTTGTCGCATCCCGCCGATTTTTTTCCCCAAAGCCTACCCAGAGTCCGTCTAATGCAAGAAATGAAACTCACCGAGTTCAAGAACAAGAAGCCGCCAGAGCTGATCGCTTATGCCGAATCGCTCGAGGTCGAGAACGCCAGCGTCATGCGCAAGCAGGAACTGATGTTCGCGATCCTCAAGAAGCTCGCCGCCCAGGACATCGAAATCATCGGCGACGGTGTGGTCGAGGTGCTGCAGGACGGTTTCGGCTTCCTGCGCTCCGCCAATGCCAACTACCTGCCAGGTCCCGACGACATCTATATCTCGCCGTCGCAGATCCGGCGCTTTTCGCTGAAGACCGGCGATACGGTCGAAGGACCGATCCGCAGCCCGAAGGAGGGCGAGCGCTATTTCGCGCTGCTCAAGGTCAACACGATCAATTTCGACGATCCCGAGAAGATCCGCCACAAGATCCACTTCGACAATCTGACGCCGCTCTATCCGACCTCGCGGCTGAAGATGGAGGTCGACAATCCGCCCAGCAAGGACATATCGCCTCGCGTGATCGACCTGGTGGCGCCGATCGGCAAGGGCCAGCGCGCTTTGATCAACGCGCAGCCGCGCACCGGCAAGACGGTGCTGTTGCAGAACATCGCGCACTCGATCACCGCCAATCATCCGGAATGCTATCTGATCGTGCTTCTGATCGACGAGCGACCGGAGGAAGTGACCGACATGCAGCGTTCGGTCAAAGGCGAGGTGATCTCCTCGACCTTCGACGAGCCGGCCGTGCGCCACGTCCAGGTCGCCGAAATGGTCATCGAGAAGGCCAAGCGCCTGGTCGAGCACGGCCGCGACGTGGTGATCCTGCTGGATTCGATCACTCGCCTCGGCCGCGCCTACAACACCGTCGTGCCGTCATCCGGCAAGGTGCTGACCGGTGGTGTCGACGCCAACGCGCTGCAGCGGCCGAAGCGCTTCTTCGGTGCCGCCCGCAACATCGAGGAAGGCGGCTCGCTGACCATCATCGCCACGGCGCTGATCGACACCGGCAGCCGCATGGACGAAGTCATCTTCGAAGAGTTCAAGGGCACCGGCAACTGCGAAATCCAGCTCGACCGCAAGGTGGCCGACAAGCGCATCTATCCGGCCATCGACATCCTGAAGTCCGGTACCCGCAAGGAAGATTTGCTGGTGTCGCGCCAGGACCTGCAGAAGATCTTCGTGCTGCGCCGTATCCTGGCGCCGATGGGAACCACCGACGCGATCGAGTTCCTGATCGACAAGCTGAAGCAGACCAAGACCAATGGCGATTTCTTCGATTCGATGAACACTTGAGTTCGGAGGGGGTTCGCCCCCTCCTCTTCGTTCTCGGATCTGCGCCGTGTCCGCTTCCTGCCCTATCATCTCGCGGCGAGTTAGGGTCGTCGCACCAATCCTTCCAGCTCATCCGGATCCGTAACCACCGGCAGGCAGACCTGGCCGGTGCAGAACCAGGCGCCGCGCCGGTTGGTCGGCGGCAGGATTCCGCCGGGCAGCAGCGGTCGATTCGCCGCCGTACCGATCGGCACGACGATATCGACGCGACGCGGATCGGGATTTCGATTCGCGACCGGAATGAGCTTCGGATCGTCCGGCCCATCGACGATGACCAGTTTCAGCGGCTCGATGGCAAGCGCGCAGGCATTGACGATGCCCGTCTGGCCATAGGCCTGATGCGCGGCGCGGCCGGCGGCGTGCTCGGCGGTTTTCCACGCCTTCTCCTGCAAGTCGAGATTGCCGGTGAGGGAGGCGAGCCGGAGCTGCGCCTCGATGATCTGGCTGGTGGCCGACGGAATGGCCTCGTCGACATCCCCCCTGATGCGGATCGGCACGTCGGTGCTGTCCGAGGCCGTCAGATAGTGGCCCGCCCCTTCGGCGTCGGCGTGCCAACGGTCCAGTTGTTCGAGGAACTGGCTGGCCTTTTCGACATAATTCCAATCGCCCGTGGCTTCGAACAGCGAGATCGCGGCGTTGGTCATAGCGGCATAGTCGCTCGACAGAGCGGGAAACAATTTCCGGGCGCCGAGCATGGAATGCGGCAAGCGATTGTCGCGGCTGGCGGCGCTGACATGGGCAAAGGCCTTTGCCGCCGCCTCGACCCAATCCGGGCGGGCCAGGGAGCGGCCAGCCTCGGCGACTGCGGCGATCATCAGGCCGTTCCAGTCGGTAACGGTCTTTGCATCCAGGCCCGGCCTGACGCGTTCTTCCCGGACAGCGAGAAGCCTTGCCTTGAGCGGCACCAACTGGTCGCGGTCCTCCACACCAAGCGCTTGCTGGGAGAGGGTCTGATGGACCACCGGCTTGCCTTCCCAGCCGGGCGGGCTGGAAAGCGTGAAGTATTTGAAAAACAAGGCTGAATCGCCGCCAAGGACGGATTCGATCTCTTCCCTGCTCCAGGTGTAGAACAGCCCTTCCTCGCCATCGCTGTCGGCGTCGAGACTGGCGGCAAAGGCGCCGCCGTCGACCCGCATTTCGCGCAGCAGCCAGTCGACCGTGTCTTCGATTCGTATCCGGAACAGATCGTTGCCGGTTGCCGCGTGAGCCCAGTTGCAGAAACGGATGAGTTGGGCGTTGTCGTAGAGCATCTTCTCGAAATGCGGCACCAGCCATTCGGCGTCCGTCGAATAGCGGCTGAGCCCGCCGCCGATGTGATCGTAGATGCCGCCGCTCAGCATATGTTCGAGGCTGGTGAGAACGTCGTCACGATGCGCGGCATTGCCGTCGCGCAGCCAGGACAGCCACAACGTTTGCATGAACGGCGCGTTCGGGAATTTCGGCGCGCCGGCGAGGCCGCCGCGGTCGCGGTCGACCATGCCGCCGATGCGGCCGGCAAGGTCGGACAGCGTATCGCGATCGAGAAGCGCCTTGGCATGCGTGGCCGAGAGCCGCGCCTCGACATGGGAGGTCAGGCCATCGGCGCTCTGGTGCAGGCTCGCCCGCTTGTCGCGCCAGGCCTTGTCAACCGCTTCCATCACCTGGATGAATCCCGGACGGCCATAACGCGGCTCGCGCGGAAAATAGGTGCCGCCCCAGAACGGCTTGCCGTCCGGCGTCAGGAACATGGTCAGCGGCCAGCCGCCCTGCTCGCCCATTGAGGACAGGGCCGCCATGTAGATCTGGTCGATGTCGGGGCGCTCCTCGCGGTCGACCTTGATATTGACGAACAGACGGTTCATGACGGCGGCGACGTCGTCATTCTCGAAGCTTTCATGGGCCATGACATGGCACCAGTGGCAGGCGGCATAGCCGATGGAGAGCAGGATAGGCCTGTCCAGCGCCTTTGCTTCTTCCAGCGATGCCGGCGACCATCCCCGCCAGTGCACGGGATTGCCGCTGTGCTGCTGCAGATAGGGGCTGGCCTCGTCGGCAAGCAGGTTTCGCGCGGGCAAAGTCACAAGGGCCAAACTTTCGGGGCAATCCGGGGGCGGTGATGAGGCGGAAGCTAGGGCGGTTCGGTAGAGCGGGCAAATGATTTCAGGCGAATCGATCGTGGCGCTGTCGAGCGGCCGGCTCCCCGCCGGCGTCGCAGTGCTGCGCATATCCGGCCCACGGACTCGATTCGTTGTCGAAACGATTGCCGGCGGCGTGGTTAAAGAGCGGAGCGCGGTTCTGCGCAGGTTCAAGGCGGCGGATGGAACGCTGCTCGACAGCGGTTTGGTTCTCTTCTTCCCCGGGCCCGCGAGCTTCACCGGTGAGGATGTCGCCGAGTTTCATGTTCATGGCGGCCGCGCCGTGGTGGCCAGGATGCTGGAGACGATCGCTGGCTTTGACGGCGTCAGGCATGCCGAACCTGGAGAGTTCACGCGCCGCGCGTTCCTCAATGGCAAGGTCGACCTGGTCGAGACCGAGGCGCTGGCCGACCTCGTCAACGCCGAGACGGAAGCGCAGCGGCGTTTTGCTATCCAAAATGCCGAAGGCGCGCAGAGCGAGCTCTACCTCAATTGGCGTCGGCGCCTGATCCATGCGCGGGCGATGATCGAGGCGGAGATCGACTTCGCCGATGAGGATGACGTGCCGGGTTCCGTTTCGGATACGGTTTGGTCAGACGTGCGGTCGATGATGTCGGAAATTGGCCGCCATATAGCGGGATTCCACGCCGCCGAAATCATCCGCGACGGCTTCGAGGTCGTCATCCTCGGCGCGCCCAATGCCGGCAAGTCCAGCCTGTTCAATGCTTTGGCGCGGCGCGATGCGGCTATTGTAACGGATGAACCCGGCACCACCCGCGACCTGCTGGAGGTGGTGCTGGATCTCGAAGGCCTGCGTGTCAGGCTGACCGATACGGCCGGGTTGCGGGATGCGCCGGGGAAGGTCGAGGCGATTGGCATAGAGAAGGCGAAAGCCAAGGCGGATCGCGCCGATCTCGTGCTGTTTCTCGAGGACGCCGCCAACCCAAGGGATGCGGGTCCGCTGACAGTGACGGCGCCGGCATTGCGCGTTGGCACCAAGCTTGATCTGCTTGACAGCGAAGCGGCTCACAATGGCGTTCGGCGCTATGAGTTTGGCATATCGGTGATCGACGGGACGGGCGTGGATGGATTGCTGGCGGAGATCGGGCGCCGCGCCAGTCAGGCAGCGGGCGGCGCCGGCGACGTGCTGCCGTCGCGGCTACGCCATGTCGAGTTGCTCGATGCCGCGCACCGGCATCTGCACCGCGCCGCCGATGAGCGCTGCGCCCAGGAATTGCGCGCCGAAGAACTGCGCCTGGCAGCCGATCGGCTGGGGCGAATCGTGGGCGCCGTAGACGTCGAGGACTTGCTGGACGTGATCTTTTCCCAGTTTTGCATCGGAAAGTGACTCACGTGAAACACTGCGGTCGCTGGCAGGGCCTCCTCCGACTGACTCACGTGAAACAATCTTGGGGCCGTGATTCACGTGAAACGCGGACAGAAGCAGCCTTTCCCTGTTTCACGTGAAACGTCGCGCGGAAGTTTTCTTGACAGCATGGCCTCGCAGGGACATGTGTCGCTCATCTCATTGAGTCCGGGACCTATGTAAAATGACCGATCACTATGATGTGGTTGTGGTGGGCGGCGGCCATGCCGGTTGCGAGGCTGCCAGCGCGGCCGCGCGCGCCGGCGCCAGCACCGCTCTGGTATCGCTGCGTTTCGATACGATCGGCGTCATGTCGTGCAATCCGGCGATCGGCGGTCTCGGCAAGGGGCATCTGGTGCGCGAGATCGACGCCATGGACGGGCTGATGGGCCGCGTGGCGGACGCCGCCGGGATCCAGTTTCGTCTGCTCAACCGCCGCAAGGGGCCAGCGGTGCGGGGTCCGCGCACGCAGGCCGACAGGAAGCTCTATCGCCTTGCCATGCAGGAAGCGATTCGGCAGCAGAATGATCTCGACGTCGTCGAGGGCGAAGTTCTCGATTTCGAAATGCCAGATGGAAAGATCGCCGCGGTTCTGCTGGCGGACGGCCGCCGGCTTGCCTGCGGCGCCGTGGTGCTGACGACGGGAACCTTCCTGCGCGGTCTCATCCACATCGGCGAGAAGAAGATCGTCGCCGGCCGCATGAACGAGAAGGCCAGCATGGGATTGTCGGCGACGATGGACCGCGCCGGGTTCAAGCTCGGGCGGCTCAAGACCGGCACGCCACCGCGGCTCGATGGGCGGACCATCGACTGGGCATCGCTCGACAGCCAGGCGGCGGACGAGCATCCCGTGCCGTTCTCCCTGATGACCGACCGCATCGTCACACCGCAGATCGATTGCGGCATTACCCGCACGACGACGGCGACGCATGAGCTAATCCGAGCCAATCTTGGCCGTTCGGCGATGTATTCCGGCTCGATTGAAGGGGTTGGGCCGCGCTATTGCCCGTCGATCGAGGACAAGATCGTCAAGTTCGGCGATCGCGACGGGCACCAGATTTTTCTCGAGCCGGAAGGGCTCGACGACCACACTGTCTACCCCAACGGGATTTCGACCTCGCTGCCTGAAGACGTTCAGCTCGATATCCTCAAGACCATTCCGGGGCTGGAGGGTGCCATCATGTTGCAGCCCGGCTATGCCATCGAATATGATCATGTCGATCCGCGCGAACTGCATCAGACACTGGAGACCAAACGCGTTGCCGGGCTCTTTCTCGCCGGGCAGATCAACGGCACGACCGGCTATGAAGAGGCGGCTGGACAGGGCCTGCTCGCCGGCCTCAATGCCGCGCGGCGCGCCGGAGGCGGCAAGCAGGTCGTCCTCAGCCGCACCCAGGCCTATATCGGCGTGATGGTCGACGATTTGACCAGCCGCGGCATCAGCGAACCCTATCGGATGTTCACCTCGCGGGCCGAGTTCCGGCTGTCGCTGCGCGCCGACAACGCCGATGAGCGGCTGACCCCGCTGGCCGACAAGCTTGGGATCGCCTCGGCGCGACGGATGCAGCGTTATGCCGATGTCATGCGGCGGCTCGACGAAGCGCGCCAGCTGGCGCTTTCGCTGACCATGACGCCGAACGAGGCGGCACGGCACGGTCTGGAGATCAACCGCGACGGCGTGCGCCGGTCCGGCTTTGAACTCCTGGCCTATCCCGGTGTCGACGTGGCCTGGCTGGCCAGGGTCGAGCCGAAGTTTCACGACATCAACGCCAAGACCGCCGAGCGTCTCGAAACGGAAGCGAAATATTCGGTTTATCTCGATCGCCAGAGCACGGATGTCGCGCAGATCCGGCATGAAGAGAGCCGGCTGATCCCGGAGACGGTCGATTTCGCCGGCGTGCCCGGACTGTCCAATGAGCTGAAACAGAAGATGCAGGCGAGGCGGCCGCGCTCCATCGCGGATGCACAGCGCATGGAAGGGATGACGCCGGCAGCGCTGGCGATCATCGTCGCGCATGTCCGCCATTGGGAATCCGCACAAAAGGCCGAGCAGAGGGACGTTGCGTGAGCTCGTTTTCCCTGAAGAGCCTGCAACACGCCGCCGGCCCGGTTTCACGTGAAACATTCGAGCGCCTTGTGGCGTTCGAAAACATGTTCCAGAAATGGAATCGCAGCATCAATCTCGTGGCACAGTCGACCGCGGCCGATGTCTGGCAGCGCCACATACTGGACAGCGCCCAGCTCGCACGGATAGAGCTTGAAGCCAGGCGTTGGGTCGACATCGGTTCCGGCGGCGGCTTTCCTGGGCTTATCATGGCCTTTCTGCTCGCCGAGCGCCCGGGGGCCAGCATCGATCTGGTCGAAAGCAACCGCAAGAAGGCCTCTTTCCTGCAGACCGTCATCGGTCAATTCGGCTTGCCGGCGCGGGTCGTGGCGCGCCGTATCGAGGGCAGCCATGGGCTTGTTTCGAAGCCGCAAATCGTCACGGCGCGGGCGCTGGCTTCGCTTCCGGTCCTGCTCGACCTGTCCGCGCCATGGCTGACCTCGGGCGCGCGCGGATTGTTCCACAAAGGCCGGGATTACCGCGCCGAAGTGCAAGAAAGCGTTAACCGGTGGACCTTCGATCTGGTAGAACATCCAAGCGTGACAGACGCCAGCGGCGTCATCCTCGAATTGTCCAATGTGCGGCCTGTCTGAACCGAGACCGGCCTGTTATTCGGCGACCCAAAGATGAATTTCTGGCATAAGCCCATGATGAAGAACGGCCCTCGAATCATCACCGTAGCCAACCAGAAGGGCGGTGTCGGCAAGACGACCACTGCCATCAACCTGGCCACCGCGCTCGCGGCAATCGGTGAAAAAGTGCTGATCGTCGACCTCGACCCGCAAGGCAATGCAAGCACTGGCCTCGGCATCGACCGCAAGGACCGGGCGGTCTCGTCCTATGATGTGCTGACGGGCGAACTGGACCTGGAAGCCGCCGCCATTCCGACCGCGGTGCCGGGCCTGTCGATCGTGCCCTCGACGCTCGACCTGCTCGGCATCGAGATGGAGATCGCATCGGCGCCCGACAGGGTCCTCAAGCTGCGCAATGCGCTGCGTGCCGCGACCGAGCGCGGGGCGCCTTTCGGCTATGTGCTGATCGATTGCCCACCCTCGCTCAATCTTTTGACCTTGAATTCAATGGCGGCCGCCGATTCCGTTCTCGTACCGCTGCAATGCGAATTCTTCGCGCTGGAAGGCCTCAGCCAGTTGCTTGAAACCGTCGAGCAGGTGCGCCGCTCGATCAATCCGGATCTCACCATCCAGGGCATCGTGCTGACCATGTATGACGGCCGCAACAACCTCGCCAACCAGGTGGTGCAGGACGTGCGCGAGCATATGGGCGATAAGGTCTATGAGACCATCATACCGCGCAATGTGCGCGTGTCCGAAGCGCCGTCCTATGGCAAGCCGGCGATCCTCTACGACCTGAAATGCTCTGGCAGCCAGGCCTATCTGCAGCTGGCCTCCGAAGTGATCCGCCGCGAGCGTAAATTGCGCGCCGCTTGATTAGGCGAGATGCATAATCAACAGCCGATTCGATACCGAAACGATTCGAAATAGACGTGGAATAAAGATGAACGAAGATCTCTCGAGGAAAAGACTGGGTCGCGGGCTGGCAGCTTTGATCGGTGAGATCGACCGCCCGGCCGCACCGGAAAAACCGGGCATGAGCGCCGATGGCAAGGTGCCGATCGAGTTCATCAGCGCCAATCCGAAAAATCCGCGCCGGCATTTCGGCGATGCCGAACTGACCGACCTCGCCCAGTCGATCCGCGAGCATGGCGTCGTGCAGCCGGTGGTGGCGCGGCCATCGCCCACCCAGGCGGGCCGTTACGAGATCATCGCCGGCGAGCGTCGCTGGCGCGCGGCGCAGCGCGCCGGGCTGACCGAGATCCCGGTCATCATCCGCGATGTCAACGACCGCACGGCGCTGGAGCTGGCGATCATCGAGAACGTCCAGCGCGCCGACCTCAATCCGGTCGAAGAGGCGCAGGGTTACCAGCAGCTCATCGACGACCATGGCTACACCCAGGCCGATCTCGGCCAGGTGATCGGCAAGAGCCGCAGCCATGTGGCCAACACTTTGAGATTGTTGAAGCTGCCCGACGTGATCCGCGACATGCTGGTCGACGGCGCGCTGTCGGCCGGCCACGCCCGCACGCTGGTGACGGCGGAGGACCCCGCCGGCCTTGCCAAGCGCATCGTCGAGGAAGGCCTTTCCGTGCGCCAGGCCGAAGCGCTGGCGCAGATGCCGGCCGGCACAACTTCCAACGCCGCCAAGCCCGCCGCGCCGGCCGCGGAAAAGGACGCCGACACATTGGCGCTGGAAAAGCTGCTCACCGACACGACCGGCATGATCGTCACGGTCGACCACAAGGGCAAGGGCGGGGTGCTGCGGGTTGCGTATCGGAGCCTGGAGCAGCTGGATGAGCTGTGCAGGAGGTTGAAGCAGGATTAGAGGTGGCCCCGGTGATTCACTGGACTACCAATCCGTTCTGACTGTTGTTTCCACGCAGTTAGAGTAATTCCAGGAAAAGTGCGTAGCGGTTTTTCCGGGAGAAGCGCGTAGCGCTTCCCCTTGGGAATCGCGTAAAAACAAGAAGTTAGAGCGAGAGGCCGCGACAAACTTTTCCCGGGATGCTTGGTATTTAGCCGGCGAATGTTTCGCGCGGTTCTCCCTTCTCCCCTTGTGGGAGAAGGTGTCGCCGAAGGCGACGGATGAGGGGTGCTCCAGGGAACGCCAACGTATCACTCCGCTGGAACACCCCTCATCCGTCTCGGCGCTACGCGCCGATCCACCTTCTCCCACAGGGGGAGAAGGAATAGGGCGCCTACCACTGCCCCAGCCTCGCGCTCTCCACGGCGATCCCCTGCAACGCCTCTCGCCAGCCCTGGCGCTCGCGGCTTGACAGTGCCGGGCAACGGTATAACCTCAATTAGAGATGGCTTAAATTATCTGCCCTAGCGTGCCGGTCAGCCGCGGCGAGGGCTGTCTGCCATTCCTACATGCCCATGAATGGCACCGCCTCGCCAAAACGATATGCCGACGCGCCTGACGCAAACGGGAGGTGCAAATGGCAGTTCGTTGGCAATTGTCCGGAAGTTACTTCGAAAATTGTAGCTGCGATGTCGTGTGTCCTTGCCTGCTGTCCACCAACGCGCAGCTGACATCGAAGCCGACGAGAGGCGTTTGCGACGTTGGTTTGGTCTTTCATATCGATACCGGCAATTACGGCGACGTTCGACTGGATGGGCTGAGTGTCGCGATGGTTGCTCACACGCCGGGTCCGATGGCAAACGGCGACTGGACGGCCGCCGCCTATATCGACGAACGGGCCGATGACGGGCAAACAGAGGCGCTAGGTGCCATCTTCACTGGCGCGGCCGGCGGCCCCATGGCGGTATTGGCACCCATGATCGGCACGAACCTCGGCGCCAAGAAGGTGCCGATAAGCTACCGGATAGACGGCAACAAGCGGTCGGCGGAGATTGCGGGTATCATGCGGATGGCTGTCGAGCCATTGCCGACAATGCGCGAGGATGGGCAGATGTGGGCGGCCACCGGCCATCCTGTCAATCCCGACTGGCTCGCCATGGCGATGGGGGCGGAAGGCAGCACATTCAGCGACCATGGCATGAGCTGGGACAATTCCCGCCGAAACGGACATTACGCCCCGATCAACTGGTCTGGCCAGCAGTAGAAGCTGGCCGCATTGTACGGAAACGTACTTGTCGATGGCGCCGACGTTCCAGCGATACATCATTCTCGCGCTGCTAATCTCCATCGCGGCGGCGGCGTGGATCCTGCTTATCTGGCAGCAGATGGGCATGGACGCGGACATGCGCGTGGAAATGTACTCACTCACCATGGGCATGAGGGCGCCGCTGTTCCTTGCCGTCTGGATGATCATGATGATTGCCATGATGTTTCCGACGGCCGCGCCCATGATCCTGACCTTTCACACGGTCCAGGCCGGCAAACGGGGCCGCGGCGAGACCTTTGTCTCGAGCTGGGTGTTCGTGGCCGGGTACATGCTGGTTTGGGGCGTGATGGGCGTTATCGCCTTTGCCGGCGCGGCGGGTGCGGAGATGCTTGCCGGACATGTGGGATTGTCCACGGCGACGGCCGCGCGCATCGGCGGCGCGCTGCTGATGGTTGCCGGCGCCTATCAACTCTCCCCGCTGAAAGATCTGTGTCTGGCCAAATGCCGCACGCCGATCGGCTTCATCCTGACCTCATGGCGCGACGGTTACTGGGGCGCGGTTCGCATGGGCCTGGAGCACGGACTTTTCTGCCTGGGCTGCTGCTGGCTCTTGTTTCTCGCCCTCTTTCCTCTCGGGATCATGAACGTCGCCGCAATGGCCGTGGTCACCTTGCTGGTCCTTGCGGAAAAGACCCTTCCGGCAGGAGATCGGATCGCAAAGATGTCGGGTGTCGCTCTGCTCCTTTATGGCGCGGCGGTGCTGGTCTTTCCACAGGCGCTGCCAACCTTTCAGCCGGTGGGCGCCATGAGCATGAATTAACCAGCGCTCGGCACCGAAAAGGGGAGATCGCTCTGCTACCTTTGCGCCAGCCGCGCGCTTTCCACCGCGATCCCCAGCAGCGCCTGCCGAGCCAGCGCCACCGACAGGTCCGGCCGGCGCCGCGTCTGCAGCACGGCTGACTGCAGGCGGCTCAGCGCGCGGCCGAGCGCTTCGCTGTTCCAGCGCTCCAGCGTCTTTTCCACCAGCTTGCGCCTGGAGAAAAAGACCGGCGGGCGGGCGGCGGCGACGACGGAAGCGGCGTTGCGGCCGCCGGTCTCCATCTGGCCGCGCATGACCTGGATCTGCTGTAACTGCCGCATCGCCGAGGACAGCACCAGGAAAGGCGGGCCGCCACCCTGGCAATGGCGGGTGAAGGCGGTGTCGAAGTCGCCGACCTTGCCTTCGAGCAGCGCGTCGACGGCGTCGTCGAACGAGGCGCCGGACACGTCGCCGGACATGGCTCGCACCTCTTCCAGCCCGATTTCTTTCTGGCCGTGGGCGTAGAGGGCGAGCTTTTCGATCTCGCCGCGCGAGGCCAGCCGGTCGCCGCCGAGATTGCGGCGCAGCGCTTGCCTCGCCTCCAGCGTCATCGACATGCCGGCCTTGCGCAGCTCGTCGTCGATGACGGTGTCGATGTCGCGGGCCTCGTCGGCGTAGCAGGGCAAAGCCATGGCGTTGTCGGCGCCCTCGACCACGGCGCGCAGCCCGACGCCTTTCTTCAAGTCGCCGGCCTCGATCAGGATGATGGCATCCCTCGCCGGCTCCGCCGTCAGTGCCTTGACGTCGTCGGCCAGCGCCTTTTGTCCGGTGGCGTTGCGCACCCAGAGCAGCCGCCGGTCGGAAAACATCGGCACGGTGCGGGCCTCGTCGAGCAGGCGGCCCTCGTCGCGGTCGACCTCCGAACCCTCAAGCCTGACCACCGAGAACGGATCGTCGAGCGGCAAGCCGGTCTTCCCGGCAAAGGCCTTCGCTCGCTCCGAGACCAGGCCGCGATCGGGGCCATAAAGCAGGACGATCGAGATACGCGGATCAGGCCGCGCCAGCCAACCATCGACCTCGAAAGCTTTCTTCTGTGCCATGGAGGGTGGTTAGCATGATGCGGGGAGGGAGTGAACGGCGATCCGCACCGAGCGCTCTTTCCCTTCTCCCACAAGGGGAGAAGGAAGGTCGCTTCTGGCCCCGCCTCCTAAAAATACCTCCTCTTGCGGCAACCTGCCCGCAACCATTCGCCAAATTGCGTGCCGCCGCTCAACATCGACAAGAAATTTCGCGGACATATCTTCATCTTGAGCGCGGGAGGCCGGATCGGCCGGCGTGGCCGAACCGATAGCTGAAGGGCTTGCCAGGCGAATTCGCACTGGCCTGGATGCACGGATGTGCAAATATCCGCACCCAGGCAACATTGGAGGATCTGAGGTCATGGCCGATGCTGGGATGTTGCGGTTCCACGTTCCGGAGCCGGAAGTGCGGCCGGGCGGCACGCCTGATTTCTCCAACGTGACCATCGCCGGGGCCGGCTCGGTGCCGCGCCCCGACATCGATGTCGATCCACGCACCATCCGCGACATGGCCTTCTCGATCATCCGCGTGCTCAACCGCGATGGCGAGGCGGTCGGGCCGTGGGCCGGGCTGCTTTCCAGCGAGGAATTGCTGCAAGGCCTGCGCAACATGATGACGCTGCGGACCTTCGATGCGCGCATGCAGATGGCGCAGAGGCAAGGCAAGACGTCCTTCTACATGCAGAATCTCGGTGAAGAAGCGGTGAGCTGCGCCTTCCGCAAGGCGCTGGCGCCCGGCGACATGAATTTTCCGACCTATCGGCAGGCCGGACTGCTGATCGCCGACGGCTATCCGATGGTCACGATGATGAACCAGATCTATTCCAACGAGGCCGACCCGCTGAAGGGCCGGCAGCTGCCGATCATGTATTCGTCGAAGGAGCACGGCTTCTTCTCCATCTCCGGCAATCTGGCGACGCAGTATATCCAGGCGGTCGGCTGGGCGATGGCCTCGGCGATCTCGAATGATTCGCGCATCGCGGCGGCCTGGATCGGCGACGGCTCGACGGCCGAGTCGGATTTCCATTCGGCGCTGGTGTTCGCCTCCACCTACAAGGCGCCGGTGGTGCTCAACGTCGTCAACAACCAGTGGGCGATCTCGACCTTCCAGGGCATCGCGCGCGGTGGCTCGGGCACCTTCGCGGCCCGAGGCCTCGGCTTCGGCATCCCGTCGCTGCGCGTCGACGGCAATGACTATCTCGCCGTCCATGCGGTGGCCAAATGGGCTGCCGAGCGGGCTCGCAGCAATCTCGGGCCGACGCTGGTCGAATACGTCACCTACCGCGCCGGCGCCCATTCCAGTTCGGACGATCCCTCCGCCTACCGGCCGAAGACCGAGTCCGACGCCTGGCCGCTCGGCGACCCGGTCATGCGGCTGAAGAACCATCTCATCAAGCTCGGCGTCTGGTCGGACGAGCGGCACGCGCAGGCCGAGGCCGAAATCCTCGACACGGTCATCGCGGCGCAGAAGGAGGCGGAAAGCCACGGCACGCTGCATGCCGGCGGCAAGCCGTCGACGCGCGAGATGTTCGAAGGTGTGTTTGCCGAGATGCCGCCGCATCTCAGACGCCAACGCCAGCAGGCGGGAGTCTGAGCCATGCCAAGGCGGACCATGATCGAGGCCATTCGCGACGCCATGGACGTGTCGATGGAGCGCGACAGCAAAGTCGTCGTGTTCGGCGAGGATGTCGGCTTCTTCGGCGGCGTCTTTCGCGTCACGCACGGGCTGCAGGCCAAGTACGGCAAGAGCCGCTGCTTCGACGCGCCGATCAACGAATCCGGTATTGTCGGCTCGGCCATCGGCATGGCCGCCTATGGCCTGAAGCCGTGCGTGGAAATTCAGTTTGCCGACTACATGTATCCGGCCTACGACCAGCTGACGCAGGAAGCCGCAAGGCTGCGCTACCGCTCCAATGGCGACTTCACCTGCCCGATCGTGGTGCGCATGCCGACGGGCGGCGGCATTTTCGGCGGCCAGACGCACAGCCAGAGCCCGGAAGCGCTGTTCACCCATGTGTCGGGCCTGAAGACGGTGGTGCCGTCCAATCCGCATGACGCCAAGGGCCTGCTGATCGCGGCGATCGAGGACCCCGACCCGGTGATCTTCCTCGAGCCGAAGCGGCTCTACAACGGTCCGTTCGACGGCCATCACGACCGACCGGTGACGCCATGGTCGAAGCACGAGCTCGGCGAGGTCGCCGACGGCCATTATACCGTGCCGCTCGGCAAGGCGGCGATCCGCAGGGCGGGTACGGCTGTCACGGTGCTCGCCTACGGCACCATGGTCTATGTCGCCCAGGCGGCGGCCGCGGAAACCGGCATCGATGCCGAGATCATCGATCTCCGGACGCTGCTGCCGCTCGATCTCGACACCATCGTGGCCTCGGTGAAGAAGACCGGACGTTGCGTCATCGTGCATGAGGCGACGCTGACCTCCGGTTTCGGCGCCGAACTCTCGGCGCTGGTGCAGGAAAATTGCTTCTACCATCTGGAGGCGCCGGTGGCCCGCGTCGCCGGCTGGGACACGCCCTATCCGCACGCGCAGGAGTGGGAGTATTTTCCGGGACCCGCCCGCGTCGGCCGTGCCCTCATCGAAACATTGGAAGCTTAGGGAGGCCTGAGATGGGCGAACACATCATCAAGCTGCCCGATGTCGGCGAGGGCGTCGCTGAGGCCGAACTCGTCGAATGGCATGTGAAGATCGGCGACATCGTGCGCGAGGACACGGTGCTTGCCGCCGTCATGACCGACAAGGCGACGGTCGAAATCCCGTCGCCGGTCGATGGCGAAATCCTGTGGCTGGGCGCCGAGATCGGCGACACGGTGGCGATCGGTTCGCCCATCGTGCGGTTGAAGGTGGCGGGCGAGGGCAATGTGAAGGCCGCCGGCAAAGAAGCGGAGCCAACCGCCGAGGCCGAAGCGCCCGCCAAGCTACCGAGCCCAAAACCCGAAACCGCACCGTCGCCCAAGGTGGCAAAGCCCGCCGAGGCACAGGTTAAACCCGCACCGCCTGCTGCGAAGACCACTGCACGGGTCTCGGCCGGCGCGCCGCGCCCGGAAGGCGAAAAGCCGCTGGCGTCGCCAGCCGTCCGTTTGCGGGCGAAAGAGGCCGGCCTCGATCTCAGGCAAGTCGCAGGCAGCGGCCCGGCCGGCCGCATCGGCCACGAAGACATCGAGGCGTTCCTGGCGCGCGGGCCGCAACTGGCCAAGACATCGGGTCTCGCCCGCAACGACGCGGTCGAAGACATCAAACTGGTCGGGCTCAGGCGCAAGATCGCCGAGAAGATGACGCTGTCCAAGTCGCGCATCCCGCACATCACCTATGTCGAGGAGATCGACGTCACGGCGCTGGAGGAACTGCGCGCCGCGCTCAACAAGGAAAAGCGCCCGGCCAAGGGAGGCGCGGAGAGGCCCAAGCTGACGCTGCTGCCGTTCCTGATGCGGGCGATGGTCAAGGCGATCGCTGACCAGCCCCAACTCAATTCGCTGTTCGACGACGAGGCCGGCATCATCCACCAGCATGGCGGCATCCATATCGGCATCGCCGCGCAGACGCCGTCGGGGCTGGTGGTGCCTGTCGTCAAGCATGCCGAGGCGCGCGACATCTGGGATTGCGGCGCCGAGGTCGCCAGGCTGGCCGAGGCGGCCAAGTCGGGCACGGCGACCCGTGACGAGCTGTCCGGGTCGACCATCACCATCACCTCGCTCGGCGCCATGGGCGGCGTGGCGACCACGCCGGTCATCAATCATCCGGAGGTCGCGATCATCGGCGTCAACAAGATGATGGTGCGGCCCGTGTGGGACGGCACGCAGTTCATCCCGCGCAAGATGATGAACCTGTCGTCGAGCTTCGACCACCGCGTCATCGACGGCTGGGACGCGGCGGTGTTCGTGCAGCGGATCAAGGCGCTGCTGGAAACGCCGGCGCTGATTTTCGTCAATTAGAGGGGCGGCGGAATGACCGAGATGACTGCGGGACAGCGCCCCCCTCTGCCTTGCCAGGCATCTCCCCCACAAGGGGGGAGATTGGACGCCACGCCGGGTTTCGCCAATCTCCATCGTCGCAAGAATGAGCGAAGCGACGAAGCTGCCAATCTCCCCCCTCGTGGGGGAGATGTCCGGCAGGACAGAGGGGGGCGTGAAGGATCTCGACGGAGCATTCCCTCGGATCGAAGGGTCACATCATGAAAGAAATCTCCTGCAAGCTGCTCGTCATCGGCGCCGGTCCCGGCGGCTATATCTCAGCCATTCGTGCCGGCCAGCTTGGCGTCGATACGGTCATCGTCGAAGCCGGCAAGCCCGGCGGCACCTGCCTCAATGTCGGCTGCATCCCCTCAAAGGCCCTGATCCACGCGGCGGAGGAGTTCGAGAAGGTCTCGCATATGGCCGGCGGCAACAGCCCGCTCGGCATTTCGGTGACGGCACCGGTGCTCGATCTCGCCAGGACCGTCGCCTGGAAGGACGGGATCGTCAGCCGGCTCAACAGTGGCGTTGCCGGCCTGCTCAAGAAGGCCGGGGTGAAGACCGTGCAGGGCTGGGCGACCTTCCGCGACGGCAAGACCGTCGAGGTCGAAACCGAGACGGGAAGCCAGGTGATCCGGGCCGAGGCGATCGTCATCGCGACGGGCTCGGCGCCGGTCGAACTGCCTTTTCTTCCCTTTGGCGGGCCGGTGATCTCATCCACCGAGGCCCTGGCGTTGAGCGAAGTGCCGAAGAAGCTCGCGGTCGTCGGTGGCGGCTATATCGGGCTGGAGCTCGGCATGGCCTTCGCCAAGATGGGCGCAGAGGTGACCGTGGTCGAAGCCCTGCCGCGCGTGCTGGCGCAGTATGATGCGGAACTGACCCGGCCCGTGGTCAAACGGCTCGCCGCGCTCGGCGTCGAAGTGATGACAGGCGCCAAGGCCAAGGGCCTGTCGACGAAGGGCGACGCGTTGCTGGTCGAGACATCCGACGGCAAGAGCGGCAAGGTCGCCGCGGACAAGATCCTGGTGACGGTCGGCCGCAAGCCGGTGACCGAGGGCTGGGGGCTCGAGCAGATCGATCTCGACAGGGCCGGAAAATTCATCAGGATCGACGACCAGTGCCGCACCTCGATGCGCGGCATCTTCGCCATCGGCGACGTCACCGGCGAGCCGATGCTGGCGCACCGGGCAATGGCGCAAGGCGAGATGGTTGCCGAGATCGTCGCCGGCCACAAGCGCAGCTGGGACAAGCGCTCGATCCCCGCCGTCTGCTTCACCGATCCCGAGCTGGTGACGGCGGGCCTGTCGCCCGAAGAGGCCAAAGCTCTCGGCGGCGAGATCAAGATCGGCCTGTTCCCCTTCGCCGCCAATGGCCGCGCGATGACCAAGCTCGGCGAAGACGGGTTCGTCCGCGTCGTGGCGCGCGCCGACAATCACCTGGTGCTCGGCATCCAGGCGGTCGGCCAGGGCGTTTCGGAACTGTCGGCGGCCTTTGGGCTGGCGCTGGAAATGGGAGCGCGGCTGGAGGACATCGCCGGAACGATCCATGCCCATCCGACGCAGGGCGAAGGGTTCCAGGAAGCGGCGCTGAAGGCGCTGGGGCACGCTCTGCATATTTGAGCGCGGCGTTGGTCTTTCCTTCTCCCCTTGTGGGAGAAGGTGGCCTCGCGAAGCGAGGTCGGATGAGGGGTGCTCCAGGGAACACCAACGCCTCACTCCGCTGGAACACCCCTCATCCGTCTCGGCGCTGCGCGCCGATCCACCTTCTCCCACAAGGGGGAGAAGGGAGAAAGGCTGGCGCTCTTCACCCCGCCAGCCGGCTTACCATATCGTGCTGGGCATAGGCGCGGCCGAAGCGGTTTGCGAGGAAGGCGTCGAGCGCGATCTCCTCCTGCTTGACGAAGCCGGTCGCCGGCAGCGAGCCGTCGGCCAGCATGTCGAGCACGGCGCAGATTCCGGAAGCCGTGGTGATCTGGATGGCGCTGCGCACCGTCTGGCCGACGCGCCTGGAGTAGATCTTGTTGGCGTAGGTCTCCTGCAGCAGACGGCCTTGTCTGCGGCCACTGACGGTGACGAAGACGATGACCACGTCCTGCAGCGTCGCCGGCAAAGCACTTTCGAAAATGTCCTTCAACACGTCGCGGCGATGGCGCAGGCCGAGATCGTTGAGCAGCGCCTTCATGATCGCGGCATGGCCGGGATAGCGGATGGTGCGGTAGTTCAGCGTGCGCACCTTGCCCTTCAGCGTCTCGGCCAAGGTGCCGAGCCCGCCGGAGGTGTTGAAGGCCTCGTAGGTGACGCCGTCGAGCGAGAACTCCTCGCGCTCTTCCAGCGGCGGCACCTCGACCAGTTCGCCTTCGACGATCGCCTCGCAAGGCTCGCAATATTCGTTGATGACGCCGTCGGTGCTCCAGGTCAAATTGTAGTTCAGCGCGTTGGACGGGTATTGCGGCAGCGCGCCGACGCGCATGCGCACGCTTTCCAGCGTGTCGAAGCGGCTGGCGAGGTCGTTGGCGACGATCGAGATGAAGCCTGGCGCCAGCCCGCATTGCGGGATGAAGGCGCTCTTGGCCGTCCGGGCCAGTTCCTTGACGCGCCTGGTCGAGACGACATCCTCGGTGAGGTCGAGATAATGCACGCCGGCGCTGGCCGCCGCCTCGGCGATGCGAGTGGTGAGATGGAAGGGGGCGGCGCTCAGCACCGCGAACTTGCCGGCGAGCGCCGCTTCAAGCGCACCGACCGCGGCGATGTCGAGTTCGAGCGTCTCGACGCCGGCGGGCACTTCGGCAGCAGTGAGCTGCGCCGCCGAGCGGTCGACGAGGGTGACCTGGTAGTCGCCCGTTTCAGCAAGCATTTCGGCGATGGTCGAGCCGATCTTGCCGGCCCCGACGATAACGACTTTGTTCATGGTCTAAATTCCCCTGCGATGCGCGTTTGCCGGGATCATCGCAGCTTGCCTGTCGAAAGGAAGCGTGGAATTCTGCAAAGTGAACCCTAACTTTTATCTATTTGCCGAAAGGATTCGTCGAAATGCTCAGTGACGCCGAACAGGCCCTGCTTTCGCTGCTGCGCGCCAACGCGCGCGCCTCGACGGCCGAACTGGCGCGGCAACTCGGCGTGTCGCGCACGACGGTGCAAAGCCGGATCGAGCGGCTGGAGCAGCGCGGCATTATCACGGGCTATGGCGTCAGGCTGGCGCCGGACTATGAGCAGGGGCTGGTCAGGGCACATGTGCTGCTCACCGTCACGCCCAAGCTCGCCGACAAAGTGGTGCGCGCCCTGCAGGCGCTGCCACCGGTCAGGACGCTGCACTCGGTCAGTGGCAATTTCGACATGATCGTCATCGTCGACGCGCCGTCGATCCGCGACCTCGACACACTGCTCGACCAGATCGGCGCCATGGACGGGGTCGAGCGGACCGCGTCATCGATCATCCTGTCGACGCGGATCGACAGGTGAGTACTCAGGACTCGGGCTCCTCGCTCCCGCCAGAGGCGCTAAGCATGCGCACATTTCCAGCGGCTGGTCTTTGGCGATAGCGTGCATGGCAGCTTGGCGCATGCATTGTCCTATGCTGCGCTGGTCGACCCCCACTCCGTCTCGGCTTCGCCGAGCCACCTCTCCCCCGATCGACGGGGGAGAGGAAAGGCGCCAGGCCTTTTTAGCCGTCAACGCGCGTCCAGCAACGCTCCCTTCCTTTCCCTCCGGAGGGGGGAAATGTGGCGCTGCGAAGCAGCGACGGATTGGGGGAACCACGTGGCAATCAAGCCTCGGGCCGATCACGCCAGTCACAGAAGATGTGTTCATAGCGTAGCCAAAGCGGGGGCGAGGAACCCAAGCTGGCCTGGCCAGCACCGGCAATTTGTCGGCTAAGCCGTAGCTACGGGAAAACTCACCACCACGGCGAGGCCGGGCTTACGGTCCTCAAGCGCGATGGTCGCGCCGTGCAGATCGGCGATGGCCCGGACGAGGCTGAGGCCAAGGCCGCTGCCGGGCGTCGACCGGCTGTGATCCAGCCGGTAGAGCCGCTGAAACACTTTTTTGCGCTCGCCCGGAGGAATACCGGGGCCATTGTCGGCGACGCTGGCAAGGACACGCTCGCCCCGGCGCGTCACCGTCAGTTTGATGGTCGTGCCGGGAGGGCAATGGCGCAGCGCGTTCTCGACCAGATTGGCGAACATCTGCGTCAACAGTTCCCGGTCGCCATGGACCCGGTCCACCATTTCGTTCAGCTGCGTGGGCGACAGCACCTTCCCGTCATCCTCGGCCACGTCGGTGTAGATCTCGGCGATGGTCCGCAGGATCTCGCCGAGATCGACATCGGTGAAGCGCGCCTTGCGCGCGCCGGCTTCGATCTGCGCGATCCGCAACAGCGCATCGAAAGTCTCGTTGATCTGGTGGCCTTCGGAACGCGCGTCGGCCAGATCGTCGGAGACGTCCTGGCGCCGCGCGGCCTTGTCGGCGGCGCTCTCCAGGATCATCTGCAGCCGGTTGAGCGGCGTCTTCAAATCATGCGCGATATCGGCGCTGACCTGCTTCATGCCTTCGACCAGCGCCGACAGGCGGTCGAGCGCGTCATTGACCTGGCTGGACACGATGTCGATGTCGTCGTCCTTGCCGGTCAGCGGGATGCGGGTGTCCAGCCGGCCATGCGAGACGTCAACCATCGTGGCGGCAATGCCGTCGAGACGGCGCTGGACGCGCGAGGCGAGCAGGGCGCCGCCGGTGACGGCCAGGCCGGTGATGATCAGGGTCGCCCAGCCGAAGCTCATCAGCATGATCGTTTCCAGCTCCTCCGTCTCGGAGAGGCTGAAGGCGACGGTCAAGGTGTCGGCGCCGACCGAACCGGAGTAGGCGCGATATTCGGTCCCAGCGGGCAGGCCAGGCATCTCGGCGCCGAACATCGAGAAGCCGTCGGGAAGCCCGGCCGCGGTGAAGTTGCCGGCCAGGCGGTTACCGGCCGAGTCGGTCAGCGAAAACAGCTGCTCCTTCTTCGGGCTGAGCGTGGCGTGGCTCTCCACGATCTCGACCAGCTCCTTGGGATCGTTGTCGGCATAGGCTGAGGCGATGACGGCGTAGGTTTCCTTGATGGTGTCGTCAAGCTGCTCGGCGAGATCGGCGCTCATCATCTGGTAGACGATCGCGCCCGCCAGCACGAAGGCCAGCATGAACAGGAAGGCGAACGTCAGGGCGAGCCGGAACGGCGTGCTGCGCAGCAGGCGGGTCCATGCCTCCGTCATGCGGAAAGCGGCGCGTGCAGACTGTAGCCGGTGTTGCGGATGGTATGGATGAGCTGGGTTTCGAACGGCTTGTCGACCTTGGCCCGCAACCGGCTGATATGGGTTTCGACGACACTGGTCTTGGGATCGAAATGAAAATCCCAGACGCGCTCCAGAAGCATGGTGCGGGTGATGACGCGGCCCTCGCCGCGCATCAGCACCTCCAGCAGGCTGAACTCCCTCGGCTGCAGGTCGATCGGCTGGCCTTGCCTGACGACGCGCCGCATGATGAGGTCCATCTCCAGGTCGGCAACCTTCAACACCGTCTTCTGCTCCTGCGCCGCCGGCCGCCGGCCGAGCGCATTGATGCGGGCGAGCAGCTCGGAAAAGGCGAAGGGCTTGACCAGATAGTCGTCGCCGCCGGCCTCGAGGCCCTCGACGCGGTCGTCGATGCCGCCGACGGAGGTGAGGAAGATCGCCGGCGTGCGCACGCCCGCGGCACGGACCGCCTTGACCATCGACAGGCCATCGAGACCCGGGATCATCCGGTCGGCAATGATCACGTCGTAGCCGCCGCTGGTTGCCGCGAAAAGCGCGTCATGACCGTCGCGCAGGAGGTCGCAGACATGGCCGGCCTCGGTCAGCCCCCTGACGACGTAATCGGCCGTCCTTTGGTCGTCCTCGACAAGAAGAAGTCGCATTGCTGTTCCGGTTGATTGCCGATGTCGGGGGCAGGCTATCACCGGCACGGGTTGGTTCCTAGGACCGCGGTGAAGCTGGCCGATCCCGCGGCGCTCGCCGCCTGGGTTCAATCCGAGTCCAGCAACATCTCGTCGAGCTCGTCGGCATTCTTTCTCAGCGTCATGTAGAGAATCAGGGCGACGATGCAGCCGAGGAAGGCCAGGCTGGTGAAGGTGGTGCCGAAGCCGAGGCCGCCATATTCAACGGGCTGCGACAGCCAATCGCCGAAGGACGCGCCAAGCGGCCGCGTCAGGATGTAGGCGAGCCAGAAGGCCAGGATGCCGTCCAGACGGAGCAGATAGTAGGCGACAGCGATGAGCGCGATGACGCCGCCGAACAGCAGGCCCGTGGTCAGATAGCCCATGTCGAAGCTCTCGGCGACCAGATCGCCGGCGGCGGTGCCGAGCGAGAAGGTGAAGAGGATCGCCAGCCAGTAGAAGATCTCGCGCCGGGTCGTGAAGATGGTGTGGATCGACAGCGTCCGTTCGGCTGCGTACCAGACCGCGAACGTCGCCGCGAGCACCACGGAAAAGGCAATCGTGGTGGTCTGCAGGCGCACGCCGAAAGTGTCGACGAGATTGTCGGTGATCAGCGTGCCGACGACGCTGATCAGCACCACCGCCAGCCAGTAGGCCCAGGGCACGTAGCGCTTCTGCGCGAACTGGACGGCAAGGGCGACGATCAGGACGCCGGTCATGATCAGCGAGGTGACGGTCAGCCCAAGACCGAGGTTGACGGCGAGATAGTCGGCCGCCGTCTCGCCCATGGTGACGGCCATCAGCTTGATCAGCCAGAAATCGAGAGTGACGTCGGGAACCCTGTTTTGGTTTGGTGCGGTGGGAAGCGCGAGCATGGCAGATATCCCGATGTCGATGGTTGCGGTGGCGATCCGGCATCCGGACAATAGGCAAACGGCTTCACCCCAGCCTGTCCGCTGGCATACAAATTCGTAAGGATCGCTGTCGTTGACGCAAAAGGCCTTTACGAAAGCCTCGCGGTGCGCTGATAGAGGGCGAGCGCCTTGTATCCGCCATCAATGGCGTGCCCCAGTGGCCGGGCTCGCACGGAGCGCCCCAGGAAAACCCGAATGACCTACGCCTCCCTCAAGCCGGTTTCGAAGGCTTTCGATCAGCGCAAGCGGCTGATTTTCATCCGCATCGCGGCGGCGCTGGCGGTGCTGCTCCTGTTCCTGACCAAACCGGCGCTCAGCGAAGGCTCGGATGGGCACGAAACGCTCGAACTGGTCGGCTTCTGCCTGGTGCTGATCTGCGTCGTCGGCCGGCTGTGGAGCATCCTCTATGTCGGCGGCAAGAAGAATGAGGAGCTGGTTTCGACGGGACCGTTCTCGATGAGCCAGAACCCGCTCTACTTCTTCTCGACGGTCGGCGCGGTCGGCATCGGCCTGCTCTACGGCTCGCTGGTGGCCGCCGCCGCCCTTGGCGTTGCCAGCTTCCTCATCTTCCGCGTCACGGCGCGCAAGGAAGCCGAATATCTCCTGGGCAAGTTCGGCGCGGCCTATACAGCCTATATCAAGGCGACGCCCCGGTTCTGGCCGAACCCGCTGCTCTACCGCGACAATGACGAGCTGCAGTTCTCGACGCGCGCGCTGCGGCGCACCTTCTTTGACGGACTCTATTTCCTCGCCATCTTCCCGGCCATCGAGCTTATCGAGTATTTGCGGGAGACCGGCGTGATGTTCCCGGCCTTCGTCACGCTTTACTGATCGGCTAGCCGCCCAGCGGATAGGGCATGTAGCCGACGAAGCCTGATATCTTCCAGTTCGCCCCGACCTTCCGGCAAAAATACAGCGTCTGCCATTTCAGCCGGTCGACGCTGCCGTCTGCCTTGGCGACGCTGCCGTCGAACTTCTTGTGCAGCACGGCGCGGTCGCCGTCGACATCGATGTCGCGCAGATTGGTGACGCGAAACAGCGCCTCGCGCAGCGGCTCGGCGAATTTGGTCGCCGCCGTCTCCTTGGCCTGGCGCAGCCACTCGTCGCGATAGATTTCCAGCCTGGGAAATTGCAGCCGCCAGGCATCGGCGTTGGCCAGGAAATGCGCGTGCATGCCAAAGAAGCTCTCGGCGACGAAGTCGTTCTCGACCATGGACCAGTCCTGGCCGATGAAGGCGTCGATGTCGCGCCGCACCAGCATCTCCCACAGCGCGTGGCGGTCGGCGTCGCCTGAAGGAAACGGGTTCTTGTCGAAGGTCATTGTCGGGGTCTCCGTCTCGCAAGGGCGCCTGTCCGTCGTGGCGTCGAGCCCGTCCGGCAATCGCGTACGATGCAAGCGCTTCTGTAATAAAGCAACACGGATTTCGAAGAATGTTGCTTTCCAACAAGCCCCCTATCGGGATCGCCCCGATCGCGGTAAATCTCCCCCCAAAGCGGGGGCCGCCTCGGTGCCTCGCCGCGTCATCGGAGGAGCCATCCCGTGCCCAAGCAGACTTTTGGAACGTCCCACGTGCCGCTGTCGCCCGCCGTGCGGGCCGGCGATTTCGTCTTTATCTCGGGCCAGGTTCCGGTCGGCGGCGACGGCATCGTGGTCAAGGGTGGCATCACGGAACAGACCGAGCAGGTGCTCGCCAACGTCAAGGCCGCGCTGGCGCTGGCCGGCTGCACGATGGACGACGTGGTCAAGACCACTGTCTGGCTGGAAGACGCGCGCGATTTCGGCGCCTTCAACGCGGTCTATGCCAGGCATTTTCCCAAAAATCCGCCGGCGCGCACGACGGTCGAATCGCGGCTGATGATCGACATCAAGATCGAGGTCGAGGCCGTCGCGTACAGGCCGGCCTGAAAGACGAAGTAACAAGGCGGAGGCATCTCCATGCAATTCGACCTCCTGCTGAAGGGCGGACGGCTGATCGATCCGGCGTCCGGCATCGACGCGCCGCGCGATGTCGCCATCGCCAATGGCCGAGTCGCCGCGGTCGACGCCGACATCCCCGTGACCAGCGCCGCGCAGGTGGTCGATGCGACCGGTTGCATCGTCGCGCCCGGCCTCGTCGACCTGCACAGCCACGTCTATTGGGGCGGCACCTCGCTCGGCGTCGATGCCGACCGGCTCGCCGCGAAAAGCGGAACCACCACCTTCATCGATGCCGGCAGCGCCGGTGCGGGCAATTTTCTCGGCTTCCGCCGCCATGTCATGGAGCGCTCGAAGGTGCGCATCCTGGCCTATGTCAACATTTCCTTTGCCGGCATTTTCGGCTTTTCGCAGACGGTGTCGGTCGGCGAATGCAGCGATCTCCGGCTTTGCGAGCCGCGCGAGGTGGTGGCCGCGGCGCGCGAGCACGCCGACGTCGTGGTCGGCGTCAAGGTCCGCTCCGGCAAGCATGCAGGCGGCACCAGCGGCATCGCGCCGGTGGATCTGGCGCTGGAGGCCGCCGACAAAGCCGGACTGCCGCTGATGGCGCATATAGATGAGCCGCCACCCGGCCGCTCCGAAGTGCTGCCGCGCCTGCGCCGGGGCGACATCCTCACCCATTGCTTCCGGCCGTTTCCCAACGCGCCGGTCTTCGCTTCCGGCATGGTGCGGCCCGACATGCGGCTGGCGCGCGAGCGCGGCGTCATCTTCGATCTCGGCCACGGCATGGGCTCGTTCGACTTCGACGTCGCGCGCGCGATGCTGGCCGAAGGGCTGGCGCCCGACGTCATTTCGAGCGACGTGCATCTCTACTGCGTCGACGGGCCGGCCTTCGACATTCTGGTCTGCATGTCGAAGCTGATGGCGCTCGGCATGCCGGTGGCCGAGGTCTTGCGCGCGGCGACGCAAGCGCCGGCGCGGGCGATCGCCCGGCCGGACCTCGGCACGCTGGCGGTCGGTACCGTCGGCGACGTCGCCGTGCTGCGGCAACGCCCAGGCCGCTTCACCTTCGTCGATGCGGTTGGCGCCTCGCTCACCGCCGATCAGCGGCTGGTATCGGAAGGCATCGTCATCGGCGGCACCTGGTGGCCGAACGAAGCGGTCAACGATGTCGGCGAGACCGAGCGTTTCGCGGCGCATGCGCGACATACGCATGTCGAGGTGGCGGCCCGGCATTTCGGGCACCGGCATGAATGATCAGCCAATCTCCCCCCTCGTGGGGAGATGCCCGGCAGGGCAGAGGGGGGCGCGAAGGAACGCAAACCCTGGCCATCCTGCGACCTGCAAAGAACCTGTGCCAAGCGCAATTGCAATCGGCTGAGAGGCCGGCGGGACAGCGCCCCCCTCTGGCCTGCCGGCCATCTCCCCCACGAGGGGGGAGATCAGCAGCTTCACTGCCTAGCGTTACTAGGCTTGCCATAAACCGGCGTATCGATCCCTTCCATCCGCGCCTTGATCTGCAGCGCGACATACTTCGAATAAAACCGCGACAGGGCCAGATTGCCGCCGTGGAACCATAGGGCTTCCTGTGCGGTCGGTTTCCACATGTTGCGCAATTCGCCTTGCCAGGGGCCGGGGTCGCCCTTGACGCCGGAGCCGAGGCCCCAGCAGGGGCCGACCTTGTCGGCGACCTCGCGCGAGACAAGCGCCGCCACATTCTCGTTCATCGACTGGTAGCCGGTGCAGGCGACGATGGCGTCGGCCTCGAGTTCGCTGCCGTCCTCGAACTGGATGCCTTTCGGCGTCAGTGATTTGATGGCGACGCCGCTGCGGATGCCGACCTTGCCGTCGATGATCAGGTCCGAAGCGCCGACGTCGATGTAATAGCCCGAGCCCGTGCGGTAGGCCTTCATCAGCAGGCCGGTCTCGTCGTCGCCGAAATCCAGCGCGAAGCCGGAGGCGGCGAGCCGTTCATAGAAGGCGGCGTCGCGCGCGCGGATGACGTCGTAGAGCGCGCGCTGGCCCTTGGGCACCAGCGCGAACGGCGTCGAGGCGACGATCATGTCGGCCTTTTCGGTGGTGATGCCGCGCGCCAGCGCATCCTCGGAGAAGATTTCGAAGCCGACCTGCATCAGCGTGTCCGACTTGACCACGGTGGTCGGCGAGCGCTGGATCATGGTGACGTCGGCGCCGCTCTCCCAGAGATCGACGCAGACGTCGTGCCCGGAGCTGGCCGCGCCGATGACGGCGACCTTTTTGCCGCGGAATTTCTCGCCACTGGCATACTGGCTGGAATGCAGCAGCTCGCCCTTGAACTGGTCCGCGCCGGGCAGCTCGATCTTGCGCGGCGGACCATAGGCGCCGGTGGCAAAGACGATATGCTTCGGCTTCAGCGTGATGCGCTGGCCGACGCGATCGACCACCACGGTCCATTCTTTCTCCGCCTCGTCGTAACTGGCGCTGAGGCACCTGGTGGCGACCCAGTAATTCAGCTCCATGACGCGCGTGTACATCTCCAGCCAGTCGCCCATCTTGTCCTTGGGCGTGAAGACGGGCCAGTTGTCGGGGAAGGGAATGTAAGGCAGATGGTCGTACCAGACCGGATCGTGCAGCACGAGGGTGCGATAGCGGTTGCGCCAGGAATCGCCCGGCCTTGCATTCTTCTCGATAATAATGGTGGGCACGCCGAGCTGACGCAGCCGTGCGCCGAGCATGATGCCGCCCTGGCCGCCGCCGATGACCAGGCAATAGGGCTGCTCCGAGACGCCGAGCTCGCGCGTCTCGCGTGCCCGCGCCTCCGACCAAGTCTCGCGCTGGGGGTCGGCCTTGTGGCGTACGCCGAGCGGCCGCGCCGGTCCCTTGCGCTCCTCGAACCCCCTGAGGTCGGTCATCGCCGTGAACAGGGTGCGGCAGCGGCCGTCGCGTAGCCTCATGATGCCTTGTCCCGTGGCCACAGCCGTTTCGAAGGTGAACCAGGCTTCGATGGTGCCTTCATCCGAGGTCGCTTCGCCGGTGATCCGCCATGCCGTTGGCTTGGTGGTCGCCAGCGTTGACTTGAGCATGGCGATAATGGCCTCGCGGCCTTCCATGGTGGTGACGTTCCAGGTGAAGGTCAGCAGGTCGCGCCAGTAGCAATCGTCGACGAAGAGGTTGCTTGCGGCGGTCACATCGCCGGCTGCGAGCGCCTGCGCCAGGGATGCGAGCCATGCGGCTGCCTGTTTCGTCGGTGCCATTTCGAGCATGTCTTCCCTCTTTCTTCTTCCTTCTCCCCTTGTGGGAGAAGGTGGATCGGCGCGCAGCGCCGAGACGGATGAGGGGTGCGCCACGGGGTGCCGTCGGTGCCAAGCTGGAACACCCCTCATCCGTCGCCTTCGGCGACACCTTCTCCCACAAGGGGAGAAGGAAGAACGCCTCATCAATCTCCGAGCGGCTCCATTTCCTTGCCCGTGCGGTGGATCTGGGCGTTGTACTTGATGCGGCGGACCGTCTCGCGGGCGGAGCCGTCGAGCTTGTAGGCCGAGGCCACCGCCAAAAGGTCGATCATTGCCAGGAAGGCATAGCGCGAGGCGGTCGGCTTCAGCGTGTCGGGATATTCGGGCACGGCGACCGTCAGCCTGACGTCGCAGGCGCGGGCGAGCTCGGTGTCGGGCGCCGTCACGGCGATCCCGTTGGCGCGGTAGTGCTTGGCGAGTTCGACGGCCTCGATCACTTCGCGCGTGCGCCCGGTCGCCGAGATGGCGATCACCAGGTCGCCAGGCTTCAGCGTCGAGGCGGTCATGCGCATCAGATAGGGATCGCATTGGGCGCTGATCGAGATGCCATAGCGAAACAGCCGATACTGGGTCTCCTGCGCCAGCGCCGAAGAGCTGCCGCCGAGCCCGAACACGGTGACTTGGCGGGCCCGGGCGATCAGCTCGGCCGCCTTTTCCAGCTCACCCGGATCGAGTTGCCGCTCGGCCTCCTGCAGTGCCCGGCGCGCTTCGCCGAACACGGCGTTCCAGAACGGCATGCCGGTATCGCCCTCCCTGGCCGGCGAGGTGTCCAGATAGAGCGCGCCGACGACGAGGCTCTGTGCCAGCTTCAGCTTGAAGTCGCGCACACCCTCGCAGCCGATGGCGCGGCAGAACCGGGTCACCGTCGGCTCGCTGACGCCGGCGCGCTGCGCAAGGGCGGCGTTGGAGGCGTCGACCGCGTATTTGACATTTTCGAGCACGACATCGGCGACGCGGCGTTCGGCCGGGCGCAATTCCGCGTAGGAATCCTTGACGAGCGAGATGATGTCGGGAATGCGCCGGACAGGCTCGTCCCCGGCCCCCCCTTCGTCCACGATCGGATGGCTGGCAGCTTCGGTCATGAAGGCGGTCTTCCCTAGCCCGTTTTCGACCTGACCTCTTATCATGTTTGCACGCCGTCGTTCCATGCGCCCGGCACTGTTGCAACCGATGCGTGCCGCAAGGCCGGCACCGCGTGCGCTTGTCTAACTATGTAGGAAAGCAACACGGATTTCAAGGCAAAGAAAATATCATAAAAACAACCGGCTAACACATATCCTAGATTCTGATGATACGCTTACCACCACCGGCGCTTGACAGCAAAGTAGGATAGTTACACACTGATTTCTGGCAGTCTGATGACCTATTGGATCATCACGCAATCTCCGAGGGGCGGATGAACGCGGGCGAAGCAACAACGCCGAAGCTTGGCGTGCAGGCAGCGACCAAGATCTATCACACGGCGTCCGGCGACCTCCTGGCGCTGGACCGCTGCAGCCTTGACGTCAGGGCCAATGAAATCGTCTCGATCGTCGGCCCGTCGGGTTGCGGCAAGACCACGCTTCTGTGGTCGATGTCGGGCCTGCACGGCCTGACCAGCGGCGAGATCCGGCTCGACGGCAAGGCGATCACCGGGCCGCATCCCGATATCGGCATCGTGTTCCAGGAAGCCAACCTTCTGCCGTGGCGCAATCTCGACGCCAACATCCGCTTTCCCTTCGAGATCAAGGGCGAAAAACCCGACCGCGCCTGGATCGCGCATCTCCTGAACCGGGTCGGCCTCGACGGTTTCGGCGGCAAGTTCCCGCGCGAGCTTTCGGGCGGCATGCAGCAGCGCGCGGCGATCGTGCGGGCGCTGGCGCTGAAGCCTTCGGTGCTGCTGATGGACGAGCCGTTCGGCGCGCTCGACAGTTTTACCCGCGAGGAGATGAACCGGCTGGTCGAGGAGATCTGGCTCGACACCAAGACCACCATCGTCTTCATCACCCACTCGATCGAGGAAGCGATTTTCCTCTCGGACCGCGTGGTGGTGCTGAGCGCGCGGCCGGGCAAAGTCGCCAAGGAATATCGCGTGCCGTTCGCGCGGCCGCGTTCGCTGGAGATCATGGCGACGAAGGAGGTTTTCGACCTCACCAACCGGATCAAGATGGACATTGTCGGCGAGCGCACCAGGCCGAAGGCGCCGGAACGCCCGAGTGCCGAGATCGTGAGGATCAGGCCGTGAGCGACGCCATTCCCGAATTCTCCAAGTCGAAATCAGGTGATGGACAGGATGTCAGCCTGACCAACCTTTCGGCCTTCGCCAGTGGCCCTGGCATCAAGTCGGGCAAGGAGGTGGCGGCCATCCTCGCCGTCGCCGTCATCATCATCGGCGGCATCGAACTGGCGCTGCGGCTGTTTCACGTGCCGCTCTACATCATGCCGCCGCCGAGCTCGATCGGCTATGCGCTGTTCGACGAGTTTCCGCTGATCGCGCCGCATCTTGGCTACACGCTGGTCGAGCTGGTGTCCGGCTTTGCCATCGGCGCGGTGATCGGGCTGGTGCTGGCCGCCGTCATCACCCAGTTCCCCTTCGCGGAAAAGATCGTCGCGCCCTACATATTGCTGCTCGTCACCACGCCGATGCTGGCGCTGGTGCCGCTTTTGATCCTGCGCTTCGGTTTCGGCTACACGCCGCGTATCATCGCGGTGGCGCTGGCAGCCGGGCCGATGGTGATGATCAACGCCGCCACCGGCTTCCGCCGCGTCGACAGCGCCAAGATCGCGCTGGCACGATCCTACGGCGCCAGCACCTTGCAGATCTTCTGGAAGATCCGCGCGCCGATGGCGTTGCCGATGATCCTGGTCGGGCTGATGATCGGCGCCATCTTCGGCCTTCTCACCGCCGTCGGCGCCGAGATGGTCGGCGGCGGCTTCGGCCTCGGCAACCGGCTCACCACCTATTCGTCGATGATCCAGATGCCGCAATTCTTCGCCGTGGTGCTGATCCTGTCGATGCTAGGCATCCTGATCTACGTGCTGTTCTTCCTCATCGGCAAGAAATGGGCGAGCTGGGAGGCTTGAAGCAGAGGGCAATGACCGCGCCCCGGAGACGGCGACTGACCAACATCAAACAAAAAGGGGAATGCCATGACCAACGACAATTTCATCCACAAGGCGGGAATGAGCCGCCGTACCTTCCTGCAGGTCACCGGCGCCGGGTTGGTGACGGCGACCGCGCTAGGCGCGTCGGGCCTCAAGGCCAAAGCCGAGGCCTATGGAAAATTCACCTGGATCTCGCCGCGCGGCACGCTCGAAGTGCTCGACGACTATCCCTACTGGGCGGCCAAGAAAGCCGGCTATTTCGGCGGACTCGACACCGACATGCAGCCGGGACCGTCCGACGGCACGGCAACCGTGAAGTTCGTCGATGTCGGCCAGGCCGACATGGGCTTTCCCTCGCCCGGCGTGTTCTCCTTCGCCATCCAGAACGGCATGAAGCTGAAGTCGGTGTTCCACATGGGCGCGCGCGACACGTTCTCCATCGCCTTCCGCAAGGGCGAGGGCTCGAACGACCTGAAGAAGCTTGAAGGCAAGACCATCCTGCTCGGCTCCGCCGCCTGGCAGTCGATCACCGATCCGCTGCTTGCCGCGCAGGGCGTCGACATCAAGAAGGTCAAATATGTCGAGGCCGGCTGGCCGACCTGGGGCACCGCGCTTGCCGGCGGCCAGGGCGACGCGGCGCTGTCATGGGAAGGCTTGCGCGCAGAATGGATCGCCAAGGGTCTCGACTTCGAATACTGGCTCGGCGTGAAGAACTCCAAGCTGCCGGCGAACACCTTCGTCGTGCGCGCCGCCGACCTTGCCGATCCCGACAAGAAAGCGTTCCTGGAAAAATACCTGCGCGGTTGGGCGATGGGCCTGGAGTTCGGGTATCAAAATCCGCGCGCGGCGGTCGAGGCGGTGTTCGAGCAGTTCCCGACGCTGGCCAAGAATCTCGGGCCGGAACTCGGCACCACCTCGATCCTGCAGCAGATCAACGTCTTCCGTGGCGACATGGACAAGCGCGGCGGCTGGGGTTCGCACGACATGGCGAGCTGGCAGGGCTTCTTCGACGAGATCCACAAGATCGGCCAGATCACCAATCCGGTGAAGGCCGAGGATGTCTGCACCAACGATCTCATTCCCGCAGCCAACGACTTCGACAAGGCCAAGGTGAAGGCCGACGCCGACGGCGTCAAACTGTCGGAAGGCTTCGCCGCGCTCGATGTCGAGAAGATCAAGGCGCATCTGTTCGATTCGGCGGTGCAGTAGCACCGGCAATTGCCGAAGTCGGCGCCGCCCCTCACCTGCCTGCCGGCATCCTCTCCCCGTATAGTGACGGGGAGAGGGGCGCTCGCGTCGATGATTTCGCCAATCGCTAACGTTGCGGCCAGCTACTTTCTCCCCGTCACTATACGGGGAGAAATGCCCGGCAGGGCAATGAGGGGCGGCGCCAACCTGGCGTGATTTGCTCTGGACGAAGCAACAAGGGCGGCAGCGCGCCGCGCACGATTCAATCAGGAACGGGAGGCAGTAGTGGCCGACAAGGTAAAAGTGCTGGTGGTGGGTCTCGGCAATATGGGTGCGTCGCACGCCAGTGCCTATCACCGCTCCGAGGGTTTTCAGATCGTCGGCATCATGAGCCGCTCGATCAAGAGCAACACCAAGATCCCAGCCGAACTTGCCGGCTATCCGCTCTACGAAGATTTCGACCTGGCGCTGAAGGAGACCAAGCCGGACGCCGTCTCGATCAACAGCTGGCCCAACACGCATGCCGAATACGCGCTGAAGGCGATCGCGGCCAACTGCCATGTGTTCATGGAAAAGCCGCTCGCCACCAACATCGAGGACGCCGAGAAGGTGGTGGCCGCCGCGCGGGCGAAAAATCGTAAGCTGGTGCTCGGCTATATCCTGCGCGTCCATCCCTCATGGATCAAATTCATCGAGGTCGGCAAGACGCTGGGCAAGCCGCTGGTGATGCGGCTCAACCTCAACCAGCAGAGCAGCGGCAGCGCCTGGCACTGGCACAAGAACCTGATCGATTCGCTGATCCCGATCGTCGACTGCGGCGTGCACTATGTCGATGTCATGTGCCAGCTGACCGGCGCGAAGCCGGTCCGCGTGCACGGCATCGGCGCCAAATTGTGGGCAGAGGCCGACAAGCAGAATTACGGCCACCTGCACGTCACCTTCGACGACGGCTCGGTCGGCTGGTATGAAGCCGGCTGGGGGCCGATGATGAGCGAGACGGCCTATTTCGTGAAGGACGTCGTCGGGCCGAAGGGTGCGGTGTCGATCGTCGCCGGGCAAGCCGCCAGCATCGCTTCCGACGCTGAAGTGTCGAACTCCGCCGACATCGATCGCCACACCAAGACCGATGCGCTCAAGATCCACTATGCCGCTGTCGACGGCGACAAGAACTTCAAGAAACCAGACGATATCGTCAGCATGGAGGACGAGCCCGGCCATCAGGAATTGTGCGACCGCGAGCAGGCTTTCTTCCTGCGCGCCATCCGCGAGGACCTCGATCTGACCGAGCAGATGGACGCGGCGGTCAACAGCCTGCGCATCGTGCTCGCGGCCGAACAGAGCATCGAGCTGGGGCGGACGGTGGAACTGGGCTGATGCAATCCGGCCGCTGGCGCTGGAGGAGGCGCCGGCGCGGCCTGATCTTCCAGGGCAAAGATTGGAGCCTCCACAGGACAATCGTTTCAGGTTCGCGCCGCCCCTTGTATCTGCACGAGATGATTTTTGTGCGATGGAAGCGACTGAGCCTCGGGCCGGATGGCCATCCGGCCCGAGGCTTGGCGAAGTCGCCCGCTGCCCCTCCGGCTACAACCGTCAAT